>MKTD01000014.1 GCA_001898165.1 Bacteroidia bacterium 43-41
AGTAAAAATACTCAATTTCTTGCAGTTATGCAAATAATTTGACGATTAATTCGCTGATTATAAGTGTAAATATCTATAATTCAGCAGACCCTAAATAATATATTCGTATAATAAATATTTATTTTGTATCTTAGTCGCATAAAATAATGATGAAAAAAGATGAGAATCATATCGAAAAAGGCCTTGCAGGATTTTTACTCCCAATACCCCGATTCCAAAATACCTTTGGAAAACTGGTACAGGATAGTAAAAAAGGAGCAATGGACATGTTTTACCGATATAAAAAAAACATTCAATACTGTAGATAATGTAGGCAACAAGCGATATATATTCAACATTAAAGGAAACGATTACCGAATAGTGACTATCATCCAGTTTACAATCTAAGCCGTATTGATCCGGTTTGTTGGAACGCATACACAATACGATAAAATAAAAGACATCAAAAAAATATGATTATGGCGACAATAAAAGACAAAAATAAATATGATGCCATCATGTTACGGATTGAAGAATTGATGGAGCAAGTGGAAGAAAATACGCCCATGAACGATCATCGGGTCATGGAACTTGATTTGCTCGTTGAACTTGCCGAAGAATATGAAGACGAGCATTATCCGATGGGCACCCCGTCGTTGCCCGACGTTATGAAGCTCCGGATGCACGAAATGAATCTCACACAAGAGAAACTTGCCGAGATGCTCGGACTTAGCCAATCACGTATCAGTAACTTCCTGACGGGTAAAACCGAGCCTACTCTGAAAGTCGCCCGCACTATCAGCAAGCAACTTAATATTGAACCGGGCATTGTTCTTGGCGTGTGAGATACAACCTACGGCATTAAAAACAAAAGAGGCATTTAGCAGAATGGCAGACGAATTGAAAGCGTCGACCCTTACAATGTAACGTCAATCAACAATAATTCCAATAATAAGAACTTTTCTCACTAACTATTGAACAGCGTAAAGAAGTGATACAGGCTACTGATGCTGAGTTTGGCCGGATTCGTACCGAAGTTATGGGTATAAACGATACGCTTAATGTCCGGGACCTGCTTGTCGATATACTCCCTATAGTTTCCGTTTCACATCTTTCAAAAATATACTTCGGCAAGTCTGCGTCATGGTTTTACCAGAGAATGAACGGAAATCTGGTTCATGGGAAACCTGCGAAGTTTACTCCCGATGAATTAATCACGCTGAGACGGGCGTTTGATGAGTTGTCAGAAAAATTCTCACAAACCTCAAAACAGTTAGCTGTATGATATTAGCATAGGTACGGTACAATTATATTTGGTGTCTGGAATAACGAGGTTGTCTCAGCAGAAAAGGCAGCCTTTACTTGCAATAATTATCCCAAACATAGAAGATAATTGCTAAGTTAAACTTAGAAATCTTGTATTATCAGACATATAAAATCTCAAAGATGAAAGTAGCAATAATAGGTTCAAGACGATTAACCTCTTACACGAGGTTCAAGTCAAGAATAGAACGTTTCTATCCTGCACTGCTGGATAAAAGCAACTATACGGAATTTGTGTCAGGCGGTACAAAAGGTACAGATTCTCTTGCGGAAAAATTAGCAAGTGAGTTGGGAGTTAATATAAAGGTGTTTATTCCAGAGTATGAAAAGTACGGAATAAAAGCGCCACTAGTCAGGAACTCGTCAATCGCTAAATATGCAGATTACTGTGTAGCTTTTATAGAGGGTGACTCACGTGACACTCTGGATACAATAAGAAAGTTTAGAAAATTCGGTAAACAGTGCATTGTAATTGAATTAACAGACCAAGAGTACATGGTCGAATCGTTTGAAGAAATGGGTTGTGAGCTTCCTGAAGTAGAAGAAAGATCGTTTAGAGCAGGTATGTCAGACATGCCTCTGCCAATGCCTAAGTATAGAATGACCATGATAATGAAGATTAAAGGTGAAAAGGAAAGGTATCCTGCAGGACTTTTCTTCTATAAGGAAGACATGGAAAGAATTGTAACTATGCTGAGTTCTGAGGATATATCATTTGATATAGAAGAAATACCAGTATGAATTTAAGAAGAATTCAGGATTATTTGTCTTATAATTTGAACACCAATAAGTTTTACTAATAAGTCTAACCCAAACTTAGTCAAGGAGATTTCAGAAGCTTAGACTGAAATACTTTTAGGAGAGAAGATTAATTTAGCTTATAATTTAATAATCAGATGATTAATCTAAAAAAATTCAATTATGACTCCACCCTCTCTTTTTAATTGATTTCCCTGTCCGAGAACGACTTTAAATATTCAATTTTCAAGAGCTTAATTTCTATTTTTGAGACATTTTCTTAATGCTGATGGATATTGCCATTTAACCCCTTTGCTGCTGGATATATCAACAGTCCCGAAAGCGAGGACAGAGGATATCTTACAGAGGAAGAAATACAAACGCTTATAGAGGCTCCGATGAAAAACAAAACATATGAACTGGTGCGCGACCTCTTCGTTTTTTCTATTTTCACCGGCTTATCGTATACGGATGTAAAAAACCCACCACCGACAATTTGCAAACGTTCTTTGATGATAACCTGTGGATTATTACGCGCAGGCGGAAAATCAACACCTCCAATATCCGGGGCTGTTGGACGTTCCCAAAAAGAATATTTGTGAAGCTATCTAAATTTGTCGACATACTACACCCGCTATGCTTAGTGTAGTGGGTATTGCTGCAATCAGAGTTTAACCGCAGCGACCCCGAAGGGCTTTTAAAGAAAAGCCGTAGTTTACGAAAAAGTGCAGGATATGTATAACCGTAAGGACGAAACCTGGGATAAGTTCCTCAATATGCACGAATACACCCGACAGAAAGAGACAGAAATAGGCAAAAACAAAGGTATTAAGAGATAATGATGGCTGGTTCCCAAAAATTTGCTAATTTTATAGGCGAAAATCATTGGGAAAATTTTTCATCATATTTTCTCTAAATGATTAAATAATACAACCCTAAAACTGCATAGAATGTTTGTCCTAGATAAAGAGAAGAATAGAATAAATAAGATCAAATGCTGTACTTTCTCAGATCTGAAATTTCGTGAACGAGATCATTTACAGGAATGGCTTGAAAATACTCCTACTGCCTTTGGTGAAGACGATGAATTGTTGTTCATCCAAAAGGAATTTGATGGATTTGATGATACACGTGAAAGGCTTGATTTACTTGCAATAGATAAACAAGGGGACTTAGTTATCATTGAAAATAAACTGGACGATAGTGGAAGAGATGTAACTTGGCAGGTTTTAAAATATGCCTCATACTGTTCAAGTTTGTCAAAACAGCAAATAAGGGATATTTATCAATCTTACCTTGATAAAAAAGGAAACTCTGAAAATGCAGAAAGCAATATTTCAGATTTTTTAGATGCAGAAGATTTTAAGGAAATCCAATTAAACAAAACCCAAAGAATCATTTTAGTATCCGGCAATTATAGAAAGGAGGTAACTTCTACCGTCCTGTGGCTGTTACAGAAATACAATCTTAAAATTCAGTGTTTTAAAGCAACTCCATTTTCTTTTGATGAACAAATATTTCTCAATATTGAACAAATTATACCTGTTCATGAGGTGGAAGAATACACCATAAAAATGGCAGAAAAAGCCCAAGAAGAACAAAGCACTCAAGAGGAACAAGTGATAAGGCATAAAATAAGGATTGAGTTTTGGAAATTATTGCTGCCAAAGTTGAATACGAAAACCAGTCTTTTTGCAAATGTCAGTCCTTCAAAAGATAATTGGATTACAGCCGGTTCTGGCGTTAGTGGTGTAGGATTTGTTTTCTCTATAGCGAAAAACTATGCCAGAACTGAAGTTTATATGTCAAGAAGTAATACCGAAGAGAATAAATTTGTTTTTGACAAACTGCTTAGACGCAAAGATGAGATTGAAGCGCAAACAGGTGCTCTGGAGTGGGAGCGATTGGAAAATAAAAAAGCATGTAGAATAAAACAGGAGCTACGCAATGTCAGTCTATATGAAAAAGATGATTGGGATAAAATGGTCGATTTCCTGATAGCAAGCATGGTTAAGATGGAAGTCGCATTTAAGAAGCCTCTACAAGCTATTAATAGGGAATTAAAAGCAGAGTTTAAAGAATAATGAAAAATCCAGAAATAGTTTGCATACTCCGTCAAATCAGTCAAAACACTAATGTAAAGCTGCCAGAATCTATTGATTTTGAAGTATCAGATGGCATCCTCAGAATTAACCTTTCAGATAAAGGAGTCTGTGCGAATATGCAATCGAATGAATCAGCTTTTGAAGGTTGGGCTCTTTGTTTAAAGGCGTGGCTTCCCGATTTGATTGAAAAGGTCTTAATTTGTTGGAATCCGACTACTCACAAATCGAATTTACTACATTATGAGAGATTTAAATATCGTATATGGAAATTTATTCAAACCTATGATTGGGCTGAAAACGGTTCTTTGTTTAATATGGATTATTACGGGGAGAATCTCAAAAATTGGGTTATAAATTTTCCATGTGATGAAGCTGACAAAGAAGCGCAAGGTGATGAGGCTATTCTTGAAAGAGATTATATAGCTAATCAGAAAGGAAACTATGATATAATTGATCAACAACTCCCCGTAGGCGTGTTTAACAATGTCGTGTCAAAAGCCAGTTGCGTAATGCCACGTGGTAAAAGCCAGATCGACATATGGGCTTTACGTTGCGATACTTTGCATATTTTTGAATTGAAGAAATCCAATAATATAATGGTAGGCATTATATCCGAATTGATGTATTATGTGAACATTATGAACGATATTAAGAATCAGAGAATTAAGTATCCTCCAAATGCGAAAGAATGCGAATATAGAAATTTTGATATTTTATATAATTCTTTGAATTCAAATAAAATACATTTTATTAAAGGTCATTTTCTTGCAGAAAGACTTCACCCGTTAATATCCCCCGCTGTCATAACTCTCCTTAATGATAGCCATATCCAAAAAATGGAGAATATAGAATATTCTTACATTGTATTATGAAGATAACTATCCATAGAGGCATAGACCAAATTGGGGGCTGCATAACGGAAATAGCAACCGACAATTCCCGGATATTAATTGATCTGGGGCAAAACTTGCCGGATGGAGAGGGAATTGTGGATGACGATTTAGCGAACCGAGAAGCAATAGGGAAAATCACACAAGGCATTGATGCGATTTTCTATACACATTATCACGGCGATCATTTAGGTTTATTCCATTATGTACCGGATAACGTTCCACAATATATAGGTAAAGTTGCCAAACAGGTTACACTCTGCAAACATCGGCAATTATCATATATCAAAGGTCGGAAGAAATTATCGCAAGAAGAGATCTCCAAACTTGAGAAAATGAGCGTTCTCATTCCTGAACAGACTATAAATGTAAGAAATATAAAAGTTACCCCTTATTTTGTAAGTCATTCCGCTTATGATGCCTATATGTTTCTAATTGAAGTAGATGATAAAAAAGTATTACATATAGGCGATTTCAGAGGACATGGATATTTGAGTAAAGGTTTATTGCCAACCATAAAGAAACTTATCTTACCAAGAGGTAAAGTTGACTTTTTAATTACCGAGGGAACTATGCTTTCAAGGCTTGGCGAAAGGGTAATGAGTGAAAATGAGCTACAACGAGAAGCCTCTCAAATAATGGCACGATACAGGAACGTATTTGTAATGTGTTCTTCTACGGATATGGAGCGGCTGGCATCGTTCTATGCTGCGAATAAAAATTTAAGAAACAGACCTCTTATATGCGACCGTTTCCAAAAAAATATATTAGAGATATTTACTCAATCGGCAGGTAATCATACTTCGTTATTCCGCTTCGATAAGGTCTATGACTTCAATTCAAAGAATACAAAACTAATTCATTGGATGGAGGATAAGGGATTTTGTATGTTTGTTCGGGCAACCGATAAGTTTAAAGATTATTATCAAACACTTGTATCCCGGTTAGAACCTAAGGATACGGTGCTGATATACTCTATGTGGAAAGAATATATAAATGATAACGGGAAACACGCTATACAGCGATATATAGAGTTCGTTTCTATGTTTCCGAACATGGAGAAATTACATACAAGCGGACACGCCTCTCCGGAATTTCTTGCAGAAGTGTGTAATCTTGTCAATCCAACTCTCGGAATTATTCCTATTCATAGCGAAAATTCTGCGAGCTATTCAAAATTACCGATTGAAGAACATTTGCAGCAGAGAATTCTCACCTCTTCAAAAACTATAAATAAGGTAGAGATAAAAATCAATCAAAATATTTAATCTATGGGTAATAGTTGGAATATCCTTTATTATCTGAGCACAAAGGTATTGTGTACTCGCGTATGAATTTGGAGAAGAAGGAAAGTATTGGTTTCATATGGTAAGTTCAAGATATGAGAGATATGATCCTACCGATTGTGATATTCAATACAACCAATGTTTGAAATACAAAAAAGAAGAGGGAGGTGTAAGAATTGCAACTTTCTTTTACTATTGCAAGATGTATGGAGTAAAGTAATAAAACAAATAATAATCAGACTGCGTAAAACTCAGTTTTCAGAGAGTATAAAAATAATACCTACTGTGGCGATTGAGTTTTTAACAGATTCTCAAACAAACAACAAATTTCGTATGAAAACACAGGAAAACAAGCTGTACAGCTACAAAATGGCGCGTGATACTCGCTTTGCACCTAATACTCTATTTGGTGTGTTGACACTGGCTACATGCAAGCCCTCATTGCGTCGCAATACCCAGGTTGGTAATTGGATTGCCGGTTGGACTTCAAAAAGTATAGTCCATAATCCAACCGAAGTCGGAGAAGAGAAACTTATTTATTTGGCACGGATAACAAAAAAGTTGACCTTCGCTGAATACTGGGTTGAATATCCGCAGAAAAGACCTGTTTATACTGACGATACAAGCATTTTAGAACGCTATGGTGATAACATTTATCAACCCGGCGAGGCTGGAAACTTTATGCTGATTAAAAACATTAATCATGATGAAAGTAAGATGGAAAAAGACCTGAAAGGAAAATATGTACTTGTCTGTGAGGAGTTTTATTATTTCAGCTGTCTGAAACCACTGATCATCCCGATTGGACTACGTCCCAGACTTCCTAAAGCTCAGACCAGCTATGGAGTCGTTATGGAAGATGCTTCCGGGTTTATTAATTATGTGAAACAACGCGCTGATTTATGTGATAAAACTGATGCAAAATGAAAGTTATTTTAAGTAGAAAAGGGTTTGATTCACAATATGGACAAATATCGAGCCCAATCCTTCCGGATAGCACATTGCTCTCCTTACCTATACCCTCTAAGGTGGATGTGGAGACTAAATTTATTGATTTATCCCATAATGACAAGTCTTATTATGAGATTATCAAAGAGTTAAATCCAAATTAAAAATCAAAGAAAACTATTGTTGTCACTTAGACCCCGATATAAGGAAAACGGTAAAATACCGGGGCACGGAATGGGAACCCGCATTTGGGCAAGAAAGCGCGGCGTTGACCCATTTGAAAAATCAAGGAGTTGGCATAGGGGATCTGTTTTTGTTCTTTGGTTGGTTCAGACAAACTGAATATGTGGACGGACAATTGTCTTATAAAAAAGATGCTCCGGATTTGCATGTTATATATGGTTATTTTCAAGTAGGCAAAATTCTGGATAATCCCGATGATGTTCCGCAATGGTTAGGGGAACATCCACATGTCAAGCCAGAGAGATGGGAACGTCCAAACATCATATATCTTTCGTCGCCGAAATTGGGTTTGTATCCGGGGAAACTTCCGGGTACTGACTGTCTGCGGTTCTCAGATAAGTTAGTGCTTACAAAAGAGGGGTGCAAGAGAAGTGTTTGGAACTTACCCCGAGTTCTTTCGGCAAATTCAAATCAGTTACAACCTCAATTCATGGAGAGATGATTGTTTTGTTTCTGCCACTAAAGGGCAGGAGTTTGCTTTTGAAGCCAATGATGTTGTCTGTAAATGGGTTAAAGAGATGATATAAAAACCTAATTATAAGTCATGTATAATTAGGTTAAAAGATACGTAAAACAAAGGCGAAACTAAATTTGTAAGATTAAAAATAAAGTGCTACTTTTGCATTCACTTTTTCGGGATGTAGCTCAGTCCGGTTTAGAGTACTCGTCTGGGGGGCGAGTGGTCGCTGGTTCGAATCCAGTCATCCCGACAAAAAAGTCTGAAATCTGCCACGGAAAAGCATTTGCGACTGGTCGCAGTAAAGTGCCGGGACAGATACGGGACACACACGATAATTCTTTTTTTACGCTTCCGGAATGCTGAATTTTAGAGGCGTAAAAAAAAATGTCGAATTTTCAACAACCCCGAAACTCCCTATTACCGATATTATCGTACACTCCGCCTAAACTTTATACTGGAAAAGAGTGGTACATCGGTTTTTATGCGTTCGACCCGGCACACTGGAAGTTCATTGTCTTTATGGCATATTGCCGCATGGGTTACCAGTCACCGTTAAAGAACATACCTTTCCATTTGGAGCAATCATCCATATTGGACTTATTGGAGTGGAAAGATAAAATATATGACCAAAAAATATCCGATATGCTTTTTGAGCTGGGGCGGATGCAGAGTTCCATCCACGAATTCATGAAACCAGAGGATAAAAAGCGGCGTATCGTTTTAATGGATGCCACCGGTGTGGTTTTGCAATCGGATAACATTCCATTGGCCCGGAAAGGATACAATTCCAATATGGATTTTCAACTGCAATCCGTACTGCTCTACCTCTACGATGCCCTTACGCTCGAACCCGTTTATTACCGGATGCTTGCGGGCAATATACGGGAAGTGTCCGCCATGCGGAACACCATCGTGACAAGCGGGATGGAGGACTGCGTGTATATTGCCGATAAGGGATTTTTCTCCCGGGCCAATGTGACGGAGCTCGAAAGGATGTCCATGCAGTATATCATCCCCTTGCGGCGGGACAACAAGCTGATCCCTTACGAAGCGATCAAAGAGATGGAGCAGGGCGATAATAATTACTTCAATTTCTCAGAGCGGTTCATTTTCTATGCCGACACAAGGAAGATGGAGAAAAGGAAGATTGAACTGTTTTTGGACGGCAAACTCAAAGAGCAGGAAAAAACAGACTATTTATCAAGGATACAATCGTTGCCGGAAAGCTTTACCAAACCGAAATTCAACGAGAAAGTTCAAACGATAGGAACCCTGGCCATCATGCACAACACGGCGCTACCCCCCCCCGGGACATATACGTTGAATACAAGAACAGGGGTGAGACAGAGCAGTTTTTCGACCACTTCAAAAAACACCATCGATGCTGCCTGCTCCCATATGCAGAGGCAGGAATCGCTTAACGGCCGGATGTTTATCAACCATGTCGGCATGCTGATGATATACAGGCTGTTCGGGGTATTAAAAACAACACCCTTGAACAGGACACAAAAACTGATCCACCGGTATTCGATTAACGATGCGATAGAGCACCTGAAAACCATCAGGAAAATAAAATTCACACCCGATGAGTCCGTTATTTCAGAAATCAATAAATCCACAAAGACACTACTCAAGCAAATGAGAATATCGATTACCTAAAAAATTAGGGTTCGGGTTTAATAAGTTTCATCGCACTTCTTTTTTGCACAAAAAAAGCCCGATTATACGGGCAGGCAAAGGACAAAAAAAGTCCCCGGAAATCCGGGGACCAATCGTTGATTAGAAAAACAAATGCTCTGATGACGTTACATTGTAAGGGTTGACGCTTTCAACTCATCCGCCATTTTGCTGAAAGCCTCTTTTACTTTCATAAATTGCTTTTGCGACATGTTTTTTGAACCTGCAGCATAATGCCGGAAGTTAGACGGACTCATTCCCATATATTTTGCTGTCTTTGTAACATTCAGGAAATCGAAATGGTTGAAGAAACTGGGGAAATCATACACCCAATCCACTTCCAGTTCGGGAAACGATTCTTCCGGATATTCTACCTTCATTTCATCGTAAAAAGCAAAACAGTCTTTTTTTGCTTCATCAACGGTAGAACCGGCGCCACCCAGATCAAAATGTTCGAAGGGATAGTCGCAAGTACAAATATACCCTTCAGCTCCATTTTTAGTAATCGTGATAGTAACTTTTAATTTTTTCATACCTATTTAAATTATGTTATTGTATGAATGTTGATTAAGAATAGGAGGATTAACCCCTCCTGTTCTTTCTGGCTTTGTTGATCATCGATTTGGCTAATCTCTCATCAATATCTGCGTGTCGTGGAAATGGGAATTTTCTTCCGTTTTCGTAACCCCAGATCTCGTGATCACCGCCTTGCCGATAAAAACTGCAACCCAAAGCTCTCAGCTTTTGTGCCAAAAGTAAACGTTTCATAGATCGCTTTGTTTTAATTAATCAACGCCACAAATATACGCATATCCGCGTATAAATTCAAATGAATTCGTGATTTTTTTCAATTAAAATACAGATTTTTCTGAAAAAAGAGCTGCGATATCGCATCGAAGCCCTTTTTCAAAAAAAATGTAATGCCTTTGAACAGGTAATTATTCGTCAGGTAGCAGAATGGTAAATAGTTCACGCAGCCAGTCATACGCCGCTTGTTTCTCTTCTTTCGTAGATGCCGGGTTCATGACAACATCATCTATGCACTCATATTCTTCCCCTAACTCCATGAATTGAAACAGGAGCTCAACATTTACCAATTTATCGGTACTTTTTTATTTTAAATCTGCAAAATTTATTTCATCGAAAACATTTTCTG
The DNA here is from genome assembly GCA_001898165.1 of Bacteroidia bacterium 43-41. Taxonomy (GTDB): domain Bacteria; phylum Bacteroidota; class Bacteroidia; order Bacteroidales; family Dysgonomonadaceae; genus Petrimonas. The sequence goes on from MKTD01000014.1 coordinate 10,806, forward strand.
CACGCATAACTTTGTCTGTTAGATTTTTATTTGTTAATTTGCATTTTTAAAACCAATAAAATAGAGTAAATGACCTTCACAGCACAACAAATTGCCGATTTTCTTAAGGGAGAGATTGTAGGAAACCCGGCCGTAGAAGTCGATAATTTTGCAAAGATAGAAGAGGGAAAACCACGAACCATTGCTTTTCTTTCTAACCCAAAATATACCCACTATATTTACGAAACCAAAGCCGATATTGTTTTGGTGAACCATGATTTTATACCGGAAAAGGCTATTTCCGCCACATTGATTAAAGTTCCGGATGCCTATGCGGCACTAGCGTCCCTACTGGATATGGTGAATAGCATAACTCCTCCGAAAACAGGAATTGAAGAAATGTCGTTCGTTTCACCTACTGCAACACTGGGCGATAATGTTTACGTAGGAGCGTTTGCGTATATCGGAGAAAAAGTACAGGTGGGAAACAACGTAAAAATCCATCCGCAAACGTATATAGGAGAACATGTAAAGATCGGAAACAATGTTATCCTTTATGCCGGGGTAAAAATCTATCACGGTTGTGAAATCGGCGATAACTGCATTTTACATTCAGGAGCCGTTATTGGCGCAGACGGCTTCGGATTCAGCAAACAAGAAGGGACCTACCACAAAATCCAACAAATGGGCAATGTGGTGTTGGAGAACGATGTGGAAGTTGGCGCCAACACCACTATAGATCGTGCTGTCATGGGATCGACCATCATTCGCCGGGGAGTAAAACTCGATAATCTGATCCAGGTCGCACACAATTGCGAGATTGGGGAGAATACGGTTATGGCGGCTCAGGTAGGAATTGCAGGATCGGCAAAAATAGGCGAAAGTTGTGTGTTTGGCGGACAGGTTGGAATTGGCGGTCACATCACCATTGGCAGCAGAACGCAAATCGGCGCGCAATCCGGGATTATCAGCAATACGCCCGAAGATTCGGAATTGATGGGGTCTCCGGCTTATCCCATTAAAAATTATTTCAAATCGAGCATCATTATCCCAAAGCTACCCGATTTATATCGTCAAATAAACGCTTTAGAAAGAGAGATCAACGAATTAAAGAAACAACTTTCCCAAGGATAAGCTCCTCATTTTACTAAAAAAACCTAACGAGAGCGCCAAATCCATACTTTTCGAGGCAAAGTTGTATCTTTGCGGAATTATTGTGCAATTACAGTTAAATTTATTAAAATTATAAGGTGAAACAAAAAACATTAAATACCAGTTTTACGCTAAAAGGTCAGGGGCTTCATACAGGCCACAAAATAGAAATAACCTTTAATCCGGCGCCGGCTGATTTCGGATACCGGATCAAACGTATAGATTTAGAAGATCAACCTGTTATTGAAGCGGTAGCCGAAAATGTGGTCAATACCCAACGAGGCACAGTCCTGGGTGTAGGCAATGTCACCGTAAGCACCGTTGAACATGCGCTTTCCGCACTTTATGCGCTCGGGATAGATAACTGTCTTATGGAAGTGAACGCACCGGAATTTCCTATTCTTGACGGAAGTGCGATAGAGTATGTTCAAGCGATTGAAAATGCAGGTATTGTTGAACAGGAAAAAGACAAAGATTTTTTTGTAGTACGAAAAAAGATAGAAGTGTCCGACCCCGAAACCGGTTCGAAAATCACACTGCTCCCGGATAACAATTTTGGAATCAATTCAAACATAGAATTCGAATCACAATATATACCCAATCAATATGCCAGCTTGGAATCACTGGACGATTATGCTACAGAAATCGCGCCTGCCCGTACTTTTGTTTTCGTCCGCGAAATTCAAAAACTGCGCCAGGCAGGATTGATTAAAGGCGGAAACCTGGATAATGCCATCGTTATTTACGAGCGAAAACTTCCTCAAAACGAGTTAGATGAGATAGCCGATGCACTAAACGTCCCGCGCATGGATGCTAATCAACTGGGTTATTTGAACCGTCGCAAACTGGCGTTTCCCAACGAGCCCGCCCGCCATAAGCTGCTCGATATCATCGGAGATATGTCGCTGATAGGTAAACCCATAAAAGGACGACTTATCGCTACACGCCCGGGACATAAAATAAACAATCAACTGGCAAGGCTTATCCGCCGGGAGATAAAAAATAAAAATAAAGCTCCATTTTACGACCCCAATCTCGACCCCATTATGGATATTAACCGCATAAAACAATTGCTGCCGCACCGCTATCCTTTCCTGATGGTGGACAAAGTGATTGAAAAAACCGAAAGCTGCATCGTTGGCGTGAAGAACATCACCAACGATGAGCCCTATTTCGTCGGCCATTTTCCCGACGAGCCGGTTATGCCCGGAGTTCTGCAAGTAGAAGCCATGGCGCAAACAGGAGGTTTACTGGTGCTTTCCGGACTTGACGAACCTGAAAGATACTCGACTTATTTTCTGAAAATCGACAATGTGAAATTCCGCAGTAAGGTCGTTCCCGGCGATACCATTCTTTTTAAAGTTGAACTTACGTCGGAAATCCGCAGGGGAATCGCTACTATGCGCGGACTCGCTTTCATGGGTAATAAAATAGTTTCGGAAGCCGATTTTACGGCTCAAATAATTAAAAACAAATAATGCTCAACAAGTTATGAGTAATATATCTCCATTGGCATTTGTCCATCCCGAAGCCAAAATAGGCAAAGACGTCACGATTGAGCCATTCGCATACATCGATAGAAACGTTGAGATTGGTGATGGAACGGTTGTTATGCCATATGCATCCATTCTTTATGGCGCCCGCATTGGAAAAGAATGCACTATTTTTCCACATGCCACCATTTCCGCTATCCCGCAGGACCTGAAATTCAGAGGTGAAGAATCATTAGCCATAATAGGCGACAGGACTTCCGTCCGTGAGTGTGTAACCGTGAACCGCGGCACGGCGTCGCGGGGAGAAACAGTTATCGGAAGCGACTGTCTGTTGATGGCATACAGTCACGTGGCACACGATTGCGTGTTGAAAGATTTCGTAATTTTAGGAAACGCCACGCAACTTGCCGGTGAAGTGGAAATATACGATTACGCTATTCTCAGCGGCGGAACTCTTGTGCATCAATTTTCGCGAATCGGTGCGCACACGATGACACAAGGAGGATCCAAGGTCCCGAAAGATATTCCTCCTTACGCTATGGTAGGCCGGGAACCCCTTACCTATGTCGGTTTGAATTTTGTAGGATTACGGCGCAGGGGATTTTCAAGCGAAGTGATAAATTCCATACAGGATGTTTACAGGTATCTGTATTTGGCCGGATACAACACTACGCAGGCGCTGGAAAAAATTGAAATCGAATTGCCTGAAACAAAAGAGCGAAATCATATTATTGATTTTGTTAAAAGTTCTTCCCGCGGAATTATTCGCGGAAACATGGAAGGATAAAGATCGATGAACAACGTTGTTTTTCCGGCAGAATGGCATCCGCAGAGCGGTATATTGATTACTTGGCCTCATGCAGATACCGATTGGTTTGATACTTTGGAGGAAGTTACGGAATGTTACGTGGCATTTTCGAAAGAAATTATGAAACGGGAAAAATTGTTAGTCGTATGCCCGGAAGAAGACGAGGTCGTCAAATATTTCACTCCCGAAGAGCGTAAAAACCTCATTACTTCCGAACTGAAAAGCAACGATACCTGGTCACGCGATCACGGCGCCATTTCGGTTTTTGTTAAAGGAAGGCCAACACTTTTCGATTTTGGGTTTAACGGTTGGGGACTCAAGTTTGCCGCCAACCATGACAACCAAATCACACAACATCTTTTCCGGCAGGAAGAGTTCAAACCCGAGGTTCAATATGCGAACAAAAAAAATTTTATCCTGGAAGGCGGATCGATAGAATCGGACGGGAAAGGTACGTTGCTCACTACATCGCAATGCCTGATGGCCCCCAACCGCAATCAACCGATGACACTGGATGAAATTGACGAGTACCTGAGAACAACGTTGGGCGCTTATCGGGTTTTGTGGCTCAATCATGGCTATCTGGCCGGAGACGACACCGACAGTCACGTGGACACGCTTGCCCGGTTTTGCGACGAACATACCATCGCATACGTAAAATGCGACGATGAAACCGACGAACATTTCGACGAGCTCAAACTGATGGAAAATGAACTGAAATCGTTCAAAACTCCCGAAGAAAAGCCGTACCGGTTAATTCCGCTACCCATGGCGGATGCCCTATATCACGACGGCTACAGGCTTCCCGCCACTTATGCCAATTTCCTGATTATCAACGGTGCGGTCTTGATGCCTGCCTATGCATCCGCAAAAGACGAAACGGCAAAGGCACAGCTGCAAAAAGCATTTCCCGGCCGCGAAATAATCGGCATCGATTGTCGCCCATTGATCAAGCAACACGGCTCTCTCCACTGTGTAACGATGCAATTTCCTAAAAATTTTATTTAATCTTCTCTATCAATCTGGCAGCATATGAAAATCGGAATAATACAACAAGCCAATACGGCAAACCGGGAAGACAATATTTCACGGTTGCAATCAAAAATCCGCGACTTGGCATCGAAGGGAGCAGAAGTGGTTGTATTGCAGGAGCTGCACAACGGATTATACTTTTGCCAGACCGAAGAAACCGATATTTTCGACCAGGCAGAAACCATCCCGGGACCCTCCACCGAGTCGTTCGGAAAACTAGCAAACGAACTGGGAGTGGTTATTGTGTTGTCGCTTTTCGAAAAACGGGCTGCCGGGCTGTATCACAATACCGCTGTGGTTATTGAAAAAGACGGCTCAATAATCGGGAAATACCGCAAAATGCACATTCCCGACGATCCGGCATATTACGAGAAATTCTATTTCACGCCCGGTGATTTAGGTTTCAACCCCATAGAGACATCGGTGGGAAAACTCGGTGTGCTGGTGTGCTGGGATCAGTGGTATCCCGAAGCTGCCCGGATGATGGCATTGGCAGGCGCCGAAGTACTCATCTATCCTACCGCCATCGGATATGAATCTTCCGATACCGACAGCGAAAAAAATCGTCAACGCGAAGCGTGGATCACTGTTCAACGCGGGCATGCCGTGGCAAACGGTATTCCGGTAATTGCGGTGAACCGCACAGGTTATGAACCCGACCCATCGGGACAAACCAATGGAATTACGTTCTGGGGAAATAGTTTCATCTGCGGCCCGCAAGGCGAATTCCTGTATCAGGCGCCTGAAGGAGAAGTAATCCAAATTGTTGAAATAGACAAAACCCGTACCGAAAACGTCCGTCGCTGGTGGCCTTTCCTTCGCGATCGCCGCATCGATGAATATGGAGAACTGACAAGAAGATTCAGGGACTGACAAAAGCAAACGGCTCCACGATATTATTCCGCGAGAGCCGTTTTGTTTGATAACCTGAAAACTACGTACCTCAACCTAACTTTTTATCCAGATTACGCTTCAGGGCAGCCAGAAAATCCTGCGTATTCAGGTATTTTCCTTCCACATCATCGCCATAAACCAGCAGTGCCAGGTCTTTGGTCATTTCTCCGCTTTCGACGGTATCCACACACACTTGCTCCAACTTTTGGCAAAAATCGACAAGCGCCGGATTGCCATCGAGTTTTCCACGATGCTCCAAACCACGCGTCCACGCAAAAATGGATGCAATAGGATTGGTGCTGGTCTCCTTGCCTTGCTGATGCTGGCGATAATGGCGCGTAACTGTTCCGTGTGCCGCTTCGGCTTCCACTGTGCGGCCGTCGGGCGTCACCAAAACCGATGACATCATTCCCAGTGAACCGAAACCCTGCGCCACGGTATCCGACTGCACATCGCCGTCGTAATTCTTGCATGCCCACACAAAACCGCCGTTCCACTTCATGGCTGATGCTACCATATCATCTATTAACCGGTGTTCATAGGTAATTCCGGCCTTCTGAAACAATACCTTGAACTCATTTTCATACACTTCCTGGAAAATATCCTTGAAACGTCCGTCGTATGCCTTCAGAATCGTATTTTTAGTGGACATGTAGAGCGGATATTTTTTTGCCAGCGCCATCTGAAACGACGAACGGGCAAATCCGTAAATCGATTCATCGGTATTGAACATAGCCATGGCCACGCCGTCGCCTTCAAAATTATAAACCTCCCACTCCTGCACTTCTCCATTTTCGGCTGTGAAAGTCAGTTTCAGCTTACCTTTTCCTTTGATGACCTTATCGGTGGCACGGTACTGGTCGCCGAACGCATGACGCCCAATAATGATCGGGTGCGTCCATCCCTGGACATATCGCGGGACGTTGGAACAAATGATCGGCTCACGAAAAACCGTTCCGCCAACGATGTTCCGTATGGTTCCGTTGGGCGATTTCCACATATGCTTCAATCCAAACTCTTTAACCCGTGCCTCATCGGGTGTGATGGTAGCACACTTGATGCCCACGTTATACCTCTTGATCGCCTCTGCCGCATCAACTGTAACCTGGTCATTGGTGGCATCCCGGTTCTGAATGCTCAAATCGTAATATTCTATATCCACATCGAGATACGGCAATATCAACTGCTCCTTGATGAACGACCAGATAATGCGTGTCATCTCATCGCCGTCGAGTTCTACGACGGGGTTTTGTACTTTTATCTTTTGCATGTTAGTTTCTTTTCGCCATTGGGATGAAGTCCTGCAACGGACGTACGTTTTTGTATGCCGGGCGGATGAGCCGTTTGCTGGAGAAGTTCAGCTCTTCAATACGGTGCGCTGTCCAGCCCACGATACGCGCCATGGCGAAAATCGGCGTGAACACTTCTGCGGGAAGCCCGATGGCATCATATACAAAACCGGAATAATAATCCACGTTAATGCATGTACGTTCTTTAGCGCCTTGTTTTTTATAATTAAGAAACACTTCCACGCCACGCTCCTCGATCAACTCCATAAATGCGAACTCGTCTCCACGCCCCTTTTCTTTTGCCAACTCACGCGCCATCTCCTTAAGCAAGCCCGCACGCGGGTCGCTAATGGTATAAACAGCGTGGCCGATACCGTAAATAAGTCCTGTTTTGTCATATGCCTCTTTATTCAGTACTTTGGTAAGGTAAGCATCTATCTCGTCAACATCCTTCCAGTTTTTAATGTTTTCTTTCATGTCCGTAAGCATACCGTTTACTTTCACGTTAGCTCCCCCGTGAAGCGGCCCTTTCAACGATCCGATACCGGCTGCAATTGCCGAGTATGTATCGGTTTCTGTAGAACTTGTTACACGCACCGAAAAAGTAGAGTTGTTACCACCACCGTGATCGGCATGCAGGATAAGCGCAAGGTCAAGAATCCTCACATCCAGTTCGGTATATTTTCCGGGGCCTTTCATCATATAAAGAAAATTTTCGGCAACGGAGTAGTTCTCGAACGGATGGCGAACGTGCAATGAACGTCCCTGCTGGTCGTGGCGCAACACTTGATAAGCCAGGGCAATAATGGTCGGGAATTTTGCTATCAGGTTGATAGACTGATGAATCAGGTTGTCGGGGGAAATATCATCGGGATCCTGGTCATACGTATAAAGCTCCAGTACACTACGAGCCAGAATGTTCATAATGTTCTTCCCCTGCAGCGACAAGATGTTTATCGTTGCCTTGTGATTAAGAGGCATGGTCTGCGCCAAAAGCCTTGAGAATGCCTGCAAATTTTCTTTGTTGGGTAATTTTCCCGATAAAAGCAGGTAAGCTGTTTCTTCAAATCCAAGCCGGTTATCTGCCTGAATGCCGTGTACCAGGTCTTCCACATCGATACCCCGGTAAAACAGCTTACCTGGAATAGGCTTCAGGGTCCCGTCTTCCTGGCGTTCATAGCCAACGACATCGCCTACGCGGGTGAGCCCTGCAAGCACGCCGGAGTGATCTTCGTTACGAAGCCCGCGCTTCACACCCATTTTTGTAAAAAGTTCCTTATCGATGTTGCTTGTTACCGCTATTGAGTCTGATAACACTTTAATCAACTGTTTGTTATCCATCATTGTATAGAATTATATTTTTATTACATAGTAGTATTTAGGTACTCACTATTATTGTAACAGCATTTTGTATATTTTTGTTTTAACAAATTACTGCTTACAGCGAATTTATTACTTCCGACGCAAATTCCGAAGTGGATAATGCTTTTCCTTTCTCCATAAATCGGGCCAGGTCGGGAGTAGCGTAACCTTTTTCAAACAAATTCTCCAGCGATTTTGTGACAAGGCTGCCCGCTTCGCTCCAACCTATATATTCCAGCATCATCACACCCGAAAGCAACATTGAACAAGGATTCGCCTTGTTTTTACCGGCAATATCGGGTGCCGTTCCGTGCGTAGCCTCAAAAATGGCATGTCCGGTCACGTAATTGATATTTGCCCCGGGGGCAATACCAATGCCGCCAACCATCGCCGCAAGCTGATCGGAGATATAGTCACCGTTCAGGTTCAGTGTAGCTATCACAGAATATTCTTCGGGTTTGAGCAGTGTGTTTTGCAGGAAAGCATCGGCAATAACGTCTTTAATAAAGACTTTTCCGTTTTCCATTGCTTCGTTGTAAGCTGCAACTGCGGCTTCCAATCCCCGTTCGGCTTTTATTTTGTTGAAAATATTTTCGGTAAAGACCTGATCGCTAAATTCTCTTTCGGCAAGTGCATATCCCCATTTTTTGAAACCGCCTTCGGTAAATTTCATAATGTTCCCTTTGTGGACCAGGGTAACCGACGGCAGCCCGTTGTTTATGGCGTAATCAATGGCTGAGCGGACTAAACGTTCAGTACCTTCCACCGATACGGGTTTTACACCAATGGATGTGGTTTCAGGGAAACGGATTTTGGCAACTCCCATCTCTTCTTTCAGGAATTTCAATACTTTTTCCACTTCGGGAGTTCCGGCATTCCATTCGATTCCGGCGTAAATATCTTCCGTATTTTCCCGGAAAATGGTAACATGAACTTTTTCGGGATGAAGCAACGGAGTGGCCACTCCTTTGAACCAACGCACCGGACGCAAGCAGACGTACAAATCGAGCTCCTGGCGCAACGCCACGTTCAGTGAGCGAATACCTTCGCCAACAGGTGTGGTGAGCGGGCCTTTTATTCCCACCAGATATTTCCGAAAGGCATCTATCGTCTCCTCAGGTAGCCAGGTTCCGAGTTTGTTGTAGGCTTTTTCGCCTGCAAGAACCTCTTTCCATTCAATTTTTCGTTCCCCGTTGTAGGATTTCTCTATCGCTTTATCGATGATTAGCCTCACGGAAGCAGTGATCTCTTTCCCAATCCCGTCACCTTCAATAAAAGGAATAACAGGATTATCGGGAACGACGAGTATCCCCGGGGTTGACGAAAGGGTTATATTCTGTGGATGATTCATTTTGAGTTGGTTGTGGAGGACATGTTCAATGCACTGCCGGCTTTGAACCAGCCAATCTGTTGCTCGTTGTAGGTATGGGCAGCTTCAAATTCATCGGTGGAACCATCGGGATGATGAAGAACAATTTTCAGGTTTTTTCCGGGGGCGAAACCGGTTAATCCTATAACACTTATTTTGTCTCTTTCCTGTACTTTATTGTAATCGTCTTTATTGACAAACGTGAGCGCGAGCATCCCCTGTTTTTTGAGATTTGTCTCGTGGATACGGGCAAACGATTTTACCAAAATTACTTTCACGTTCAGATGGCGGGGTTCCATGGCTGCGTGCTCACGGCTGCTGCCTTCGCCATAATTCTCTTCGGCAACCACGATAGATCCCAAGCCTCCGGCTTTGAATTTCCGGGCCAAAGCGGGAACTTCCATGTATTGCAACGTTACGGGATCGAGTGTTTTATTGGTTTCACCGTTGAACACATTTACAGCGCCGATGAGCATATTGTCGGAAATGTTATCTAAATGTCCGCGGAAACGAAGCCACGGACCGGCCATCGAAATATGATCGGTAGTACATTTCCCTTTCACTTTTATCAAAAGCGGAAGTTCTTCGTAATCCCTGCCGTCCCACGGCTCAAAAGGCTTCAGCTTCTGTAAACGATTGGAGTTCGGATCTATATTTATCTCTATCTTATTGCCGTCTTCCGATGGAGCCTGATAGCCGGCATCTTTCACCGCAAATCCTTTCGGCGGCATCTCAAAGCCAACGGGTTCAGCAAGCTTCACCTGCTCGCCTCCGGCGTTGGTGAGCGTATCCGTAAGCGGGTTAAATGTTAAATCCCCGGCAATGGTGAGCGCTGCCACCAATTCGGGCGAAGTCACAAAGGCATGCGTATTTGGATTTCCATCGTTTCGTTTAGCGAAGTTCCGGTTGAATGAAGTGACGATAGAGTTTGGGCGTTCTGATTTTTCGTCTGTGCGCTTCCACTGGCCGATACACGGGCCACAGGCGTTAGCCATGATTACAGCTCCTGCATCTTCGAATTCCTGTAAAATCCCGTCACGTTCAGCGGTAAACCTAACCTGTTCCGATCCGGGATTAATAATGAATTTAGCGTTCACACTCAACCCGTCTTCTTTGGCTTTTCTTACGATATGAACAGCCCGGGTAAGATCTTCGTACGACGAATTGGTGCATGACCCGATCAATCCCACTTCCATTTGCCGGGGATAGCCGTTCTCTTTCACTACTTTGGCAAACTCAGAGATGGCATAAGCAGCATCGGGAGTAAACGGGCCGTTAATATGTGGTTCTAATTCCGACAGGTTGATTTCGATTACCTGGTCGTAATAGTTGTGAGGGTTGATTGCCGTTTCGGGATCAGCTTGCAGGCAGGAGATAATTTTACGGGCTTCAACAGCCACTTCTTCTCTGCCAGTCCCTTCGAGATAGGCTGCCGATTTTTCGTCGAACGGGAAAATGGATGTGGTTGCTCCCACTTCGGCACCCATGTTACAAATGGTTCCTTTTCCGGTTGCTGAAAGCGTTGACGTTCCTTCGCCAAAATACTCGATAATGGCATTTGTTCCGCCTTTTACGGTAAGAATTCCGACCAGTTTAAGGATTACATCTTTTGGCGATGCCCAGCCCGATAATTTTCCATCCAGCTTCACACCAATAAGTTTAGGCATTTTCAACTCCCAGGGCAATCCGGCCATAACGTCCACGGCATCAGCTCCGCCAACACCGATGGCAATCATTCCCAAACCACCGGCGTTGGGAGTATGCGAGTCGGTGCCCACCATCATTCCTCCCGGAAAAGCATAATTTTCGAGCACAACCTGATGAATAATTCCCGCTCCCGGCTTCCAGAAACCGATTCCATATTTATTGGAAACATCGCGCAGAAAATTAAATACTTCTTCGTTGGTTACTTTTGCAACCTGCAAGTCGTTCGCCGCATTTTTATAGGCCTGAATCAAGTGATCGCAATGTACGGTTGACGGTACAGCAACATTTTTCCGGCCCGAGTTCATCAACTGTAACAATGCCATTTGTGCCGTAGCATCCTGCATCGCTACCCTGTCGGGCGCAAAATCCACATAATCTTCAGCACGTTTATAATTTTTCACCGCTACTCCGGGTGAAAGATGTGCAAACAAAATTTTTTCTGTTAATGTTAACGGGCGGCCTAATTTTTCTCTTGTCCGGGCTACTTTTCCGGGGAGTTGATTATATACTTCACGGATCATGTCAATATCAAAAATCATAGAAATAAAAATAGGTGTAATGTGATTTGTAATGCGATAACTGGCGTTTCAACAATTTAAGATACGAAATGTTCGGAATAGCCGTAAAAATTTTGTACTTTCGCACCATTTATCTAATCATTCATATAAAAAACGGAGACCATGCAACCAAATCAAGAGGAGAAACAACCGGTTAGCTTACCCGAAAACGCTTATTCAGAGCTAAAAGAAGGGGAAGAGTACAAACCGGTATTACCTGCGGACAAGTCAATTAAAGAAATTACACCCTGGTCTGTAGGAATGGGATTACTGATGGCAGTAATTTTTTCAGCAGCGGCAGCCTATTCCGGATTGAAAATCGGACAGGTTTTTGAAGCCGCCATCCCCATTTCCATTATTGCCGTAGGCGCGTCTGCAGCTGCACGTAAAAAGAACGCGCTGGGACAAAACGTCATTATCCAATCCATCGGGGCATCGTCGGGAGTGATCGTTGCCGGAGCCGTTTTTACTATTCCGGGGCTCTATATCCTGCAAGCCAGATACCCTGAGATTCAAGTGGATTTCTGGCAAATTTTCTTTTCATCGCTCCTCGGCGGATTCCTGGGAATACTGTTTCTCATCCCTTTTAGAAAATACTTTGTAAAAGACATGCACGGCAAATTGCCGTTTCCTGAAGCCACAGCAACTACCGAAATCCTGATGACGGGCGAGAAAGGAGGCAATCAGGCGAAGCTACTGGTGACAAGCGGATTAATCGGAGGATTGTTCGACTTCTGCTTTTCGGCATTTCGTTTGTGGAGCGAAGAGATAACCACACGCATCATCCCCGCCGGAGCCATGCTGGCCGAGAAGTTTAAAATGGTACTGAAATTCAACGTCAGCGCGCTTATTTTCAGCTTCGGCTACCTGGTAGGATTACGCTACGCACTCATTATAACGGTTGGCTCTTTGCTTTCGTGGCTTGTGTTTATCCCGCTGGTAAACGAAATCGGGGCACTGGCCACTGCAGGTGGCGGAATCAACCCGTTTGCGGCAATGTCAGCCGAAGAGATTTTCGCTGCCTACGTACGCCCGATAGGTATTGGCGCCATTGCCATGGCAGGTATTATTGGAATCATCAAATCATCGGGAGTTATCGGGAACGCTTTTAAACTGGCGGTCGGCAGCAAGAAAGGAAAATTGCACGCTGCGGAACTCAAGGAAGAACGCACGCAACGCGACCTGAAAATGTCGTTTGTCATGTTATTCCTGTTCCTGACACTTATTGCCGTCTTCATATTCCTGCTCATCGGCGTTAAGGTCACTCTTGTTCAAGCTGTTGTGGCACTACTCACCATAACTGTCATTTCGTTCCTGTTCACTACGGTGGCAGCCAATGCCATCGCCATTGTAGGGAGCAATCCCGTTTCGGGAATGACACTGATGACGTTGATCCTTTCATCGGTAATCCTTGTTGCCGTAGGCCTGAAAGGCTGGCAGGGAATGGTCAGCGGATTGATCATCGGAGGTGTTGTATGTACCGCACTTTCGATGGCGGGCGGTTTTATAACCGACCTGAAAATCGGTTACTGGATCGGGACAACTCCCGCCAAACAGGAATCGTTTAAGTTTTTGGGAACACTTGTTTCTGCCGCCACCGTTGGAGCTGTTATCTTTATCCTGAACGAAGCGTACGGATTTGTCCCTACAGAAACGCACACAAACCCCATGGTTGCACCGCAGGCCAATGCGATGGCGGCCATTATTGAACCATTAATGTCCGGTACGGGCGTCAGCTGGATGTTGCTGGGAATTGGTGCGGTTATTTCCATTCTCATCAACTGGCTAAATGTTTCGCCTTTGGCATTTGCGCTCGGAATGTTTATCCCGCTGCCGTTGAATACGCCACTTGTAGTGGGTGGATTGCTCAACCACTGGATCAACACACGCTCAAAAGATCAGTCGCTCAACAATGCTCGCCATCAACGGGCGATACTTATTGCATCTGGTTTCATAGCCGGAGCAGCCCTGTTTGGAGTTATCGGCGCACTGGTGATTTTCATTACCGGCAATGGCGATGCGCTCAATTTGCGTGTTTGGGAAGATCCGCACGGCACAGGAGCACAGGTGACCGCGTTAATCGCTTTTCTCGGATTGATCTCGTATTTTGTCTGGGAAGCCATGCGAAACCCCAATAAACAGAAATAAAAAACTGAACTTTCGCAAGCTATAGGATTGCGACTAAATCGTTCACTGAAGTTAGACTATTGCCCGGGATATTTCTACGAAGATTCGCTCATTCAGTGATTTACGCAAAACCGATTGAACGGAACCGGATGCGCGGATTGGTGTGGCAGGATGGCCCGCATTCACACACACTTGCTTGACAATGAAGTAAACTTCGAAAGTGACAGGGTGATTTCGGTTTTTATCCGGTTAATCCCGTAAGCGGCGAGTTTGTGCGGGGCGCCCCGTAAATTCCGTCGGACAGTATCCATGTAGGTAACGGCAAACGATTTACGATGGAAGCCAAAAACCTGTCGAAAGAGAACCTCTACGTCGAAAAAGTGGAACTCAACGAACAACCCTACGACAAGAAAACAATAACATACAAAGATACAATGAACGGAAGTTCCCTGGTGTTTTACATGACTGATGTGGTGAAGAAGTAATCCAAAAGGAGTCGGGTATCAAAACGAAACATTGATGTGGATAACCAAAGGAAATGAACATATTAAAATATGCGGTGTTTAAAAATCACGATGTATTTTAAAATCAACTGTTTCAAAAATAGATTATGGAAAAAAGAATAGATATTCAACGCATTGAACCAAAAGCATACGAAGCAATGCTCGGCCTGGAAAAATATTTATCCACTTCCACGTTGGACAAAAAACTTATTGAATTAATAAAAACAAGAGCTTCGCAAATAAATGGATGTGCATATTGCATAGAAATGCACGCAAACGACGCCTTGAAATACGGCGAAACCCAACGCAGAATTTTTGCCGTAAGTGCATGGTGGGAGTCGCCTCTATTTGATGAAAAGGAGAAAATCGCCTTAAAAATGGCGGAAGAGATCACCCTGATCGCAAAGGAGGGATTATCTTCCGAAACGTATCGAAAGGCAAAAGAGAACTTCAGCGACAATGAGATCGCACAAATCATTATGGTAACGGTGACCATAAATTCATGGAACAGGATTGCGGTGTCAACCCACCAGGTCCATGAGGATTAATTAATCAACAACATTCTTCCATTTCACAATCCTCATCGGGTGCTTCAAACTCGATGGTGGAATGTTGTATATCCAACGAGAGCAATTTCTCCCGGAGCTCTGTTTTCAGGCTGTGTAGCTTTGCCATCGGCAACGGTGCAGAGAGCACCACGTGGATGGTCAGCACATTGTATTCACCGTCTACCGACCAAATGTGCAGATCGTGAACGCTATGCACGTTCTCTATTGCCATAACGGTTTTTTCAACCTCATCAATATTGATCAAATCGGGGCTGCCTTGCAGGATAATACGCAGACTCCGACGGATATTCCGATAAACGTTGAAAAGAATAAACGCCGAAATGCCAATGGACAGCAGCGGGTCGATAAATGGAGCATCTACGAAATACATGATTCCCGCGCCAACAAGAACGGAAAGCCACCCCAGCACATCTTCCAGCAAATGCAGCGAAACTACTTTTTCATTCAACGAATGTCCTCTTCGTAATCGTAACATTGCGGCACCGTTCACAACAACACCCAAAACGGCAAGCAGGAGCATCCCTTTTACATCGGGTTGTTGCGGATTGAACAGGCGGGGAATGGCATTCATCAAAATCAACACGCTACCCACTACCAATATCACCGAATTGATGATGGCGCCCATCAGGGAAAAACGCTTGTAACCGTAGGTGTAGTTCTTTGTACGCGGACGCTTGGCAATTTTCTGGAAGTACCACGATAAGCCAAGCGAAAAACTGTCGCCCAAATCGTGTACCGCATCAGATAAAATAGCAACACTATTTGTCAGCATACCACCCACTATTTCAATTATCGTAAAAAAGAAATTAAGAAAAAACGCCATCTGAATATTCTCGACGTCCTGATTATGATGAGTATGATTGTGGTCGTGCATCGGTTTATTTTATTGAATAAGTCATTTGATATAACATAATGATAAAATTATTGTTCAAAAAACACAATTATCAATAATAAATCATACATTTGCATCGGTTTAAATCCGCATAAATGAACAATTGTCTATAAACCCAACTAAAATGAAAAGCCGCAATTATATCATTTTATTCGTCGCAACAACGCTAATGGCCAGCTGCAACTCATCGAAAAAAGAAACTGTTATGTTAAAACAATCCGATTTTCCCGCACCACCTGTAGCGGAAGTAATTCCCGACACGTTTACCAATTTCGGGCAAACGCGTATCGATAACTATTATTGGCTGAAAGACAAAAACAATCCGAAAGTAATCGATTACCTGAAAGCGGAAAATGCTTATACCGATACGGTCATGGCATCGACAAAAGCGTTGCAACAAACCATTTACGACGAAATTATCGGCCGCATGAAAGAAGACGATGAAAGCTATCCATCGTTTTCCGACGGTTATTACTACTACAGCCGTACCGAAAAGGGTAAGCAATACCGCACCTACTGCCGCCGCAAAGGCACAATGGATGCCCCCGAAGAAATTATTTTCGATGTCAATAAGATGGCAGAAGGGAAGCCGGCATATATTTTCCATGGGTATTCCGTCAGTCCCGACAACAGCAAAGCAGCTTACCTTTACAACGAAACCGGTTCATTCGCAGAGTTCACTCTGAAAGTAAAAGACCTCGCCTCGGGCCGGGATATTGGATTTACCGTAAACGGCGCTACTTCCATGGCCTGGGCGAACGACAACAAGACCCTCTTTTACGGCATTATCGACAATACGTTGCGCTCCTACCGCATTTTGCGTCAGATGCTGGATGCTCCCAAAGCCGACCTGGTTTACGAGGAAACAGACACACGATTCTCCACCTACGTTTCGGGGAGCAAAACAAAACAATACATTTTTATTGAATCAACAAGTTCCACCACTGCGGATGAACGATATATTTCGGCAGACAAACCGCTTGACGCGTTCCACGTGTTCCTGCCCCGCATCCAGGATGTGGAATATTCCGTTTATCCGCACAAGGAGAAGTTTTTTGTCCGGTACAAAGACAAAGAAAACCTGAACGGCAAAATCTATGAAGCGCCGTTGACAGGGCATGAAGACCGCAACACCTGGAAAGAGTTCCTGGCACACGACAAAGATGTCCGAATCGAAGGAATTGATGTTTTGAAAGATTATGTAACGCTCGAATTGCGTAAAAACGGCTTGAGCGAGATTATCGCAAAACCGGTCTCAGGCGGAGAAGATAAGGCCATAACTTTCCCCGAACCGGTTTACTCGGCAGGGTTAAGCGGAAACCCGGAATATGATGCCACCACTTTCCGTTATACCTATACTTCACTCAATCGCCCGACCACACTGTACGAATACAATATTGCCAACGGCGAGACTGCAAAACTCAAAGAACAGGAGATCCCGTCGGGTTTCAATCCCGGCGACTATGTAGTTGAACGTCTTTGGGCAACGGCGCCCGATGGAGTGAAAGTGCCTATGGCCATCGTGTATAAGAAAGGATTGAAAAAAGACGGAACCCACCCTACGCTGATTTATTCCTACGGAAGTTACGGAATCAGTTCCGATGTCTATTTCAGTGCGAGCATGTTTAGCCTTATTGATCGCGGCTTCGTGTATGCTCTTGCTCAAATCCGTGGCGGAAGCGATCTCGGTGAGCAATGGTACGAAGACGGCAAACTGCTCCATAAGAAAAATACGTTTACCGATTTTATCGCGTGCAGCGAACTGCTGATCAACGAAAAATATACATCAGCAAACAGACTCGCAGCCATGGGCGGCAGTGCCGGCGGTTTGTTGATGGGCGCCGTAACCAATATGCGTCCCGATTTATACCAAACCATCGTGGCACAAGTACCGTTTATAGACGTCATCAATACCATGCTCGACGACACACTCCCGCTCACCACGGGCGAATACGAGGAGTGGGGGAATCCAAACGAAGAGGAGTATTACAACTATATGCTCTCCTACTCGCCTTACGACAACATTACAGCACAAAATTATCCCAATATTCTCGTCACAGGCGGCATTAACGACTCGCAAGTACTGTTTCACGAACCTGCAAAATATGTAGCCAAACTCCGTTCACTCAAAACCGATGATAACATCGTGCTGCTGCACATGAATATGGACTCGGGACACGGCGGTGCAACAGGGCGTTATGACGGAATTAAAGATACCGCTTTCGAGTTCGCTTTTATTTTGAACAGGGTCGGGATTGAGAAGTAGGGAAACGAACCAAATCTACCTCTAAACTGTTTATAATTCATGATAAAAATAAAACGCATATACGAATCCTCAGGGGATGGCGACGGCTACCGTATTTTAGTCGATCGCCTCTGGCCACGCGGCATATCGAAGGGAAGTGCGCATATCGATGTATGGATGAAAGAAGTTGCCCCGTCTGCCGATTTACGGAAATGGTTTAACCACGAGACAGAAAAGTGGGAAGAGTTTACCCGGCTTTACACCCGGGAACTTACCGAAAACAAGCCAATGCTTCTCGATATAAAGAAGCTGGAGAAGGAACACAAAACGGTAACGCTTCTTTACGGAGCCAAAGACACGGAGCACAATCAGGCACAAGTGTTACTAAAGGTATTGGAGAAAATATAAAATCAACTTCACGCCCCGTTAAGCAGGTGTTGCAACAAAATTTTCACCCCTATCGCAATCAGGATGATGCCGCCCGGCATTTCGATATTGAAGCGTAATCTCCGGCCAAACCGTACTCCGATAAACATTCCCGGAAAGCAAAGAAAAGGGTAACCAACTCTTACCGACACAAACGGCAAACGAATCCATGGCAAGCCCGATGGCGATAATCGTTATTGAGATAAAATTCACGACTATTTTTCAAAAAACGCACAAAGATAACAGATTTTCAGGGAACAATCCGAGAAATAACAATTCCGTTAAAATTTTTGGGAACCATTGTTAATTATAAATTTTATGTTATGTTTGCCTTCTCTCCTGATTAACAAAAAATTGTCGTATGAAAAATAGAAATTTACTCTTACTACTGGCTTTTGTCCTGATAATGGTTCAGGGAGTTCACTCCTGCAAAAATATGTCCGGGACAACTCAGGCTCGCGACGCCGCTTCAAACTACCGCATGTTTTGTGCCGGATGCCACGGCGACAATTTAGAAAAATTCGCTGCTAAACAATGGATGGAAAAAGAAGGAACCGCATCGGTAGAACATAGCATCAAAAACGGTATTTTAAATATCGGGATGCCCGCTTTTGCGAAAACTTTTTCCGACAAGGAAATAAAAGAGTTGGCTGTTTACGTTAAAAAAGGAATTCCTGCCGATAGAACACTACTCAAACCAGCTGTAACGGCTGAAGGAATTATTAAATCGGAAGAATACAATTTCGTGATCGACACAGTGGTTACCGGATTGGAAGTCCCCTGGGGATTGGCTTTTCTACCCAATGGCGATTTGCTGATTTCGGAAAGAAAGGGGACGTTGCACACTTTCTCCAACGGAAAACTATCCGCACCTATCGAAGGGTTACCACCTATTATGGCTTTAGGGCAGGGCGGATTAATGGACCTGGCTCTTCATCCCGACTACGACAAAAACGGCTGGATCTACATTTCCTATTCGGCTCTTGATACAACAAGCGAAAAAAGAATCGGATCCACCGGAGTAATGCGCGCTCGTTTAATCGGAAATAAATTAATGGATCAGGATATCCTTTTCATCGGGTCACCGCCCACCGACCGCGGACATCACTGGGGATGCAAGCTTGCGTTCGATGGGAAGGGCTATCTGTTTTTCGGAGTAGGTGAACGTGGTCAACATTTCGATTTTCCACAAAAACTCGATAATACAAACGGAAAGATACACCGTATTCATGACGATGGAAGAATTCCGGCCGACAATCCTTTCGTAAACACTCCCGGAGCCATTAAATCCATCTATAGCTACGGCCACCGCAATCCACAGGGAACGATTGTCCACCCCACGACGGGTGATATATGGGAAACCGAACACGGCCCGATGGGCGGCGATGAACTTAACCTGATAAAACCCGGACTAAACTACGGCTGGCCCGTCATTTCCTACGGAATCAACTACGACGGAACTATTCTCACCAAACTGACGGAAAAAGAAGGAATGGAGCAGCCTGTTTTCCAATGGACGCCGTCTATCGCCCCCTGTGGAATGACGGTTGTAACCGGTGACCGGTTTAAAAAATGGGAAAACAACATATTGGTCGGTTCGCTCCGTTTCGATTACGTGGAACGGATGGTTTTGGACGGGCAAAAAGTTGCCCACACCGAAAGATTGGCCGAAGGCATAGGGCGGGTAAGAAATGTGGTAATGAGTCCCGACGGACTGGTTTATATAGGTTTGGAAGAACCGGGAATGATAGTACGGCTTGTGCCGGTGGAATAAACTCATAAATGCCAAAAAGACGAATACTTTTTCTTTTAGGTATGGTTTTCTTACCGCTAGTCATTAATGCGCAAGAGCTGTTGCCCCGGAATAAAGACACAACCTTTCTTCTCCACGAGGTGATTGTAAATGCGTATCAGGTGAATACGCGGTGGCACCACGTTCCCGGCAGCATTTCGATTCTATCGGGAAGAGAGGTGCAGGCAGGCGACGGCAACAATTTTGCATCGGTCCTGCACGCCCTTCCCGGCATTTACATGCACAGCGGGACTTACGCCACAAGCCGTATCGTGATTCGGGGAGTAGGAAGCAGAACGCCCTACAACACCAACCGCATCAAGGCGTACCTGAATGATATTCCCATCACTTCATCCGATGGAATTTCTTCACCCGAAGATATCGACCTGCCCGGAATCGGGAGGATAGAAGTAACCAAAGGGCCGGCCTCTGCGCTTTACGGCTCCGGACTCGGCGGTAACATCAATCTGTTCACCCCGGGCTCATACAGAAACTCTTTCAACATCCTGTTGCAACAGGGAAGTTTCAATACACTGAAAGCGTCTGCCGGAGGTAGCTTCCAACACAACGATTTAAATATTACCGGAAATATCAACCACACCCGTTCCGATGGATACCGGGAAAACAATCATTTTCGGCGGACATCGTTACTATCGTCGGGAAAATGGAAAAGACCAAGTCATGCGATGGAATACACACTGCTTTTGCTGGATATGAATGCAGGAATTCCGAGTTCCATCGACAAGACATTATTCAAAACCAATCCCAAAGCAGCAGCAGCCAACTGGAAAGCAATCGGGGGTTTCAAGGAGTATCGTCGCGGACTTGCGGGCGTTACGCTTGAGAATCGTTTGTCGAGTGTCTTGAATAACCGTTTTACGGTTTTCGGAAGGTGGGTGGATAGTTACGAAAAACGTCCTTTCAACAACCTGGCCGATGGCTCCTCGGGTGGCGGAATAAGAAACAAACTGAACTATCACGCCGAAAGATACGATGCTGTACTCGGTTTGGAATGGATCACCGACACATACCGGTGGAGATTGGATATGAAAGACGAGGTCATCAACAAAAACAGGGAAATTCGAAATCACCTGAATCTGTTTGCCATGACGTATTTTCGTCCGTCGTTGAAATGGAATATTTCACTGGGTGGAGCCGTTAACAAAATCGGGTATAAACTGACGGATAAATTTCCCGGTAACGGCGACCAAAGCGGAAGCCGCAGTTTTCCGGTTATTTTTTCTCCCCGGTTAGGAGCTAATTACGCACCCAACAATATGGTGGCCTTATATGCATCCGTAGGACACGGATTTTCGATGCCTTCGCCCGAAGAGACATTGCTACCGGAAGGCAATATCAACAAAGACCTTCAACCCGAACAGGGTTGGCAATACGAAGCGGGTATCCGGTTGAATTTGCTGCGCAACGCTACGCAAATCGAAGCTACTATTTACCAAATAGATTTAAGTAATCTATTAGTAACAAAGCGTTTAACAGAAGATATCTTTACCGGTATCAATGCCGGCAGAACCCGTCATCGAGGGGTTGAGTTGTTGTGGAGGCAGCTGATTTATCAAAATCATAATTTTCCAGGCAATCTAAATATGAATGTTAATTACACCTTTTCTCAAAACAAATTTATCGATTTTACCGACGACAATAACACCTATGACGGCAATCATCTTCCCGGTATTCCATCGTATCTTTTTCAGGCAACGCTGGTTTGGAATCCCATAAAACCGTTGATTTTAGATATGCGGTTCCAATATACAGGTGGGCAATTCATCAATGATGCCAATACCGAAACAAACGACACCTATTGTTTATTGGATGCAAAAGCAAGCTATCTTTTTAAAACGGCACAGTTGGGAAATGTTGAGTTGTTCGCCGGCGTGAACAACATAACCGATACCCTTTATTCGCCTATGCTTACCGTAAATGCCGTCGCTTTTGGCAATGCTGAACCAAGGTACTATTATCCCGGGCTTCCGAGGCATTACTACGGAGGTGTATCGTGGAGTTTTCCTTCTGCTTCGCGACAGTAACCTGCAGCTCATCATTATTATTTTGAAACACAAGTCAATAAAATTAGAATAAATTGCTATCTTTCTTCTATAAATTCCACCATATTCAAAAATAATATTCAATAATTCCGATAAACGTTTGTATAAGGACAGAGTGCCCCTGCCCACTGTTCGTGGGGAGAGCGTGAAAACGCCTTAAATATGCGATTTTCTTCTGCGGGCTTGGCCTTGTTTGTCTAACGAAAGGCATTAACCCAGGTCTGTGTTCTTAACGTCGTGCCAATCACGACTGTAGCATTGGCCTATTTGTAAACGGGGTCTTAAGCCACCACAAAGATAGTCGGCCTTTACGCTTGTTTTATACGGTAATATTCAGCAGTTTTGCTGTTTTCTCGTATTCTTTCTTGTGGTACGCCAACCTTGCTTTCATTTTCACCGGATCCTGGACAGGGAGTAACTTCGGGTTGTATTCTTTCGCGTATTTCAGGATATTCCAAATGACAACGAGCAGCTTTCTGGCTATGGCGACCAATGCCTTCTTCCTGGGCTTGCGCATGGCCAGGCGTTGGAACTTATCCTTGAAAAACGAACCTTTCATCCGGGAAGCGCCCCACGAGACTTGCACCAAAATTGAACGCAGATACTTGTTGCCCCTGGTGGTAGCAGTACTCTTATATTTGCCGGCACTTTCATCATTACTTGGACGCAATCCCGCCCAGCCGACAATTTTATCGCTGCTCTCAAAGACACTCATATCCCCGCCCGTTTCCGCTATGATGGTCATGGCGGCTATCTGGCTTATCCCGGGAATGGTTTGCAAAAACTTTACCATGACCGAAAAATGCTCGTCGCATATCCGACGCATCTGCGACAGGCATTCCGATAGCTGCATCTGGTACATCCCGTATTCCTGTTTCAACCAGGACAACTCCTGGCGGTGGTGGGGCTTGATATTGCCCGTTAGCGCCTCCCTTAGTTTCCCGCTCTGCTTGTTTTTCTTATTCCCGTAGACCAGGCTTGTCAAATAGCCGGGGTCGGTATAGCCCGCTATTACCGCCTCGACGACGCACATGAAACTTTTGGTGCTGATGCTGCTCAGGCAACTGCTGGCCCGGATCCCGCATTTAACCAGAACACTGTCCATAACCGTCAGAACCCGGGTGACCTGCTGCTTGAGTTTGCCCTGTTTGCGGGAGTAAACCCGCAACTCCTGTATCAAGGGAGAAGGGACAAAACTACCGCGCACCATCCCCTTGTGCAACAACGTCGCTATCCATTGCGCGTCTTTCACGTCACTTTTACGGCCCGGCATCTGTTTGATCAAGTAAGGGTTGACCAATGTCAGGTGAAACCCCATCTCGTACAACAAATCCCAGACCGGGATCCAGTAAATACCTGTGCTTTCCAGGGCTACCTCTTCCACTCCTTCACTCTGCAAATACTCGCCCATCAAATAGACTTCGGGCGTCATCGTGCTGAATTCTTTTACCCCGCAATAAGTCTCGCCATTGTAAATCGCACAAAAAATACTATCTTTGTGCACGTCTAAGCCACATACTTTCTTCATATTAAATATTTTAGTGGTTAATAATATCCAAATATAAAGAAAGTTGTGGCTTATTCCAAATGTACTCCGTGAAGCTCCGAACGGAACGAAGTGAAGAGAGGTTAAACAATCAATTTTTATTGGTCTGTGTATATGTCTAAACTTTTATGTACATTTGTAGCTTATTTTTAAATAAAATGGTTATCTCCCCAAAAAATAGTGTTTTGCTTGGCTTAGCTGATTTATTGAACAAAAATAAATCGGAAATCCTGTTGAAAAACGAACTCGATATGGGTTCTTTTTCCGATATGGATGAATCGATGAAAGACCGGCTGAAAGTGGATGAGAAAAAAGTTGACGGGATGATTCGTTCTCTGCGGGAAGTGGCGGAGCAAGACGATCCCGAAGGTAAGATCTTATACGATTTTACCCGCGAGGACGGACTGAGGGTCGTAAACCGTTCCGTTCCGTTTGGAACGATCCTTATTATCTATGAATCGCGTCCCGATGTAACCATCGAAGCAGCCGCCACGGCATTCAAGGCCGGAAACCGTATTTTGCTCAAAGGAGGAAAAGAATCGTTCCACACCAACACGTACCTTACGGAGTTGTGGCAGCAATCCTTGTCCGAAAACGGCTTTGATACCGATTTCGTGGAATACCTGAACTTATCGCACAACGAAACGCAAAAGCTTATCAAAGAGAATACACACAACGTTGACATCATCATTCCCCGTGGCGGGGAGAATCTCATCAACTTTGTAACCGAATATTCATCGGTCCCGGTCATCGTGAGCGGACGCGGAAATAATTTTATGTACGTTGACGACAATTGCGATGCCGAAACTGCTGCCCGGCTTATCATCAACGGGAAAAAGCGGATCAGCGTCTGCAATGCTCTCGATAAAGTATTGGTCAATGAGAATTTGCCGGAACTGGCGGAGAAGATTTCCGATTTTGTTTCGCAACTTCAGAGCAAAGGAATTGAGGTTTGGGGCGATAAAAAAGCCGTATCGGTTTGCAACCGGATCAGGGAAATCAACGACGAAGCTATTCTTTTTGAAGAGTTTATGGCCCCAAAGATCTATTTCTCATTGGTGAGTGATATGATTGAGGCCGTCAACTTGATCAATCGTTACTCCGGTGGCCACTCGGCAGTTATCGTAACCCGGGATCAGTCGAAAGCCGATGCTTTTATGCAGAAAGTGGATTGTGCGGCCGTCTATCACAACGCATCCACCCGGTTTACCGACGGCGGGCAGTTCGGCGTAGGAGCAGAAATCGCGATCAGTACACAGAAACTTCACTTTCGCGGACCGCTCGGCACGCAAGAATTAGTAACAAACAAGTGGTTTGTTTACGGAAACGGGCATACAAGAGAATAAATAATGAAAAAAAAGCTAATCATAAAAATAGGTACCTCCACGCTCACAGCGGGAACAAATCGAATTTCGTTTGCGGTTATCGAAAGTCTGGCCCGACAAATTGTCGAACTGAAGAAAGAGTTTGATATCGTTATCGTTTCATCGGGTGCCATTGCCACGGCACGACAATTCGTAGAGATCAACGGATCCCACAAAAACGTGGACTCCAAACAAGCCATGGCAGCTATTGGCCAAACCAAGCTCATGGAGTTGTACGACGACATTTTCCGTACCTTCGGATTGAATATCGCACAAA
This sequence comes from Bacteroidia bacterium 43-41, assembly GCA_001898165.1. GTDB lineage: Bacteria > Bacteroidota > Bacteroidia > Bacteroidales > Dysgonomonadaceae > Petrimonas. Next base: position 36,252 of record MKTD01000014.1, read on the forward strand.
TCTTACTCACGTATCGTGATTTTGAGAATGAAGTTGCCAACGAGAACACCCGGAACACCATCAATAAACTATGGGAAGTGGATTACATACCCATTGTAAACGAAAACGACACGGTCTCCATTGAAGAGATTGTGCTGGGAGACAACGATAAGCTTTCCGCACTGGTTGCCGTCATCACCAAAGCCGACCTGCTAATCCTCGTTTCCGATATCGACGGCATATACACCTGCAACCCGCACCTGCATCCGAATGCGGAATTGATCACAGAGGTCAGCGATCTCAACTCGATTACGAGTTGCATTGAAGAAAAAGAATCGACCCTGGGCACAGGCGGAATGTCATCCAAAATCTATGCTGCCGAAATTTGTATGAGGCATCGTGTGGAAATGTGGATCGTAAACGGACAACGGGCTAACTATATTATTAAAGCGTTGAACGGGGGAATTCCATTTACAAGGTTCACGGCAAAAGCCTAAGTAAGAGCATAGAGTAACAAACATCAAACATTAAATATCAGGCATGAACTACGGTTTTATCGGTTTTGGGAATTTAGCCAAAGCTGTTTATCAAGGGCTTAAAAGCGTAAACAACATACAATTCGCTTATTTCGCCCGAAGCAAAAAAGAGGTGGACATCCCTTTCTTCGACAATATGGAAGAACTGGTCTCTTTTGCCGACGTAATTTGGCTTACCGTTAAACCGCAGGATATAAAAGGAATCCTGGAAAGGTTGCAACCGTTAAACCTTGAAGGAAAACTTATCGTTTCGCCCGTTGCGGGAAAAAGTATCGCTTCTATTGAAGACTATTTTGGGAAAGAACTTCCGGTTGTCCGCATAATGCCTAATCTGGCAATAGCTTACCAGAAATCGGTTACGGCATTTGCCACGAACCAACCCCAAAATCCGGCGACGGAAAATATTTTTGAAATCCTGACCAAGTTAGGCAAAGCCGTAAAACTGGACGAGAAAGGATTCGACCTTTTCACATCGGTTTTCGGGAGCGGACCTGCATTTATTTTAGCATTTATCCAAATCTTCAAAGATAAAATGCGGGAATTCGACCTTCCCGGAAATGTTCTCGATGAGCTTTTGCTCGGGCTCACACAAGGAACTACACTCTATTTTACCGAAAATCAGGCCAATTACAGCATAGAAGAACTCATCCGCAACATTACCAGTAAAGGAGGTACCACACAAGCGGGACTGGATCATTTTCGCCGACACAATATCGGCAAGCATTTCGAAGGCGTGCTGGATGCCGCAAGAAACCGGTCGGAAGAGATGAGTAAAAATTGAACAAAAATCTTTTCTTTGCGTTTAAAACAAAGTATTTTAATTACCAGGAGCAAGAGTGAAACATACCACAAAAAATAGAGCATATGGCTAACAAGAAAAATTTTATCATCGACACAAACGTTATTCTTCACGATTACAGTTTTATGGAGAATTTTGAAGAAAACGACATTTACATTCCCTTTGTTGTTCTGGAAGAGCTCGACAAATTTAAAAAAGGGAGCGAACAGATCAACTTCAACGCGCGTGCATTCGTGCGCGAACTCGACTTGATTACCGACGATAATCTGTTTAAACAAGGTGCCGATCTGGGTGTCGGGCGCGGAAAGTTATACATCGTGAACAGCGCAAAGTCGCACGATAAAATTATTGAGGCATTTCCCGAAAAAACTCCCGATAACCGCATATTGTCCACCGTTTTGGATGTAATCGATAAACATCCGAAAATGAAATCCATTCTTGTAACCAAAGACATCAACCTGCGCATGAAAGCGCGTTCTTTGGGTATCCCGGTTGAAGACTATATCAACGACAAGGTTATCGACATAGATGTGTTTGGCAAAGGCGAGCAGGTGATCGAGGGTGTGAATCCCGATCTGATCGATAAAATTTACGCGCAACCCATGGGGGTTGATGTTGATCAATTCACTTTCGATAGCCCGATCGCCTCCAACGACTCTTTTGTCCTGAAAAGTGAACGCAACAGCGTTTTGGCAAGGTACAACCCGTTTACACAAAAGATAATCCGGGTGGATAAGGAGCCCAGTTTCGGGATTTCGCCCCGAAACGCCGAACAGACATTTGCACTGGGTGTTTTAAACGATCCCGATATTAAACTGGTGGGAATCACCGGAAAAGCCGGAACAGGGAAAACATTGCTGGCATTAGCCGCAGCTCTGAAACAAAGCAAGCAGTACAGCCAGATTTTGCTGGCCAGGCCCATCGTTTCCTTATCCAACAAAGATCTGGGATATCTACCGGGCGACGAAAAGCAAAAGATAGCCCCCTATATGCAACCGCTGTTCGATAACCTGAACGTGATAAAATCGCAACTCGGCCCCAACAGTGCCGAACTTCGTTCCATTGATGAAATGCAGAAATCGGGAAAACTCGAAATCGAAGCGCTTGCATTTATCCGCGGGCGCAGTTTAAGCGAAACGTATTGTATCATAGATGAAGCGCAAAATCTTACTCCGCACGAAGTGAAAACCATCATCACCCGTGCAGGTGAAGGCACTAAAATGGTTTTCACCGGTGACTTGCAACAAATCGATTCACCTTATCTCGACTCCCAATCCAACGGCTTGGCGTACATGATTGATAAGATGAAAGGGCAGAATGTTTTTGCTCACGTGAATCTGGTAAAAGGCGAACGGAGTGAGTTGTCGGAACTGGCAAGTAATTTGCTATAAGGCGGAAAGTAACAAGCAAAGAACAATTAAGGCGTGTTGCAACATGTTGCAATGCGCTTTTTGTTGTTTGCAAACAACATTCATTACTCCAGTGCTGCTGTTTGGCTTTCTATACTAATGATTGGCTTGCATCCTGAAATTCCAAATCGTAAATTTTGTGTATCTTTGTGCTTTATTTAGATACAATCAACGATGCAAAAACCTTCCATACCCAAAGGAACGCGTGATTTTTCGCCCGGGGAAATGGCGAAACGCAACTATATTTTCGATACAATCAAAAACGTGTATCGCCTATACGGATTTCAACAAATTGAAACACCCGCAATGGAAAATCTTTCTACACTAATGGGGAAATACGGCGAGGAAGGCGATAAACTCCTGTTCAGGATACTCAATTCCGGCGACTTCCTTTCAAGTATAGATACCGATGACGTTACAGAAAGGAATTCAGCAAAAACGGCCAACAAAATTTCGGAAAAAGGCTTGAGGTACGACCTCACCGTGCCGTTTGCCCGATACGTGGTGATGCATCGCAACGAAATATCGTTTCCGTTCAAACGATTTCAGATTCAACCCGTCTGGCGGGCCGACCGCCCGCAAAAGGGCCGCTATCGTGAGTTTTTTCAATGTGATGCCGACGTAGTAGGTTCCGACTCGTTGCTTAACGAAGTGGAGCTGATACAGATTATCGACGAAGTGTTTCGCAGGCTTAACATCCGTGTGTCTGTAAAACTCAATAACCGCAAAATCCTTTCGGGCATTGCCGAAATTATTGGCGAAGCCGATAAGATCACGGACATTACCGTTGCAATCGATAAATTGGACAAGATCGGGCTGGACAACGTGAATGAAGAGCTTCGGGAAAAAGGTATTTCCGAAACTGCTATTCAACAGCTACAACCCATCATTCTGCTCGAGGGAACCAATAATGAGAAGCTGGTAACATTAAAAAATGTGCTTTCTGCTTCCCAAACCGGGATGAAAGGTGTGGAAGAGCTGGAGTTCATTTTAAACAAAACCGCGTTGTCCGCCATCAAATGCGATCTTGAAATTGATCTTACACTTGCCCGCGGACTTAATTATTACACCGGAGCCATCATCGAAGTGAAAGCGTTGGATGCAGAGATCGGAAGCATCACCGGTGGCGGGCGTTACGATAACCTGACCGGAATTTTCGGGCTCCCGGACGTATCGGGCGTAGGCATCTCGTTCGGTGCCGACCGTATTTACGATGTGCTCAACCAGCTTAACCTTTTCCCAAAAAATTCCACCCACGCAACCGATGTGCTGTTCGTAAACTTCGGCGATGAAGAGGAGTCGCACATCTTACCCATTCTATCGCAGTTGCGGGGCAACGGAGTCTGTGCCGAAATTTATCCCGAAGCTGCCAAGATGAAAAAACAGATGTCGTATGCCGACAGCAACAACATCCCTTTTGTGGCATTGGTGGGAGAAAACGAAATAAAAGAAGGGAAAGTTACGCTGAAAGATATGAAATCGGGGGAACAGGTATCTATGTCCGTTGTTGAACTTGTTCAAAAACTGGCACATTAAAAGCAATCCATGATTTCCATCGAAAATCTCACAGTCCAGTTCGGCGGATTCACACTGCTTGATGAAATTTCATTTGTCCTGAATAAGAACGAACGAATTGCCCTTGCCGGGAAAAACGGTGCAGGGAAATCCACGCTGTTAAAACTTATGGCGGGTACCCAACTGCCTACAAGCGGTAACATCTCTTATCCCAAAGAGGTCACTATCGGCTATCTGCCGCAGCAGATGAAGCTCAACGATGAACATACCGTAAAAGAGGAGGCTGCACTTGCGTTCGAGCACTTGAAACAATTGAAGCAAGAGCTGGAAGCCTTGCACCGGCAATTGGCCGAACGGACCGATTATGAATCGGATGAATACCATCGTATTATTCAACGATCTACCGATGTGCAGGAGTTACTTCTGATGTCGGGCATCAACGACTTTGAAGCTGAAACAGAGAAAACATTGCTGGGGTTAGGGTTCAATCGTTCCGATTTTAACCGCCCAACGCGCGAATTTAGCGGCGGTTGGCGAATGCGTATCGAGTTGGCAAAAATCCTGTTGCAGTCGCCCGACGTACTTCTGCTGGATGAGCCAACCAACCACCTGGATATCGAGTCGATCCAATGGCTGGAAACATTTCTTGTCTCCCGCACCAATGCCGTGATGCTGGTTTCGCACGACAAGGCCTTTTTAGACAATGTAACCAACCGCACCATCGAAATCGTGATGGGCGATATTCACGATTACAAAGTCAATTACTCCAAATACCTCGAACTTCGGAAAGAGAGGCGCGAGCAGCAGCTTCGGGCTTACGAAAATCAGCAGAAACAGATTCAGGACACCGAGGCATTCATCGAACGATTTCGATATAAAGCCACTAAATCCAACCAGGTACAGTCGCGCATCAAGCAACTCGAAAAAATAGAACGGATTGAAGTGGATGAAGTGGACAACTCACATCTGAACTTGAAGTTCCCGCCTGCACCCCGATCGGGCTCCTACCCCGTCATTATAGAAGACCTGGCAAAAAATTACGGCGATCATCCGGTGTTTTCTAACGTAACCCTGACCATCAACCGGGGTGAGAAGGTAGCTTTTGTGGGAAAAAACGGCGAGGGAAAATCCACACTTGTAAAGTGCATTATGAATGAGATTGATTTCGAAGGGAAATTAGAACTCGGATATAACGTGAAAATCGGATATTTTGCACAGAACCAGGCGCAGCTGCTCGATGAGAATCTGACGGTTTTTGAGACCATCGATTACGTTGCCGTAGGTGATGTCCGGACCAAAATCCGGGATATACTGGGTGCATTTATGTTTGGCGGTGAGGCCTCCGATAAAAAAGTAAAAGTCTTATCCGGCGGTGAGCGCACCCGGTTAGCGATGATCCGGCTGCTGCTTGAACCGGTCAATCTGCTCATCCTCGATGAACCGACCAATCACCTGGATATCGCATCGAAAGAAGTATTGAAAAAAGCCATCCGTGAATTCGACGGCACAGCCATTATCGTATCGCACGACCGGGATTTCCTCAACGGCCTTGTCGGCAAAATCTATGAGTTTGGCGGTGGAAAAGTGCTGGAGCACATCGGTGGAATTTACGATTTCCTATCGAAAAAGAGACTCGAAAACCTTCAGCAACTGGAGTTGTCAAAATCTCCCATCCCATCAAAACAGAAAGAAAAACAGGAATCCATATCGGAAAACAAGCTTTCGTACCAGGAACAGAAGGAGCAAAACCGATTGATTAAACGAAAAGAAAAAGAAATACAGGAGGCAGAAGAAAAAATCACAAAATTGGACGAGCGGATTTCGGAAATAGAAGTTCAATTATCTACACCCGAAGGAGCTTCCAATTTAGACCTGTTACAAAAATACCTGGAAACAAAAAATAAATTAGACGTAGTGATGAACAATTGGGAGCGCCTGACGTTGGAATTGGAGGACTTAAAAACTGTCTAAATTCCTTACGAAAGAGGATAATAAAGATATCTTCCAAATAGCCCGGCTATTATCGCCAAAACAAAAAAGAACTCTCCTGAAAAATAATTCTTTTTGAATAGCGAAACAGATTTAAACAGTTTCTTAAAACTTTAAGGTTATGAATATCAGTAAATTTATACTAAATAAAATTCTGGGGTGGAAAGTAAAAAATACTCTTCCCGATGTATCCAAATGCATAATTGTAGTTGCACCGCACACCAGCAACTGGGATTTTATTATCGGTAAACTCGCCTACTCTTCCATTGGAAGAACCGCCAATTTCCTGATAAAAAAAGAGTGGTTCATTTTCCCGTTCAACCTGTTCTTCAAAAGTATCGGGGGAATTCCGGTGGAACGAAACAAAAACAACTCGTTGACCGGCGTTTTGGCGGCGGAATTTGAAAAGCACGATAAGCTTCACCTTGCCATTACTCCCGAAGGAACCCGGAAACCGGTGAAAGAGTGGAAAAAAGGATTTTATTTTATCGCTATGAAGGCCAAGGTGCCTATTTTATTAATTGGGTTGGATTACAGTAGAAAAGAGGCATCTCTTCTCGACTTGTTTTATCCGTCGGGCGATTACAAAACCGATATTGTAAAGATTAAATCCTGTTACAAGGATATAAAAGGGAGGCACCCCGAGCGTTTTATTCTTTAAACTCAAAAGCCAACTGCACCGGTTGATCTGTCAAAATCATCTGATCGCTGCCGGCATTTTTCAACGTCAAACCTATCAACCGGATTTTTCGCTCTTCTATATCCTCTATCTGTAAAAGTAATTCTTTACCTAAATCGAAAAGCTGATCAGACGTCCTTAAATAATATTCTACGGTTTTACTGCGCGTGACAACGGTAAAATCAGCATATTTAATTTTCAGGGTTAATGTTTTTGCAAGGAAGCCTTTTTTGTCGGCTCTCCGATGAACTTCACGGGCTATATCATCCAGGGCGCGCAGCAGGTCAACAATCTCGTAGAGGTCTTCGGCAAACGTCTCTTCGGCGCCCAACGATTTCCGCACGTATTCCGACTCCACTTCACGCTCATCGACACCCCGGACAAACTGATAGTACATGGTTCCGGCCTTCCCGAAATGGCGGACAAGTTCCATTTCCGTATGTTGTTTCAGATCGAGGCCGTTTTTTATACCTAATTCGTGCATCCGTTGAGCAGTAACCCAGCCAACACCAAAAAACTTTTCGACAGCTAATTTCTCAAGGAATTTTTCGGCTTTCTCGGGCGTAATCACGTATAAACCGTCCGGCTTGTTATAGTCGGATGCGATTTTTGCCAAAAACTTGTTGTAGGAAACTCCGGCAGATGCCGTTAACCGGGTTTGATGCCGGATTTTTTGTTTGATCTCTTTAGCGATTTGCGTGGCGATTTCTATCTCTTTTTTATTTTCCGTAACATCCAAAAATGCTTCGTCGAGAGACAACGGCTCCACCTTATCGGTATATTCACGAAAAATCTGCATAATCTGATTCGATACCGTTTTGTAAACCTCGAAACGAGGCATCACAAAAATTAAATGGGGGCATTTTCTCAATGCCGTTACCGATGCCATCGCAGAGCGAACTCCGTATTGACGCGCCTCATAACTGGCGGCTGCCACCACGCCACGCTTACCGCCATATCCTACCGCAACAGGTTTACCGCGATATTCAGGATTATCGCGTTGTTCTATGGATGCATAAAACGCATCCATATCTATATGGATAATTTTACGGATCATGGCAACAAATAAATATCAAAACAGATACGCAATAGAGACGGCACCTCTGGTAGGGCCTATATAATGTTTTCGTCCTTCGTTTATCTTGAATCCGTCTTTCCCTTTTGAGAAAACATCGTAATTCAACCGGCCATAACCCGCTCCACCGGTTACTTCCAGCAACAAATTATTACCGATTATCCATGTATAGCCGTAACTCAACCCGACCCCTTTCATGTCTCCCTGATAACGACGGTCTTTCAAAGCTGCCAGCTTGTCGATGGGAAGATTCAGCCCCCCGACATTAAATTCAGCAAAAACACCGTGTAACCCTAAAAAATGTCCATAAAACGGTTCCCAAAACCAATAGCGGACTTCGGGCCAAATTATCCAATGCTTCCATTGTTCCCCATTTCCAAACTCAAAAGGATTGTAGCCTCCGGAAAGTTCAAAGGTCATATTGTTCCAAAAAGCGACCTCAACCCCTATATTTGGGGTAGCAGTCGCCCAATGCGGAATATTGGCCTTGACCCCGATAATCTTCTGTGCTTCGACGTTACTAGAAAATAAGATACAAAACAGCGTTATCAAAACGATTTCCCTTACTGAGTTCATAATTAACTTCATTACACCCGGAACAGTTATATAGTTAATTGATGAGGTAAACAAAAGAGATCGCACCTTTGGTTGGACCAAAATAATTTTTTGTATTCTCTCCGGTTTTCTGGCCGCTCCCGCCTAATGAATAGATGTCATAATTGAACCGGGCAAAGCCTCCGCCTAAAGTAACCTCAATCCCCCATCTGTCGTTCAATATCCATTTGTAACCGTAACTCAACCCAAGCCCAATGGCGCTTCCCTGATAACGGCCGGTTTTAACTCCTGAAAAGCGACCCGATGGCAAATCCAGACCACCGATATTGTATTGGCCACCCACAGCGTGAATGCCAAAAAAATGGCCATCAAAAGCCTGATCAAGCCAATACCTCAATTCCGGCCAAACAACCCAGTGTTTCATCTGTTTGTTGTCCCCAAACTTGAAAGGATTAAACCCACCGGAGAACTCGAAGCTGAGATTTTCACCCAACACAAATTCAACACCTAAATTAGGTGTGGCCGTAAACCAATACGGGACATTGGTTTTTATTGAAGTTCTTTGAGCATGCGCGCTGAAAAACAATCCTGTCGCAAGAAACAAGATTACGGATAGTGTTTTTAACTTGTACATCATTTTATTTCGTTTTACGTGATACCAAATATTCTAGTTAAACAATTGGCGAAAAGAAAAGTTTTGACATCTTTTATTTTCTCATAAACCCGCTTCATTTCCACATGTGCTTGTTCCTTTTTTGTCTTCCTTTGCGATACACACTATTTGCTTTCCAAAGAATTAAACACGGATGATGTACGGAAAACAGCGAAAGAATATATAAACAAACAGGCGTGACTTTCGATTCGGCATTACCATCCATTTACTGACAAGCAACAAAGAAAGACTCACTGCCGTTTCGTATCAGCCCGATTTCAAATCCAAAATTTGCCATAAGTCGCATTGCAGATAACCTCATAATAAAATATAAAATTAAATTATCTTACCGGCTCTTCCTATTTTAATTCAATGTTTATTATATCTTTGCAATGAATATTTATACAATATTAGTTAACCGGTTTAGCAAAACGGGTGGATGAAAAAGAAGAGAAAGGTATCGATACAGGATATTGCTGATAAATTAGGCGTTTCGAAGGGGACTGTCTCATTGGTATTGAGTGGCAAGGCAAAAGGCAGCCGTGTAAGTGACGAAATGTGTAAAAAAGTAAAAGAGGCCGCTGAAGAGATGAACTACCAACCCAATGAAATAGCACGGAGTCTCAGTACCGGCAAAACCATGACTATTGGCGTGATTGTCACAGACATTTCAAACGAGTTTTTTGGAAATCTGACCTTCCACATACAGGAGCAGGCAAAGAAATATGGTTACACTGTGATCACTACAAACACCAATGAAGATTTGGATGAATTCAACGATGCCGTTACCACATTGTTAAACAAACAGGTTGACGGTATTATATTTGTTCCGGTGGATAACGGACAACAAATAGCTGAGAAAATTACCAAAAGGCATATTCCATTGGTACAGGTAGATCGGTTTTATCCGAATTTCAAAGCAAACTATGTTGTAGTTGATAATTATAAAGTCTCTGCAAAGGCCACGGAACATCTAATAAAAAAAGGGTTGAAGAAGATTGCCGTCATTTGTTATGATTTTGATGTCAATGCCTTGACAGAAAGACGACAAGGCTGCATAGACATGTTGCGACAATATAAGTTACTGGACCCCGGTCTAATTAAAGACATCCGTTATCAGGATCAGGAAGAAGAAATAAAACAGGCTATTCATGACCTTAAAAATTATCCTGACAAAATTGATGCTATATATTTTTGTTCACGGAAAGTATTTATTACCGGAGTAGGGTATATGTACAAAAACGAGATAAGAATTCCTGAAGACATGGAAGTTGTATGCTTTGACAAGATTGACTCTTTTGCGATCGCTAATATCCCAATCATTTACATTGAGCAACCCATAAAGAAAATGGGAGAAAAAGCAGTCGATATTCTTGTGGAGCAAATTAAGGGGTCGGATGATGTAAAACAATATGTATTTGACACGAAACTAATGTATATTAATTAATTCTTTTTGAATAACGAAACAAATTTAAACAGTTTCCAAGTTTTAACGGGATTTTAATAAATAGCTAGTTAACCGGTTCAGCATTTTTTAAAATTAATCGATATGATAAATTGTAGAATCGGAATAAACCCTTAGATTTTTAAACAATAGACTAACTATTTTCCTAAACTAAATAAAAAAAATGAATACGATGAAAGCAATTCTTATTACTCTTTGTGTTTTATGGGTCTCTTCATCATCTTTTGGAATGTTCAATGAACCTCCCGGCAGCAGTGTTTCAAAGAAAGACACCATTCATGTTGCAGGACATGCGCACATGGATATGAACTGGTTATGGACTTACTCCGAAACCATGAAAATGTGTAACGACAATCTCAGGCAAACGGTTGCTTTTATGAAGGAATTTCCGGACTATACCATGATCCAAGGCCAGGCTTCCGTTTATAATTTCGTGGAAAAAGTTGATCCTCCGTTGTTTGAAGAGGTGAAAAAATACGTAAAAGAAGGGCGCTTAGAACCTGTTGGCGGTATGTGGACCGAAGGCGATATGAACCTTTCTTCCGGAGAAGCCATCACCCGTTCCTTTTTACTCGGACAACGCTATTTCCTGAAACATTTTGGAAAAATGACAAATATCGGCTGGCTGCCCGATAACTTCGGACATATATCGCAGATGCCTCAGATACTAAAGTTAGCCGGATGCGACTATTTCTACTTCCACAGGTGTAAACCTTATATTGGCACTTTCTGGTGGGAAGGAAGCGATTTATCGAAAGTCCTATGCTATGCCAACGACACATACAACGGCGATATTACTATAACCCTGAAAGATGAGCTTACTAAATTTGATCCAAAAGGGCATAGGATCATACAAATTACAGGCGTGGGAGATCACGGTGGCGGCCCCACCCGGGCAAATATTGAAATGGTACATCAATTAGATAAAATGGCCGGTTATCCTTCTGTAAAATTTACGACAGCTAACGATTTTTTCAGTAAAAGCGCTATGGAAGCCAAAGACAAGCCTACGCATCACGGTGAAATGCAATTTATATTCGAAGGCTGTTACACAACTGTATCAGATATAAAATCAGGCAACCGCAATAATGAGAACATGCTTTACAGCAACGAGTTTTTTAATACTTTGCGCTGGTTAAAGGGAGATAAATATCCTGCCGAAGAAATCCGCGATCTGTGGATTACACAAACGTTCAACCAGTTCCACGACATCCTGCCCGGCTCCGCTATTAACGAAGCCAACAAAGAGGCCGTAGCCCGTTACACGGAAAATCTCAGGAAATCGACGGAATTAAGGGACAATGCTTTCAGGAAAACAGCTGATGAAATAAAATTCCAGACCAATCTGGGACAGCCTGTAGTAGCATTTAACCTGCAACCTGTTTCGCGGGAAACGATTGTAGAAGCAAACGTGTATTCGCATGCCCAACCTGCTTCTGTAAAATCGACAAGCTGGGGCGACTATTACGGATCAAAAAATATAACTCCCATTGATAAAGGGCAGGGAAATTACCCTACGGTATTCGTGCGCGATGCATCCGGTAAAACCTATCCCGCACAAATCGTATGGTCTAAAGTAACTCCTCCGGGATTCACCTCTAAAGTACAATTCATTGTTGACGATATGCCGGCGGGAGGTTACAAAACGTTCTACGTGGACATGACCCGGCCGGGCACATTCAATGAACCGATCCCTTTTGAAAACAATACTTTTGAAACCGATTTTTTTAAAGTAAAAGTGAATATGCAAACCGGGGGCATATCAGGTTTATACGACAAACGTTACGATAAAGAATACGTTCAGGACGGAAAAGAATTGAATCATCTCAAAATGTACCTTGAAGACAAAAAAGGAGGCATGAAGTCGTGGACCTTAAATAAAATTGTGAAAGAAGAGGATGTTGATGATGTAAAAAGCGTAAAGATAGTAGAGAACGGGCCGGTGAGAGCATGTATCGAAACCGTTAAACAGTGGGGAAAATCCAGCTTCACAGAAAGAACCTACATATACCGCTCTTATCCGAGAATCGAATACGAAATGGAAGTGCATTGGCTTGAGACCGGAACAGACTCAACCGATTCGCCCATGCTAAGAGCTATCTTCCCACTGGCATACAATGATCCGGGATTTTATTGCCAGGTACCTTTCGATGTAGTTGAAAGGCCGGCAAACGGCAAGTTTCAGGGAGGAGCCGTACCCGAATACCTCGCCTCACAGTCTAATGTCTATGGCATGGATCCGGAAAGGGCGGACGGGCAGGAAGTTCCTGCACAAAAATGGGTCGACGTGACTGACGGAAAAACGGGGATAGCCCTTTTAAACAAGACCAAATACGGACATTCCTACCACGATGGCGAACTAAGGCTTACGCTGATGAGGGCTGCCGGCAATCCCGATATCTATCCCAATCTCGGCAAATTCGTCATTAATTATGCCCTTTATCCTCACACGGGAGATTGGAAGAACGGGGTATGGGCAGAGGGGGATGATTATAATGTTCCTGTGTTGGCAGCAGAGCCCCCGTCACTGGCTTTGGTAAAAAGCCACGCAACACAACCCGAGGAAAAATCGTTCTTTTCCGTAAATCAGCCAAACATCATAATGACAGGCATCAAACAATCAGAGGATGGAGACGAACTCATAATCAGAATAGTAGAAATTGAGGGCAAAGCAACAACTGCCCAAATCAAGCTGCCTGTTCCGGCAAAATCGGTACGAAGATTAAGTCTGATAGAGCTACCCCTTCAAAATGTACCCTCTCCTGCTTTACAAGGCACAACTTTATCCGTACAGTTGAAACCTCACGAAATTGCAACTATCGGTATCAGGCTTTAATAGGTCTTCGATTGAAAAAATATAATAATCACATCAATGAATTTAAAAATTAAACGGTATGCAAAACCCGGATACAAAACTTTCTGAAAAAAGAATAAGTCTATCCGGCATTTCCCTTATAGCTGCCTTGGCAGGTTTCATTTTTGGTTTTGACACGGTTGTCATCTCCGGCGCCAACCTGCCAATAAAGGAGTTATGGGGTACCACCCCTCTGTTTCATGGATTTTTTATAATGTCCATGGCTTTGTGGGGTACTGTAATCGGAGCAATTTTCGGAGGGTTCCCCACAGAGAAATTCGGAAGAAAAAAAGTACTGCTGAGCGTCGGAATCTTATTCAGCTTGTCGGCAATAGGAACAGCGCTTGCCACAAATCCGTATTCTTTCTCTTTCTTTAGATTTATCGGAGGATTGGGAATTGGCGTTTCTTCTGTTGTAGCTCCCATCTATATATCAGAAATTTCTACTCCGGAAAACAGGGGAAAACTTACCGGAATGTATCAGTTTAATATTGTATTTGGTTTACTGATTGCCTATATTTCAAATTATTTTTTAAAAGGATTTGATGGAGCTAACGATTGGCGATGGATGTTAGGTATCATGGTTGTTCCTGCTCTGGTTTACGCATTGCTGGTAATTTTTGTTCCCGAAAGCCCAAGATGGCTGGTGATGAAGAACAGGGAAGAAGAGGCGGAGAATATAATTACCCGGCTGGGAATCGATAATCCGAAAGAAGAGGTCATAAACATTGGAAATAGCATCAGGGATCAATTGATGCAGAAAAGAACTTCCATTTTAATACCCCGGTATAAACGCATTATGTGGCTGGCTTTTTTCATTGCTTTTTTCAATCAATGGTCGGGTATAAATTTTATCCTGTATTATGCCCCCGAGATCTTGGAACGATCCGGATTGGCAGCCAAAGACTCTTTATTCAATTCCATCCTGCTCGGCGGAATAAATATTATTTTCACTTTTTTAGGATTACACCTGATCGATAAATCAGGCCGGAAAAAATTACTTGTCATTGGCTCATTCGGCTATATTATAAGTCTTGTAATGGTTGCATGGAGCTTTTACACTCACGCCGGTTCTGTGGTCCTGCTGGTCTTTTTGTTGTTGTTTTGCGCATCACATGCCATTGGGCAAGGGACAGTTATCTGGGTCTTTATCTCGGAGATATTTCCAACCGCTATCCGGGCAAAAGGGCAGTCTTTCGGTGCGAGCGTACACTGGATTTTTGCAGCATTTATTACTTTGATCACTCCTGTTTTTTTAGATTCCGATAAAGGTATCTTCAAGGAAAATCCTTGGCCGATATTCGCATTTTTCGCATTCATGATGATATTGCAACTGATATGGGTATTCATAAAAGTGCCTGAGACCAAAGGAATATCCCTGGAAGAGCTGAGTAAAAAGTTAGTTTCAGACGAATAATCAATTTATATGATAGTATTGGAAAACAATAAAATTTTGCTTAAAATAAATTTAGCAGGGGGTTCTTATTCTGATTTTCATCTAAAGGAATTGCCGTTGAATCCTATTAACTGGAAAATTGAAGATGAAACACAACCTCCCTTTAAGGGTCATTTCCTTTGCTTCGATCGTTGGGGACCGCCTTCTGAAGCCGAGAGATTAAATGGTTTTATGCATCATGGTGAAGTGAACACTCAGAAATGGGAATTATTAGACAGCCATTCTGGCGAATGTGCCATGTTTTGCACTTTACCGATGGGCGGGCTTGAATTAACACGGCGGGTCAGCCTGATAGAAGAAGAACCGGTTTTTTTCGTTTCAGAAAAGATAAGAAACCTCAACAAATATGGCCGCATGTTCAATATTGTCCAACATGTGACGATCGCTCCTCCTTTTCTCGATAAAACAACTTTATTCGATAATAATACCGAAAAGGGATTCGAAGATAAAGAGGACGGAAGTTTAAATCAGGAAGAACCGGTTCTATGTTGGCCCGAAGCAATTCATAAAGACGAAAGGGTAAACCTGCGGCAATTTCAGAGTCCCTGGCCAAGAGTATCGTCTTTTGTATATAACAAAAATGAAATTTATGGATGGGTTACCGCAAGTAATCCACCCCGGGGGTTGATGTTGGGCTATATATGGAAAATTGAGGATTATCCCTGGATTAATTTTTGGCGTCCAATGGAAAACGGCAGTCCTGCCGCATTCGGCATGGAGTTTGGCACAACAGGGTTACATGAACCTTTTACTGTACTGGCTAAAAAAGGTAAGATATTTGATCGGAATTTATATGAGTTTATCGATGCCAATGAAACAATAAACAAAACCTTTCTCGCTTTTCTGGCTACTATTCCTGAAGATTTTAACGGAGTGGATAAAGTCAAACTGGAAAGTTCAAACCTGATTGTCAAAGAAAGAGGCAGGGGGAACAGAGACATCCGGTACAAGCTTAATGAAAGCTGTCTCTGCCTCCCGACATGAAACAGTGTTGGAATAGGGATAAACATTTTAAAATATCATTGTATTAATTATGAAACGAAGTGAAATAAATCGGATTTTAAGGGATGCAAAAGAGTTTTTATACGAAAAAAACTTCTTGTTGCCTCCGTGGGCCTATTGGACGATAGATGAGTGGAGAGAAAACAGGGAAAATGCGGAAGAAATTTTCAACAACATGCTGGGATGGGATATTACCGATTTCGGCTCAGGAGATTTTCACAGACGGGGATTATTTTTATTTACCATCAGGAATGGGAAATTCAATGTCGATAAGAAACCGTACGCCGAAAAAATAATGATTGTTGAAGAAAATCAGGAAACTCCGATGCACTATCATTGGTCAAAAATGGAAGACATTATTAACCGCGGCGGCGGAAATCTGGTCATAGAACTATACAATTCAACCCCTGACGACAAACTCGGCACAACAGATGTACACTATAAAAAAGATGGTGTAAAAGGTTCGGTTAAAGCAGGAGGAAAAGTTGTTTTAACGCCGGGTGAAAGTATTTCTCTGGAACAGGGAGTGTATCATCGTTTCTATGGCGAACCGGGAAAAGGAAGAGTGCTTGTAGGGGAGGTAAGCATGGTAAACGATGATTCGACAGATAACTGTTTTCTCGAAACAATCGGAAGATTTCCAACCATCGTCGAAGACGAGGAACCTCTCTATTTATTGGTCAACGATTACATCACCTTCCTGTCTTAAACGAAACAAGAATGTTGAAAAAGAAAATAGTAGTATCCGGTACGGGATGCTGTTTGGTGGACAGGCTGTACAACAACGTATCTTTTCATTCAGAGGCTTTTCTCTCTTATTCTTCTAAAAAAAGAGGAGACGGAGGGCTTAGTCCCGGCCATCTGGTACTGAAAGAAGAGTTTGAGAGTTATGTGGAAAAAGATTTTCAAGTTGTCCTTAACGAACTGACAACAGGAAGGGCACCGGATAAAATCAACGTTGGCGGTCCCTGTATCGTGGCCCTTATCCATGCCGCCCAGATCACGTCCGGGTCGAATGGTGTAATTAAGTTCTATGGATGTCATGGGCCTGACGAAAACGGAAATTTTCTGTTATCCTCTTTGCAAAAACTACCGGTAAATATCAGCCATTATAAACAAATGGGGAATTTGACCCCCTCTACCGATGTCTTTTCCGACCCCTATTACGATAACGGGCATGGTGAAAGGGTATTCGTAAATTCTATAGGCTCGGCTTGGGACTATGCTCCTGAAAACCTGGATGCAGATTTTTTCAAATCGGACATTGTTGTATTCGGAGGAACTGCATTGGTTCCACAGATACATAATAATCTGGGCGAATTACTTCAACAATCAAAGGATAATGGATGCATTTCTCTTGTTAACACGGTTTTTGACTTCGTGAACGACGCAGCAAACCCGCATAAAAGATGGCCATTGGGGAAAAACGATGAGAGCTACCAAAACATCGATCTTTTAATTACAGACAGCGATGAGGCGTTGCGCCTGAGCGGGGAAAAAAACCTTGAAAAAGCCATGCAATTCTTTATTGACAAACAGACAGGTGCTGTTATTATTACCAACGGGGCAAAGAATGTTTTGATGTATGCTGACAACAAATTATTCGGGAAGGTTAACGTGAAGGAATTACCCGTTTCAAAATCTATTTCGGACAAAATTAAAGAAAAGCTTTATGCCGGAGACACAACGGGCTGCGGGGACAATTTTGTAGGTGGTGTGATTGGTTCTTTAATATTTCAACTCAACGAGGGTCGGGAAAAGCTGGATTTGGAAGAGGCAACCGCTCTCGGTATTGTGTCGGGCGGTTACGCATGTTTGTATATCGGCGGCACTTACTTTGAGAAATATCCGGGTGAAAAATACGAACTGATGATGCCAATTCTCAACGATTATAAAAAGCAGATTAAATAACGAGCGACTTATGGAAAAGAGATCCGTCCTGATTTTTGGTGCCGGCAAGATAGGCCGCTCTTTTATCGGGCAACTGTTTGGTTTGTCGGGATACGAAGTTGTCTTTTCCGATATCGATGCTGAGCTTGTTAATTTATTAAATTGCAAGAAATCATATACCGTGGTAATTAAAGGAGAAAAAGAGGAAAAAATATCAATATCCAATGTACGAGCAATTCATGGCACTGATGAAAAAGCCGTAATCGAAGAGATAAAAAATGCCTCTATTATGGCGGTATCAGTTGGCAAAAATGCATTGTTGAAAATTATTCCTACCATTGCCAAAGGGTTAATAAAGCGATTCCAAAGTCAAAAAAACAGTCCGGTAGATATCATTATTGCTGAAAACATGCGTTCTGCCAATGAAGTTATCCACAAGGAGCTTAAAAATAATCTCCCTAAGGATTTTCCCATCGATGATTATGTAGGATTAGTGGAAACAAGCATTGGAAAAATGGTTCCCATTATGACCGCCGAAGAAATAAAGAAAGATCCTTTATCGGTCTTTGCGGAACCTTACAATCAATTAATCCTGGATAAAAAAGGATTTAAAAACGATATTCCAAATGTTATGGGGTTAGTCCCTAAGGAAAACATTAAGGCATGGGTTGACAGAAAAGCATTCATCCATAATTTAGGACATGCTACTGCTGCTTATTACGGATATTTTAAACATCCCGGCTCTACATATCTCTATGAAGTTTTAGAGGACAAAAACGTGTTGAGGTTTACGAAAGAGGTCATGCTTCAATCGGCAGATATCCTTTTGAAAATTTATACGGACGATTTTACGTCAAGCGGTTTATCAGACCACATCGATGATTTACTGTTCAGATTCCGGAACAGATCGTTGAAAGATACCGTTTTCAGGGTTGGACAGGATATTCCAAGAAAATTAGGTCCTGATGACCGGTTTATGGGAATAATACGATTAGCCATCCCGCTGAAAATGCCTTATGATAAAATTTTGGAAGCCATGTCGTACGCTTTCTTCTTTAAGGCAACGGACGAAAACGGAAATAGGTCGGAGCAAGATATCATTTTTGAAGAATATCTGTCGCACGGGCTCGACTACACCTTACAGAAAGTGTGCGGAATGGATCCGGTATATGATCGGGAATTAACAGAAGAGGTAAAAAAATTTATAAACACCGGAATTAATTGAAACTGATGAAAATATCCACGTCCAGAAGACCGCGGTTTACTCATGACGATATTATTAATGGAGGTTCACTGAAACCGGAACCGGAGTATTTGCCGAATAAACCACGGAAAGACAGATATGCCCTGATTGTTTCATCAGAACGGATAACCGATAGCAAAATGAAAAGCAAAGTCGCGGCGGAAATCGGGCTTGAAGATGGTCCATCGTTCTCCTTCGGGTAAGGCGGGATTGTGGGCTTTCATCCCCATATCGAAGCGCAACAACAAGAAATTCAAATCGAGCCGGACGCCCAATCCGTACGCGGCGGCAAATTCTTTATAAAAACTGTTCCACCTGAAATATCCACCGGGCTGGGAGCTATAATCCTTTATCGTCCATACGTTCCCCACATCGATAAAACCGGCCAGTTCAAAAAGCTTCGTCAATTTATTTCGATACTCCACGCTCATATCAATTTTCACATCACCGGTTTTATTGGTAAAATCGTAACCTAATTTATCGTTATTGTAAGTCCCGGGGCCAAGTGTCCGGGTACTCCACCCCCTCACGCTATTGGCCCCTCCGCCGTAATAGCGTTTTTCAAAAGGCAGAACGATGGAGTTGCCGTAAGGATAAGCCACGCCGAGCGCAAGGTGCCCTGCCAATGTGTTTTTGTCGTCCAACCGGTAAGTAGGCGCAAAATCGAAATCGGTCTTCACATATTCGGCATACGGTATCCCCAAAAGCATGTCGCGCCCCGAAGCATTCTTTCTTGTACCTCCTAATGTTGAAACAAGTCGCGGCAAATATCCCGACACTTCAACACCCGCACGGATGCGGAAAGGTAAACGGGGAGGATCTTCGGAAGAAGATACGTTTGAATAGGTGGTATTATAACTGGAACGAACGATTAACTGTTCCTCGTAACTGGCTTTTAGAATGGGATTGATACTGTCGTTCATAAATTCTTCTCTGAAATCGTCGCTCATACGGGGCATCCTGACATAGGTAATGCCCAACGGCTCAACCACATTGTTTAGTTGCCAGTTTAGACGCGACCATTGGAAGCGGGACGACAGGTTAAAAAATTGCCTCAGGTACTCGCGGCGACTTTGAAAATTGACTCCCACGGAAAATTCGGTAGATGCCGACGGTTGGTCTTTCAATTGTTTCATTACCCAAGGCAACAGTAATTGAGGAACAGATAAAAATGCCTCAACACCGTATTCGTAATAATTATTTGAACTATCGGAAGCAGCAATGAACTCATACGCCCCGTTGAGTTTCAACCGGAAAGTCTCCCCCCCCTTCAGTGCATTTTTATGTTCGTATGTGGCATCGGCAGCAATACCCAAATCCCCGGCAGAGTTTGTGCCATCGACCCCAAACTGCATATAGTGCATATTCCCGGGATAAATAGAGATATTGGCATCGATGTAGTTGGTATCGTTTACCACAACAGGCGTCAGGTTAATCGCCGTTTGGCTTACCGACCCCAGACGGTTGAGGGACGAGTAGGTCCTCTCCACCAACCTGTCGGAATAGACCCGGTTGGGACGGACAAACGTATTGTAAAAAATGGCCTGCGGCAGCATAAATTTATTTCGCTCCTGCACCACTTTTATATCCCTGTATTGTATGGTATCTAACAGGTAGCGTTTAGAGCTGTCTTGCAGGAGGGAGGCATCAATACCGTTATTGACAATAACATTTCCAAACACGTACCGGTTGTGCAAGGTACTATCGGTGGGATTATTCAGGCCCAGCGTGATATCCACCTGATGGGTCCCCAGCGTGGAATCGACCAGGTAATAGAAGTTGTCTTTCGAGAAATTATAGTATCCGTTGTTCCTCAGTTCGGTAGTCATCCTGATTCGTCCGCTTTCCAGCACCTCTTTATCGAAAATGTCACCTTTTTTCATGATATTGAGCCGTTTCCGTTCATTAAGGATATTATAAACAGTGGTATCTACCGAATGGATGGTATCCGTGAAAGTTCTGACCAGATACGGATCGTTTCCCATAACCTGGTAAGTCACATCCGCCTTCCTGTCTTTTTTTACCACTATCGTATCCACTTTGGCATTCAGGTAACCTTTATTTTCAAGCTGCAACCTTATCTGTTCCATAGAAAGCCCGGCCAGGCGGTCGCTATATAACACAGGCGGTTCGCCAAGCTTAAGAAATAGACGATTGAGCCAGGTGGAATCGTTATTCGGAATACTATAAGCGTGCAGTTTGACTCTTCCCAGCAACAGCATCGAAGAGTTGGGTTTCTGTCGTAAAAAAGGTTTCAGGTCCGACTCACTGATTCCTTTCGTATCCGTGGTAATTTTGACTTCATTCAGCAGGTAACTTTCATTCGGCACCTTCTTTGTAACATCGCACGAAATTATTACAAACAAAAGCAATATATAGAAAAAATATTTCATCATTCTTCTTTTCTTCTAAGACCAAACTTAAACAAATCTTTAAACCGGCGCGCGTCTCTGGTCACCACCACACCGGCTCCCTGCGTGGTGGGCGCAAGCTTCGAAAATCGTTGGTTTGCGCGGTTGTAAACACGAATCATCAGCCAGTTCTTAATGTCGTATTCCAATTCAAACTCACCCATAAATGCCTGTTGGCTCGCCAACGTTGTATTGTCGCCATAACTCAGGTTGGTGGTTATCCGAAGCCGGTCGTCCAGCAAGCGGGTAGAAAGGTCGACACCCATTCTGACGTTTTCGAAACTCCCGTCGCGGGTTTCGAGATTGGTGCTGACGCTGAAATTATCACTCAACGCACCGGCAAGAATCGCATCAAGCCCTTTTGCCAGCTGTCCGAAGGCTAAAGAGGTTGCGCTGCCCCCCAACGAGACCCCCGTGGGACCACCTTCTGTCGGCATGAACCCGCCGGCTAAAATAAGGCTGCCGAACTGGCGGATTTTCTGCTCGTCGGTGCTTATCATACTGTTCACGCGCTGACGGACATCACCTGAAACTTCGGGAACTTCAATATCGTATTTCAAATTCATCTGTTCCAGGCTTCCCTGTATTTCAAGAATAGCATTTGCCTTTGTGCGTGTGTTTGACATCTGCATTTCAAAAACATCACTCAACACGGCCAAATCGACATTAACCTGATTGTAGGCTGTAATGTTGAACTGCGTATTCATCGGGTCTCCAACCAACGTCACCGTGCTTCCATCGCGGATACTGAAATCGATGGTTTTAAGGTTCTGGAAATTGTATTTGAATTTACCATCTTCGGCAATATAATCTCCGTAAAGCTTTATGGAAGGTGTAGCCCGGGTATCGAAATTGGCCCGGATTTGCCCTTTTCCGTTTATCTCGAGAGCGTCGCCGGTTGTCGGATTAATTACCACGCCGGCTTCAAGCAGTGGAGTCACGTTCAAGATAGCTTGTATGTTGATGGGGATCCCTGAATTTATGCGTGTATCTATGGGTCTGTTCGCGTTATCACCGTCTCTTTTTCTCAGGAATGAAAGCGAGTCTGTATCCTGTGGAGTATTTATATAGATGATTCCACTGTATTCAGCCGCCTGAGCCGTTTGCGGCAATTCAATCCTGATGTTCGACCGGCTTTCGTTCCTGAGGTTAGCATTTCCATATATACCTGATGAAGAGCCGTTTATATTAATATCTCCGCTTAATTTAAGTGTTCCATAAGCAATCTGATCCGTACGCTGTCCATTGTTCATCAACAGAAAATCGTTCATATTTATGCTGGCACGATACGTCATTCCGTCGAAATTATTGTGGCTTAGCAAAAGGTTCAGCCGGGCTTCGTGATCATTATCGTCCCTGATAACAAGATTGTTAAGCCCGATATTATCCGGTGAAATATTGATTGTATCCGAAATCTTGTATGTTACGTTTGTGAATGCAACCGTCATAATCCCTTCATTGATGCCTAACCAGCCTTCGGTTACGAGCGCGTTGGGTTTCCCGGATATTTTTATACCGGAATTTACCGTGCCCGAAAGCCGGCTAAACGTGGACATGGCAAAAGGCTGCACCCAGGCCAAAGGCAAAGCATTTATTTTAATATTCACATCCATTGGATCTGTGCTGCCGGTTGGCACAAACCCGTCCACATTAAGGTAATCTTGGCCATTGTTGCTTAGATGGGCATTTAAGGAGAGGCCGTTTTTAACCACGTCCCAATTCCCCTCCACCACCAGGGTTCCAAGGGTATCGTTTTGTGTTTGTATATTTTCTATCCTGAAATTATCGGTCTGCAGGATGGGGTCTGCCAGAGCTTGATTGACTGTGACGCCGCCGTTTATGAAGCCTTTGAATGTGGTTATGTTGAACGCTGCCAAAATAGTTTCTAGTTCGGTGTTGTTGAAAAACGCGCGAATGGCGTCTTCTCTTCTTTTCGATGCAACACCATCGATACCCAGCAATAACATTTCGTTTCCTCTTATTTCGAAATTGTTTACGGTGATTTTATCCTTTTCGTAAACAATGGTTGACGGGGCAACGTGGATTGTTTTTCCGTTAAGCAGGATATTGGTGGGATTAACGGAAATATTCGACACCAGATTATCTTCAACATCACGTCTGAAGCCCATAGAGACATTCAGGCTTCCATCGGCTTTCGCAACTTCATTATTTACACTGACAGACAATATGTTGGCAACAGAATCGTTCATTGCCCGGGTATTTAGCCTCGCGTTGATATGCCCATTTTCCTGAACAAGATAAGTATTTACATTTATTCTTGCTCCCGATAATGCCCCCAGGTTAACATCTATTTTGCTCTCGCGAATATCATTTTGTCCAACCATCAATCGCGGGATATGTCCGTTTAACAATACCGATCCTGCGCTTACCATATCCACGGTACCGGAAATGGTTGCAGGTTCAACGTTAATGAACGGAAGCGACAAGGCGTAGGATATATCTTCGGTATTCTTCAGCAGAAAGTTAAACCTGAACAGGTTCTTTTTCCCTTCCGGTGTTTTTCCCCCGGATTCCTTAATCAACGTAGGCAAGTGTGGATGTAATGTGTTCATCAACTCACTGCCGATGGTAGCGAAACTATAATTTCCGGCCACTTCACCTTCGATAACGGACGAAAGCACCTGTATCTTCTTCTCACCCGCCTCGTCGGCCGGAAGCGCCTGAAGATAAATGGGGCCCGGGTTGTAAACAAAATGGGCATCGTAGAGCGATGTACTGTCGATGACAACATTTCCTACCAGATCGTCGATATCTTTTCCCTGAAGTTTTCCGCGAATACGGGTAGTTAAATAAGGATTTTCCCATTTTTCGACCGTGATAAGCGGTGAGAGAAAAAGTTTATCGATCGTTCCCTGCACATCAAACTTCATTTGATTGCCAAAGCTGATATCAGCATGCAGGTCGAGTTTATTGTCTTCGGTATCTGTAAACACCCGGCCTGTAACATTATTATTGTTTCCATTGTACACCCCGCTTACAGCCAAATCCCGATACTGATAACCCTTATAGAGTATCGAACCGACATTACCATCGACAGAAACGGCAGGCAATTCATTCTTTTTGATGTTTACTTCGACAAAAGTATTGAGGAAGAGATCGTTTACACCCATCTCCTCACCGATTATTTTGCCAATTTGCAGGTTATTGGTTATCAGCCGGCCGTTCACATTAATATTTTCAAATTGGCTGTCCGCCCCTCCCCTTCCATCAAACGAAAAGCTCCCGGGAGCTGTGTTCACACGTGTAACAATGTTGAAGTTATTCAATTTACCTTTAGCCTTCAGGGTTAAATCTATATTCACCAACGACTTCAATTGTGGTTCCAGTACAAAATCAGGCGCACCAATGCGGATAAAATCCTGCAAATCCAGCACGCTCATCTTGAAGTTAGTGATATTCAAATCAATATTGGCTTCACCATATTGGGAAAAGTCGGAAATTAATCCGTTAACCACAAGAACAGTTTGGTCACCGTATCTGACCGTTAATTTTTTGATTTCGGCACCGGGAACTTTTCCGGCTAAATCAACATCGAAAGCAAAAGGTTTGCTCAGGTGTGCGAGCTGGTCGGAAAAAATAGCGGCATCTCCCGGGTCAATCAAATCACTTTTAGCCGTCAGGTTGAATTCTTTGCTGTCGGTATCATAAACGGCTTTGCTTACATCAAGGTGTGAATGGTTGAGAGTGAGAGAAATTTTATTGCTCCGGATCCTTGAGCCGTCCGAGCGAACCATTCCCCGAAAGTTATCGACTTTTACTCCCGATTTTTGTTCCGAAAAACTCAAGGTGTTGATGTCTGCAATGAGGTGCCTGATATCGAGCGATGGGATGTCCGCGTCAAGGTTGAAATTATTCACGAAAAAATGCTCAGGGTTGAACTTTCCCCGGGTTTCCGGACTCGAAAGAATGTCGTAGCGCAGCGTTCCGTTAGAAAGTTTAATGTCGTTTATAGAAATTCCAAGGGGGGCTTTTCCCGTCTCCTTTTTAGTCGTATCGGCCGGTGCAAAAGCATCGATGAGGAACTGGAAGTTAAAAGCCGAATCGGGTGTTTCCCTGTAAATGTTGGCTGTAAAATTATCCAGGTTAACAGATTCAATCGACAATTGATTATCCAACAAATTCCAGATGTTTACACGGGCTGCTAATTTACCGGCAAACAATAAGGTATCTTTTTTCTGGTCTTCGACATATAAACCACCGATTTCAACCCTATTAAAAAGTTTAATCCGGATCCTGTCAATAGACATTTCGGTTTTTACTTTTGGTTTTAGCTTCCCGATAGCAAAATCGGCAGCAAATTTTTGAACAGACGGAATAGTGAATGTCAGAAAAAGTATAACATTCAATAGGATTACACAAACGATAAAAATGGCAAATATCCGGACAATTTTCTTTATTAATTTCATCTGATTTTTCCGATAGTGTCGGTTAAACGTGCAATATTAGTAAAAAAATAATTTTCAATGATGAGAAACAGGCATTTTAACTTAGATTAAGCCGAAGTCTCAGGATACTTCTACAGGTTTTAGTTTATAATTCATAAGGACGGTATTCTTCAGATATTCAAATTCAAGTTCAAAACATTCAGAGAAAATATTGGAGTTCCTGTTGTCCTCAATCTGTTTTTCTGTCCACAGTTTACCATCTCGCAACTTCAATTTGTTGAACTTTTCCTCATCGTCGATTATGGAGACATATAAAAATATCAATCGCCTGGTATTGTTATTTTCGAAAACATATTTAAGCAAGAAACGTAACGGGATGTCCCTGACTCCAATCTCCTTACCGATGGTGTTTAGGACGGCTTCGTTCAGATCGTGGTTATACAGCATATATTCTTCAAACGGATAGTCAAGGGCTCCCGGATTTAATAACCGGGAAGCATCGCGTCTCTTCAGATAAATTTTACCATTGCTTATCAAAGCTACCCGCACAACCGGATGCATGAATTTATTCTTCATCTCTTTTGTAACGGATTTAGCCACTTTTCCGGTAACTTCACCCGATTCTGTTATCATGGGGAGCCACTCCTCTTTGCGTAGCTTTTTATCCAAAAACAGAAACCTTATAACTTCCAGAATGATTATGGTCAGAAGGATAAGTTGTGCGATTATTATGATTCCCAGCGTACTTATCCAGGGAGTCTTTATTGTAGAAACATTAAAATAGACCAGTACCAGCAACAGATGAAAAAATAGCGAATACTGTATTTGAAAAGCTACCCGAAAAGACTCCGACAGGTAGTTCCTGACGTTTGGTTTTTTATTTTTCGACAATAATAATATTACTTTTGTACGAAGTAAGCGGGATATCATTAATGCTACAACAAAAATTATTTCAACCGTCACAAATTTTCCAAACGGATCGAGAGAATTGTAAAACAACAGTGCCAAAAGAGCAATAGAAAACGTAATGGCCGAAAGATCATACAACATCCGGCTGTGTTTTCTAACCAGGAAAACACCTGTCAAAGATAATCCCAGACCGATGCACATGGCCGTTACGGCATTAACCCATCCGATAAGGATTGTAAATACGAGCAACGGGATGAGCCCATAGGCCGGATTCCTAAGTTGTTTTACGATTATACTCTCTTCTCCCATAATTAAATTTTAAACCCACCATAATAACACTCATTCGCGTTTTTTGTTTTTGACAAAAAAAAATTACGGAGCGATTAACAATCACTCCGCCAAGATAAACGGTGTAAAGCGTATCTTCACCATAACTTGAACCCGAATCGTAAGAAACTGTTTTGAATTTTTTATAGGTTTTTCTTGTAAAACTCGATCACTTTTTCATAGAGGTACAATCGGGAATTCCCGCCGGCAATAAAATGATCTTTGTCGGGGAAATAAAACATATCGAAATGCTTTCCGGCGGCGATTAACGCGCGCGAATACTCGATGGCGTTCTGGAAATGGACGTTGTCGTCGGTGGTACCATGGATGAGCAACAGTTTTCCCTGTAACTGCGAAGCAAGGGCAACCGCCGATCCGGCAGAGTATCCCGATGCATTTTGTTGTGGTGTACGCATAAAACGTTCGGTATAAACAGTGTCGTAAAACCGCCAATCGGTTACAGGCGCGATCGCTACCCCCGCTTTGAAAATTCCATTACCACGGCTCATACTCATTAAAACGTTATAGCCTCCGTAACTCCAGCCCCAGATGCCGATACGGTTACCGTCAATATAAGGCAGCGCAGCCAAATACCGGGCGGCTGCCGCCTGGTCGTCCGACTCTTTCACGCCCAGATTCATGTAGGTTTGCTTGCGAAACTCTTCGCCGCGCGCGCCGGTTCCGCGTCCGTCAACCGATGCGACTACAAAACCTTCGTTTGCCAATGCGTAATACCAGTCCGCATTAAACCGGTCCAGCACCTGCTGCGAATTGGGGCCGCTGTATTGTATCATAACTACCGGATATTTTTTTGACGCGTTAAAATTATTGGGCTTGATGATCCAACCGTTCAACTGCGTAATCCCGTCGGCGGCAAGGACGCTGATAAATTCTTTTTTCGGGAATTGCGCAGATGCCCACTGGGCCGCCGCCTCTTTATTATCTTCGAGAAGACGAAGTTCTTTGCCTGTTGCATCATGCACAGTAATAACGGCAGGTGTATTGGAATCCGAAAACAGATTGACGAAAAACTTGCCGCTGTTGCTGAACAACGCATTATTATATCCCTGTCGGACAGATAGTTTTTGCGGCTGCCCTTTATCGATATTTATCTTGTAAACATTCCGGCGAAGGGGACTCTCGTCGGCAACCTCATAGAAAACCGTATTGGTCTGGGCATCCACAGCCAGAAGCTTAGTTACGTCGAACTGTCCGGAGGTCAGCTGTTTTTGCAACGTTCCCGTGTAACCGTAGATATAAATGTGGCTGAAACCTCCTTTTTCCGACACGTAAGTGAAACGGTTGGGTAAAAAGTAGATCTCGTTGAGCCGTTCAGAGTCAACATAGTATTTATTCTCTTCCCTCAAAATGAGTTTGGCAACCGTTGTCCTTGGATTTACAAAATACATGTCGAACCGGTTTTGATTGCGGTTCAGGGTCATGGCAACCAATTCTTCTGCATTCCCGGTGAAAGTTATTCTCGGGATGTAGCCGTCTGCATCGAGCGGAACATCCATTTTTCGTGTAGTCCGGGCGTCGATATCAAAGACGCGCAATTCCACCGACGAGTTTTTCTCGCCCGGCTTGGGATACTTGTAAGTGTAAAACCCGGGATAAAGCTCTTGATTGAAAGTTTGAAACTGATATTGCCGGACTTGCGACTCATCCGAACGGACGAAAGCCAACAACTTGCTATCGGGTGAAAACTCCATTAACCGGGTAGTGGCGAACTCCTCCTCGTAAACCCAATCGGTGGCTCCGTTGATGATGTTATTGATTTGGCCGTCTTTGGTAACCTGCGATTCGGTATCAAAATCGAATTTAGCAAGCCAGATGTTGTTGTCACTCACGTAAGCCAGCATCTTTCCGTCGGGCGAAAAAGTGGGAATCATCTGTTTAGACGGGTTCCCGGTAAGTGCACGCACCATGTTACGGCGGACATCGTGGTAATAATACGTTGCCTTGAACGAATGACGATAAATCTGTTCTTTGTCCCTGTAAACCAAAACCCTGTTTTCATCGGGGCTCACCAGGAATCCCTGGAAGGTATCAAACGTACATTCCCGCGCCTTGCGCGTATTGAAAAGCGTATCCACGGCGTTTCCGGTTGCGTAGGAAAACTTTACAACCGCCGTGTTCCCGGGGTTCATCTGGTAGTAATAGATCCCGTCTGCCGAAGATTCCATCTGACGGATACCTTTTGCCGAAAAACGGCCATCCACCAAATCTTTTAACGTGTAGTTTTGGGCTTGTAACAGCAAAATGCTGCTTACGAAACAGAGAAATAAGAGGGTTTTTTTCATTGTTAATGCTCTTTTAGAATACAAAAATAAGAATTATATCCGACATACTACAGAAAACAAAATGGCCCCAATCGTTAAATCAATAAAATTACCTGCAATATCACAAAAATTATAATTAATTTTGCACCGTCATTCTGAAATAGATAACAGAACGTCATTATTATTATGATTGAACACCAAGGAATCATAGCAAATATATCGGATAAAAAAATTTCCGTCAAGATTTTACAACAATCGGCTTGCAGTAGCTGTCATGCGAAAGGAGCATGCATGGCTGCAGACTCGAAAGAGAAAATGGTGGACGTAACAGATTCTACGGGAAAATATAAAATAAACGATCTTGTGACCATCGAAGGAAAAGAATCAATGGGCTATAAAGCCGTTTTGTGGGCTTTTGTTATTCCTGTTTTTATTCTTGTCCTGATATTAATACTTGCCACATCTGTCTGGAAGTGGGGAGAAATGGAAGCTGCCATTGCATCAATCCTTGCTTTGGCGCCCTATTACCTGATACTTTATCTGTTACGCCATAAAATGGCGAATTCTTTTAAATTTACTATCAAAAATTTCAATTGATATTTAAAATATGAGTGTATTACTTTCTGCTGTAGCCACATTGGGAGCCATCGGCGCCGGAAGCGCGGCAATTCTCTATTTTGTGGGACGAAAATTTCACGTGGAAGAAGACCCCCGCATTGAAAAGGTTCAGGAAGCACTCCCCGCTGCCAATTGCGGTGGATGTGGCTTCCCCGGGTGCGCATCGTTTGCTAACGCTTGCGTGAAAGCCGAAACGCTGGACGATCTGTACTGCCCTGTTGGCGGACAAGAAACGATGGACAGGGTTGCCGGAATATTGGGAAAGAGTGCTGCCACCGCGGCGAAAAAAATCGCGGTTGTCAGATGTAGCGGCTCGTGTGACGAACGCCCGCGATTGAATTTATACGACGGGGTTTCCAACTGTGCCATTGCCGCAGCGCTTTACGGCGGAGATACCGGCTGTTCGTTCGGATGCTTAGGGTTGGGCGATTGCGAAGAATCGTGCACGTTCGATGCCATCCATATCAATCCCGCAACCATGCTGCCCGAAGTGGTGGAAGACAAATGTACGGCTTGCGGCGCTTGTGTGAAAGCCTGTCCGAAAGACATCATCGAGTTGCGTAAGCAAGGCCCCAAATCGCGTCGTATTTATGTCAGTTGCGTAAACAAAGATAAAGGCGCCGTTGCCAAAAAGGCGTGCAATGTAGCTTGTATCGGATGTTCCAAATGTCAGCAAGTTTGTCCGTTCGAAGCCATCACCATCGAAAATAACTTGGCGTTCATTATCGATGATAAATGTCGTCTGTGCCGCAAATGTGTTCCGGTTTGTCCTACAAACTCCATATTGGAACTCAACTTCCCGCCAAGGAAAGAAACAGCTCCGGCCGTTAAGGAAGAAGTAACGGCAAACGCTTAATTCAAATAAAAAAACTCACTAAAAAGAAGCTCTCATCAAGGAGATTTAAGAGTTCTATGTTAAAAACATTTCGTATCGGGGGAATTCACCCCAAAGAAAACAAATTTTCTGCCGGAAAAGCAATACAACCCATTGCCATACCCGCACAAGTTATCATACCACTCACACAGCACATTGGCGCTCCGTGCCAGCCTGTCGTGAAAAAAGGCGACAAAGTGAAAGTAGGAACCCTTATCGGGAAAACGGTAGGATTTGTGTCGGCAAACATTCACTCGTCCGTTTCGGGCACTGTACTTAAAATTGATAAAGCGCTTGACACCAGCGGATATAAACGCGATTCCGTTTTTATTCAGGTTGAAGGTGATCAGTGGGAAGAGAAAATCGATTGTACCCCGACGCTGTTGAAAGAATGTACTCTCTCTTCGAAGGAGATTATCGATAAAATCTCTGCGGCAGGTATTGTGGGAATGGGTGGAGCCACTTTTCCCACCCACGTAAAACTGATCCCGCCCCCGGGAACGAAGGCAGAAACGCTTATCATTAATGCCGTTGAGTGTGAACCTTATCTCACATCGGACCATCAGTTAATGATGGAAAAAACCGAAGAAATTCTGGTAGGCACAACCATACTGATGAAAGCCATCAACGTGAACAAAGCGGTTATCGGTATCGAGAACAATAAAAAAGACGCTATCGACAAATTCACAACAGCAGTAAAATCATATCCCGGAATCACGGTACAGCCGCTAAAGGTACAATATCCGCAAGGCGGCGAAAAGCAACTTATCGATGCCGTTGTCCGTCGTCAGGTTCCTAGCGGCGCACTTCCCATTTCAGTAGGTGTGGTTGTTCAGAACGTGGGGACAGCTTTTGCCGTTTACGAAGCAGTTCAGAAAAATAAACCGCTTGTGGAGCGTGTGGTCACCATTACCGGAAAAGAGATTAAAAATCCGTGCAACGTGCTTTCGCGAGTGGGAATCCCCTTGAACAACCTGATCGATTTTGCCGGAGGGCTGCCTGAAACAACCGGAAAAATAGTTTGTGGCGGGCCAATGATGGGAAAAGCTGTCGCCAGCATGGAAATTCCTGTAACAAAAGGGACATCGGGGATACTGGTCATCCCCACACTGGAGTCGAAACGAAACAACATGAAAGACTGCATCCGTTGTACCAAATGCATAAATGTTTGTCCGATGGGATTAAGCCCGACACTCCTGATGAACCTGACGGAATACAGCGAATGGGACAGGGCCGAAAAAAATCGTATAACCGATTGTATCGAATGTGGCTCGTGCAGCTATACCTGCCCGTCCGACCGTCCCCTCCTCGACTATATCCGCCTGGGAAAAGGCAAAGTGATGGGGATCATCAGAACGAGGAAAAACTGATTTCGGATTTGTGATTCGAGAGCCACTAAAATTAGAACTAATAGAGTAACAAACAAACAATATTTCAAGTCCCTTTCCAGGGATTCAGGGGTAATATGAACAACAAACTAATCGTCTCCCCGTCACCGCATGTGCACAGTGGAGACAGTATCGAAAAGAACATGTACGGAGTACTGATAGCGCTTATCCCGGCGTTTCTGGTTGCCGTATATGTATTCCGGCTGGATGCTTTGATAATCACGGCTCTGTCGGTATTATTCTGCGTGGGATTCGAATACCTCATCGCCAGGTATATCATGAAAAAGGAGCCTTCGGTTTTCGACGGTTCTGCCATTATCACCGGTGTATTGCTGGCATTCAACGTACCGTCTAATCTGCCGATATGGATTTTGGCGCTTGGCGCACTTTTTTCCATTGGCGTGGTCAAGATGTCGTTCGGCGGATTGGGTAACAATATCTTTAATCCCGCTATTGCCGGACGTATATTCCTGCTCATTTCCTTTCCGGCGCAAATGACCACGTGGCCAACGCCTGCCATAGCAACAACCGACGCAACAACATCGGCGACCGTTTTATCGAACCTGAGGCTCGATCCCGGATCATTGCCCGCGATAAAGGATATGTTCTTTGGGTTTGAAGGTGGTTCCATCGGCGAAATGAGCGCTTTGGCACTTTTGTTGGGACTGGTGTATATGTTGTGGAAAAAAATCATCACATGGCATATCCCTGTTTCGATTATCGTATCGGTAGCCCTGTTTACGGGAATTTTATATATCTTTAATCCCGTTCCGACGTTCAATCCGCTTATCCATCTGTTCTCGGGAGGTTTGATGCTGGGAGCCATCTTTATGGCGACCGATTACGTGACATCGCCGATGACCAAATCCGGCATGCTCATTTATGGAGTAAGCATCGGATTTATAACCGTTTGTATCCGGTTGTGGGGGGCTTATCCCGAAGGTGTTTCATTTGCCATCCTGCTGATGAACGCTTTCACTCCACTGATCAATAATTACACAACACCTAAAAGATACGGGGAGGTAGTAAAAAATGGCTAAGTTACAATCTACATTCAAAAATATGTTCCTTTCGCTGTTCGTTATCAGTTTGGTGGCAGCGGTTTTGCTGGCGCAAGTGAACAAAATGACTGCCGGACCTATAGCAGCAGCCAAGACATTAAAATTAGAAAATGCGATAAAAGAGGTGGTCCCCGAATTCGATAACAATCCGGTTGAAGAGGCCTACAAAATACCTGCGCCCGACGGCGATTCGCTGTTGGTCTATCCCGCTAAAAAAGGCGATGAGATAGTCGGGTTTGCCGTAAACACCTACTCCAACAACGGATTCAGCGGAAATATCCAGTTAATGGTAGGTTTTGATATGGAGGACAAAATTGTGAATTACGCTGTCCTTTCGCACTCGGAAACCCCGGGATTGGGATCGAAAATGAACGAATGGTTCCGCAATACTGCCAAACCCAATCAGGTGGTGATCGGCAGAAACCTGTCGGAAGGGAATTTAAGCGTTTCAAAGGACGGAGGACAAATCGACGCCATCACGGCATCCACCATCACATCGCGCGCTTTTCTGGAAGCCATCAACAGGGCGTATGCCACTTATAAGGCAAGCGATATTGGTTCGGGCGCGACCGGGGACAATCAGACGAACAATAAAACTGGGAAAGGAGAAAAGACAAATGAATAAGAATCTGAATGTTATTGTAAACGGACTAATTAAAGAGAATCCCACGTTTGTGCTCCTGTTGGGGATGTGCCCTACACTGGCCACGACCAGTTCGGCAATTAACGGCATGAGTATGGGGCTGGCAACGATGTTCGTGTTGATCTGTTCCAACGCAGCCATTTCAGCCCTGAAAAATCTTATCCCCGATATGGTGCGCATTCCGGCTTTCATCGTGGTAATTGCCGCTTTCGTAACCGTTGTGGAAATGGTGATGAACGCCTATGTTCCGGCTTTAGCCGCAAGCCTGGGAATTTTTATCCCGCTTATTGTGGTCAACTGTATTGTGTTGGGGCGTGCCGAAGCGTTCGCATCCAAAAACAATGTTTTAGCATCCGCTCTCGACGGTTTTGGTATTGGCCTGGGATTTACATCGGCGCTTACCTTGCTGGGGGCAATCCGTGAATTGCTGGGCACCGGGAAAATATTTTCCTTGTCCATTTATCCGGAAAATTTTGGATCGCTCATCTTCGTGCTTGCACCGGGAGCATTTATCGTGCTGGGATATCTGATTGCGACATTTAATAAGTTGCAGAAAAAATAATAGAGGGGACTGCCCGTTGAAAAATTTCGCTAAAAAAAACCGAAATCCGAAACACGGAACCCGAAACAAAAGAAGAATATGGAATACATTGGAATTATTATAGTTGCCATTTTTGTAAACAACATCGTTTACTCGCAATTCTTAGGAATTTGTCCTTTTCTGGGTGTTTCTAAAAAAATAGATACAGCCATTGGTATGGGGCTTGCCGTTACTTTTGTGCTAACCATTTCAACCATTGTAACTTTCTTGCTGCAAAAGGGTGTTCTCGAACCTTTCGGCCTGGGGTACCTGCAAACCATCTCTTTCATTCTGGTTATTGCCGCCCTGGTGCAAATGGTTGAGATTATTTTGAAGAAGGTTTCACCGTCCCTATATCAGGCATTGGGAGTTTTTCTACCGTTAATAACCACCAACTGCGCCATTCTGGGTGTCGCTATTTTGGTTATCCAAAAAGATTTCAACCTGTTGCAATCGGTAGTTTTTGCCATTGCCACATCGCTCGGCTTTGCGTTGGCGCTAATCATTTTCTCGGGTATCCGGGAGCAGCTCTCACTGACCAAGGTTCCGAAAGCGATGCAGGGAATTCCTATTGCTCTTATTACTGCCGGAATTATTGCTATGGCTTTTATGGGATTCTCGGGAATTGACCATGTATTTAAATAAACATTAAAGATGTGCGCTACCTATTTTTAATCGCAGGATTCAACGCCATTTTTTTCGCACTGCTACTTTTTCAAAAAAGAATGGCGAAGCACGACAAAATTCTTTTTTGCTGGCTGATCTATCTGGGATTCTACACAGGTATTTACGGTCTCTTCTCTCATAAACTGTTTTCTAATTACCATCTGCTCTCGGCATCCTTCGTTTCACTGCTGATGCTGAACGGGCCATTTTTATATCTCTATATCTCCTCGCTTATTCAGCATAATTTCAAGCTGACCACCGAAAAGTTGTTGCATTTTCTGCCTTTTCTGTTGTTTAACCTGTACCTTCTTATCGCCTCCTTTTTCCCCGATGCCTCGGAAGGGATCCGGCTGGACCACGTAGAGCATGCCGGCAAACCGCTTTTCCTGTTCAATCTTTTTCTTACACTGACGGTTTTATCGGGCCCGATCTATTTCATTTTGGCCTTCCGGATGTTTAAGAAATTGGATATTAATATTTTCAACAACTTCTCTTCCGACGCGAATGTCAACCTCAGTTGGCTCCGGAAACTGGTTTATTCTTTCGGAGTTATCTGGACAATGCTAATGATCATAGCAACCGTCCATCATATTTTCCACCTGGGGTCACTCTCATTCTGCACCGACGGCCTCTCGCTTTCTTTGTCCATTTTTGTTATTCTTATCGGATATTTCGGATTGAAGCAAAATGAGATTTTCTCGCAGGAAGCTATTAAAGAGGAAAATACCTACATATCCGCCGATAAAAACAAAGAGAAATATGCAGGCATTCCCATGAGTGAAGAAGAATTGGGCGATTGTGCAGAAAAAATCAGGCATTTTGTGGAGACGGAAAAAGCGTATCTGAATCCCGACCTGTCGCTCCCTCAATTGGCAGAAACGCTTGACGTGCCTTCTCATCATCTTTCGCGGGTGATAAACGACCAATTCGGTGTAAATTTCTTCAATTTTGTAAACAGGTACCGGGTAGAGGAAGTAAAAGCAAAAATAAACGACCCGAAATTCCGGAATTTATCCATTCTGGGAATCGCCTACGATAGCGGATTTAACTCCAAATCGGCATTCAACAGGGTTTTCAAGAATATGGAAGGCATAACGCCCTCGGAATATAAAAGGCAAATATCGCACCAAACCGATTAACAAAATAGCCGCTAAAGCATTAAACCATCCGCCAAATCATTTGTCTTAAAGATAAACAAAATGATGTTTTACTCTTTAATATTTACAGATATGAAAAAGTTAATAAACACTATCCTGATTGTCTTTGTAGTCACATTGCTTACCTCTTGCATGGCTCTTCAAGGCGGGGCTTATTCTCAAAACGGTTATGACAGGGATGGGGATTACGGTTATTACGATAATGACAATGATGATTATTATTATGGTGATAACAATTATTATAACCGGGACGGAGTAAATATTCAGGTTTTTTACAACGAACTGCGGCCTTACGGCAGATGGATGAGGCACAGCAGTTACGGCGATATCTGGATACCAAGAGTAGGACGCAATTTTCATCCCTATGCGACTAATGGATATTGGGTGATGACCAACTACGGTAACACTTGGGTATCTGACTTCTCCTGGGGTTGGGCGCCTTTCCACTACGGACGATGGTTCTACGACGACTACTACGGATGGGCATGGATTCCCGGATACGAGTGGGCACCTGCCTGGGTAACCTGGAGAACAGGCGGCGGATACTATGGATGGGCTCCTATGGGACCGAGAATGGGAATCAACATACAGATCAATCTGCCGCTAAGCTACTGGGTTTTTCTGCCCGACAGATACATGTATCATAGAAATATGTACAACTACTATCCCGGAAGAGGCCATTATCACGGTATTTACAACAATACTACCATTATAAACAACACCTATGTTTATAACAACAATCGTTACTACAGTGGCCCAACCGCCAATGAATACCGCAGCACGACAGGAAGAAGCGTGAGTGTGCGCACATTGGATACAAACGGGCGCTCAGGCAGGACAACAGTTAACGACAGGTCCGTAAGCGTTTACACGCCCGGGAGCTCGAGAAGCAGCAGCGGAAATGTTTCAAGATCGGGCAATGTAAACAGTACAACAAGAGGTTCTTCTGCAACAAGAGGAACGGTTAATTCCGACACACGTAGTGGTGGAGCAATACGTAGTGGCGAAGGAACACGCAGCGGCGAAGTAAACAGAAGCACATCCACAAGAAGTGCCAGCCCGGCAAATCGCGAAACGATAAACAACCGCTCGAACAACACGGATACTCCAGCCCGAAGCAGCACAACCCGTGAAGTAAACAGCTCTCGCTCATCAAACAGTAGTTCTGCAAGAAGCGCAGCACCACAACAAACAACCAGACAAACAACCAGAAGCAACAACGAGACAACGGTAAGATCACAACGCGGCGAATCGGCAGTATCGGCAAGAAGTAATGAAAGCAACTCTACAAGAAGCAGTTCTGCAACAAGAAGCAGTTCCGAATCCGGAAGATCAACTTCCGGACGCAGATAAACTTATTTATTTCGCATAGCTCACCGCTCTTGTTTCGCGGATCACGGTAATTTTCACTTGGCCCGGATAAGTCATATCAGTTTGAATTTTCCGGGCTATTTCTGCCGAAAGTTTTTCAGTATCCTGATCATCAAGCTTGTCCGCTCCAACAATAACGCGTAATTCACGACCGGCCTGAATAGCATACGTTTTCACCACACCGGGATACGAAAGCGCCAGATTTTCCAAATCGTTCAGACGTTTCATATACGCCTCCACAATTTCGTGCCTTGCACCGGGACGGGCGCCTGAAATGGCATCACAAACCTGAACGATAGGCGCCAGGAGAGTCGTCATTTCCACCTCATCGTGGTGTGAACCGACAGCGTTGCAGATATCGGGTTTTTCCTTATACTTCTCAGCCAGTTTCATTCCGAGCAAAGCGTGTGGCAATTCCGGCTCATCGTCGGGTACCTTGCCGATATCGTGCAGTAATCCGGCACGCCTGGCTTTTTTGGGATTCAATCCGAGCTCTGTAGCCATAATAGCACACAAGTTAGCTGTTTCACGAGAGTGTTGGAGCAAATTTTGCCCGTAGGATGAACGGTATTTCATTTTTCCGATCAAACGGATCAATTCCGGATGCATACCGTGGATTCCCAAATCGATGACCGTCCGTTTTCCGGTTTCCACGATCTCTTCTTCAATCTGTTTCTTCACTTTCGACACAACCTCTTCGATCCTTGCAGGATGAATACGTCCATCAGCAACAAGTTGATGAAGCGATAAACGGGCAATCTCACGACGAACGGGATCAAAACCCGATAAAACAATTGCCTCGGGCGTATCATCTACAACGATTTCAACTCCCGTCGCAGCTTCCAGCGCACGGATATTCCGTCCTTCACGGCCAATTATACGCCCTTTTACTTCATCGGAATCGATATGAAAAACCGTAACGGCGTTCTCTATGGCAGTTTCCGTCGCCACGCGTTGGATGCTTTGAACAACAATACGCTTGGCCTCCTTGTTTGCCGTCATTTTGGCATCTTCCATAATCTCGTTGATATACGATTGGGCATTGGTTTTAGCCTCTTCCTTTATCGACTCAATCAAACGCTCCCTGGCTTCATCGGCCGAAAGCCCCGAAATAGTTTCCAACTGTTCAACAGACTGACGAAAAACCTTCTCCAGTTCGGCGTTTTTCCTGTCCAACAATTCCTGCTGGTTTTCAAGGTTGACACGAACATTGTCCATCTCGTTTCCTTTCTTACCCAACTCTTCCTGACGCTGATTCAACAACATTTCACGTTGTTTCAGCCGGTTTTCGGTAATTTGTATTTTCGACGTACGCGCATTGGCTTGTTTTTCAGCTTCAGCCTTCATCGAAATAATTTCCTCCTTAGCTTCCAGTAATTTATTTTTCCTGATTACCTCAGCATCTTTTTCAGCATCGCTCAAAATGTTTTGAGCACGCGAGTTTGCCGCCTTACCGGTTAAATACCAAGCAATAACCGCTCCGATAATTAATCCGATAACTCCTATAACTATTTCCATATTTCTGATTATTAATTATTTATAAAATTCTCACGTTCAATTTATCCAATTAAGCGCAAGGAAAGGTTCTCTATTAATTTTGTCTTTTCAAAAAATAAAAATCGCACTGTCTCACGAATCGATTAAAACCAACCGTGAAAAAGTGCGATGCAAGTTAGCCCTGACAATCAGGACTCTGTTCTATTTATTCAGAAAGATATCCAGCTCTTTTATCAATGAACTGATCGTATCCTCATAGGGTTTCGTATTATTCTTACTCTCAATAGAAAAATTCTCCACCAATGCCTGTATGGCGGTCATAGCCATAAAGTCTTGTACGGTTAAATCGGAATTTCCTCCAAACTTAACCCTGTACTGATTTATCTTATTGTGTATTGTTTTGGCAGCTTTTCTGAAGGCCTCCTCTTCCGATTGCCTGATCTTCAGCGGGTACTTCCGGCCGTCAATTTCCAACGTTAATAAAAACTTTTCGTCGCCCATAGCATAAATTTTTTTGTTTAACTATTTAATAAATTTATGCATTTATCAACTTCTCGCACTAATTTCGACAGTTTGTTTTTGGCAATTTTCACATCCACCGATGCTGCAGTAATGGTCCTTGCTGTTTTTAAACTATCGTATTTTGTCTTCAACTGATTGAGCTGCTCCGTTTTTTCAGCAAACTGTTGCTGAGTGACCTGTAAATCAGATTTTAATCGAATATTTTCCGCTTTCAGAGTGTCGCACATGTACATCACCTGCCTCACACGAAACTCCAAATCAGTCAACAACTTTTTTTTCTCTTCAGTCATAGAAAAACAAAAATTCACGCAAATATAGTCATTGCTCGTGTTTTGCACAACTTTTCGCAAGTTATTTTTCATAAATTCATTCCATTGTGCCAAATATTGAAAAGTTTGGTTGAGATTTTGTAAATTTGTGCCGTAACTATCCGCTACAATGAACAAGATAAAGATAATCGTCAGCAACGAAATTTTAGCTGTTTGTCCCGAATTTCACTTCTCTGCAATATGTTGCAGGGTAAAAAATTCTCCTTACAGCGAAGAATTATGGAAAGAGATGGATGCCTTTTCGGCAGATTTCCGGTCAAGAAATAAAATGGAAGACATAGCCCGAAGAGAAGCTATTTTTGCCACACGCCAGGCGTATAAGAATCTGGGAAAAGACCCGAGCCGATACCGGCCTTCGGCAGAAGCATTGTGCAGGCGGATAATTAAGGATGTAAACCTGTATCAGATAGATACGCTGGTGGACCTGATCAATTTGGTTTCGCTGAAAACCGGATATTCCATCGGCGGATTCGATGCCGGTAAGATTCAGGGGGATCTGGTACTGGGTGTTGGAACAGCCAACGAAAAATTCGAAGCTATTGGCCGTGGGCTGCTGAATATTGAAGGCTTGCCGGTTTACCGGGACGAAATTGGAGGAATAGGTACGCCCACCAGCGACGAGGAGCGCACAAAAATAACCGCGGAAACCACTCGCCTGTTGATGATCATAAACGGATATTCCGGGAAGGAAGGATTACAGGAAGCCACGGATTATTCGACAGGACTGTTGAAAAAATATGCGGAAGCGGAAGAAATCAACCTTTCCGTAACAGAATTCTAAACGTACTTCCCTTTCCTATTTCGGATTGCTTCACGAATATTTTTCCGCCGTGGTACGTTTCCACAATTCGTTTCACGAGCGACAAGCCCAGCCCCCATCCCCTCTCTTTGGTGGTAAACCCCGGCATAAAAATGGTGTTGAATTTCGATTTTGCGAGGCCTTTTCCGGTGTCGGTTATATCGAGAAAATAATATTTCCCTTTTTCGCCCATCGAGTAAGTAATGACGCCCTGCCCGCTCATCGCATCCACAGCATTCTTGGTCAGGTTTTCGATGACCCAGCTGAATAACGACTCGTTAAGCAGGATTATCGCGGGCGAACGGGGGAAGTCGAAAACCAGCTCCACTTTATCGGAAATTCGCTTTTCGAGATAGGCAACCGATTGCCGCACCGCCTCCTGCCAAGCCACCGGTTTAATATCGGAAGCAGAGCCGATTTTGGAAAACCGTTCTGCAATAACTTCCAGCCGATGCACATCCTTACCCATTTCATCCATCAAAGCCGGATCAATCTCTTTCAGTCTTAAATATTCCATCCACGCAATCAACGACGAGATAGGCGTTCCCAACTGGTGCGCCGTCTCTTTCGATAACCCTGCCCACACCTTGTTCTGCTGCGCTTTTTGCGAGCTCATGAGAGCAAAAAACGCCAGCGCGATAAATATGGATATCGCCAACAACTGCACGTACGGATACGCCTGCAACCGTTTGAGGATAAAAGAATCGTCATAATAAACATACTGGTTGAACTCTTCAAGCGGGATGGGATCATGTTTTCGGGCAAACTCATCTGTTTTTTTCAGTAAAAACCCGTGCACGTCTTTTGCGGGAAGTTTTATGTTATTAGCAGTGACCGTTTCACTGGTTTTATCGTACAAGATAACCGGAATAGTCTTATTGCTTTGTAAAATCTGCAGCACAAGATTCATGTCGGTGTTTTCATCGCTTTTGGCAAGCAGCTCGGTCGCCGCAGCCCAAATCTCGATCTTATTTCGTTCTTCCTTAGCCAATTCTTTCACAAGCCTGTTCGAAAAAACAAGCGAAGCCACGGCAATAACAATAGCAATAGCCATGAAAGCATATTTTATAAGGAGTCGGGAATCTAAAAAAAGTTTCATTCGTTCGTTTGCTTTAAACTTTTCTTACAAAGTAACGAAAAAAGGTTCGAATTAGAGACTGTTTAAGTTTGTTTCGCTATTCAAAAAGAATTATTTTTCAGGAGGGTTTTTTCTTGTTTTGGCGATTATAGCGGGCTATTTGAGCCAAATAAAAGGAAGAAGAATACAAAAAAGAAACTTTTTGAAGGCGAAGATGTCTTTATCATCCTCTTTCGTAAGAAATTTAAACAGTTTCTTTATTGAGTGCGGGGTTTTTTTATAACAAAATTCACTTTCTATTCTTACTTCTCCATAAAATTTGTATTTTTGTGCACGAACACGGAAATGAATTTTAATTTAAATAAGTATGAAGAGAATATTTTTATTACTGACAGGAATATTGTTTTCCCTGCTGATCCATGCACAACAGCGGCCCGATCCGCAACCTGCGCCGGATACTTTCGAGAAATTCAAAGTAGGAATGGCCGGATACACGTTTGCCAAGTTCGATCTGGACAAGACATTGGAAATTATGCAAAAGTGCGATGTCCACTATCTCTGTATAAAAGATTTTCATTTGCCGTTAAACAGTACCGATGAACAGATTGCTGCTTTTCATACCAGGCTGAAAGCTAAAAACGTGACCGGTTATGCCGTCGGCCCCATTTATATGCGATCGCAGGAAGAAATAGACAAAGCATTTGAGTATGCCAGGCGCGTGGGCGTGAAACTGATCGTCGGCGTGCCCAACTACGAACTACTGCCATATGTGGATAAAAAAGTGAAGGAATACAATTTCAAGTACGCTATTCACCTGCACGGGCCGGATATGCCGCTTTATCCCGATGCCGAAGATGTCTGGAAAAACGTGAAAGGCCTTGATCCGCGCATCGGAATGTGTCTGGACATCGGTCATGACCGCCGTAACGGGAAGGATCCGGTGAAAGACCTGAAAAAATATAAATCACGTGTTTTCGATATACATATTAAAGATGTGACCGGAGCCACCAAGCAGGGATACTCTGTTGAAGTGGGACGCGGGATCCTGGATATTCCGGCATTTGTAAAAATGCTCAGGGAGGTAGGGTACGAAGGCGTTTGCAGCCTGGAGCACGAACGCAATATGGATGATCCGTTCCTGGGAATTGCTGAATCCATCGGATATTTCAGGGGAGTAATAGCTGCTACAAAAAAATAATGATCACCTTCATTATAATCGGGATAACAGCCATAATCTCCATAGCGGCTTTCGGTAATCGCACGATGATGGACAAACTCATTTTCCAGCCTACGGAAGCCAAACGGGGACAATGGTATCGTCTCTTCACCTACGGCGTATTGCATGCCGACTACATGCACCTTATCTTCAATATGTTCACGCTCTATTTTTTTGGCGGAGATATAGAGCGGACTTTTAAAACAACTTTCGGAGAAGAAGCAGGAACCGCCTGTTACCTGCTTCTCTACATAACCGCGCTGCCCATATCCATACTTCCAACCTACTTCAAACAGAAAGACAACGTTAACTACCGGGGATTAGGTGCGTCGGGCGCGGTCTCTGCGGTAATTTTCGCTTATATCCTCATCAATCCGATGAGTTTTATGGGAATTTTATTCATTCCGGTCTGGTTGCCCGCTTTCCTTTTCGGAATAATCTTTTTGCTTATTTCTGTTTCTCTCGATAAAAAGCAATCCATGGGAATCAATCACTTGGCGCATATAACGGGCAGTTTGTACGGAATAGCCTTTATGGTAATAGTTTTTATTACACTTGCCCACATCAATCTAGTAAGCGGGTTTATCGATAAAGTAAAAGTCGATTCAATCAACGACCTTATCCGAATAGGTTATTGATTCGTAAAATCATGAAATGTATAGACATTTTTGCCTAATTTTGTAGGAAAATTCTTATCGATGAATTTGAAAAGTGATGACAAATCCCTGCATTGGAAAGTATTGGATAGCGAATACCTGTATCGGGAACCCTGGTTAACGGCCAGAAAAGAACGATTGCAACTGCCCAACGGGAATATCGCTCCCGACTATTACGTGCTGGAATATGCCAATTGGGTAAATACAATTGCTATAACCCGCGAAAAAAAGTTTGTGCTGGTAAAGCAATACAGGCATGGGATCGGGCAGGTTTGCTACGAGTTGTGTGCCGGAGTATGCGAAAAGAGTGACCGGTCGCCGCTCGAATCGGCAAAAAGGGAATTGATGGAAGAGACCGGCTACGGAAACGGGAAATGGAGCGAATTCATTTGTCTGTCTCCCAACGCGAGCGCAAACACCAATCTTTCGTACTGTTTCATTGCCGAAGATGTGGAGAAAATAAACGATCAGGCGTTGGAAGATTCCGAGGACCTTACGGTTCACCTGTTCTCACTCGACGAAGTGAA
Source organism: Bacteroidia bacterium 43-41 (assembly GCA_001898165.1). Taxonomy (GTDB): domain Bacteria; phylum Bacteroidota; class Bacteroidia; order Bacteroidales; family Dysgonomonadaceae; genus Petrimonas. The sequence continues at coordinate 80,667 of MKTD01000014.1, forward strand.
GGAGCTGCTGATGAACGGAGAAATTATCCAGGCTACTATGGCAGCGCCATTGTGGAAGTATATCGCTGTAAATCATTTGTTATGAAAGACGCTGTCTTGTATCTGATCCCTACAACGCTGGGGGATACGCCGGTTGAGCAGGTTTTGCCTTCGTACAACACCCTGGTCATTTCCGGATTACGCCATTTCATCGTAGAGAATGTGCGCACGGCACGCAGGTTTCTGAAGCAGTGCAACAAGGAGATCGATATCGATACACTCACCTTTTATGAACTGAACGAACATACCGACCGGCAACATATCCGGGAATACCTGGAACCCATCCGGCAAGGAGAGAGCGTGGGGATTATCTCCGAAGCCGGCTGTCCGGCCATTGCCGATCCGGGAGCCGATGTAGTAGCCATTGCACAAAACGAAAGAATAAAAGTTGTGCCGCTGGTTGGCCCGTCATCGTTGCTCATGGCCATGATGGCATCGGGATTTAACGGGCAGAGTTTTGCTTTCCACGGCTACTTGCCTATCGATTCCGGAGAACGGATAAAGATGCTGAAAAAGTTAGAGACCCGGGCATATGGTGAAAACCAAACGCAACTTTTTATCGAAACACCCTATCGAAACCAAAAGATGGCAGAAGAGATTTTGCAGCATTGCAAGCCGCAAACACTTTTATGCATCGCGATGGATATCTCGTGCGAAGATGAATATATTGTCACAAAACCGGTGAAAGCGTGGAAAAACCAACTGCCCGACATGCACAAAAAGCCGTGTGTTTTTCTTATCTACAGATAGGTGCCACACGCGATAAAACCCGTAACCCGTAACTCGAATGAACATTCAACACAACATACAACTTCAACCCTACAATTCTTTTAAAACAAAGGCGTTGTCCAAACTTTTCGCACAACCCGCCACCGTCACGGAGTTGCAAGAAATTCTTTCCGAATATAAAACCGAAAAGAAGCTGGTTATCGGAAAAGGATGTAACCTGTTTTTCACCCGGAATTTCGACGGGCTGATTATCAAACCCGAGATTTACGGCATCCATATTCTGGAGGAGGATGCCGCCGGGGTAGAAATTGAAGTGGGGGCAGCGGAAGAGTGGGACAAATTTGTGGAGTTTTGTGTCTCCCGTGGTTATTCGGGAGTCGAGAACCTGTCGCTTATCCCCGGAACGGCAGGCGCCGCACCGATACAGAATATCGGTGCATACGGAGCTGAAGTAAAAGATGTGATCACGTGTGTGAAAACGGTAGAGATCGAGAGTGGCCATATTCAGAATTTCTCCAACGCAGCATGCGGCTTTGCGTATCGAAACAGCATTTTCAAGCAGACACGAAAATTTGTGATAACTTCAGTGGTTTTCAGGTTATCGAAATCGTTCACGTACATCGAAAAATATGCCGATTTGAACCTGGAGCTGAAGAACAATTCCAACCCGTCTTTGTCTCAGGTGCGGGAAGCCATTATCCGGATCCGTACCCGAAAGCTACCCGATTATCTTGAACTGCCCAATGCGGGGAGTTTCTTCAAAAATCCCATTCTGTCGAAACCGGAAAAGGAAAAACTGCTCACTCTCCTACCCGATGCTCCCGTTTACAATGCCGGGAACGACAGTTTTAAAACTTCGGCGGCATACCTCATCGAAAAAGCAGGCTGCAAAGGAAAACGAAAAGGCAACGTGGGGATTTACGATCATCACGCGCTGATTGTCGTCAACTACGGAACCGAAAACGGAGAGGAGATTCTGAGTTTCATTCAGGATGTTCAATACGAAGTGCAACTAAAATTCAATATTGAATTGGAACCGGAAGTTTGGATATATTAGTAAAAAAACCTAAATTTACAGATCATATTATGTCATCATTCATTATCGAAGGCGGGCACCGGTTAAAAGGCGAAATATTTCCGCAAGGAGCCAAGAACGAAGCATTGCAGGTAATCTGCGCTACACTGCTTACCGAAGAAGAAGTCGTCATCGAAAATATTCCCGATATCCTGGACGTGAACAATCTTATAGCACTGCTCAAAGATATGGGCGTGGAAGTGCATAAATTAAATCCGGACACCTATTCGTTCAAAGCTTCAGCTATTGACCTGGAGTTCACGAAGACGGAAGATTACATGAAAAAAATTGCTGCTCTGCGTGGGTCCATCATGATAATAGGGCCGCTTCTGGCACGATTCGGCAAGGCCAGCGTCCCCAAACCGGGGGGCGATAAGATCGGGAGACGGCGCTTAGACACGCACTTCAACGGAATTATGAAACTGGGCGCCGAACTGATTTTCGACGAGAAAAAACAACTTTTCTCCCTCTCCGCCAACAACCTCCGCGGGCAGTATATCCTGTTGGAAGAAGCATCGGTTACCGGAACCGCCAACTTGCTGATGGCTGCCGTGTTTGCAGAAGGAGAAACCATTATCTACAACGCCGCCTGCGAGCCTTACGTGGAGCAGTTGAGCAAGATGCTGGTAAGGATGGGGGCAAAAATCGAAGGGATAGGCTCCAACCGGCTTACCGTGAAAGGGGTGACAAAACTGGGCGGCTGCCGCCATAAATTACTGCCCGATATGATTGAAATCGGCAGTTTTATCGGCATGGCGGCCATGACCGCATCGGAAATAACCATAAAAAACTCATCGATAGAGAACCTGGGAATCATCCCCGAAAGCTTTCGCCGGTTGGGTATTACCGTTCAGCAACAAGGCGACGATCTATATATTCCGCCGCAGGAACATTATACCATCGAATCGTTTATCGACGGCTCCATCCTCACCATTGCCGATGCACCGTGGCCAGGCCTCACCCCCGACTTGCTGAGCGTGATGCTGGTTGTCGCCACCAAAGCCGAAGGCTGTGTGCTGATACATCAGAAAATGTTTGAGAGCCGCCTGTTTTTCGTGGATAAGCTTATCGATATGGGTGCTCAGATCATTTTGTGCGACCCGCACCGGGCAACGGTTATCGGGTTGGGTAACCGGTTCCGTCTCCGCGGAATGACCATGACTTCGCCCGACATTCGTGCCGGAATCTCACTCCTTATTGCTGCCATGAGCGCCAAAGGCACAAGCACCATTCACAATATCGACCAGATAGACCGGGGCTATCAGAATATTGACATACGGTTGAACAGGTTGGGAGCGAAGATCGAGAGGAGGTGACCTGGAAACTGGTCAACAAAATGTTACCAACAAGCGTAAAAAGACAACGACACAGCAGATTTTTGCCAACGCACCGACTATAATTGTAATTTAGAAACCGAATTAAACAAGACAGTTTGAATGAAAAGAGATACAGATATTTCGCAGGAAGTAGCACTCATCTGGAATACCGCCAATGATGTATTAAGAGATATTTTTCAACGGACAGAATACCCCGACATTATTTATCCGATGGTGCTTATCCGCAGGATTGAAGGCGTGATGATTGCCAAGACAGAACAACTCAAAAAAGAATTGGAAAGCCAACTGTCAAAAGTGGACAAGAAAACACAAGAACAAATTCTGAACGGAAAAGTCATGCAGGAAATCAAGTTTAACAACATAAGCGGAAAAACACTCTCAATTCTTGCAGGTGAAGGTGAAAGTAGTATTAAAAATAATTTTATTGCTTACCTAAATGGCTACACCGACAACATCAAAATAATCATTGACCGTTCGGGTATTCGTTCACACATAAACAAACTGGCTGAAGAAAAAATCCTTTACACACTCATTAAAGACTTTTCGGAGATTGACCTAAGCCCCGAAAAGGTGAGCAACATCAAAATGGGTTATGTGTTTGAGGAGTTGGTTCGCAAATTTTCTGAAGCCAACAATGCCGAAGCAGGAGAGCACTATACGCCCCGCGAGGTGATTGACCTGATGACGCATATGCTCGATATGGACGAGAAAGCCATCAAAGACGGACAACTCGTTACCATTTACGACCCTGCCTGCGGTAGCGGCGGTATGCTTTCGGCAGCCAAAGAGTTTATTGAAGAAAAAATAAACCCCAACGCCAAAACAGTGCTTTACGGACAGGAGGTAAACGACAAAACCTGGGCTGTAGCACAAGCCGATTTGTTGCTGAAAGGCGAAACGGCTTACATCACCAAAGGCGACACGCTTTATGAAGATGGTGCAGCGGGTGAGCAGTTCGACTTTATGCTTTCCAATCCGCCCTATGGCAAAAGCTGGAAGAAAATTCAAAAGAAAGTACTTGTCAATAGCAATGGACGTTTTGACGTGGGGCAACCCCGCAGCAGCGATGGGCAATTACTCTTTACCCTCCACATGATTAGCAAAATGAAACCTGCCGAGTTGGGCGGTTCTACCATTGCTATCGTTCACAACGGTTCACCTTTATTTAGTGGTGATGCCGGAAGCGGTGAAAGCGAAATACGCAGATACATTTTGGAAAACGACTGGCTGGAAACCATTGTAGCACTGCCCACCGAATTGTTTTACAACACGGGCATTGCCACTTACATCTGGCTGGTGCGTAACAACAAGTCCGAAAAACGTAAAGGGAAAATACAACTCATTGACGCTTCCAGTTTTTGGAAACCAATGAAACGCAGTTTGGGCAACAAACGCAGACGCATTGACGAAACGCAAATCAATGAAATCATCAAAATACATAAATCGTTTGAACCCGGACATTACAGCAAGATATTTGAATTGGAAGATTTTGCTTTCCGCAAAGTGTTTTTGGATTTGGAGGAAACCGATGAAAACGGCAATCCGATAACTGAAGAAAAAGAAGTAAACATTGCCCAAAACAAACTGGTCGACATCTTGCTGATAAAAACAACTGATGACAAAAAACGCTTAGCCGAACTGAAAGACAAAAAAGGCAAAGAAGGCGAATTTACTTTTAATCTTAACCCTGAAAGCGAATTGGCCACTAAACACAAAACGGCTGACACCATCATAACCATTCGCAAAACATTAGACGGGAACAAATTGGGGCTGAAAGCCACCATCAATGTACCGAAGATTGTGAAAGACACCGAATACATTCCGTGGAGAGACGACAAAGAAGCCTTCCTGAAACGCGAGGTAGAAAAGAAATGGGAAATCACCAAAGAGGAAAAGGGCTACGAAATTCCTTTTACCAAACATTTCTATGTGTATCAGCCTTTGCGTGATGCTGCTTTGGTAACTTCTGAAATTGCAGAATTGGAAAACAGTAATACAGAAATCTTGAACCAATTGGGCATTGCCTTATGAGCAGATACGAAACATATAAGCCCAGCTGTATTGACTGGATTGGTAATGTGCCGGAACATTGGGAAACAGTAAGAATAAAAAATGTAGCTTCTATTGTAAATGGCTCAACTCCTTCAAGTTCAGTTGAAGAATATTGGGATGGTGATATTATTTGGGCAACCCCTGGAGATTTCAATAAATATGAAAAAATCATTGACGACTCTGAAAGTAAAATAACAGAGGCAGGTTACAAGAGCTGTGGAACTTCATTGGTTCCCGTGGGCTCTGTTGTGATTACGACAAGAGCACCGATAGGAAATGTTCTGATTGCGGGAAAAGAACTTTGCACAAATCAAGGTTGCAAAACACTTGTTCCAAACAGGATTGAAAGTAGATTTCTTTATTACATCATCTCAATTTCATCAATTGAATTAAACGTACTTGGTCAAGGCACAACCTTTTTAGAGTTGTCAAAAGAAAGTTTAGGAACATTTAAACTTCCATTACCTGACTTTGATGAACAACTCGCCATCGCCAACTACTTAGACCACCAAACCCAAAAGATTGACTGCCTGATAGCCAACAAAAAAGCACAGGCAGAAAAACTGAAAGAACTGCGGCAAATTGAAATTAACAATGCCGTTACCAAAGGACTAAACCCAAATGCAGAAATGAAAGACAGCGGTATTGAGTGGTTGGGTAAAATTCCAAAGCATTGGGAGGTGAAGAGGTTGAAGAATATTCTAATTGAAAAGATGATGTATGGTGCAAATGAAATTGCCGATGATGACAATGAGAATAATCCAAGATATATCAGAATTACGGATTTTGGTTCAAATGGCGAATTAAGAGATGATACTTTTAAATCACTTCCAATGGAAGTAGCCAAAGATTATTTATTGCGGGAAGGAGATATTTTATTTGCTCGTAGCGGTGCAACAGTGGGTAAAACTTTTCAATTTAAAAATTATAGTGGCATTGCTTGCTTCGCTGGTTACTTAATTAAGGCAAGGGCTAATAATCAAATCATTACTTCAGACTTTCTATTTTATTTCACTCAATCTAATGCTTATGAAAACTGGAAAAATTCCATCTTCAGCAAAGCAACCATAGAAAATATTGGTGCAGACAAATATCAATTGTTAAAACTGTGTGTTCCAAATTCAATTGAGGAGCAAAACGAGATAACAGAGTATTTAATTAAACGCACCACAGCCATTGATCAACTCATTAAAAATATTGAAGCACAAATTGAAAAACTGCAAGAGCTGCGAAAGATAAAGATATATGAAGCCGTAACGGGGAAAATAAAAGTAAACAGGTATGAGTAAGGGAATTGGAAATACACAGTTATTTGGCTCCATCAAGCAATTGATTGAAGAAAGCCGTCAGCAGGTAGCGGTAACGGTTAATGCTACCATTACGGGCTTGTATTGGCATATTGGTAAAAAAATTAATGATGATATATTACAAAACTCGCGGGGTGAATATGGCAAGCAGATTGTCGCGACACTGTCGCGACAATTGACGGATGAATACGGTAAAGGCTGGAGTGAAAAACAATTGAGGCATTGTATCCAATTTGCCACCATCTTTAAAGATGATCAAATTGTCTCTACACTGTGGAGACAATTGAGCTGGTCTCATCTCAAACTTATTATTTATATAGAAGACCCTTTAAAACGTGCTTTTTACACAGAAATGTGCAAACTCGAAAAATGGAGTGTAAGAACTTTTCAGGAACGCATCAATTCGATGCTGTACGAGCGTACCGCTATAAGCAAAAAGTCGGAACTGACGTTAAAACAGGATTTGGAGCAACTCAAAACAGACAAACAGCTCACGCCGGATTTAGTATTCAGGGACCCCTATTTTCTTGATTTTCTTGGATTAAAGGATACTTATTCTGAAAAGGATTTGGAAACAGCTATCGTAGTCGAACTACAACGGTTCATCATTGAGTTGGGCAACGACTTTGCCTTTATGGCCCGCCAAAAGCGCATAACCATCGATAACCGCGACTATAAGATAGACCTCTTATTCTATCACCGTAGGCTCAAATGTCTGGTCGTCATTGATTTGAAACTGGGAGAGTTTGAAGCCGGATTCAAGGGGCAAATGGAATTGTACCTTCGTTATTTGGAAAAATATGAAAAGATAGAAGGCGAAAATCAACCGATTGGACTGATACTGTGTGCCGGTAAAAATGAAGAACATATTGAATTGCTACAATTGGACAAGAGCAATATTCGAGTAGCAGAATACCTCACTGAATTGCCCGATAAAGCGCTATTGCAAAAAAAACTGCATGAGGCAATAGAAAATGCTCGTGCCCGAATGCTCAACCAAAAGAATAAGGACGATGAGTAAACAACGTAAGGATTGGGAACGAATATTTGAAGACCATTTTTGTCATCAGCTATACACCAAATGGGGCTATCGCATTTTCCGTGACAGTGAAGTAACGGTGGACAAAGAAAACTGCATCCATTGGGACAAGTTAGAACAGTTTTGGGAAGATACCCAACGCCCCACCCTGCAAGCTGTAAAATCTGAATTAGGCCATGATTGGAAAAAGGATTTAGGCAAAAAGATTTTTGAGCAACTACAAGAAAAACCTTTATTCCAGTTACTTCGTGACGGACTGAAAGTAAACAGTCAGCACACCCTCGATTTACTCTACTTCAAACCCGAACGTAGCGACAATAAGCATCAGGAAGAACTGGCTAAGAAAAATATATTTAGCGCTATCCGTCAATATCACTTTACCAGTGCTGCCAATGCACGGCAAGAGGAAGACGACCGCCAAAGTATTGATATTGTGGTTTGCCTGAACGGTTTTGCGATCATCACCCTTGAACTGAAACACACCCTTGCCAAACAAAATGTGCTGGATGCTGTAAAGCAATATTGCGAACGTGACACCGAACGGCCTATTTTTTACCGTGCCTTTGTGCATATAGCCACCGATGACGAAAAGGCTAAAATCGCCACCACATTCAGCAAGCCTCCCGTCAAAGACGATTTCAGGGAGTTTAACACAGGTTTGATCAATCAGAAAATAAGCGGTGATGATTATGCGGTGCAATACCTGTATAATGAAATTCTGGCTCCCGATAGTGTGCTCAATTTTATTGAACGCTATTTGTATGGAAACACACAGGGTTGGATTTTCCCACGTTACCACCAACAACGTTGTGTAAAACGCATTTACAATGACATTATACAGCATTACAGCAAAAAGAAATCGCTGAACCTTCGCTACCTGATTCAGCACAGTGCGGGAAGCGGTAAGAGTAATACCATTGTTTGGCTGGTGCAGAACCTGCGAAACCTGCACGTCAAAAACCAAAAGGTATTTGACCACATCATTATCCTTACGCACCGCATTAACCTTGACGACCAAATCAGCAAAGACTTTTTAAAAGCCATCGGTCAAGCAGGCGTGGTAGCGTATTGCAAAAAGAGCAATGATGTTCGTTTGGCTTTAGGCGATCGATTGGAAAATTACCGAAATCCAGAAATCCCTATCAATGCCCCTGTAATAGTTACCATTCTGCATAAGTTTTCATTTCTGAAAGACCTTGCCGACCAGACAGGAAAAAATATTTGCTTCATTATAGACGAAGCCCACACCAATCAGGAAGGCAAGTTGCACGAAAAAATGGTGGATGTTTTTGATGAAGCCACAGGACAAACTATTCAGCAAAAAGTTGAGGAAGAAGATGACGAGCAGGAAGAACTGATTGATGAAATTGCAAGAAAAGAATTTCCAAACCTTTGCTTTATTGCCCTGACAGCTACACCAAGCGACAAAACCATTGAGCATTTCGGGCGTGAAGGTCGTGCTTTTGATGTGTATAGTATGGATGAAGCCATTGCCGAAGGCTACATAATGGACGTGGTAAAAAACATCATCACTTACGAAACCCTTTACGAGCTCAACTACAAACTGCCTGACGACCATCAGCAGAATGAATATCCAACCTTGCAAGTTTACCGTGCATTGAAACTGAAAGCATTTGAAGATGATGAAGTCATCAAGGAAAAATGCAAAATCATTGTTTCCATTTTCAAAGACCGCACAGCCGATAAAATTGAAGGTAAAGCCAAATCAATGATTGTTACTTCCAGCCGTTTGAGTGCGGTGAAATACAAACTCTATCTGGATCAAGAACTAAAAAAACGAGGCTTGAAATGGAAAACGTTGGTTGCGTTTAGCGGTCAAATCAATTACAACGACACGTTCTATTCCGAAACCAAAATGAACAAAAGCAACAATCCGCAAAACGTAAAAATCGAAGAGTGTTTTGAGAAAGGCGATGAGATCCGTTTTCTGATTGTGGCAAATAAGTTTCAGGTCGGTTTCAGTGAAAAAATGCTGCACACGATGTTTGTGGACAAAGCCCTACAGGACAGAAACGCCGTGCAAACCATCAGCCGCCTGAATAGAATTTATCCAGGGAAGAAATTCGATACACTCACCGTTGACTTTACCAATTCGTATGACAAAATCATAAAGGCATTCCGCAAGTATCAAAGCAATGTAGAGAGCCACAAAGAAGCCAATCCCGATGATTTGTATAAAATCAAAGATGAGTTGCTGAAACGTGGCATTTTCACAATGGAAGATGTGGAAGAATGCGTGCAGTTATTCAATAGTGAAAATCCTGCCGATGTTGTTCCGCTTTCGATATTGCTAACCAAAATAAAAAGCATACTGCAAGCCAAAGCAAAAAGCGACAAACAACGTGAGTTCAGAACCTTGCTTGCTCGTTATGTGAGTTTATTTGGCTTTATCCGTGCTTTATTTCGTTTGCGTTTCAAAGACAAAATCCTGATTGACTTCAACATCTTTACCTCACTTCTTTACAAGAAACTCGACCCGACAATGAGTACCGAAGATTTGGAAGAAGAAATCAAAAAGGTAAAACTGAAAACTTTTGACATTGAAAAAATATCAGAAGGCGTTCAAGAACCCGAAAGAGGGGACGATGATGAAGGCGGAAATAGTGGTGGTCAACGTGGCGATGGGAACATTACCCGTGTTCGGCCTATGACAACCGTTGAGGAAGTAGTAATAGCCATCAATCTGCGTTTTAAAGAAAGAGTTTCACCCGAAGGTGTTACGGTTGTAGAAAATTACCTGCAAGCTCTGCAAAAGGACAATGACCTAAAAACAACCATCAAAAACAACCTGACACAAAACGAAAGACAGGTTTATGATTTGGTGATTAAAAGCATAATGGACAAACTCTACACGGACTACATCATCAATCATTCACCACAACACTACGGAGAACTGACACAGGAAAACATTCAAGGATTTATAAACCAAAGTGCTTACAAAATGCTGAGAGAGATACTCAGAACGGCAGTGTAAAAGATAATAGAATTATGGTAAGCATTCGGTCTGCTGTGTCTTGCCAGATTAAAAATCTAAGTTTTGAAATTTCCAATCTCACATAATTTGATAAAGCAGAGAGCGACGAGTGAACAAAAAGAAGTTGAGAAAATTCATAAAAAACCTTTACGATTTACAATGAAGAATTCTATGATGAAGCAGAAATCATTATTTGACTAATGCCAGCCCAACTAAGTATCAAATATTCGGATAATTATTTTATGTAGCGCAAAATTTGCTTTTTCCCCAACTCTTTTGTTACTTTGCATTTGATTATCAGCGACGAAATTAACCTTTCAACTGAAAAGACTCACAAGTGACTTAAAGATTTATAAATCAGAACATTTATTATGACTAATGAAACTGTAATTACAGATTTGAAGCAGGTAACGATACGGTTTTCCGGCGACTCGGGTGACGGAATGCAGCTGACCGGAACGTTATTTTCCACATTGTCTGCTATCTTTGGAAATGAAATCGCCACTTTTCCCGATTATCCGGCAGAGATTCGTGCGCCGCAAGGCACGTTAAACGGGGTTTCGGGTTTTCAGGTCCGGGTGGGATCGAAAGATATCTATAACGCGGGTGATAAAGCCGATGTGCTGATCGCGATGAACCCCGCCGCTCTGAAAGTTAACCGCCAGCACTTGAAAAAAGGTTCGATCGTCATTTTCGATACCGATTCTTTCACAAGAAAAGATCTGGAGAAAGCGCTTTTCAAAACAGAGGATCCTTTTACCGAACTCAATCTCGAACAGGTCCAACCCATCCCGGTTGCCATCACATCGATGACTAAAGATTCCCTGGCGGATAGCGGAATGGACAATAAGGATATTTTACGGAGCAAGAATATGTTTTCTTTGGGTATTGTTTGCTGGCTGTTTAACCGGCCGATTGAAATTGCCGAACAATTGCTGAAAGACAAATTCAGGAAGAGGCCTAAACTGGTCGAAACCAATATAAAAGCATTAACCGACGGATACAACTACGGGAACAACACACACCTGACGGCTACCACCTACCGGATCGACACCGTACAAGCCGGCAAGGGTTTTTATACCGATATAAACGGTAATACCGCCACAGCATACGGATTGATTGCGGCTGCCGAAAAAGCGGGAGTGCAACTGTTCCTCGGTTCCTATCCCATCACACCGGCCACCGATATTCTTCAGGAACTTTCCAAAAGGAAAGACTTGGGCGTTAAAGCGCTACAGATGGAAGACGAGATTGCCGGGATTTGCACCGCCATCGGCGCCAGCTTTACCGGATGCTTGGCTGCAACATCCACTTCGGGCCCGGGATTATCGCTCAAAAGCGAAGCGCTGGGACTGGCGGTCATGACCGAACTGCCACTCGTTGTGATTGACGTTCAGCGAGGCGGACCGTCAACGGGAATGCCTACCAAGAGTGAACAAACCGATCTGTTTCAGGCACTATACGGCAGAAACGGCGAGAGCCCCCTGGTTGTAATCGCGGCTACCACCCCCGTCGATTGTTTCGACAGCGCCTATTGGGCTTCAAAAATAGCGCTGGAGCATATGACTCCGGTTGTTTTGCTTACCGACGGTTATATCGCCAATGGCGCATCGACGTGGAAAATCCCGAACCTTGAAGAATATCCCTCCATTGAACCACCTTACGTTCAAGAAAAATTCAAAGGAAGCGCCGAAAGCTGGAAACCCTATCTCCGCGACGAGGATACGCTGGTGAGATACTGGGGTGTCCCCGGCACAGAAGGGTATATGCACCGCATAGGGGGACTCGAAAAAGATTATTCTACGGGCATTATATCGTCCAACCCCGAAAACCACCAGTTAATGGTAAATACCCGCAAGGCCAAAATAAAAAAAATAGCCGGCTTTATACCCGAACAGGAGGTTATCGGCGACAAGGATGCCGATACGCTCATAGTTGGCTGGGGAGGTACTTACGGCCATTTGCTGGAAGTGATGATGCGCATTCAGGATAAAGGCAAGAAAGTGGCCTTTGCCCACTTCAGGTTTATCAATCCGTTGCCGAGCAACACGTACGATATTTTAAAAAAATACAAAACCATTATCGTTGCCGAGCAAAATACAGGCCATTTTGCTTCCTATTTGCTGAGCCGGTTCGACGATATCAAAATTCACCGGTTCAATCGGGTGGAAGGACAACCTTTCAGCGTAAGTGAGCTGGTAGATGAGTTTATGAATATGTAAAAAATAAAAGTTATGGAAACAGCAACAGTAGAAAAGACGCAAACAAGATATACGCCAAAAGATTATAAAAGTGAGGTAAATGTGCGTTGGTGCCCGGGTTGTGGCGACTTCGCCATCTTAAGTTGTGTTCATAAAGCCATGGCAGAACTGAATATTCCTCCGCACGAAACGGTAGTGGTTTCGGGGATTGGTTGTTCATCGCGTTTACCCTATTACATGAACACGTACGGGTTTCACGGAATTCACGGCCGTGCCGCAGCCATTGCCACCGGCGTGAAAGTAGCCAATCCTAACCTGAATGTTTGGGTAGCAACGGGCGACGGAGACTCACTGGCAATCGGCGGGAACCATTTCATCCATGCCGTTCGCAGGAACATAGATATCAACATCATTTTATTTAACAACAAGATTTACGGGCTGACCAAAGGCCAATATTCCCCCACTTCCGATCGCGGATTTGTTTCTAAATCATCGCCTTACGGAACAGTGGAGGATCCTTTCCGTCCGTCGGAACTTTGTTTCGGTGCACGGGGAACTTTTTTCGCCAGAGCTATTGACGTGGATATGAAGAATACCACCGAAACAATGGTAGCCGCTGCCAGGCACAAGGGAACGTCGGTAGTGGAAGTATTGCAGAACTGTATCATTTTCAACGACGGCATCCACAATAAAATTGCTGATCGCACGTGGAAAGCCGAAAAGACAGTGATGCTGAGACACGGCGAGAAAATGATTTTCGGGCTCGAGAACAACCGGGGCTTAGTCCTGGATGGTTGGAATCTAAAAGCCGTCACCATAGGCGAAGACGGATATACGATGGACGATATTCTGGTTCACGATGCTTCCACAAAGGATAATACATTGCATGTCAAACTCAGTCTGATGGGTTACGACAATGATCTTCCGGTGGCATTGGGCGTTATCCGCTCGGTGGATGCCCCAACATACGAAACCGAATACGAAAATCAGATTGCCGAAGTGCAGAAGAAAGCTCCCGGAAAATCGTTTACCGATTTCCTGATGAGTTCCTCCCATATCTGGGAAATGAAGTAGCTTTGTCTGAAATACCTGACAGAAAAAGAGGAGCGGCGCACCGCTCCTCTTTCTTCTAAATATACTTTCCCCAACAAAATAGTTGCAAAGTGTGAACAAAATCGTCATCTTTACGGTTTGAATACCTAACTAACTACAACAACAGACCGATGGATATTATGGATATAGGAGCCATAGAAGAATTGTATAAGCAGTATAAGGAAAATCCGGAAAGTGTAGATGAGAGCTTTCGTTTTTTCTTTCAGGGTTTTGATTTAGCCACCAGGCATTTTCCAACCCGGCCACAGCAAATTAAAGGCGATGCCGGAGTTTCCGCCAAGGAAATTGCCGTGATGAGCCTTATTACCGGATACAGGCGCAGAGGGCACCTGTTTACCAAAACCAATCCGGTACGTTCGCGGCGACAATATTCACCCACGCTCGACCTTGAAAATTTCAACCTTTCCGAAAGCGATCTGGATACGGAATTCGAAGCGGGAAAAGAAATCGGGATCGGCAGGGCTACATTGAGGGAAATTGTCGATCATTTGAGCGAAACATATTGCAAATCCATCGGCGTGGAGTATCGTTATATGACGAAACCGGAAATCGTGCAATGGTTGCAGCAAAAAATGGAAGGCAGTAGAAACCGGGAAACTCTTTCCAAAGAAAAAAAACTGCACATCCTCGACAGGCTGATAGAAGCGTCGGGCTTTGAAGATTATATGCACAGAAAGTACGTTGGGCAAAAACGGTTCTCCCTGGAAGGCTCGGAAGCCATTATCCCCGCACTGGACGCCATAGTTTCTCACGGAGGGGCATACGACGTAAACGACATTGTAATGGGGATGGCTCACCGGGGAAGGCTCAACGTGCTGACAAACATCATGAAAAAGCCTTATTCCCAAGTGTTCCGGGGATTTACGGCTGAGAACTACGAAGAAGAGATCATGTATGGCGACGTGAAATACCACTTGGGATATAACAACACTATCGATTACGAGGGACGCAAAATTTCCGTCAGCCTGGCTCCTAACCCCTCACATCTGGAAACAGTAGGGCCTGTGGTGGAAGGGATTGCCAAGGCCAAGTTAGAAAACGAACACGATTTCCAATACAACCAGGTGTTGCCTGTTTTAATACACGGTGATGCAGCCATCGCCGGACAGGGCGTTGTTTATGAAACCATCCAGTTCTCCAAATTAGACGGATACAAAACGGGCGGGACCATCCATATCGTGATAAACAATCAGGTAGGATTCACTACCAACTACCTGTCAGGACGCTCCAGTACCTATTGTACCGATGTAGCCAAAGTGACGCAATCGCCGGTTTTCCATGTGAACGGGGACGATGTGGAAGCTATGGTTTATGTGGCAAAACTGGCTTTGGAGTTCCGTCAGAAATTCAATATCGATGTGTTTATCGATTTGCTGTCGTACCGGAAATACGGCCACAACGAAGGCGATGAACCCCGCTTTACCCAGCCTAAACTCTACGATATCATTGCCAGGCATAAGAATCCGCGTGAGATTTATGCAGAAAAACTAATCGGTCAGGGAGTGCTTACCCAACAGGAATACGAAACCCGGGTAGCTGACTTCCATAAAGTGTTAGACCGGGCCTACGAAACAGCTAATGAGAGCACGCAATTGAATATTCAGCTTTTCCTTGAAGAGAAATACAAAGGTATAAGGCTTCCCAAAGCGGAAGATTTTGAAACCGTTGCCAACACCAAAATCTCGAAAGAGATGTTTCTGGAATTGGCACACAACATAACATCGTTACCCCGGGGTAAGAATTTTTACAACAAAACCGTCCGGTTATTTGCGCAAAGGGCAAGTATGATTGAGAGCGATTCATACGACTGGGCAATGGGCGAACTGATGGCTTATGCATCGCTGGCAAAGGAAAACTATCCCGTCCGATTGAGCGGACAGGATTCCGAACGGGGAACTTTTTCTCACCGCCACGCTGAAATCATTACCGAGGACGGGGAAGAAAAATACTTCCCGCTCAAAAACTTGGGTGGTGAGCACGCCATGGTGCGCGTTTATAACTCTCCGCTCAACGAATACGGAGTGTTGGGGTTCGAATACGGATATTCACTCGCCAATCCTTTCGGGTTAACCATTTGGGAAGCCCAGTTTGGAGACTTTTTCAACGTGGGACAGGTAATTGTGGATCAATATATTTCTTCCGCCAAAGAGAAATGGGGCGTAAAATCGGGCTTGGTACTGTTCCTGCCCCACGGTTACGAAGGGCAGGGCGCCGAGCATTCGAGCGGGAGAATAGAACGTTTCCTGAGTTTGTGCGCCAACTACAACATGCAAGTGGTTAATCCGACAACTCCGGCCAATCATTTTCACGCTATCCGCCGCCAATTGCATCGCGATATCCGCGTTCCGTTGATATCATTTACACCCAAAAGCCTGCTGCGCCATCCCGACTGCACGTCCACCATCGCCGATTTTACCGAAGGACATTTCCGGGAAATAATTGCCGGCAACGAACCGGGATCCTCGTCGAAAGTAACCAGGTTGTTGTTGTGTTCGGGTAAAATCTATTACGAACTGGCGGCAGCACGCAAAGAAGCCCATGCAGAGCATGTCTCAATTATCCGCATTGAACAACTCTACCCTTTCCCCGAAAAGCAGCTCAAAGAAGTTCTAAAAGGCTACAGCAAAAATACCGAACTCGTTTGGGTACAGGAAGAACCGCTGAACATGGGCGCTGCATTGTTTGTAAAACAGCAGATGGGCGACTGCAAACTGCGGATTATCAGTCGTCCCCCAAGCGGCGTAACGGCCGAAGGTTTAACGGCTTTACACAAGATACACCAGACAGAAATTATAAAGGAAGCAATGAATTAGAAGAGAGGCTTCAGACCGTTTCGCTAACCGATGATAACGTCTGATGTCCAAAATCGTAATTCGTAATTCGTAATTCGTAATTCGTAATTTATTATATTATGGCAATAATAGAAATAAGGGTACCCAGCCCGGGAGAATCGATAACGCACGTCGAGCTTTATAAATGGCTTGTGGCAGACGGAGCAGTGGTGAAGAAAGAAACGGAAATAGCCGAATTGGAATCGGAAAAAGCAACGCTGACCCTGGTTGCCGACGAAGCAGGAAAAGTTTCATTTAAAGCGTCGGAGGGCGATAGCCTGGAAGTAGGCGCCGTAGCATTTACCATTGATACGTCTGTAAAACCCAGGGAGGAAAAACAGGCAGTCGCTCCGGCAACTGAGGTTGTTACTGCAACAGAGGCTGCTCCGGCAACTGAGGAGAAGGAAGTAAAAAGCAGACCGGATGAACACGCTAACGTAAAAATCACTCCGCTGGCCAAACGGGTAATGGAAGAGAACGACTTGTCGCTGGAAGACGTCATGAACGGCCTTCGCCGCCTGAAACGTTCCGATGTGGAAGCAGTACTGGCAGCAAGCGGCGTAAGCTCCCCAAGCGGATTGAAAAAACCTGCAAGCCGCGAGTCCAAAACCGACAGGATGAGCCCGCTACGCCGGAAACTGAGTGAACGCCTGGTTTCCGTAAAAAACGAAACGGCCATGCTTACCACGTTCAATGAAGTGAACATGAAGCCGATTATGGATTTACGTAAAAAACATCAGGATAAATTTGTTGAAAAACACGGAATTAAACTGGGTATGATGTCGTTTTTCCTAAAAGCCTGCTCCATTGCGTTACAGGAATTTCCGAACGTAAACTCCATGATGGAAGGTGAAAACATGACCACTTACGGCTATGCCGATATTTCGGTGGCGGTAAGCACACCCAAAGGGTTAATGGTCCCCGTTATCCGGAATGTAGAGAGCATGGGGCTGGCCGAGATCGAAAAAGCCATTATGGAAGTTGCCGATAAAGCCCGCAAGGGTAAATTATCCATTCCCGAAATGACGGGAGGAACATTTACGATAACCAACGGCGGCGTTTTCGGATCGATGATGTCAACACCTATCATTAATCCCCCGCAATCTGCTATCCTGGGGATGCACAATATTTTAGACCGTCCGGTGGTAATCGACGGGCAGATTGTTGTACGGCCGATGATGTACGTGGCACTGTCGTACGACCATCGTGTGATTGACGGCCGCGAATCGGTGGGTTTCCTTGTACGGGTAAAGCAGTTGCTCGAAAATCCAACCGATATGCTCTTCGGAAAAAGCAACGGGGAGAAAGAGCTGTTGGAGTTGTAAGTTACTTTCTGCCCTTCCTTCTCCCGATTTCCTTCTCAATCAGCTTCAGCTCGCGGCTCGACTGCCCTTTTACCGATGTATTTTCCTCGGCACGGCGGAAAAGATAAGGCATCATTGTTTTCACTTCGCCGTAAGGCACATATTTTACAACATTGTAACCCTTATCGGCCAGATTAAACGTAATGTGGTCACTCATGCCGTAGAGTTGCGAGAAATAGATATGCGGATGATTGTGAGGCAGGCCGCGCTCATCGATCAACCGCGCCAGCAGTTGTGAGCTTTCTTCGTTGTGCGTGGCCACCATAAAGTGGATGGTATCAATGTGGTCTATGAAATAACCGATAATTTCATTAAAATCGTGATCTGTAGCCGGCTTATCGGGTTGGATAGGCGATGGATAACCCATTTCTACAGCACGTGCGCGCTCAATTTCCATATACGCTCCGCGTACTATCTTCAGCCCAAACTTCACTCCCTTTTCCAACGCAATCCCGTGATGCTCCTTCAATCGGTGAATGGAGTCGTGGCGGTACATCTGATACGTGTTTTGAACGATGGCCGCTTCTTTGTTGTATTTCTCCATCATCTCCAACACCAAATCATCCAAAACGGGCTGTATCCAGGTATGCTCCGCATCGATAAGCACAGGGACGCCCAACTCATACCCCCGTTTGAAAATAGACTCCACACGGCCGTAAACCCGTTTGTATTCTGCAGATTCCTCTTCGGTAAGCGGCGCTTTTTCACTCACTTTGGCAAGCAGGTCAAACCGCCCGATACCGGTAATCTTAAATGCGCTGAACGGCACATTTTTATTGTCATGCGCCACTTCTATTGTCCGGATAACCTCAGCACACGTGGCATCAAATAGCTCGTCACGTTCTTCGCCTTCAACCGCAAAATCAAGGATAGTCCCCACGTTTCGCGCGGCCAGCCTTTCGATGGTTTTGGTGCAATCTTCAATAGACATTCCTCCCACAAAATGTTGATAGATGGTTTTACGAAGAATTCTTTTAACAGGGAAGCGGATGGCAAAAGCCAGATTTACCAGGTGTTTGCCCATCTTCACCAAACCGGCATTATTCATTACCTTAAATAACAAATGAGCCTGTTGTAATTCGGCATTCGATTTGTTCCGGAAAGCGATTTCTGAATTGTTGAAATCAACAACGTTGTGTGTCAGTAACATAAGTCTTTTATAAAGTATTTAGATTTGAAGCAACAAAAATAAAGATTTTTTCATTTAAAACGAATTAAAAACGAAAAAATATTTGGGAGATGGAGTTATTGGTTAACAGATTTAATAAAAAGCAAATATTCTTTGTCGGAATAATAAAAATGCAACTGATCGGTAAAAACCCTGTATTTTATCACCTTCGACAACCGATTTAAATACAAGTTGCCTTCACTTGTTTCATTCAGCCTGCCTGAAGAATAAAAATCGTCCGCCGAAAAACTGATAACGCGTCTGTGCGGATCTATTATAAATTTTCCGCTAATTTCGTTAGCAGACGATGTGCCGGTAAAAGAGCCGTCTTTATTCAACGTCAGGTAATACGCCTTAGGATCTTTACTGAACACCACTGCAATCTGCTTGCTTTCCGTAGTGGCATACCCTTCCAATTTCCATCGGCCGTAAGGCGATTGTAACTCAAGCGCTGCATTTTCCAGACCTAACGCATCTTCCTTGGAACAAGAGAAGAACATTGCCGTTGTGACAGTTAGAAGAAAAAGAACTATAAAGATTTTATATTTTCTCATCTGATTCATAAACGAATTACAATATTACATATAATAGATGGAAAAAACGAAAAAACGTTGCATGAGAAAGTGTTAAAAAAAAATTATAATTAATTTAATCCAACTTTCGCATGTTTTCTCGAATAGTGTATGCGACTAAAGCGGAGGCCTTAGTTCAGTTAGCGGCGAGCTATTTGAGCCAAAGATCCTTATTTATGTCTTTTGTAAGAAATTTAAACAGATTCTTACTCTTTTCTCTCTTTTTTTTGTAAGTTTGTAGCAACAAAATTAATACTAACCACACAAAAACATTACATTTTATGCCAAAAGGAGTCTATAAATTACCCGAAATTAAGAACGAGCCCATAAAGAGTTACGCTCCGGGATCGCCCGAAAGACAAGCCCTAAAACAGAAACTTGTCGAATTGAGTAAAGGCGGATTGGATGTTCCAATGATTATCGACGGAAAAGAAATTCGCACAGGAAACTTATCCGATATCCGGCCACCGCACGACCACCAACATTTACTTGGCCATTATCATCAGGGGGACAAAACACACGTACAAATGGCTATCGACGCCGCTCTCAAAGCGAAACCGGCTTGGGAAGCGATGCATTGGGAAAGCCGCGCCG
The DNA here is from genome assembly GCA_001898165.1 of Bacteroidia bacterium 43-41. GTDB lineage: Bacteria > Bacteroidota > Bacteroidia > Bacteroidales > Dysgonomonadaceae > Petrimonas. Next base: position 101,083 of record MKTD01000014.1, read on the forward strand.
CCATATTCCTGAAGGCCGCCGAACTGATTGCCGGTCCATACCGATACGATTTCAATGCCGTCACAATGACCGGGCAGTCGAAAAATGCTTTCCAGGCAGAAATTGATGCCGTTTGCGAGTTGGTCGATTTTTACCGTTTCAACGTACGTAACATGTACGACCTTTACGGGATGCAACCCAATTCTGCCCCCGGAATCTGGAACCGTACGGTCTGGCGTCCGTTGGAGGGGTTTACTTTCGCGCTCACACCCTTCAACTTCACCTCCATCGCTGCAAACTTGGGAGGGGCACCGGCGTTAATGGGCAATACTGTAGTCTGGAAACCGTCGAAAACGGCAGTTTACCCGGCTCATCTTATCATGAAAGTGCTAAAAGAAGCCGGGCTACCCGATGGTGTCATCAACCTGGTTTATGTGGGCGGAAAAGAAGCTGCCGATGTAATTTTCAATCATCGGGAGTTTGCCGGATTGCATTTTACCGGCTCTACGGGCGTTTTCAACGGAATGTGGAAAACCATTGCCGGAAATATGGATAAGTATAAATCGTATCCGCGTATCGTAGGGGAAACCGGAGGAAAAGACTACGTTTTTGCCGACGTCACTGCCGATGCCAAACAGGTAGCCACCGCCCTTACACGCGGAGCATTTGAGTATCAGGGACAAAAATGTTCCGCCGCTTCCCGCGCATACATTCCTGCAACCCTATGGGATGGCGTGAAAAAATATATGGAGAGCGATTTAAAATCGATAAGAATGGGTGTGCCCGAAGATTTTACCAATTTCGTGAACGCTGTTATCGATGAAGAGTCGTTCAATAAATTGGCAAAAGCCATTGATGATGCCAAAAAATCTCCCGATGCCGAAGTGGTTATGGGCGGGAATTGTGACAAATCGAAAGGTTATTTCATTGAACCGACCGTTATTCTTGCAAAGAAACCCGACTATATCACGATGCGAGAAGAGCTTTTCGGCCCTGTTCTCACCGTTTATATTTACGACCCGGAAAAATTGGATGAGACATTAGATATTCTCGACTCCAGCACCGATTATGCGCTCACGGGAGCTATCTTTTCTACCGACAGGGTCAACATCGAGAAAATGACTAGCCGGCTCACCCATACCGCTGGTAATTTTTACATCAACGACAAACCTACCGGCGCCGTTGTTGACCAGCAGCCGTTTGGCGGAGGCCGCGCATCGGGAACGAACGATAAGGCGGGTTCCGTCTTTAACCTGCTTCGCTGGGTTTCTCCGCAGACCATCAAGGAGACTTTCGTTCCGGCAACGGATTATATGTACCCGAATTTCCTGGAAGATTAATCCTCCGGAGAAAACATTCTGCCTTTGTAGTTGTTTACAAAGGCAGAATCTGTTTTTCTACAAGAATGGAAAAAATAAATATCGCCGTAGATGGTTTCTCATCATGCGGCAAAAGCACTATAGCCAAAGGATTGGCAAAGGAGTTAGGTTATACGTATATCGATAGCGGAGCTATGTACAGGGCAGTTGCCCTGTTTGCCTGCCGCAACGGCTGGATGACCGACACGGAAATAAACGAGGCCGGGCTGCAAAAGCATATCCCTGAGATAGAAATTTCCTTTGAAACAAATTCAGAAGGGCAACAGGAAACTTATTTAAACGGTGAAAATGTCGAGAAAGAGATCCGTTCACTCGAAATAGGTAACGGGGCAAGCCGTGTGAGCACCCTCGGATTTGTACGCAGAGAGTTAGTACGCCAGCAACAGGCGATGGGAAAAAAGAAAGGCGTGGTGATGGACGGCAGGGATATCGGCACCGTAGTTTTTCCGGATGCTGAATTCAAAATTTTCCTTACGGCAACCCCCGAAGTTCGTGCACAACGCCGTTTCGATGAACTTCAGGCCAAAGGGAGCCCTGTTTCCTATGAAGAGACTCTCGCCAACGTCCGCGAACGCGACGAAAGAGACACAACCCGTACAGAAAGCCCGTTGCGAAAAGCGGCCGACGCCATCGAACTGGATAATTCACACATATCCATAAATGAACAGTTGCAATGGGCAATTGATATGTTTAATAAAATCACAAAGCAAAAATGAGTAAAATTGAAATCGACAAGCAGTCCGGTTGTTGTTTTGGTGTAGCCAAAGCTATCAGCAAAGCCGAGGAAGAGCTGCAAAAAGGCGGAACGCTTTACTGTTTGGGCGATATTGTTCACAATAATATTGAAGTTGAGCGCCTTGCCAAAATGGGATTGATAACTATCAATCACGAAGAATTTAAAAAGCTGAAAAATGTCCGCGTGTTGCTTCGTGCACACGGTGAACCCCCAAGCACCTATCAGATAGCGAAAGAGAATAATATTGAATTAATTGACGCATCATGTCCGGTAGTTCTTGGTTTACAGAAGCGAATTAAGAAGAAATTCATCACAAGGCCGAATGAAGGCGGACAAATTGTAATCTTTGGCAAAAAAGGCCATGCCGAAGTGAACGGACTGATGGGGCAAACCGACGAATCGGCCATAGTAATTGAAAAGAAGGAAGACATTGAAATACTTGATTTCTCGCGCGACATAAGCCTTTTTTCGCAAACCACCAAACCATTGGATGGATTCCGGGAGATTGGCGAATTGATAAAAGCACGCATGAAAGATGGCGCCACATTTGAGTTTTACGATACTATATGCCGTCAGGTATCCAACCGTGTACCCAACATGCACGAATTTGCAAAGAAGCACGATCTCGTTATTTTCATTGCAGGGGAAAAAAGCTCTAACGGAAAAGTTCTTTTTACCGAATGCGAAAAGTATAATCCGAACTCATACCTGATCCATCACCCCGACCAACTAAATCCGGAGTGGATTAAAGAGGGGATCAGCATCGGTATTTGCGGAGCTACCTCAACACCCATGTGGCAAATGGAGGCCATTGCCAAAAAAATATCGGAACTTATACCGGAGACGGAAGTTGAGAAAGCTGCTTTTTAAAGCAGCTTTTTTTGTACGCCTGCTAAAAAAAAATTACCTTTGCATCCGATTGTATTTAGAAACTGTTTAAATTTCTCACGAAAGACGTAAATAAAGATCTTCGCCTTCAAAAAGTATCTTTTCTGTATTTTTCTTCCTTTTATTTGGCTCAAATAGCCCGCTATTATCGCCAAAACAAGAAAGAACTCTCCTGAAAAATAATTCTTTTGGAATAGCGAAACAAATTTAAACAATTTCTTAGGTTCAACCAATTAAAAAAAAGAATTAATTTAGAAATGGATTCAAATGTAAAAAGCATCGGCTTACTTACTTCCGGCGGAGATGCACCGGGTATGAATGCGGCCATTCGTGCCGTAACGCGTGCTGCAATCTTCAACGACATGCGCGTTTTCGGCATTTACAGAGGATATAGGGGGCTCATCAGCAACGAGATAGTAGAATTTAAGACCAACAGTGTAAGCAACATTATCCAACAAGGCGGCACAATACTCAAAACTGCCCGTTGTGCGGAGTTTACAACCGAAGCCGGGAGAAGGATGGCTTACGAAAACATGCAACAGCATGGGATTGATGCTCTTGTGGTAATCGGCGGCGACGGCTCGCTGACCGGTGCGGGAATATTTGCCAACGAATACAATATCCCTATTGTGGGGCTGCCGGGAACAATTGACAATGACCTTAACGGAACCGACACAACCATTGGTTACGACACAGCCTTGAATACCATTATGCAATCGATGGATAAAATTCGCGATACGGCCACCTCCCACGAACGACTTTTCTTTGTGGAAGTGATGGGGCGCAACTGCGGCTATCTGGCCCTCAATAGCGCTATAGCGTCGGGTGCGGAAGCAGCGATAATTCCTGAAATAAGTATGGAAAAAGACCAATTGGCAGAGCTCATTGAACAAGGATTCCGTAAATCGAAAAGCAGCAGTATGGTACTTGTTGCCGAGAGCGAGATCACAGGCGGAGCAATGAATCTGGCAGAGAGAGTAAAAAAAGAGTACCCTCAATACGACGTACGTGTTTCCATCTTAGGGCACTTGCAGCGCGGGGGGTCGCCTACGGCACAAGATCGCATCCTGGCAAGCAGGATGGGTATTGCCGCCATCCAGGCGCTTCTGGAAAACCAGCGCAACGTAATGATCGGTATTCGTGAAAACGAAATCGATTACGTGCCGTTTAAACGCGCCATAAAAAAGGATCGGGAGATCAGTTCTGAGCTGCTCGAAGTCCTTAAGATTTCTTCCATTTAAGAAACTGTTTAAATTTCTTACGAAAGAAGTAAATAAAAGGTTTTGGCTTGAATAGCGAAACAAACTTAAACTGTCTCTAAAACTTAAAGATAAATTTTATCATACAATTTAAAAGTTTTACCTTTGCATTTCTTAAATATATAATCACTCAATTAATATGGAATTAACACACATTGAACACATCGGCATTGCCGTAAAAAGCATCGAGGAACAATTACCTTATTATGAAGGAGTTCTTGGCCTGAAATGCTATAACATTGAAACGGTTGAAGATCAAAAAGTAAAAACCGCCTTTTTTAAGATCGGACAAACCAAAATCGAACTATTGGAACCCACCAGTGAAGAGAGTACCATTGCCAAATTCATCGAGAAAAGAGGTGAAGGTATTCATCACATCGCTTTTGCCACTGAAAATCTGAATGAAACCCTTCAGGAAATTGAAGCGAAAGGCGTGCGCCTTATCGACAAACAACCCCGTGCCGGAGCCGAAGGACTGAACATCGCCTTTTTACACCCGAAATCAACCGGCAGCGTATTGACGGAATTGTGTGAACATCCCTGAAAATAGCGAAAGCGGCAAAATCATTCAATATTGGAACAAAATTTTAATTCATAACAAATAATAATCTTATGAGCATCCAACTCGAAAAAGTTAAAGAGCTTATTCAATTGAGAGAAAAAGCTCGTTTAGGTGGTGGTGAGAAAAGAATCGAATCTCAGCACTTAAAAGGGAAATACACAGCTCGCGAACGTCTTGCCATGCTTCTTGACGAAGGGAGTTTTGAAGAATTCGACATGTTTGTAGAACACCGTTGTCACAACTTCGGCATGGAAAAAACCAAATTCCTTGGCGATGGAGTTGTTACCGGTTACGGAACCATTCAGGGGCGTCTGGTTTATGTTTTTGCCCAGGACTTTACCGTTTCGGGCGGTTCGCTCTCCGAAATGCAATCGCAAAAAATTTGCAAGGTAATGGATCAGGCCATGAAAATGGGTGCTCCGCTTATCGGCATCAACGACTCCGGAGGCGCACGTATCCAAGAAGGAATTAACGCATTGGCAGGTTATGCCGAAATTTTTCAGCGCAATATTTTAGCGTCGGGTGTGATTCCACAAATTTCCGGTATTTTCGGCCCCTGTGCGGGAGGTGCCGTTTACTCCCCTGCCCTTACCGACTTCAACATCATGACCCAGGGGACTTCCTACATGTTCCTTACCGGTCCTAAAGTAGTAAAAACAGTCACCGGAGAAGACGTTACACAAGAACAACTGGGCGGAGCTTCGGTTCATACTTCCAAATCGGGTGTGGCCCATTTCTCAGCCCAAACCGAAGAGGACGCCATACAAGTGATCCAAAAATTAATGTCATACATTCCGCAAAACAATCTCGAAGAGCCGCCGGTATTTAAAAGTACCGATCCGATTGACAGATTGGAAGATGGCTTGAATGACATTATCCCCGATAGCGCCAACAAACCCTACGATATGTATGAAGTTATCGGCGCCATAGTCGATAATGGAGAGTTTCTTGAAGTACACGCCGACTATGCAAAGAACATCATAGTGGGCTTTGCCCGTTTCAACGGACAATCGGTAGGTATTGTAGCTAACCAGCCCAAGTTCCTGGCAGGAGTTCTCGATATTAACGCTTCGCGCAAGGCAGCAAGGTTTGTTCGTTTTTGCGATGCGTTTAACATATCTATTGTCTCATTGGTTGACGTTCCCGGATTCCTTCCCGGTACCGGACAAGAATACGGCGGTGTAATCACCCACGGTGCAAAACTCCTTTACGCCTATGGTGAAGCCACTGTCCCGAAAGTAACCGTTACGCTGCGTAAATCATACGGAGGAGCGCATATCGTAATGAGTTGCAAACAACTTCGCGGCGACATTAACTATGCCTGGCCAAGTGCCGAAATTGCGGTGATGGGAGCTGATGGGGCCGTAGAAGTCCTTTACAGCAAGGAGATCGCTGCCGAAAAAGATCCCGAAAAACTGGCTGTCATTTTGGAAGAAAAGAAGAAAGAATACAACGATTTGTTCACTAACCCGTATGAAGCAGCCCGTTACGGCTACATCGACGATGTGATTGAACCCAGAAATACCCGTTTCCGTGTTATCAGGGCGTTACAGCAATTACAAACCAAAAAGCTGACCAATCCTCCCAAAAAACACGATAATTTACCCTTATAATTTACATAAGTATGAACAAATTAAAACAACTGTTGTTTTTGTCTGCATTGATACTTCTTGTGAGTTGCGCCAAGAAAGTTGAAAATCCGCATTGGATTATCAATGAAGTTATGGTAGATAACCAAACCGGGTTTATGGATAACTTCGGCCAACGGAACGGATGGATCGAGATATTTAACAACACATACAAAACACAGGACCTGGGGGGAAGATACCTTACCGATGATCCCAATAATCCGAAAAAATACCCGATTCCCAGAGGTGATGTGCTCACAAGAATACCTCCTCGCCAACACGCCCTATTCTGGGCTGACAACGAACCATTTAACGGCACTTTCCATCTGAGTTTCAAACTTGATCCGGACAAGGACAATTACATTGCATTGTATGAAAATGACGGCAAAACACTGCTGGATGAGATAATAATCCCAGCAGGATTACCAGCCGACAAGACCTACGGTTATGCTAACGATGGGGTCAAATATGACCAAAACGGTAAGCAAATGGCTACTCACCTTGAGCGAGTTACCCCAAGCAGCAATAATGCTATCCTGGAAGAAAATCCAAAGGTAGTTTCGTTACAAGAAAACGACCCTGTTGGCGTAACCATAACCATTACATCAATGTTAGTGGTTTTCCTGGGACTGATTTTACTGTATGTTATTTTTAAAACGATTGGAAACACGGCAAAAAATATTTCCCATAAACGTGTTGCCAGTGCAGGTACCTTATCGGCGGTGAGAGGCGAGAGCCTGCTTACCGGTGAAGTCCTGGCAGCCATATCCGCTGCAATACACGAGTTAAATCAAGACGCTCACGATATTGAAAGTACAATTCTTACCATCAGTGAAGTCAAACGCAAATACTCTCCCTGGAGTTCTAAATTATATACCTTGCGTCAGGATCCTCGCAGATAATTCATTAATCAATTTACTCAGAAAGAAATTATTCCTTATGAAAGAATTTAATTATAAAATCAATGGTGCTCCCTACCGTGTAATTATAAACAGTTCCGATAGTTCCGTAGTTGAACTTGAAGTAAACGGAACCCCGTACAAAGTAGAATTGGAGAAGAAGGAAAGCAAACCGCTTTCAAAGATTAAAAAACAAGCCATCACAACGCCTACTCCGCAAACGGCATCTACTCCGCTTGTTACCCGGCCCAAAGAACCAACCGGGAAAAATACTATCCAGTCCCCGCTTCCAGGAATTATTCTCGATATTCGCTGTCAGGTAGGTGATACGGTGAAGAAAGGACAAACTATAATGATCCTCGAAGCCATGAAAATGGAAAACAACATCTTGTCAAACGCCACCGGTAAGGTAACAGGGATTCTGGTTCAGAAAGGAGACTCTGTACTTGAAGGAGCCGAATTAGTAACCGTAGAATAAAAAAAGAGAAAATGAATACACTTTTGACTTTGAGCGACAACCTGAGAACATTTTGGGATTATACCGGGATGGCCAATGCCAGTGGCGGTCATATCGCAATGATTCTGGTTGGTTTGTTCTTTATCTACCTGGCCATAAAGAAAGAATACGAACCACTATTGCTGATCCCGATAGGATTCGGTATTCTTATCGGGAATATCCCTTTCAACGAGGCCGCCGGGTTACAAGTAGGGATTTACGAAGAGGGCTCTGTACTCAATATCCTATATCAAGGTGTTGTGAAAGGTTGGTATCCCCCACTTATCTTTATGGGAATCGGTGCGATGACCGACTTCTCGTCGTTGATCGCAAATCCCAAGCTTTTCCTGATAGGCGCAGCTTGTCAGTTCGGGATTTTCGGAGCATATGTTGCCGCACTAATGTGGGGTTTTGCACCCAACGAAGCAGGCTCTATCGGTATTATCGGTGGGGCAGACGGACCAACGGCTATCTTCCTTACATCGAAGCTGGCCCCGCAATTGTTGGGCGCAGTAGCCATCTCGGCATACTCCTATATGGCGTTGGTTCCTGTGATTCAGCCACCTTTTATGAGATTGCTTACAACCAAAAAGGAGCGGGTTATCCGGATGAAAGCGCCGCGTGTGGTCTCTCAAACTGAAAAAATCTTATTCCCCGTTATAGGCCTGTTGCTGACCACTTTTCTGGTACCTTCGGGACTCCCGCTACTGGGTATGCTGTTTTTCGGCAACCTGCTGAAAGAATCGGGTGTGACGCGCCGTTTGGCGGAAACCGCCCGCGGTCCGCTGATCGACACCATCACCATCCTGTTAGGATTAACCGTGGGGGCATCAACGCAAGCCACAACTTTCTTGCGCCCTGAATCCCTGAAGATTTTCATTATTGGTGCTTTCTCCTTTGTGGTAGCCACTTGTGCAGGAATTTTGTTTGTTAAGTTTTTTAACTTATTCCTTAAACACGACAATAAAATCAATCCGCTTATCGGTAACTCAGGGGTATCTGCTGTTCCCGACTCGGCACGCATCTCGCAAATTGTGGGTTTGGAATACGACAACACAAATTATCTGCTTATGCACGCTATGGGGCCCAATGTTGCCGGAGTTATCGGTTCAGCCGTTGCTGCCGGTATTATGCTCGGGTTCCTGTATTAAAATTGAGCATTAGACTGTCAGATTCATAGACTCTGACAGTCTATTCTCTAACAACAATCTATCCGCTAAAAAATCTGTAAACTATGGGATTTGAACAACTGATGCCTGCTATTGCAGGAATGACATGGCAAGACCTGGTTATGATAATCATCGGTTTAATCCTCATTTATCTGGCCATTGCTAAAAATTATGAGCCCACGCTGCTCTTACCGATGGGCTTCGGGGCCATTTTAGTGAATATTCCACTATCATCGGCCATTAAGCAAATTGATCCTGTAACGGGTGAAGCCGTGGAAGGCGTCCTCAACGTTTTCTTCGATGCGGGGATTGCAACGGAAATATTCCCGTTGCTGATTTTCGTTGCTATCGGGGCAATGATCGATTTCTCGCCGTTGTTCAGAAGCCCCTCTTTGCTTTTGTTCGGTGCGGCTGCGCAGTTTGGTATTTTTATGACAATGGTTTTGGCTTCCTTCCTCGGTTATGATTTGAGAGAAGCCGCATCCATCGGGATTATCGGTGCTGCCGACGGCCCTACTTCCATTGTAGTTGCTTCGCGGTTTGCCCCCAACTTATTGGGTCCTATTTCGGTGGCAGCCTATTCTTACATGGCGCTGGTTCCTATTATTCAACCACCGGTTATCCGGCTGTTGACCTCTAAAAAAGAGCGCTTGATCAGGATGTCGGGGATAGGCCATGCAAATAAACAGATTTCGAAAAAAGCGCTGATCTTCTTTCCTATAGTGGTTACGATTGTTGCCGGTATTATAGCGCCATCGTCTTTGGCATTGATCGGATTCCTGATGTTCGGCAATCTGATCCGCGAATGCGGAGTGTTGAACAAGTTATCGCTTTCTGCTCAAAACGAATTAGCCAGTTTAGTTACAATATTGTTGGGAATCACCATTGCCAGCACCATGACTTCCGACCGTTTCGTCCGGGTTGATACCTTACTTATTATTGCGTTGGGATTATTTGCCTTTATATTCGACACGTTTGGCGGAGTGATTTTTGCGAAATTCCTCAACCTTTTCCGTAAGGAAGGCAATAAGATCAATCCTATGGTAGGCGCCTGCGGTATTTCTGCATTCCCGATGTCGGCACGTGTGATCCACCAGATGGGACAGAAAGAAGATCCGTATAATTACCTGCTCATGCCGGCAATCAGTGCTAATGTGGGCGGACAAATCGGGTCTGTTGTTGCGGGAGGTATTATCCTGACATTGGTTCCATTATTTGCATAACAGACAAAAGACTAAAATTATGACACCAACAATAGAAACTGCTTTATTGATTGCCGGAATTGGCATGACAGGTATTTTTGTCTTTATGGCAATCTTCTACCTGCTTATCATCGGACTCGATAAACTTTTTCCCTTTATTGCCCCTTCATCCGGCGACGGTGAAAAAAAGTAGGAGTGATCTTTTTTATTTTTTCCTCACATCTACTCCCCACATCAGTTTGTCGCGAAGCGTTTCGTAGAAAGTATGTTTTTTGCGCTTTACAACTTTAAGCGTATAATCTGCTTTTTGTACTTCAATTCCGGTTCTTACATGGTAAACTTGCGACTGACCGTCCAAAGAAACCAGAAAACTGTTGCTCCGGCTTTCTATTATTAATTTGATCCTTGCATCGTCCTGAACGACCAACGGCCTGGACGTGAGATTATGAGGAGCAATGGGCGACAAAACAATGCTGGGTGAGCTTGGAACGAGTATCGGGCCTCCCACGCTGAGCGAATAGGCGGTTGAACCTGTCGGCGTTGCAACAACCAGGCCATCGGCCTGATAGGAAGTAAGAAAATCGTTGTTTATATACGTATGGATGGTGAGCATCGACGCCGTGTCCTGCTTCAGGATAGCCACTTCGTTCAAGGCCCGAAAAATTTCTTCATCTACAGCTATTTCGAGCAGTGAACGCTCTTCAATCTCATATTCACCGGCAAAAATCTCGTGAAGCGTCTCTTTTAAATCACCGAAATTCACATCGGCAAGAAAACCCAGCCTTCCGGTATTTATACCCAGGACAGGGATATCCAAATTACCCACTGCGGCGGCCGTTCGCAGGAAAGTGCCGTCACCACCTACACTCAACGCCAAATCAACGGGTGGCAACAGATCGAAAAGCAAACATAACGGACGGATCTGGTCTTGTGCGGCATGCGAAAGCGAGTAAAAAAAAGTATCGGGCAAATAGAGTTCAACCGGATATTGTTTCACCGCCTCACAAACTTCAACCACTTGAGCTTCAGCTTTGGGTGTATAATTAGGGAAAGTGCTTCCAAACAATGCAATTTTCATAATGTGCGACGACATGTTCTAATCATTTACATCTCAAGATAATACAACAACTCATCCAGCCGCTCTTTGTGGGTCTCGGTAACCACGCCCTCTTTCATCTCATAATGCAGGACTTTGTAATTAAATCTTTCCAAACTCATCAAAACCGGAGAGACATCCAAAAGATTCAACTTAATGGAAATGATTAACGTATTGCCATCGGCTACCGGAAGAACAAAAAGGTTCATAATGCGGGCGTTGTTGCTCTCAACAATGCGGGCAATATCGGTGAGCGTATAGTCAACCAACGATATCTCTATAACAACAAGTGAGTTTTCCGTATCGGAAAGGCCGAGAAAATTCTCAACCGTAAACGATACAGACTGCTTTTCTATCTGATGCCTGATAAAATCTTTCATCTGTTTCTAGGCAAAACCGTTATTTCATATTAATTTTGTAACGTTTTACAAAGATGGGGATTTTTTAGGTAAAAGATCGCTCAGAGAGGTTAAAAAATAATCAAATGACAAAGTTAAGTGTAAATATCAATAAAGTGGCTACCCTCCGGAATTCAAGGGGAGGTAATGTCCCGGATGTAATTCAAGTGGCCATAGATTGCCAGTTATTTGGAGCAGAAGGAATCACCGTTCACCCCCGACCCGATGAACGCCATATTCGCTACGCGGATGTAGTTGACCTGCAACCCAAAGTAACCACAGAATTCAATATTGAAGGGAATCCTTCTCCGGAGTTTATTTCGCTAATAAAAAGAATACGCCCCACGCAAGTAACACTTGTCCCTGATGCACACGATGTGCTCACGTCGAATGCCGGCTGGGATACGGTTGAACACAAGGATTTTCTGACTGAAGTGGTCAACGAGTTCCAATCAATGGGTGTGCGTACTTCCATTTTTGTGGATTCAAATCTGGAAATGATAAAAATGGCATCGAGAATCGGCGCCGACAGAATTGAACTTTATACCGGCCCCTATGCCGAAGAATACAAAACAGACAAGCAAAAAGCAGTGGCCCCGTATATAGAAGCGGCAATAATGGCCAAAAATCTGGGGTTGGGAGTAAATGCAGGACATGATTTAAATCTGGAGAACCTAAATTACCTCTACATAAACATTCCCTGGCTGAAAGAGGTATCCATCGGCCACTCGCTCATCAGCGACTCACTTTATATGGGTTTGGAAAAAACAATTAAAGCTTACAAAAATTGTTTAAATACACCATTAGAAAGTAGTAAACAATAAATAATTATTTACTTTTATAGTTTAGAATTAGAGACAGCGGAGCGGTATAAAATCTATGGCCTTTGTTGTTTTAAATAAAAACAGATACAGTTATTAAAATAATCGACTCAATGAACTTGTTACAAATTGCTCCCGTTCAAGATACTTTGCAACAAATGCAGCAGATCACAACTGCGGTTGAACCTCAAACAACCATGAATGCCTTAGACCTTGCGGTTAAAGGCGGTTGGCTGATGATCGTTTTATTGGTGCTTTTGCTCCTTTCGATTTACGTACTTATTGAGAGGACGTTGGTGATAAACAACGCCGGCAAGGAAGACAACTCCTTTATGAATCGCATAAAAGATTATATCCTTGACGGAAAAATTGAGACGGCAATGACTCTTTGCCGCAACACCAATACCCCATCGGCGAGAATGGTTGAAAAAGGAATTTCCCGGCTGGGCAGGCCCACGGCAGATGTAATGTCGGCGATCGAGAACCAGGGAAACATCGAAATCTCCAAGCTGGAAAAAGGGCTACCCCTTCTTGCGACAACCGCGTCGGGCGCGCCCATGATCGGGTTTCTTGGAACGGTCACAGGAATGGTTAAAGCTTTTATGAGTATGGCAAGCGCCGGAGCAAACGTTGATGTAAATATTTTATCAACAGGTATCTATGAAGCATTGATAACAACCGTTGGCGGACTCATCGTGGGGATTATCGCACTGTTTGCCTACAACTATCTTACAACGAGAATAAAAGGCATTGTAAACAAATTGGAGATGCGAATTATGGAATTTATGGATATTTTGAACGAACCGGCTGCATAAAATAGAAGAAAAATGGCATTAAAACAACGATTTAATGTGGAAGCGAACTTCAGCATGGCCTCTATGACTGATGTGATATTTCTGTTGCTTATTTTCTTTATGATCACATCCACCATCGTAGTGCCAAATGCCATAAAGGTACTGCTTCCCAAATCGCAACAGCAGGCTCAGGCAAAACCCATTACACGGGTTACCATTGATAAGGACCTGAACTATTACGTTGCTAACGCAAACGAGACCGAGCGGATGGTCACTTTTGAACAGATCACACCGTTTTTGCAATCGGTTTACTCAGCGGAGCCGGATATCTTCGTGGCTTTGTATGCCGATGAGGAAGTGCCTTATCGCGAAATAGTGAAAATACTGGATATTGCTAATCAGAACCAATTTAAAATGGTGCTGATGACCAGGCCGAATTAAAGGGGAAAATCAATGGACAAAGCGCCCTCATATCCCAGCCGGCTCAGGAAAAACATTGTAAAGGTTCCTGAGATCATCGACACTTGTACCGGGATTAATATCTTTGGGCAACTGCTAAAATCTTTCTTGTTTAGTACCGATGTCGCTATCATTCGCAACACAAATGCCGATGCAATCATAGCTGTTTATCCTTTTACCCCTCAGCCAATGATATCGCATGCGCTTATACTTGCTGCCGATAAGCCGATATTCTGCGGTGTAGGTGGAGGGATCACCAACGGAGAGAGGAGCATAGATCTTGCCCTCGACGCGGAATTTCAGGGAGCTCTGGGGGTTATATTAAACAAACCTACGCCGAACAGCACGATCAAAAAGATGAAAAAGAAAATTGACATTCCAATCATCATTACCATCGTATCGGAAAATGACGGCATCAAAGAGCGGATCAAGGCGGGAGTGGATATTTTTAATGTATCGGGGGCGGAAAAAACAGCAGATATTGTAAGAAAGATCAGAAACATTGATGATCATATTCCCATCATTGCTACGGGCGGGAAAACCGATAAAACCATCCGGCAGGTCATTGAGGCCGGTGCCAATGCGGTTTCCTATACGCCTCCTACTACAGCCGATTTGTTTAAGGAAATAATGATACGGTATCGGAGTGAATAAAACGACTCTGTTTATGTGTACACAAATTTAGGTATCGGATAAAATGATTACAAGAGAAAAAACAGCAGGAATAGTAGGGACAATCATCTTTGCCGTATTGCTCCTGCTTATTCTATTATTCTCTTACTTCACTCCGGTAACGCCACCGGAAGAGTTGGAAGGTATTCCCGTTATGTTCGGAAACGTGGAAAATGCTTTAGGAACAACGGAATCTCCTATGAACGAGATATCGCCTGCTCCGGCACAACCGCCTTCGGTTCCGGAACACTCTCCCAATGAACCGCTGATTACTCAAAATACGGAACCGACAATAGACGTTGCCGCCCAACGCGAAGCGGAGCGTCGCCGGGCGCAATTGGCAGAACAACGGAGGTTGCAGGAAGAAGCAGCACGCAAACAACGCGAGGACGAAGCCCGGCGAAGAGAAATAAACCGGCAGATGAGCGGATTGTTTGGAGAAAACTCCGGCAGCCGCGGCGAAACCGAAGGCAGTGGAACACAAGGAGTCTCCACAGGAAATGCTTCTCAGGGAGCTGCATCGGGCACCGGTGGAATCGGAACCTACGATTTGGGGGGCCGCAGCCTGGGTTCGGGCGGCCTGGCTCAACCCAACTATTCGGTAAACGACTACGGCACGGTTGTTGTGGATATCACGGTAGATCCTCGCGGGAACGTCATAAAAGCCGAAATTGGCCGTGGCACGAATACGCCAAATAACTCTCTTCGTAATGAAGCACTGCGTGCCGCAAGCCGGACCAGGTTCAACGCCATCAACTCCGCCAACAATCAGAAAGGGACCATCACATACAGATTTAATCTCAACTGATTACTCCTGTCTTGACCCTACATGTTTAACTTTCTAAAAAAGTGTTTCGAATTTTACGAATTATAGTTGTACGTCTCTCTTTTATACTGTTTTGTGCCCTTTTTCGCCTCTTTGAACTTTCCTTTCTTTCGTATAGCCCGCTATACGATGCGAAACGAAAATCCAAATCCATCAAAAAATGACTAAAAAACAGTACATAAAAAAATTCAATACACATTTTAAAAAAATCGATATGAAAAAAGTAGCTCTATTTTTAGCCAACGGTTTCGAAGAGATTGAAGCCTTGGGAATCGTTGACATTTTACGAAGGGCAGGGATCCCTGTTCAAACTGTTTCCATAACCAACGGGAAAAACGTTACCGGAGCGCACAACATCACCGTTCTGGCTGATATAACCTTCGCGGAACTGGATTTCGCCGATGTGGATGTTTTGGTTCTTCCCGGCGGAATGCCCGGTGCAAAAAACCTAAACGAACACGAAGGCCTTAAGAAAAAGGTGAAGGAATATGCCGAAAAAGGAAAGAACGTCGCCGCTATCTGCGCTGCCCCAATGGTTTTAGGCGGATTAGGCCTGCTTGACGGGAAAAAAGCAACCTGCTATCCCGGTTTTGAACCCGAATTAATCGGCGCTAAAGTAACCGGTGAGAAAGTGGCCGTCCACGGAAACATCATTACCGGAAAAGGGCCGGGGTTTGTTTTCGATTTTGCTTTGGAGTTGGTGGAAACCATTGCCGGAACGGGCACACGAAAAGAAGTTCAGGAAGGATTGCTGATCTGATCTTCTGCTTACCTCTCCCCTCTGCCGAAGACTGTTTGAGCAGCCTTCGCTTCCCGACCTCCAATTCTTGCGATGACATAGCTTGAGCAAGCATGTTTTTCTGCACA
This sequence comes from Bacteroidia bacterium 43-41, assembly GCA_001898165.1. Taxonomy (GTDB): domain Bacteria; phylum Bacteroidota; class Bacteroidia; order Bacteroidales; family Dysgonomonadaceae; genus Petrimonas. The sequence goes on from MKTD01000014.1 coordinate 117,213, forward strand.
ATTCGCTGGTCGAAATAGTTGGTAATTAACAAAAAACCAACTACCTTTGCACCGTTTTTTTCGACAATATAATGTCTAACTTATTTTAATTATTAATTTTTTAAACAACAAATGACTGACAATTTAAAAACTGTGGCTCCCATAGAGGAATTCGATTGGGATGCTTACGCAAAAGGTGATGTCTATTCTCAAGAAAGCAAAGAAAAACTTACCGAAAGCTACGACAACACGTTGAGCAAAATCAACGATAAAGAAGTGGTTACAGGTACGGTAACCTCCATGAACAAACGCGAAGTGGTTGTAAACATCGGTTACAAATCAGACGGCGTGGTATCGATGAACGAATTCCGTTATAACCCGGATTTGAAAGTCGGCGACGAGGTAGAGGTTTACATTGAAAGCCAGGAAGACAAAAAAGGACAATTGCTCCTCTCTCACAAAAAAGCACGCGCTTCGCGCTCCTGGGATCGCGTAAACGCAGCATTAGAAAACAATGAAGTAATCAAAGGTTACATCAAATGCCGTACAAAAGGCGGTATGATTGTTGATGTATTCGGCATCGAAGCATTCTTGCCGGGTTCGCAAATAGACGTGAAACCTATCCGCGATTACGATATCTTTGTTGACAAAACAATGGAATTCAAGGTGGTAAAAATCAATCCTGAATTCAAAAATGTGGTTGTTTCTCACAAAGCTCTTATCGAAGAAGAACTGGAACAACAGAAAAAGGAAATTATCTCGAAACTCGAAAAAGGACAGGTACTCGAAGGTGTGGTTAAAAACGTCACCTCCTACGGCGTATTTGTTGACCTTGGCGGTGTTGACGGCTTAATCCACATTACCGATCTTTCCTGGGGACGCATCCAGCATCCGGACGAAGTAGTTAAACTTGACGACAAGATCAACGTGGTAATCCTTGATTTTGATGACGACAAGAAACGTATTGCCCTTGGATTGAAACAATTAACTCCACATCCGTGGGACGCTATGGATGACAGCCTGAAAGTTGGCGATATTGTCAAAGGAAAAGTTGTTGTCATTGCCGATTACGGAGCATTTGTTGAAGTGGCACCGGGCGTTGAAGGCTTGATTCACGTATCGGAAATGAGCTGGACACAGCACTTGCACAGCGCACAGGACTTTATGAAAGTTGGCGACGATGTGGAAGCTGTTATTCTTACGCTCGATCGCGAAGAGAGGAAAATGTCGCTCGGTGTAAAACAGCTCAAACCCGATCCATGGGATAATATCGAAGAGAAATATCCCGTTGGAAGTACCCATACGGCAACCGTTCGCAACTTCACCAACTTTGGTGCCTTTGTTGAAATTGAAGAAGGGGTTGAAGGTTTGATTCATATTTCCGACCTCTCCTGGACAAAGAAAATCAAACATCCGAGTGAAGTGACCGAAATTGGGGCCCCAATTCAAGTCCAGGTTCTGGAGATAGACAAAGAAAACCGTCGTTTAAGCCTTGGACATAAACAATTGGAAGAAAACCCGTGGGATGTGTTCGAAACCATCTTCACAGCAGGTTCGATCCACGAAGGTACAGTTCTCGAATTTGTGGATAAAGGCGCGGTAATCGCTTTGCCTTACGGTGTGGAAGGTTTTGCTACTCCCAAACACCTGGTAAAGGAAGACGGTTCACAAGCTCAGGTGGACGATAAACTTGAGTTTAAAGTGATCGAGTTTAATAAAGACGCTAAGCGCATTATCGTTTCACACAGCCGTATCCACGAGGATGCTCAAGGCGGTGGTTCTGATGAAACCAGAAAAGGAAAACGTTCGGGTAAGAAAGAGAACCAATCATCAACCCTGGCAATCCCTGTTATGGAGAAAACCACATTAGGTGATATCGAAGAACTGGCTGCCTTGAAAGAAAAACTCGACAACCAAAAGGTGGCAGCTTTCAAAAAAGAAGCCAAGGCGAAAGCGAAAGCTGAGGAAGCAAAAGCTGAAACAGAAATTGCAGAAGAAACAGTTGAGGACAAAACTGAGGAAACAAAAAGCGAAGAATAATTTCTTTCTCCGCCTTTCAATATCGAAAAAAAGCTGCTCCGTCGGGGCAGCTTTTTTATTGAAGGTTGCAAACCATCAGTTTTTGTATACCCTGACAGAACGGGTTATGCTGACAGGTTGATCAGCATTGTCTTCTTTATAGTAATTAAATTTCAACTGGATATTCTTAAAATCCTGTCCTTCAAAGTTAATTAAATTACGTAATGAACTCATTTTAATTGTCGCTAATTCCACAACATTCTTTCCCGAGGTTTCGGTAGAAGTACCGGATTTTTTCAAACGAAACTCCATTGTATATGTATTCGTTGCATCTGGTTGAGTTGTTTTATTATAAAGTTCTGCCTGAACTCTTTCGCCTTCTTTTTTATTCCATGTGTATTGAACGATCAGAAAATCACCAAATGAAGGGGATATCATGGGCGACTCTTCCACTATAAAGTTGAGAACAGGAGTCATGATTTCCTGAGGAGCCTCTTCCTGAAGATATAAACCTAGAGGTATTGGCTCTATTTCCGACGTCATAGCGTTATGCACATTTGTACCGGTCATTCCGTTTTCGGTGCTCCAGGACCAGGTAATGAGGTACCATCTGTCTGGTTCTTTTGTTTTAATATCATTGGAAGTCATCGCAAAATATCCGTTATGCGCAACTTGCGTTCCTTCTAATTGAGTGATGTAAAACAATTGCCGTTGACCGGACAAATTGTTATCCCCCGTTTTTAAGCATGAAGTTAAAAAGAGGCCTGTAGCCACAGCACTAAAAAATAAAATCAATTTTCTCATATACATAAAATTATTTAAAAATATTAGAAATCAAATCGGATACCGGCATTCAGATCGAGAACGATTTTTTTGTCGGCATATATGGTTTTATAATCATTTTTCGCATCAAAGTAATACGATCCTCCTATCTTACCGTATAAGTTGAACCCTCCATAGATGGGATAAAATGCCCCTACCCCTGCGTTTACCGAAAATTGAGGATTTTTCTGACTGATCCTCTTAGTGATACTTCCTTGCGACGTGCTGTTTAATTCAGTGGAGACACTCTGTCCCGAGTTTCTGAATTCCCCGTAAATATCTTTTTCAATCATTCCTCCAAACGAAGCATACAAGCCTAATTTTCCTATGCTTACGAAGTTGTAATTCAGATTGACGGGAATACCTAAATAATGAAAATGTTGCGTCTCCTGATTTTGAAAATCGACACTGGTATTTTTAGCCCGCGAAAACAGATAGGTGTAAACCAACCCGGTCTCAACGGATAATCTGTCGCTAATGGTTTTGGAGATTGTAATACCGAACGAAACCGGTTGACCGTGCTCCATTTCTGCAACGTTATCAGCAATACTTCCTGTGTTGTAGGCAACATTGTGATAATCGGCATACATATTGTTCTTATTACTAAAATAATAGTCATCGCCCTTATCGTCCTGCCTGGCAGTACTGGCGCTACGCAAAGTCATCGGGCTATTTACGGTCTTCTGTGAAGAGGTCAGCCCGCCTTTTGCATTTAACGCCAACATTAAAGGCTTACTTTTGTTCTCTTTGAGTGCCAATCCTCCAAAGATATCTGCTTTCCCGGCATTTTCAAACTCCCGGATAAGCCGGTCAATCTCTTCCTGACTGGGCTGAACTACCCGTTTCTCCTCAGGTTGAGCCTTTCTCTCTTCCGTTGCCTCTGGTTCCTCTTTCCGGGTTTGCTCTACAACCACAACCTTTTCCTGAGTTTGTTCTAAAACTTCGCTTACGATTGGTAATTCTCTCTCTTTTCTTTTGGTGTGCCCGGCAATAAGAACTTCCTCCCGAACTTCTTGCTTATCGGCATTTTTTATATTACCGGAAGTCACTTCCTCCGTAAAAACGGGAAGATTGGGCTTGTCTGTTTGAGGCGACTTTAAAAAGAACAAGCTCCCCAGCAATATGGCTACTGTGGCAGCAGCAGAACCGACATACCAGTTGCGGCGGATAATTCTTGCCCGCGCGATGGCATTCAGCGATTGTTCCATCTTCTCCCAGCCATCGTGAGGAACAGGAGCCTCAAAATCGCTGAAAACAGACTTTAGTTGTTCTTTAAATATATCTTCTTGGTTCATAGAAAATTCATATGTATTTCTTTTTCAACATGGATTGCACTTTCTTTTGTAAAAGAGTCTTGGCTCTAAAATATTGCGACCGGGAGGCATTCTCCGTTATTCCCAGCATTGAGGCAATTTCCTTGTGCGGAACATCTTCAAAAACCACCAGATTAAATACCGTTCTGTAGCCTTCAGGCATCTCGTGTATAATGTTCAAAAGTTCTTGCCGCGGAATATCGCCTATCTCGAGTGAGTCATCTTCAGGTGTATCTGAAAGATCTGCTTTATCTTTTCCGTAATCATTTAAAAAGTCGAATTTTTTCTTCTCCTGCCGATAATTTTCGAGAGCCAAATTCACAAAAATCTTGCGTAACCAACCTTCAAAAGAACCCTTGCCCGAATACGAGCCTATCTGTGTGAAAACTTGCAGAAACCCGTCGTGTAATAAATCGCGGGCAGTCTCACCATTCTGACAATAACGCAGGCACACAGCCATCATTTTAGGAGCATACAACTCGTATAATGCCTTTTGGGCATTACGGCTCTGCTTCTTACATGCTGCTATTAACTGCGAATCATCCATGCTTATCGCTTACATTAGTAAAGATGGAAAAAACGGAAAAACGTTGCACGCCTTAGCCGGTTTCTTCCATTCTTTATGTTTTTTTAACTTTCATTTGTTTCTCGTGATTTTTTGTATCCAAAACAATTTATGGAGAATAAACCTCGATAAACCCCGACTTTTTCAATAATAAATTAGCTTACAAGTGTAAAGAAACAAAATTGTATTTGTTTTCAATTGCAATGTAATCCTTTTTTCTCTATTTTTGTGCTTATAATCAATTTAGAACACAAATTTATGAAAGATTTTTTTAAAATGATGCTAGCATCAGCGTTGGGTTTCATCATCGCGAGTCTTATTTTTTCGCTTATTTCAATGCTGATCATGTTTGCCATGATGGGATCGCTAATGAATTCCTTCGGCAAACAGGAATCATTTGCATTGCAAAATAACTCCGTTTTAAATCTAAGGCTCGAAGGCGCCATACAGGAACGCATTGCAGAGAATGACCCTTTTACCGATCTGGTAGGCGGAGTACCCTCTGCCATGGGCATGAACGACATCATCGGAGCTATTCGCAAAGCAAAAAACAACGATAAAATAAAGGGGATTTATCTGGACACACGCCTTTTCATGGCTTCCAGCGCTACATTGGCAGAAATACGTCAAGAGCTGGAAGATTTTAAAGAAAGTGGCAAGTTTATCGTTGCATATGCCGATACTTACACTCAAAGCGGGTATTATTTAGCTTCCGTTGCCGATAAAGTAGCTATCAATCCTCAAGGCATGCTCGATGTTCACGGAATTGCATCGGTACCTTTCTTCTATAAAGATGCTATGCAAAAACTCGGCATCGAAATGCAACTGTTTAAAGTGGGCACTTATAAATCTTTTGCCGAGCCCTATACACAAACCGAAATGAGTGAAGCCAACAGAGAACAGGTGAACTCTTTCATTACAGATATCTGGAAATCCATGAAAGCCGATATGGCCTCTTCCAGAAACATGGAAACTGCGCAGATAGATTCAATCGCCAACCGGTTTCCGCTACTCAAAAAAACCGATTTCCTGCTGTCGCAAAACTTAGTCGATACCGTCCTCTACGAAAGTGAAATGAAAAATTATATCCGGGAACTTATTGGGATCGACGCTGATGCCAAAATCCCGTCGGCTACGGTTGCGGATATGAAGTCGGTAAAAACGCAGGCCGTCAAAAAATCGACAAATTCCATTGCCTTATTGTATGCCGTGGGCAGTATTTCATCCGGTAACGGGTCTAACGGCATTCAGGATAAATACATGGTGAACGAGATTGAAAAGCTTCGTAAAGACGACGATATCAAAGCGGTTGTTTTTCGCATAAATTCGGGTGGTGGAAGCGCTTACGCCTCTGAACAGATCTGGAAAGCAATCTCCGAGCTGAAGTCGGAAAAACCGGTCGTTGTTTCCATGGGCGACATGGCCGCATCGGGCGGTTATTATATCGCGTGCAACGCTAATAAAATTGTGGCTCAGCCAACTACCCTTACGGGCTCAATAGGAATTTTCGGTATGGTGCCTAATTTTGGCGGTACGCTCGATAAACTCGGTATCAGCACAGACGTAGTTAAAACCAATAAATTCTCCGATTTTGGAGACGTTTCACGCGCTTTTAATGCTCAGGAAGCAGCCATGATGCAATCTTACGTTAACAGCGGTTACGATCTGTTCCTGACAAGATGTGCCGATGGCCGGGGAATGCCGAAAGATAGCCTGGCAAAATATGCCGAAGGCAGGGTTTGGACAGGGAATCAGGCAAAAGAGATCGGATTGGTAGATGAGTTGGGTGGAGTTGACGAAGCCATTCGTATCGCCGCCGAAATGGCAAATCTAGGTAAAAGCTATGCCGTTTTCGAATATCCGAGGATGAAGTCGCCGATCGGAGAAATTTTCAACAAGAACAAAGAAGAGCTAGCCGCTAAAACGCTAAAAGGTTATTTAGGAGAAAGCTACGATATGTTCATGCTCCTGAAGAACATCAAGGACCAGGATTATATCCAGGCGCGTATTCCCTATGATTTGAACATTAAATAAAAAATGGATTCGCCCCTTCCCGAAATACGACGTTCGTTGCTGCCGCTATCGTGGCTGTACGGGATTGGTGTAAATATCCGAAACAGGCTGTTTGATGCAAAGATCCTGAAACAGCACAAGTTCGATATTCCTGTTATTTGCGTTGGAAACATCACAGTGGGGGGCACAGGGAAAACACCTCACATAGAATATCTTATAGACCTGTTGTCGTCAAGATACAAAGTAGCCGTCTTGAGCCGGGGTTATAAGCGGAAAAGCAAAGGTTTCAAGATTGTAGATGTGGTTTCAAAACCACAGGATGTGGGTGATGAGCCGCTTCAGATAAAGCAAAAATTCCCCGAAGCACTCGTCGTGGTAGATAAAAACCGAAGGAGCGCCATTGAGAAAATCCAATCTATCGACGTTGAAGAACGTCCCGATGTAATTTTGCTGGACGATGGTTTTCAGCACCGGCGCGTAATGCCGTCCCTCTCTATCTTATTGGTCGATAGCAACCGTCCGGTTTATGAAGACAAGCTGCTTCCGGCAGGAAATTTGCGAGAGCCATTGCAGGGAAAAGACCGCGCTTCCATCGTTATTGTCACCAAGTGCAGCCGCGACATGCAACCCATCGATTTCCGCATTTATGAAAACGGTCTGGACCTGTTTCCCTATCAGGATCTCTATTTCACCACCTTCGATTACGGAGACATAACACCGGTCTTTCCCGAGTCACAACCGGAAATTCTTGAACCCGGCGATTTGCGCAAAAAACACGTTTTTCTGGTTACGGGAATCGCATCACCACAACCGTTAATAGAAAAGTTAGAACTGAAAACTTACAATTTATATCCCAAATCTTTTCCCGACCACCATTTCTTCAAAGAGGAAGATATCGAAGAGATAAAACAGGAAATGGGCACCGTGGATGTGGACGATGACGACAAAATTATTGTAACTACCGAAAAAGATGCTATTCGTTTTCGCGCGTTATCGTTTCTTGACGAAGGATTTAAAAAAAGATTGTATTATATCCCTATAGAAGTAATATTTTTAGAAAAAACCGAAAAAGAATCATTCAATAAAAAAATCAATAAACATGTTAGAAGCTATCAAACAAACATCCGATTATCTAAAAAACAGGATCGGTGATGTACCCAACACTGCTATTATTTTAGGAACCGGACTGGGAGAACTTGCCCACGAAATCAAAGACAAAACCGAAATTCCATACACCGAAATCCCTAACTTTCCGGTTTCAACCGTGGAAGGCCACAGTGGAAAGCTGATCATCGGAACGCTCGGCAGTAAAAGAGTACTGGCCATGCAGGGACGTTTCCACTTTTATGAAGGTTACAACATGAAACAGGTAACTTTTCCCGTCCGCGTTTTCAAGGCACTTGGCGTTGAATATCTTTTCGTATCGAACGCTGCCGGCGGCATGAATCCGAGCTTCGACGTGGGCGACATTATGCTTATCGAAGACCACATCAATATGTTCCCCGAACATCCGCTTCACGGGAAAAACTACAACGAGCTGGGAACACGATTCCCCGATATGAGCGAAGCATACAACAAAGAACTCCGGTTAATGGCAATGGAAATTGCGAAAGAAAAAAACATCAAGTTGCAGCATGGAGTTTATGTTGGCGTATCGGGCCCAACGTTTGAAACACCAGCAGAATATCATTTCTTCCGCGTTATCGGCGGCGATGCTGTAGGTATGTCCACCGTTCCCGAAGTTATCGTTGCCAACCACGCCAAAATGAAAGTGCTGGCCTTTTCTATCATTACCGATCTGGGCGTGATTGGGAAAATTGTGGAAGTTTCACACGAAGAAGTTCAGGAGGCCGCAAAAATTGCCCAGCCTAAAATGGCTGAAATCATGCGCACCATAGTGGAGCGGATATAAACGGATATGGATACATGCGTACAGAAATAAGTACACTTGGAGAGTTTGGATTGATAGACCATCTCACTAAAAATATAAAACTAACGCAGCCTACCACAAAGAGAGGCGTGGGAGACGATGCAGCCGTCATCGACAACTCGGATAAACGCACGCTTGTCACCACCGACCTCTTGCTTGAAGGCATTCATTTCGACCTCACTTACGTCCCATTGAAACACCTGGGGTACAAATCGGCTGTCGTTAACTTTTCCGATATTTATGCGATGAACGGAAAGCCGCAGCAAATAACGGTTTCGTTGGGTATCTCGCAACGATTCTCGGTAGAAGACCTGGAAGCTTTTTATGCCGGAGTTTTACTTGCCTGCGAAATCTACGGTGTTGATCTGGTGGGTGGCGATACTGTATCGTCGCTAACCGGTCTCTCCATCTCCATCACTTGTATCGGCATAGCCGATGAAGAAAAGATCGTTTACCGTAACGGCGCAAAAGATACCGATCTGATATTTGTATCGGGTGATTTGGGCGCGGCTTACATGGGGTTGCAATTGTTGGAGCGCGAAAAAACCGTTTTCGACGGGAAAGCGGATTTCCAACCCGATTTCGTGGGAAAAGAGTATATTTTGGAGCGTCAACTCAAGCCGGAAGCCCGAAAAGACATTGTTCAACTTTTGTACGAACACGGAATAGTCCCTACGGCAATGATTGATATTTCGGATGGATTATCGTCGGACATCATCCACATCTGCAAGCAAAGCAACGTGGGTTGCCGGCTTTTCGAAGAACGGTTGCCTATCGACTATCAAACCGCCGTAATGGCGGAGACGTTCAATATGAATGTCACCACCGTTGCGTTAAACGGCGGTGAAGACTACGAGTTGCTTTTTACCGTTCCTTTGTCCCTTCACGAAAAAGTATCGGCTTTATCCGGAATACATCTTGTGGGACACATCACCAGGCCCGAAGACGGATATTACTTAGTTACCCGCGATGGTCAGGAAATGGAATTGAAAGCACAAGGATGGAACCCGATTAGGAAATAACCGAATATTTTTCGGCATTTTTAGTTTCAAAATTTTTTATTTGTGAAAAATACTTTTATCTTTGCAGTCGCAAATTAAAAAAGCGATGGTGCCATAGCTCAGTTGGTAGAGCAAAGGACTGAAAATCCTTGTGTCCCCGGTTCGATTCCTGGTGGCACCACCGATAAAACTTAACAAAACGTTGTAATTGAATAAATTACAGCGTTTTTTATTTGTATTGGGTAAAACAGGGGCAAAAAGGGGATCAAGGATCAATCCTAAAAGTTGTGGAGAGATTGGACAATTTGTGTCCATGAAAAAAGTGTCCACGAATAGCCATCTAAGTCGCTTATTGTCCTATCGTTAAATGCTCGTCATCCTGCACGATTCAGTACCTTTAAACATTAATTTTAGAGTATGAAACGTCAGACATTTCGTGTGCTTTTTTTCGTCAGAAGGACGAAAACAGTCAAATCGGGCGAAACGCCCATCATGTTGAGAATTTCCATTGAAGGGCAATTAGCCGAACTTCAATTGAAAAGAACAATAAAGCCTGTTTTATGGAACCAATCAAAAGAACGGTGTACGGGGAAGGATGCCGCATCGTTGGAAATCAACCGTTATCTGGAATCGGTTAAACTTCGGCTATTGGATATTCATCAGACAATGGAGCAGGAAGGCAAGTTGATTAACCCGATGGAAATTAAACGGAAGTTTCTCGGACTGGACGAGGAACACAATACGCTGTTCCAAATCTTTCAGCAGCATAATGACAAGTGCCGTGAGTTGATTGGGAAAGATTACGCCAAGGTTTATGGCGGAAATTATTCTTTCTATAAGGGACAGAAAGAAATTGAAGAACAAGCATTAGCACAACAAATAAGTTCAGAGGAAGCACTTGCGTTTAGCTCGAAAGAAGGCACAAGAAGTTCGAGAACGTCAAGATAAACGTGCATCACAAGGACAGAGAAGTAAACAAAAAGGAGGTGTTGCCCGAATAGTCATGAATGCGCGTGCAAATTTAGCTGAAAATAATTCGGCTAAATTAAAAGAAAAACATATTGATATTATTGACGACAAGCAACAAAATCTTTCAGAACTACGTCAAAAGCAACGAATAAACAGTGATCTTAAAATAGATTTTGAAAGCGCACAACTGCATAAGGGAAAGTTATTAATTGAAGCGGTTAATGTAAATTTTGGATACATTGACGAAAAACCAATTTGGGAGAATCCCCTGAATATTGAAATACGAAGTGGCGAACGTATTCGAATAACAGGTAATAACGGAACAGGAAAGACCACTTTGATAAAGCTGATTACTGGTGAATTAGTACCGTCAAAAGGAGAAGTTAAAAAGACAGAGTTTTCATATATCTATCTTGACCAACAATATAGTCAGCTCAACAAAGATTCTACGGTTTTTGAACTTGCTAATGAATATAATTTTAATAATCTACAGGAGCATGAAATAAAATTGAGACTAAACAGGCTTTGTTTCCCAAAGAAACATGGAGTAATAATTGTCAGACATTAAGCGGAGGAGAACGCATGAGGCTTTATTTATGTTGTCTGATGATTTCCAACCATGTCCCCGACATGTTTATATTTGACGAACCAACGAACACTCTTGATTTATCAAGTTTATCCATATTAACCAATACGATTAAAAGTTATCAGGGAACCATTCTTGTAATTTCTCATGATAAACATTTTATAACTGAGATTGGGATAACAAAAAATATAGAATTGAAGATTAGCAGTAAATCAACATTGTAAACTCCAATGCCTATGAATCGGTTCTTGAAAACAAAGTTATTTGACCTGCTTTCCTGTTCTATCAGAGAACAAGACGGCATTTATTACACAGATTTATCGAATGCTTATGATGATTTTGTAGGTCAACTGCTTGATTTCTGTCGTGAAGAACAGGATATAATTCTTTTATGCTTCACAATAAACTACACAATGACAGAATTAAAAGGACTCAATATGCAGTTGGAAATAAAACCTGATAGTAAAGCAACTGATTTACATGTATTTTTCATGAAGATATTAGATATTTTGGAATCGACCTATCGAATTATAAAATTTCGCTTAGAAAATCCGGAGTTTTTTCAGAAAAATAAGGAAGATAGCTTTGTCTCGGATGTTTACTTAGCAGATGATGTCGATTTTATTGATATAATGGAAGTAATATGTGGGTTATTCTATTCTTATTCAGTGAGAAATAAAACAGGGAATCCCGTCAATTTTTCCGACTTGACACGTGTATTTGAAACAGGGATGAATTTTAAATTTGCTGACATTTATAAAAAGAGAGATGACGTATTTAGGCGTAAAGCTGCTAAACTTACAGAATTTCTGAACGAATTAATAATTGCAATAAAAATAGAAAGTAAAAACAGAGGTTATAGATAAATTATGGAATACTTGATTAGACCACTCGAACAGAATGAGTATCATATTCTTGAAAATATGCTATACGAAGCTATTTATCAACCTGATAAAAACAACCTTATACCAAGAGAGGTTTTGAAATTACCTGAAGTACATGAGTATATTAACAATTTCGGTCAAGAAAAGGATGATTATTGTTTAGTTGCAGACTTTAATGGAAAGATTGTTGGTGCAGTTTGGACACGGATATTAGCAGGCGATGTAAAGGGATTTGGAAATATAGACAATGAAACGCCTGAATTTGCAATCTCATTATACAAAGAATATCGGAATCGGGGAATCGGGACAAAGTTAATGAATGTGATGATTGAGTACTTACGGAATAGCAGATATAAACAAGCTTCATTGAATGTGAAGAAAAAAAATTACGCTGTTCGATTATATAAAAACATGGGATTTGAAATTATCGGAGAAGATAAGGAAGATTATTTAATGTTACTGCGATTATAAAGAGATGTTTGTATGTATCTGAATTAAATCGAATTATAAATTATTTATCGGGGAGTAGATTATCTATTCCCCGATTTTATTTTCTGTAATATGCCGAGCTTTGCCCTGTCAATGCATTGAAAAATTGATTGTAGAACTTAAAAATGAAGCAAAATGTATATCAATAACGAAGATTTTGAAAAATGGATGGAACACCTGTCCAAAAAATTAAGCGAAATTGGCAAAGATCTGAAATCGCTTATTAATACCAATGAGGTTTTCGATAAGGACGAGAAGTTACTCGATAATCAGGACTTGTGTTTTATGCTTAGATGCAGCAAGCACACCCTTCAACGCCACCGAAGCAATGGCGTTTTACCCTTCTTACGATACGGACAGAAAATCTACTACCGAGCGGACGATGTTCGTTCATTTGTCCGGGAACATTGTGATTACCGAACCATTCAGAAGTTTGAAAAGGATAATCCACCAGAAGAATCGGAATAAAGCAATCCGATGAATACTAACGAAGGCTGTATTTAATCCACCGCCTTGTAATAACGCTCCGCATTTAGCAGAAACAACCTTGCCTCACGGCTCTGATTGTTTCGCTAAATTAAGCAAGAGGGAACTGGACAAGTCCTGTTCTTCCCTCTTGCCCTGCGGGGCAAAGCCTTCGACTTTAGCGTGTTATAGAAACACGCTATAATTATACCGACAATTAGCAATTCAGATTTATCGCTAATTATCAGTCGTTTAACTTTATGATTTTCCATGAAAAAGTAATTATCCATGCAAAATAAAGGTCAGAAAATAACATATACCACCGTTTCCATAGACAAGGAAACTGGCAATTTGGTAGAGAAAATCTGCAAACGCTATTCGCTGAAAAAGAGTGAAGTTGTAAAGCTGGCTTTTCAGTATATTGACAAAGCAAATATCAATTCCGCTGAATCCCCCGAATCGGTCAAATCCGAACTGTCCAAAATCAACAAACGGCAGGACGATATTATCCGCTTTATCCGAAACTACGAAGAAAAGGAACTTAACCCGATGATTCGGGCGACCAATTCTATTGCCGTCCGCTTCGATAGCGTTGCCAAAACATTGGAAACGCTCATCATTTCCCTATTGGAAAAGAATTTGAATACATACAATACCGTGCTGCAAAGAATCAGCGACCAAATCAAACAACATGCCGATGTGATAAACAATCAGGGTAAACAAATCGGCTCACTACAACAGACGCAGAAAAAGGACAATGCTAAACTTTTGAAGTTGATTAGCCTTTATGCGGATTTGGCAGCTTGCGGAGTAATGGACGGTAAGCGGAAAGAAAACCTGAAAGCAGAGATAGCAAATTTGATAAACGAGCCATGAATATAGATTTCCCGCCACCATCCAACGGAGTGTATAATAACGCAGGCAGCTGCCGACAATTAATGGCGTACCTCGAACATGAGGATTTACAACGGATGGAGCAGGGAATCTATACGGAAGGATTCTTCAATTTGACGGATGGCAATATTTATAAATCCCAAGTTATAAAGGAATTGCCTTTTGTAAAGAGACGAAATTCGCATAATCGGGAAATCCGAGATTTCCTTGAAAGAATTGAGCCAAAACTTACTTCCCCAAACGACAGACATGCCGATCTAACTCAATTGCTTAAGACGTAGCCATTTTATAAATCGTTGTATATCTGTTTATAAATTCTGTAACTACTGTAACTGTTATAGCGGTTACAGAATGAAAGTGCATTAATCCTGGGATAAAGTTATTTCCGTCTTACCTACAAAACAAAAACAGACTATTTTCGTCTTGTCGACAGGACAAAATATCTCCCTAATTTACCTCAATATTTTGTTTTGTTTCTAAAATGCACTATATTTGCAGCATAATAGAAATATAACAAAGGAATGATCTTTTTGGATTTTAAGACTGAAATGTTCGATTTGGCATGCTTTAATATCTATCAGGTATACGCATGGCAACCCGATTTTGACCGCAATAACCTTACCCGATGGGCTAAGAAGGGTTATCTTATCCGGTTAAGGCAGGGTTATTTTGCTTTTTCCGAATATAAGAGCAAGCCGGATTATTCCCTTTATTTTGCCAATCGGATTTACCGTCCGTCTTATATCAGTTTGCATACGGCTTTGGCTTTTTACGGAATGATACCGGAAGCTGTAGTACAAATCACCAGTGTAACATCCCTGAAAACGGAATCATTTAAGAATGATTTCGGGGAATATTCTTACAAGAGTGTAAAAGAAGATTTGATGTTTGGGTACGAACTGAAGCCAATGGCAGACAACCGCACCATACAGTTTGCCACACCCGAAAAGGCTTTGCTTGATTTACTGTACCTTTATCCGTTCTATGATAGTGAGCAGGAATTAGAAGAGCTACGTTTGGATGAAAATTACCTGCAAGATGATTTGAACAAGGATTTACTGATGAATTATTGTGCCAAGTTTCAAAGCAAGGCACTTGATCATCGGGTAAAGCTACTTCTTAAAACTTACGATTTATGATACAAATTGAGCAGATAAGAAATTATTTTCCCGCTCAAATACGGGATAATGCCACTTTCGATAAGCATATATTGAAAGAATATTTGCAGTTGATGATTCTGGATTATCTTTCTTCCACTCCATCCATCCGAAAGATGGCTTTTATCGGTGGAACAAACCTGCGTTTGGAAAAAGGCATCGACCGATTTTCCGAAGATTTAGATTTTGACTGCAAAGACCTGTCGAAAGACGAATTTATTGAAATGACAAACGGAGTTATTCGGTTTTTGGAGCGTTCAGGATTGCGGGTAGAGGCAAAGGATAAAGAAAATCCGAAACTAACGGCTTTCCGGCGTAACATTCATTTCCCCGAACTGTTATTCGATTTGGGATTAAGTGGGCACAAGGAAGAACGTTTCTTGATAAAGGTTGAGAGCCAAGACCAAGGTATTGTTTATCCTCTGGTTATTACAAATATCAAAGGCTGTGGATTCTTTTTCCCGTTTCCCGTTCCTTCTGATGGGGTATTATGCAGCATGAAAATTGCTGCCATGTTAGCCCGTGCTAAAGGACGCGATTTTTACGACCTCATGTTTTTACTGTCACAGGCAAAACCCGATTACGATTTCCTTTCAAAACGTTGTGGAATACATAATTTGCAGGAATTCAAACAGGCTACCGCCGAACTATTGAAAACAGTTGATTTGAAGAAGAAACAAAAGGACTTTGAACATTTGCTTTTCAATAAAGAGAATAGTGAGAAGATTTTACGGTTTGGAGAGTTTGTAGATTCGCTCACAGAATAATTAAATGCGAAATGTACAGTTCCGAAATGGGCATTTCGGAACTGATGGTTTCGGAATCAAGATAAAGCAGAGTGCCGACACATAACAAACTAAGTATTTCAATATGGATGATAAACTAAAATCAGATATAAACAAAATAGTCGAAGAATCGGTGTCTTCCCGATTATCCAATCAGCAAGCATCACTAACGTTCAATTTGGACAATATTGATGCGGAAAACAGATTGAAAAAGATGCTGAATGTGGATAAGTATGATATGGCTTTATGGGATTTCAGCCAGTTTTTGAGAAATTTTCTCAAGCATGGGGACGGTGGAAAAGTACGCTTCAAATCATACGATGAGTGCAAGGAGATAGTTCCCGATTACAGGACTATGGAGTATGTCAGGGCGATGTTTTATGAATGCCTTTTCCGCCCGGGATATGTTGAGTGGCCGCTCCGTATATTCTGTCTCGTTAGACATGTCCACTCCGGCCAATTCAGCGGTCACGAGACGTGGCGGGGCAATGCATGTTATCATGTAAAATGATTACTGATAGATAATTTTTCCGCATACGGTTGTTTTTTGTATCTACTTTCTCAATACTTTTCCTATTTCGACAGGATAATCGGATTCAATGATGTCGGGATTTGCATTGATTGCTCCTTTATAGGCAGATTCTCTTTCTTCGGCTGTTCTCAACCGATCGAGCGATGGAGCGTATGAAACCATACACCGGACACCTTTGGCTCGCAATTGTTCCACAATATGTCTGTTAGAATCATTGATAGTCTGCCCCACATAGGCGATCATATTTTCCCATGGGACGCCGGAAATGACGATATCCTCAAATTCTTCATCATTTCTCGCAAAAACGGATAACATGATTCCCGGTAATTTGTCCGAATAATATCTTGCCTGCGCTCCCGTATGTACTGTAAGCATTACATATTTTTCCGCCTTATGTTTCTTGATCAATTCCACGATCATTTGTAACGGTACATCTTTTTTATCCAAATTGATAACGGTTTTACCCTTACTCCATTTAATCACCTCTTCAAGAGTGGGTATTCTGGCGGATGTAATATTCCCTTCATAGTCTTTTAACCTTACCGATTGGAGTTCGGCCAATGTGTAATCGGATAATTTTCCGGTCGCGTCTGTAGTCCTGTCCAGTGTGGCATCGTGCATAAGTACAATCACACTATCTTTGGTCAGGCGAGGGTCAATCTCGAAAAAAGCGGGCATTTGGGTTAAAACATATTGGAATCCCTCAATGCTATTTTCCGGATAACCGAGTTCCTGCCCTCCTCTGTGTCCGCTTATCAATATTGAACTATCAGCCTTGTAAGCAAAGTATTGATGAGTATCTTTGAGCTTTTTAAATTTAATATAATTTTCTTCACTACCCTTTGTTTTACAACTGTTTAAAGGAAGCAAAAAAACCAACAAAACAGAGGTTATAAAGAACAGATTGTCGCTGATTTTTATCATAGCCATTCAACATTACCTGATTACGCCATAAAGATAAAGAAAAGGTGTAATATATTCAACAAAAAGAGAAGATATCCGGACTTACGATATGGATAAAGAAATAATTAAGCTGATACAAGGTTCGATCACAAAAAAGGAGCGAACAAAGCCGCTCCCTTTCCTTTTTGTTCTCAACCCGGTGATTATTGTAATCTGACAAGACGATAAAGGAGCTGTTGAATAGCTTCCTGATAATCATCGAGGATTGATTTCGAAAAATCTTCACTAAACAATGCACGGTTGGAATCCACATATTTGTAGAAGTCTGAAGCATGTTTTACAATGTCACCCGGAACCGAAGTTTCAGGGATCACGATATCTAAATCACCTTTTAATGCATAGGTCGTTTCTACAATTCGGTCGGTTACGCCCAGTAAACTTCCAACAGCCTGATCCAGTGCAATATGTTGCGCATAGCTTCCTTTACCTGTTACGTGCCAGTGATAAAGTTTCAAACTATTGTTAAATGAGAATAACTTTCCGATAAAAGCCGCAATTTCTTTATTTGCGGAACCTGTTTTTGAATTAGATTGCTTTACTGTTGCTGTGTTCATAATTTTCTATTTTCTATGTTAATTAATACCTATCTAACAATCGGCAAAGGAAAAAGTGCTCGCATTGCGATTGAATGCATTGATAAGATATAGTCTCCGCTTATAAAAGACAACAGAGGCCCATCCGTACGGTACCGGTTGGACTTCTTCTACCCTGCCTTGCGAGACTCTCAAATCCAACATCCGGTGAAAATCCTTCAAGATTATTTTTAGGGAGTCATGACCTATAGTAGTACGGATGAAACTTCGTTTGAAAACGCGATACGAACCTGTAAGTATTGTATGCGCCCAGAATGCCGATACCGTTTTCAATATTTGTATGCACCCGGACCGGTTCGGTAAATGGCCCATAATCTTCGGCATTTACTGCTTTATTGCCGGAGATTACGTACTGGTACAGATCCTTGGTCATTTCGCCGATTTCGATGATGTATTCCACCGTCAGTTCTTCCTGTTCGCCTTTTCCGCCGTCTGTTTTCTTCCCATCGACGTATGTGGTGGATTCCAGGGTATCATAGAATGAAAAATCGAATAAAATCTCCTTCCCGTTTACAAACAGATCGGAAAAAAGATTATCCGTTCTGTCCATCCTTCCCTCATCAGCGAAGATATTCATGTTGCCGGCGATGTTATTTTTCAATACTTCGCTGAGCTTTACCTCTATGGGCAAAGTCATCACTAATTGATTTTCGCGGTAATAATTTTGTGAGACTTTTATAAAATAATGGTTTTCTTCGTTGGCTGCATCCGTCAATTTCAGCTGTACCTGCATGCTCCGGGTTGTGGTTTTGTACACTGTATTGGGTTGATTGGAAACAGTGTATTCCCCTTCCTGGACAGTAACGGTTGAATCGGTCACTGCTATGTCGGGGTTCTTCGGAATTACCGTTTGGGATTTGATCCGGCCGAAACCTTTGGCTGTGACTTCGATCTTTATCTCGTCACCCGGCTTCGGGAAGAAAGTTCCCCTGTATATCCCGTTTGCACCATACGTGAGTTGTTCTTTCAATACACCATTTACAAATGCCGATACCGCCGCATCGGAAACAAGTTTCAACGGTGCCGATTCCCCGAGGACGAAACGGCTCTGGGAAAGGTGTACGGAAACAACCGAATCGGGAGTAAGGATGCTATTCAACACCAATAGCGGATCGGTAACGGCACCTTTAAATTCGATATCTTTTTCACAGGATATAAAACAACCAGTGAGAATAAATAACAAGAATATAAATATATTTTGTTTCATCGCCTTAAAATTTAATCGTGTAACTTACCGAAGGAATAATGGGAAAGAGTGTAGCCTGCCTCAATACGTTTTTTGTTTTCCGTTCACCCGTTGCCGGATTTACGGTGGTTTCGTCCCAGACATACACATAGAAAGGATTCAGACGACTGTATACGTTATAAATACTGATGTTCCACGTACGCAGGTTCCCCCGCTTGGTCTTTTTATGGAAATTCACTCCCAGATCTAAGCGGTGGTAATTATTGTACCTGAAATTGTTTCGCGTCTCAACATAGGAATAAGTTCCGGGATAATAGGATTCATTCCTGTAGCTGGGAGAATTAATTGCGGTATATTCGTGGAGGGCAAAGGTTGCGGCATTCCCCGTGCTAAAGACCCACGAAGCCGATACATCTATCTTTTCCGAGAACCGGTGTGTGGCGGTAACACTAATATCGTGCCTCCTGTCGTATTTTGCGGGAAACCGTTTCCCATCATTGATGATGTTCCCCGGGCGATCGAAGATCCTGTCAGATTTCGACCATGTATATCCTACCCATCCGGTTGTATTGCCAAACGAACGCTGAGCCAGGAACTCAACACCATAAGCGACTCCTCGCCCCATGCTCACCTTGTCCTCCCAATTGGTGGAAACGCCCATGAACGATGCACCGTCCTTGTATTCAAGCAGGTTGTCCATTGTTTTGTAATAGCCTTCCACAGAGAAATCGGCTACATTTTTCAGGGAATAGAATGCGCCTGCTGTGTATTGGCGAGATTTCATCGGTTTAATCTTTGAAGTGGCCGGCACCCACAGGTCGGTCGGCATGCTGATGGTATTGTTGGAAAGCATGTGAATGTACTGGCTCATGGAGGCATAACCGGCTTTTAACGACAGATTATCGTTAAGCAGGACACGCAATCCGACACGCGGCTGTAATGAAAAATAATTGTTATCCTGCACATGGAACGAGGAGAAGTGCACGCCCAAATTTACTTTCAGAATTCTCCCGAGCGAGATGTTATCTTCCATGTAAGCCGTTGTCTCATGTGCATATACTTTAGGGCTTCCGGCCACCGTGTCGAGATCTTGCTCTATCTGTCCGATATCTTTGACTTTCAACGAGGTAACATCGGGTGTAAACGTATGATATGTATAGGTGCCACCGAATTTGATGTCGTGACTGACGTTCGGCGTAAAATCGAAATCTGTTTTCAGTGTCCAGTCCCGTATTCCGGAATGATAGGTCAGCCGCGATTCTTCACTCGTCCGGGTCTGTTCCGGAACGGAAAGATCTTGGGAAACGCTTTCATAACCGCTGCTCAACGCCGACCGGTAACGGGTGAACGAAGCCGTAGTATTCATAAACAATTTATTGTTCAGGATGCGGTTCCAGCGGAGTGCGGCAATGGCGTTTCCCCAATCCCAGTCGAGTTTCGTATGTTCTTTAGTTTCGAAGTTGCCGCTGTAGGAGTTTCCATCTTCGGCTTTCATATAGATCGCATCATCGCCGAAATAGGTACTCAGGTACAGCTTATCTTTTTCCGATAGTTTATGGGTGAACTTGGCATTTATATCGTAAAAGTAATATCCGGCGTTGCTTATACCTCCGTTTTCATTGCTTTGGGCCAACTTAATAATTGGTTGTGCCAAAATATCGAGATAGGTTCTCCGCAGCGATACATTGAACGTGGTCTTCTCCTTTACGACGGGGCCTTCCAACTGGATTTTGGATGAGATCAGCCCGATACTTGCCGTACCGCGAATTTTTTTATCGTCGCCGTCTTTCATCCGCACATCCACCACCGAAGAAAGCCGTCCCCCGAACCGCGCCGGGAAACTACCTTTATAGAGCGTTACATTTTTCAAGGCATCGCTGTTAAACACGGAAAAGAATCCGAGCATATGATTCACATTGTACAGTGGAACACCGTCCAACAGGAGCAGGTTTTCATCCGGCCCGCCTCCCCGCACATACAACCCCGCCGAACCTTCGGTACCCGATTGTACACCAGGCAGCAGCTGCAATGCTTTTATCAGATCGTTCTCACCGAACAGGGTCGGGATGTTCTTTATTTGCTCGACAGGCACTTCCACGGTACTCATTTGCGATCCCCTGACCCCCGTCTCGGTGCGGTGGCCGATCACTGTCACTTCCTCCAGCATGTTATCCTGATCCAGGCGGATGTTCAACACCGTGTCGCCCTTCAGGTGAAAGTCCTGTTTTAAAGTCCGGTATCCAATATAGGAATATTCGAGCGTCACATTGCCGGCAGGCAGCGTCAGCGAGTAGTAGCCGAAGTTATTGGTTGTTGATCCTTTAGATGAATTTGCATCAAAAACGGTGGCGGAAATGAGGGTTTCGCCGTTTGCCTTATCGGTTATGTATCCGCTGATGGTGTAGCGTTGCGCTAAAACCGGATGAACGATTACAAATAGCAGCAGGCAGAATGTTGTTTGTTTCTTCATAAAATAAATGATAAGCAATACTCTGTGTTAAATCTTTTGCGATATGTTTCCAAGATGCAAAACCGGTAGAATACCCTCATGCCTATCAGTTAATTTATTAAAAAAGTTCAAAACAGTTTCTTAGTAGTGAATGAATGTATGAATTATTCCGATTATAAGCAGGATATTTATAACAGTGGATTGATGACTATTTGTTAAACAAGCTATTGATCTGAATTTTTATTTTTCAAAATAGCAAAATATGATGTCGTGAAAAAATTTCGCAAAAAGGGAATAGCAGAAAAAAACGAAATTGTTTTACGGGGTTTCAGCCCAAACTTGCTTTCATAGTGAGGATTAATAAAATAGTAACGTTCATCTACTTGCGTTAAATTGAGTTCCTTTACAAGTTTTTTTAAATGCTCAATCGTGATTCTACACTCTTTAATTTCTACCAATTCGCTTACTGTACGCCAATTTTCTCCTACATTCTCCAAAAATTTTCTATATGCTTTTTTAGGCAAAAGATGAATAAATGGCAAAGAAGATAATATTCTATTATTGCAAATTTGTTGATGTCCTCCAAAAGGCATTTGCCACGGCGGAAAGCCAACGTAGATTAAGCCATTATCGTTTGATAAAGTTGCGGCGATTGTGAGTAATTCTTTTTTTCGCATTACGTGTTCAATAACATCGTGAATAATAATTATGTCAAATTTATCATTAACTTCCACTGTAAAAATATCTTGACATAAAAAATTACCCGACACTCCTTCTTCTTGAAAAAACTGTTTGGCTTCCTCAATCCTAACAGCAGAGATATCAATGCCGGTTACTTTACATCCTCGCTTTGAAAATGGCAATAAATTGCCGCCTTCTCCACATCCAATCTCCAGAACGTTAAGTTCTGGTGTTACTTGTATATAATTTTCAATAAAAGGCAGAAAATATTTTTCACAGGTTTGTGCTAATTCCGTAAAATATTGTTTCCTATCCGTATGTCTTTTTTGCATAACTACATTTATTTTGAACACTCAAATTAAATCTAATAGTGCGGCCTTACGTGGAATGGAATACATAAAAACCGTAATCTATACAAGCATTACGTTAAATCAGAGGAAAACCTAACCAATTTTTTAGTTAAAAAAGAGAGAGAAAAGTGTTAAAAAGAACTACTGATCGAAATACTGAACGTTTGTCCGTTTTTCACTTCGTGGGTAATGGGGTCGCGCCCTTTGTCGTAATTTTCGGTTTTGCGCGGAAGCAATTCATCCGTGGGAAAATTAAATTCATTCCGAACATAATCTTCCGGTGTGTTGGTATAGAAAATTTGGACGGCATTGAGCAAATTGCGTCCACTTATTTTCAGCAGGATATCATTTTTAGGAAAGCGATAGCTGATACTTGCCTCCAACGAATTCATCGCTGCGCGGTATTCGTGTTGATAGGCGTTTTCGCCCAATAAAAAAAGTTGTCGTCCGGTGCGGTCAAACAAAATGTTCGCCTGTATTCTTTTATCGGTATATCGGATGCCGAAGTTGAACAGATAGGGCGTTTGCCCCGTAAGCGGGCGGTGTTGGGTGCTTTTGGTTTCGGTAAATTTCTCTTCGCCATTATCTTGCGGAACTATTTCCATTCGTTTGCCTGTTACCGACGAACGACTCAACGTAAATCCGGCGGACACTTCCGTTTTCATCAAAAAACCAGCATCGGTTATAAAACCGAGATGTGAACGGACAGTCGTTTCAAATCCGTAGCAAAAGGCTTTGTCAGAATTTTGCAGTACATACATCGGCTCGTCGTATCGGAACAAATACGTGGTGCGTTCAATGGGGCGGTGTATGTGCCTGTAAAACAATCCGGCGGAGACAAAATCACGCGTGTCAATGTATTTTTCAACAAGAAAATCAATAGCGTCAACAGTTGACGGCAGTACTATCCGGTTTACAGCAGTGCCCATAAGATGCGTATCATACATAGGGAAAGGCACGTAATCCGCCAACTCCGGACGGACGACAGAGCGTTGAAAACTCAAGCGGGTATTTACATCTTTTAGCGGTGTAACGATCATGTTTGCAGATGGTGCGATGTACCATTTCCGTTTTTCTCCGCCGTCTGATTTGCCAACATTTTCATAATCGCCCCGAATGCCCCATACAAAACGTGTTTTATTCATCCACCGATGCTCAAACATCACAAAAGGATGATGCTGCCTCAAATTTCCCTTGTATTCATTTCGTTCGAGTGTTTGATAGATGCGGGAAGAAGGATCGGGGTTGATGGATTCTTTATCGTAGCTGTACAACGCCTCGTTTGATGTAAAACAAAGGCGTTTGTGGTTTCCGTTGTATCCGAGAGACAATTTATTTTGTATCTTGTTGATAGTAAACGGGATTGACGCTGAAAATCCGATATAAAAATCGCGTTCCCGGTTGTCATACCATCCGCTTGAAGCCAGATAAATGTTCCTCAATTCAGGATGTTGATGCATAAAATAGAGCAGTGAATCGTCTTTCAACGGTTTATACATTTCGGAAAATGCCGCGTCTTTGCGCTCGCGCCTTACGAATGTATGCGAAGCGTTCCATTGCAGCGAGAGTTTGCCGTAGTGGTGCTTTCCTTCCAATTTATTCTGCAACAAATCAGAAAAAACGGGATAATTGAAAAATTGATAACTCCGGTTGTTTTCGTCTTCGGAAATATCTTTCAAATAAGCCGTAATTTCAGTCAATTCATTATCGAAAGTCCGGGTAAAAACATTTCGCATACTGATCCTGTTTTTTCCGAATTGCCATCCGGCATTGAGTATTCCGCCCAATACGACGTTTCTTTGATAACTGTTTCCGGCATTCCGTTTTTCGCCCCAATTTCCGGTATATTGTTCGATATAATCCCAGCGCCCTCGTTGTGTGTGTTTTATAGCAGATTGTCCCATTGCGTTCTGATAAGATAACGAAAGCACAAAACCCAAACGGTCTCCCGAATTATTCAACGCGTACGTTCTACCCATTGTAAAGTGGTAAAGTTGCGAGGGAAAGGTTTTTTGATTGGTGATATCGAAGTGGGAAGCAGGAAAAAGCGATCTGTTTCCGGGTATTTTACGGCTGCCGTCGTCTAATCCAATGCAGTCGAATTTACCGTTTTTTCTTCCTCGAAAAGTGTTAAAGGCGGTTTGCGTATTAAATTGGCAAGAGGCTTTGAATTGCACATAATTCTGTTCGGGAATGTCTTTGGTTGCAATTTCGGTAATTCCACCGGCAAACCCAATGGGAATATCCGGTGTGGATGACTTCAAAAGGCGGATATTGTCCACCAAAGCCACTGGGATTAAATTGAGCGAAAAAACGTTGAACGAAGCATCGTAAATGGGCAACGGAACGCCGTCCAACAAAATGGTGTTCCATCGGTTTCCTATCCCACGAACGCTGATTTCGTCTTTTTCGTTAGCAGCGATGCCTGGCAAAAGTTTCACAGCATCGCGTACCGTATGACAATCGACGGCGTTCACTTCCTGTATGCTGAGGACAGAACTGATGCAAGGTGTGTTTCGTTGGGAGCGGATTGCATCGGCAATGGTTGTTTCGAACGGTTTTCGCGCAACAACAATATCGTTCAGCTGAATAGGCATTTCTTTCAACGCGGCATCCAAACGCGTCGTCCGATTCTTTTCAATTTCAATTTGTGTCACCCGAAGAGGTTCAAACCCCATAAAGCGGACTGTAACCGCATGTTTCCCAACAGAGAGTGGAAACGAGTAATCTCCGTTTAACCCTGTTATCGTACCTTTTTGACATTCCTGAGCGAATATCGTTGCGCCTTGAAGCGGTTCGCCATACGTATCGGTTATTTTTCCCGACAAGTAGCCAACATTTTGTGTTTCATCTGCACGGGGAATGATTACAAAACGTGATAAGCTAATTTTCAGATAATTAAGTGATGTGTTTTTTAATGAATAACGTATCCAGTCTTCTATATCCGTGGACGCAATTGTGAGTTTTGGAGCAATTATATCTTCCAAAAAACGACTTTCATACGTTACAAAGTGTCCGATTTCCTTTCCTGCAATAGCAATTTTTTCTAATCTCGAAAGCATCGGTTCCTCTGGAAAAGAGATGGTTTGAGCCGTCAGATTTAAGGTGACAAAGAGAATTATAATTGAGAGATACAGTATTTTCAATAAATTTCGATGCATTTACAGACGGTTTATTCACGGATCTTGCGCGAAAAGATAATCTCGCTATCCGTAATTCGATAGGATAAATGGTATAATGCCGCAATTTCCGCCGCTATATCATTGGCAGAAGTTTTCTTGTCGAACGTAATATTGATGGACATTTTTTCGGGTGCATCCTCAAAAATTACTTTTTTATCATAAAGTTGACGGATACGAAACCGTAATTCTTCTAATGAAGCTTTTTCCAACACGATAGTTCCTGTTCGCCACGCCGCTATTTGCATGCTGTTTACCGGTTCTGAGCGGAGGTCGTTTCCTGCTTCCCGATAGAGTGCTTTTTGGTTTGGAGAAAGTTCTACGGATTTATCATCCGAAGCGGTTACTTTTACTTTTCCGCTCAACACACTGATTTCCTGATACGGAAGCTCCATGTAGCTCTGTATTGTGAAACTCGTGCCCAAAACCTGAATTTTCAATCCATTGCGAAGATGAACGATAAACGGCCTTGCTTTATCCGCGCGCACATCGAAAAATACCTCCCCCTCGTCTAACCAAATCTCGCGGGTAAACGGATTGATACCGCCCTCGCGTAAACTCAACGTTGTGCCGGTGTTTAGTGTTGCTCTCGAGCCATCGGGCAGCGTGATATCTTCCCTGTTTTTTTCCGTGATGTATTGATGGACGATGCGGGCAGAAGATAAATCGGTTTGGGAACCACGGAATGTGTAGAATAGCGCTATTCCAATGATCAACAGCGCGATACTTGCCGCAGAGCCGATAAAAACAGGCGACAGGACGCGTCTTTTCGCCGTTGGGTTGGATTTTTCAAGTTTAACACTGGTTTGTTGAAAGATAAAGTCTTTCGTCTCATTATCCAATTCATCCAATAAATCGCCTGTAACCTCAAACTCTTTTTCGGGTATCAACTCATTTTCGAGAGATTCAACCACTTCATTTTCTCGTTGCGTGGTTTTGCCTTGCCGGTATCTCTCGAAAAGGTCGCGGGTAATCGCCGCTTTTTCGTTGGAGGATATGTTTTTTCCTTTCATTCTGTTATCTTCACACCCGTTTGAACGGATAAAATTACTACTTTTGTTTCAGATTGCAAGTAACTGACGAAATATTATTAAAAGCGATTGAGGATAAGGACGAAAAAGCTTTCTCTCAATTCTACGAAAGGTACAGCCGCACCATTTTGTGTTTTGTTTTATCTAAAGTTCACAATAGAGAAGCGGCTAAAGAAATTGTGCAGAATTTTTGGGTTGCCTTTTGGGAAAATCCACGTATTTTGCGTCCGAATAAAAACGGGAACGTTAAAGTATTTATGTTGCAATATCTACGCTTCCGCATCTACGATATGTACCGCATCGCCGTTCCAGAAACTATCCACGTGGAAGAAACAAATATTCCATCTGTAGTTACCGCTGATGCCTACATCGAAAAAAAGGAGTTAATAAAAATTGTCAGGGATGCGTTGAGAAACAGTTCATCTTTAACCCAAGATGCTTTTTGGATGAGAGCGAATAACGTTTCTGCTAAAGAAACCGCGATGAAATTAAATACAACCACGCAAACTGTTCACAATAAATTTTCGCATTCATTGGCTACAATCCGAAAATACATCAAAAAACATTATCCCGAGTTGATTAAATACGGCAGCACAAACATTACGCTATTTACATTTATTGCAATTATATGTGACTTTATTCGCGGATAAGGCAAGTGCCGTAATTGTGAATACTTGCTCATCTTTTACGTGACCTGGAACCGTTGTTTGTAAGTTCGGCAATATAATGCTCAAAGACCGGTTTGTACTCATCGAGTTGCTCCACCGTACGGACATTTACACTCAGCACCGCATCCAGTTGCCTGAACAACATATATTCCTTCATTTTTCCCTGAAAAGCTTCACTGATCTTCTCTAACCGATAATACTTCTTCTCTTTTAACGAAGGATCGTCTTGAGTGGCCTTATCAATCGAGAAAGTCAGGTACTGGGTTAAGAACCAGTCTTTGTAATAATCGGAGATCATATATTCGTCCTTGAAAGGATGATCCAGGATAGTTTTATCCGTTATCTCAACAGCAAAAGCCCGAGCTCTTTCCTCCTCCAATAACTTCATGCTCACACCTGCCAAAAGAAAATATAAACGGAGAAATTGATTATTCAAGTGGGTCGTCCGCCCGAAATAGGAAAGAAAGGGGTCAGTAGTGCCTTCTTTGCCGAATGCGGAAATAGTGGGCGATAAGGTGGAGATCACGGTTTCAGACAACGGACAAGGCATTTCGCCCGAAGCGATGGATAAGATATTTATCCCGTTCTACTCAACCAAGGCAAACGGATCCGGTATCGGCCTAAGCCTTTGCCGGCAGATCATTGCCCGGCATAAAGGGAAAATATCGGTTCAGTCCGATAAGAACGGCACCCGCTTTAAGATTGAATTGCCGTAAATAAAAATTCACATGGGATGACCAGAGGTTATCCGGAGTATGCCCGTGCACGGTCGAAAGAAATTCGCCGGGATAAAAACGATTTCCTCATCCGGATTTCAAAACGTATCTTTGCACCCTGAAAAATAAAACAAGATATGGTATTAGTTGATGGATTAGCCGTAGAGTTCGGAGGAGCGGCATTATTTTCGGACATCTCTTTTGCAATAAATCCCAAAGACCGCATTGCCCTGATGGGCAAGAACGGTGCAGGAAAATCCACAATACTGAAAATTCTGGCAGGCGTGAGGCAACCGACCAGAGGGCGAGTTTCCACACCCAAAGATTTCACCATCGCGTATCTTCCGCAACACCTGATGACCGAAGATGAACGCACTGTTTTCGAAGAAACGGCGCAGGCCTTTTCACGTATCCATCAATTGGAAAAGGAAATTGAAAGCATCAATAACCAACTTACTGTACGTACCGATTATGAATCGGATGAATATATGCAACTCATCGAACGCGTTTCCACGTTGAGCGAAAAATTTTATGGTATCGAAGAGATCAACTACGATGCAGTTGTAGAAAAAACGCTGCTCGGATTAGGATTCGTGCGAAGCGATTTCAACCGGATGACATCGGAATTCAGCGGCGGCTGGCGCATGCGCATCGAACTGGCAAAAATCCTTTTGCAGGATCCTGATCTTATTTTGCTCGATGAACCCACTAACCACCTCGATATCGATTCCGTTGAATGGTTCGAAGATTTTCTTATCAACAGTGCCAAAGCAGTGGTGGTTATTTCGCACGACCGTGCATTTGTTGACAATATCACCAACCGTACCATAGAAGTTACCATGGGGCGTATTTACGACTACAAGGCAACCTACTCGCACTACCTTGAATTGCGGAAGGAACGTCGCGAACAGCAACAGAAGCAGTATGACGACCAACAGAAAATGATTGCCGAAACCAAAGAGTTTATCGAACGGTTTAAAGGAACCTATTCAAAAACGCTGCAGGTGCAGTCGCGTGTGAAAATGCTGGAGAAGCTGGAGTTAGTGGAAGTGGATGAAGTAGATTCATCGGCTCTGAAACTGCGATTCCCTCCGGCGCCGCGTTCGGGAAGCTACCCTGTTATTGCTGAAAATGTAAGTAAATCGTATGATGAAAAATTGATTTTCAACGATGTGAATTTTACCATCGAACGGGGAGAAAAAGTGGCATTCGTCGGCCGCAACGGTGAAGGAAAATCCACGCTCGTAAAATGTATCATGGGTGAAACCAAATTTGGAGGTAACCTGCAACTGGGACACAACGTGAAGATCGGTTATTTTGCACAAAATCAGGCATCATTGCTGGACGAGGAACTGACTGTTTTCCAGACTATCGATAATATTGCTGTCGGCGATATCCGGACGAAAATCCGGGATATACTGGGGGCGTTTATGTTTGGACGGGAAGATATCGACAAAAAGGTGAAAGTCCTATCGGGTGGAGAACGTACACGTCTGGCGATGATCAAACTGCTGCTCGAACCGGTCAACCTGCTTATCCTCGATGAACCGACCAACCACCTCGACCTGAAGACCAAAGATATCCTGAAGCAGGCGCTGATCGATTTCGACGGTACGCTGATTGTGGTATCGCACGATCGCGATTTCCTGAACGATCTGGTGAAAAAAGTATATGAATTCGGCAACCGGAAAGTAACCGAACATCTTGAAGATATCTACGGATTTCTGGAGAAAAAGAAGATGGAGAGCCTCAGGGAAATAGAGCGGAAAGTTGAACCACCTGTTTGCATTCGTTAGAACAGCATCCGTCCATCTCTGCGGCACATTTTTCGCATTGAATAAATAACAGGTGACAGCCATCGTTTTTGCAGTTGGTATGTGTATCGCATGGTGCCCCACATTGGTGGCATCGGGCAATCACATCCTCTGTAATACGTTCGCCTAACCGTTCATCGAACACGAAATTCTTCCCGATAAATTTCATCGGGAGATTTTCTTCACGCGCTTTGCGAACGTATTCAATAATACCGCCTTCCACATGGTACACGTTCTTAAATCCATGATGAAGCATATAGGCACTCGCCTTTTCACACCGGATACCGCCTGTACAGTACATCACAATATTTTTATCCTTGTGCTCTTTCAGCATCTCTACCGCCATCGGCAACTGTTCGCGGAAAGTGTCGGAAGGGACTTCAAATGCATTTTCAAAATGCCCCACTTCATATTCGTA
The DNA here is from genome assembly GCA_001898165.1 of Bacteroidia bacterium 43-41. GTDB lineage: Bacteria > Bacteroidota > Bacteroidia > Bacteroidales > Dysgonomonadaceae > Petrimonas. The sequence continues at coordinate 147,664 of MKTD01000014.1, forward strand.
ATGGTTACGCATATCCACGACAATCGTGTCGGGACGTTGCGTAATTTCGTTATATTCCTTCGCTTTGAGGTACTTCCCCGTTTTGGAAGGATCAAATGCCGGATCGCTGATACCGTCCGCAACCACCTTGTTACGCACTTTCATGCGCAGCACCCAAAACGATTTGCCATCGTCATCCACCGCCACATTCAGACGGATGCCATTCAGCGCCGGATCGGCGGCATACAGTATATCACGAAAAGCATCCTTATTGTTTTCAGGAACGGAGATTTGTCCGTTAATCCCCTCATGCGCAATATAGACGCGGCCGAACACCTTTATGGCGTCGAACTGAATGTAAAGGTCATCCCGGAATTCTTGCGGATCAGCAATATGGAAATATTTGTAGAATGAGATCGTGATGCGGGATTCGGTTTCCTGCAACATCCGCAATTTAAGCGTTGCATTGGAAATACGATTATGAAGTACAGGCATGATAAACAAACTGTTTTAAAGATATTCCATCGGGCAAGGCGCAATCCGATTCATCTACGTTGCGACGGCCATGAAAACAGCCTAATGAAATTCTGTGAATAAAATGATAAACAAACATTGCCGGATTAACCCGTTTACCGGGCCATTATAAATTCGACACAACAAAAATACAACAAGAATAGGTAATGTTTGGTTTATTCTGTAATAAGAGTTTGCAAAAGTTTATAATTTCCCGTCATGTAACTTTATGCGAACCTATTCCGGACACTGTAGAACCGGCTCCGATCTCTACATCAGAAAGCATGATGAAAAACACCTATTTAGGACAACTATCTTCGGAATAGGTATCGTATCTTTGTGATATAAATTAGAATATTATGTTGGAATTACCCGAAGTCCTGACTCTCAGTAAACAGGCTAATAATATATTGAGCGGAAAAACGATCACACAAGTATTCAATGCCATCAAGCCTCATAAATTTACGTTTTATAACGGTGATCCACTGGAATACGGTAAGTTGCTTGTTGGCAAAATCATACTTTCATCCGAAGGACACGGCATGTTTGTAGATTTCAACCTTTCGGACAACGCCATGATCAATATCGGCGACGGGGTTATCGTCCGTTATTACAATCCGGGCGATAAGATACCTGCGAACTATCAATTGTTATTGGCATTCGATGATGGATCGTTCCTTGTGTTCTCAGTCGCCATGTACGGATTTATCAACGCCTATCCGGATCGGAACATCAATAATAAATACTACAAGTTAAGCAGAGAGAGCATCTCCCCGATAAGTAACAACTATACGGAGGAAGAATTTGAAAAACTGTTTGTTGGAGCGAAAAAGACGTTGACAGCAAAAGCCCTGCTGGCTACCGAACAACGTATTCCCGGTGTAGGCAACGGTGTGACGCAGGACATTTTGTTCAACGCGCAGGTCAATCCGAAACAAAAAGTATCAATCCTCTCTGACAGGAAAAAGGAAGAGCTTTTCAATTCTCTGAAAAATACCCTGATAGATATGACCTTTGAAGGTGGACGTGATACACAGACAGACTTATATGGCAATAGCGGGGGTTACCGGACAATCATGTCTGCCGGGACATGGAAAAATCCCTGTCCCCGTTGTGGCGGCACGATCGCAAAAGAAGCATACTTAGGTGGTTCGGTTTACTACTGCCCCGAATGCCAAAAAGAGAGAGTTTGACAACGAATATATTTTCAGGCGATTAAATGTACACGCAATAGGAAACTTATTTCTTGTCCCTCAGGATTTCCTGTAACATGGCTACTTTCTCTTGCTCTGACTTTAGCAAACGTTCATCAGCTCAGCAAGGGCCGCTTACCGGATTACCTTTCATACTTCACTCAACCCTGCATCATACAGTGAAGATTGAAAAGTTTTCCGGTACTGGGCGGGTGTCACCTCAAAGAAATTGAGGAACTGCCATGAATCGCGAAACTTACCAGTTTACCTGCTTTCCATGACATATCCAGATTAAGTTCCATAATATGGGTATTTTTCAGATGGATAGCCTGAAGTGCCAGGTGGATCAATCCATGTGTGGAACTGGTGTCGAATTCAAATCGCTTATACAGTGCAGCGGTTGCAGCATGCAACAAAGCTGTGTCGACAGCGTGTATCAGTTCTATTCTCGGAAAAACGGGATGAAGATGTGAATTGTGGCGGTGTTGATATACATCCGGATAGTTTTTATCCATCCATTCTGCCAGAGTGCCGTCTTCATTGATCCTAAAGGTTAAATAGTTCTCATAAAATTCGGCCATTTTCATATAAAGCGGCAGCACATGCTTTTTTAGATACTGTTTGTCCCCCATGATCATGGCGTATTCGTAAAGGGGGGCGTATGTTCCACCCGGCTCTACCGGCCCAGAACATCCAGAGGTAAGAAGGACCGAAATGGGTCAGGTATACGATATACCCCCCTGCATCCCAAATATTTTTTTGCATTCAGCCGCCACCCCGCAAGAGGCTCTCCACATAGTTAACATAACTTAAGGCACATTCCGGTAAATTACTCATCGTACCGTGTTTCCCATTGCCTGTAACAAAAGCGCCCTCTCAATAAATCGGAGGCTGTTCCGACCAAAGCCCCCACCGATCCTGATTTTGGGCAAATGCTCCCGAAACAATCATTAGAAATACGGCAGTTACAACCGCTTTTACAAGCAATAGGTTTTTTAGATTCATATTCCAATATTTATTTGATAATCAAGATATTTAAGCCGCCTCGCTTTCAGATATTTGAACATTCAGACTGCCTTTTATCTTTTATTCAAATTTTGCATATTTTCTCGAATAGTACATGCGACTAAAGCAGAGACCTTTTAGCTATTTTACGGGGTACCTATAGCTCACGATGAACGTAAAAAAGAGTAGCTGTTTGAGCGAAGCGAGTTCTACTCTTTTAGTTGACGTGAGCTAAAATGGGTCGTAAAATATCGCCAGACGAACTATTGCGTTAAGCCGAATGAGCAGAAGGCAAGTTTACTTGCATTATACCACGGCGAGCAATAGTCTAACTTCAGTGAACTATTGCGTTAAGCCGAATGAACAGGAGGCAAGTTTACTTGCATTATGCCACGGCGAGCAATAGTCTAACTTCAGTGAACTATTGCGTTAAGCCGAATGAGCAGAAGGCAAGTTTACTTGCATTATGCCACGGCGAGCAATAGTCTAACTTCAGTGAACTATTGCGTTAAGCCGAATGAGCAGAAGGCAAGTTTACTTGCATTATACCACGGCGAGCAATAGTCTAACTTCAGTGAACGATTTAGTCGCAATCGTATAACTTGCCAAAGTTCAGCCTCTTATCTTTGCTCTTTGCTCCTTGTTCCTTGTTCTTAAAACTTAAATGTAAATCCACCCATCGCGTTGAAGCCCTGTGCCGGGTATCCGTACCAGATATCGTACTTTTGGAGCAGCAGGTTGTTGGCCTTCAGGTTGAGTGCAAAAGAATCGTTGATATCGTAAACGGCTCCTAAATTGAGGTCGTTTATATTGTTCATTTTCACGGTCACACGGTCGAAATACGACCAACGATCACCGGCAAAATAGTAATTCAGCGTAAACTTCAGGTTGCTCATGGCGCTAAACGTGGCGCGGATATCGGTTTCGAGACCGGGTTTGTTATAGGCTTTTGCATCCGGGATACCGGTATCGCTTACGGTATAAATATTCTTTTTTACGCGCAGCGCGATATCCAACGGCGACCAGATGTTGGATTGAATCATCCCGCCAATATGGGTATGAGAAAGATTCCCATAAACAGGAGCCAATGTTTCCTTATCGGTCTCGGATGTACCTTCCGGAAGCAATTGATTTAAGACCAGAAAATGCTCATCGTCGGTTTTCCTGAATCCACCGAAAATATCGAAACGGAAACCGCTTACTTCACCAATTTTAGCCCCGGCTTCAATATCGACAATCGAGAACGACGACTTGACCGATGTCATGGGTGAGAGGTAACGCGACTCGTTCATCATATCCAAATACGTATTATCGTCAATTCCGCCTTTTATTTGAGCGTAAAGTGAAGAATGCCCCGTAACGTTCAGCTCCAGTTCGACATTGGGCACAACTCGGAATTTTGTCCCGCCCAACATCTGAATCAACAAGTCGGCTCCCAACCGGGCTTTCCAGTTCAGCCCTTCAAATGCGATATACGGATTGGCGCTTAACAGCATGAAGTCATCCATCTCCCCGTTATAAAAAACACCCCCGAACGTACCATCAATCCCCACCCGGCTGTCACTACCCTGAAAAGGTTTGTCCAAACCTACCATCGCATCGAGATGATTTCCCTTTAAACCGGCATCCGACAAAATCTCTCCATATTTCGTAGAGAAATTTTTGAAATCGAGAAATCCGCGATAATTGACCACATCCGATTTGTTGGACTCAACTCCCAGTCCCAGATTAAAAACATTTAGTGTTTGATTTTCATTATTAAAAACACGTTTATTCCCGAAAGTGTTTCCGTAGTAATTGAACGCGGAGTACGAATAAGCGGCTTTGAGATTAAGTTTAAAGGCATCGAGAAGATGTCCGTACCGCAACTGTCCCATGTTGTCCATAAAAAATGCCTTATTGCTTGCCGGGTCACTGTCCTGCACGTAACTTACATCACCGTTGGACGAGTTATGCAGGAAATTGAACGAAAGGTCGCTCTTTTCATTCTCGATAAGGCGGTAACCCAATGCCCCGTCGATATTGGCATAATTTCCGGCACCGAGCGAAATATATCCTTTTTTCAGGCTGAAAGGGATCCCGGTCATTATATCGGTTGGTTTTGGAATAGCGATTTCCAGCGGCGGCGTGGTTCTGCCTGCCCAAGGCGAATAACCGGTATTGGCTTTCTTGATTGTCGGCTGTGGAACGGAAGGCAGCGAATTTATCTTGTTGGCATCCTGAAGCGTTGGGTTGAACTCACGTTCCAGTTCCATCTGACGACGCAACAAAGAGTCTCGCTGTTGAGCAAAAATTCCGGCTGATACGAGCAGTGCGGTTATTAAAATATATTTTCTCATATTTTTTTATTTTCTTTCGGGTTAAAAATTAATTTATCCTTTCGTTTATCATTTGCTGAATATCGGCCTCGGTACCTTTATAGTTGTTTTTCAGGCTTTCCAAGTATTGCTGTGCCTGAAAGTTATCGCCTTTGGCTTTGTAGGTATCCGACAGGACAATAAGCGCACGTGCCATCCAGTACTGGTGCGGCGTGCCTTTCTGCATAAATGATTTTACCTGCGACTCCACCCTGTCATACGATTTCCACCGGTAATAGGTGTCGGCAAGAATAAATTGCGCCTCTGCACCATAAACGCTCCGTGTATCTTGTGCCAGCGACTGGAAATCTTCCATCGCCTTATCCACTTCGTTCACTTGTTGTAACGATTTTCCGCGCAGGTACCGGGCTTCTGCGGTTACTTCGGGCGACAGGTTGGTATTGGCCAGGAAGGTAGTCGCAGCCCGAGACGCTTCGTGGAAATTGTTCAACCGGTATTGCGTACGGACAACACCCATTTGTCCTGTTTGCTGATTGCTCTGGTTCCGGGCAGAATTGGCCAGCCTCGAATAATCTGCCAGCGCCTGATTAAGATTTCCGTTGCCGTACTCGATAGCGGAGACGTAGAGGAGCGCGTCGTCCAAATATTTAACACTGTTGGCATCTGCCACTTTTCTGAAATAGGTTGCCGCCTGTTGCTTGTTGCCTTTCTCATTAGCCAAAACGCCTAAATAATAATTGGCATCGGTATTGTAAGCTCCGTTGGGATAACTTTGCAGGTATCGCTGCATAGCCGATTCCGCTTCGGCTTTCGACCCACGCATATAAACACTTTCGGCAGCCAGGTAGGTCAGTGAATCTTGCCGCGACACGGTAATGCGCATTCCGCCGGGCAGTGAATTGGCATAATTCACGTAAGACTGAATATCATTGAGTTCGCCGTAAACGGTTTCGAGCGAAAGAAGAGCTGTCCGGGCATCGTCCGTGCCGGGAAATTTCGAGATTACATTTTTATAAGCGGATATACTGCCCTGGTAATTCCCGGCATTGTAATACAACTGTCCCAGTTGAATACCTGCCTGGCTCGATAAAGCGCTGTTGGGATAGCTGGATACCAGTTGCTGCAATACATTTATAGCTTCGCTTTCGCGGCTCATCATCACCAAAGCGCGGCTCTTTTCGTAAAGCGCATCATCAAAATATTGGGAATTGGGATACCGGCGCATCAAATCGTCCAGCGCAGCCGCTTTACCCTGATAGTTACGTTGCAAACCCATCACGAATGCCTTTTGGTAAGCCGCATAATCGGCTGCCGAAGGATTGATGGTCGCTGCGCTATTATAAAAACGTTCGGCTTCTGCAAAGTTACGGTTATAATAGTAGCTATCGCCAATACGATTGTGCGCATCGGCATATTCCGCCCTGTTCTTGTTGGTTTCTACCGAGATGTATCGTTGAAAAGCCGTTACAGCCGACGAATATTGATTTTGTTTGAACCGGGTATAACCCAGATTATACCACCCCATGGCATAATTTTCATCTGCCGGTGATGCATTTTGTGTGAACGTCTGGAAGTCGGATGCAGCATTCGGATAATTGGCTATGCGGTAATAGGCCTCGCCGCGCCAGTAATACGCGTTGTTACGCGCTTTTGTATCGTAATCGCCCATGGAGATGCTGTTGTTGAAGTGCTGAACAGCGGCGTTCATGTTTCCGTTGATAAATTCCTGTGCACCCAACTGGAAAAGCACCATTTGCTTCGCCTCCAAAATACGGCGGCCGGGCCTTGATATGCGGTTGATGGCGTCAAGCGCAGCATGGTAATCTTTGGTGGTCAAGAATGTTTCGGCAAGAATATCGTTCACCTGATCGGTGTATTGTGAATTTGGAAACTCTTTGAGGAAATTTTCGAAAAGCGTGATAGACCCGCTGAAAACCGAAAAGTTGGTTTCGTGCGCCAGCAGCGCGTAATTAAACATGGCCGTTTCGCGTACCTGCGGGTCGAAATTATCGCGCGAAGCCGCTTCGAAAGCCATTTGTGCTTGCTGCTTTTGGCCCAGTTTCAGCTGAGTTTGTCCGATTTGCAGTTGTGCGTTTTGCGTAAGTGCATCCCGTTCGCCCACCGCTTTTTGAAACATCTGCACAGCTTCGTTGAATTTTCGTGCTTCCACGTAAGAGAGTCCCATGAAATAGGCATCGCCGCGAAGCGGCTGGGTGGTGTTGGCAAAATAATTTTCGTAATACGGAATGGCTCTCGTAACCCGGCCTAACCGATAATTGCTGTTTCCCAACACACGATACATTTCGGTGGCATGCCCGCTACGCGGATAAGCATTCAGGAACGATTCCGCAAGCCGGATAGCTTCATCGAGCTTATTATTAAAGAAAGTGGATTGGGCAGAATAGAAAGCAACCTGCTCCCCAAATTCGGAATGGTTCCGCAACCCTTCGAACCGTCGCAAAGCAGCCTCATAATTCCCGTTTGTGTAATCGATATACCCGGCATAGAAATTTCCGGCATCGCGGTACTTTTTACTATTTTGAGAAAGCAACCCGAAAAGCCGGTAAGCCTCATCCTTGTTGCCGAGCTGCAAATTGGCATAAGCGTTTCGAAAACTGAAATCCTCCTGTTCCGACGGGTTCAGGTAATCCAGATCGGCCTGGTCGAACCAGAACTTCGCCAGTTTCCACTCTTTTTCGTCGAAGTGGTATGTGCCGATCAGAAATTTCACCTGATGGTGATGGATACTTTCGGGATATTCATCCAGGAACTCCTTCATTCTTTCACCACTGTTTTTCACTCCTTTGTGGAAGGACGAAACGGCCATCATATATTTTGCCTCTTCCGTCAGAAAACGGTCGCTGCTTTCCAGGATATATTGCGACAGCAAATCCTGTGCGCCGGTGTAGTTTCCTTCCAGAAACATCTCTTTCCCCTGGTTGAAAAGCTTCTCGGGCTGATGGTGGTAAACTGTTCGCTGAGCCATTGCGAGGTATGTTACAACGGCAAAAAATAACAGGAAGATCGTTTTTTTCATATGTTGTTTTGTTACACTGAGATTTCTCTCTAATTTTCTACTTTCTTAGAATGTGTTTTGATTTTTTTTATGTACTGTTTTTTAGTCATTTTTTGATGGATTTGGATTTCCGTTTCGCACCGTATAGCGGGCTATACGGAAGAAAGGGAAGTTCAAAGACGCGAAAAAGGGCACAAAACAGCATAAAAGACAGAAGTAAAACCATAATTCGTAAAATTCAAAACACTTTCTTAGCCTCTTCTACTATTATCTCAATCCCCTTACGAATTGAAACCAGTCCGAAGTCGGTCGGATTGAGTTGCTTTTTATCGATAAAAAACAACTCCGACACGTCATCCATAGGATACATTCCACTGAAGTTCAATACGCTACATTGGAAGAACAGATCCATCGTATGCACTTCAAAGCCCGAATATACGTAAATATTTGGAATGGAGAAAAGGTACTTCGGCGAAGTTATCAACAACCCTGTCTCTTCGCGAACTTCCCGTACGACGGCTTCTTCAGCCGTCTCGTACATGTCTGTGAATCCGCCCGGTAAATCGTATGTGCCCTTTGCCGGATCTTTCGCCCTTCTGGCGACTAAAACCTCATCCTTTTCATTTTCGATCACTGCCACCACAGCAGCCGATGAGTTAAAATAATAGGTAAACCCGCAATCCGCACACTTTTTCGATTTTAAGTTGTTCTCGTTAAAGTTTTTCGAACCGCATTTGGGGCAGAAGTGAAATTGATGAAGAGGGTGTTTCATTTTGTTGTTATCTCCACAATCCCCGTTTTCGGCAATTCCCGGTTTCGCTTTTCCACCGCTTCCACCACACTATCGGCCAGCCGGGCAAAAGCCATGCCGGTAATCGTATTGGGATCGAGGGCTACGGGCTGTCCATCGTCGCCGCCTTCACAAATGGTTTGGACAATGGGGATTTGACCCAGCAGCGCATATCCGCTTTGTTCCGCCAACTGCTTGCAACCGTCTTTCCCAAAGATGTAGTATTTATTTTCCGGTAGTTCGGCAGGCGTGAACCAGGCCATATTCTCTACCAACCCCAGAATAGGTACATTTACTTTTTCACCCGTAAACATACTGATCCCCTTACGGGCGTCGGCAAGCGCCACTTCCTGTGGCGTGCTTACGATAACGGCCCCGGTAATGGGGAGTGTTTGCACCAAGGTCAAATGAATATCGCTTGTTCCGGGCGGAAAGTCGATCAGGAAATAATCCAGCTCACCCCAATCGGCATCACCGATGAGTTGTTTCAGCGCATTGCTGGCCATAGCCCCGCGCCAAACCACGGCATCCTCCTTCTTTACAAAGAACCCGATGGAAAGCATTTTAACTCCGTAGTTTTCAACGGGAACAATTAAGTCGCGCCCTCCTGCTTTTTCGGTATATACGGGCATCTCTTCAACCCCGAGCATCTTGGGGATCGACGGCCCGAAAATATCGGCATCGAGCAAGCCTACCTTATATCCTTTCTGAGCCAGTGCAATGGCCAGGTTGGTACATACGGTGCTTTTACCGACTCCCCCCTTTCCCGATGCCACTGCAACAATATTTTTCACACCGGGCAGCAAATCAGGCAAAGCGGGACGCGGCGCCTGTTTCGATTTTACCGAAATATTTCCCTTGATCTGGATGTCCGGGGAGGCGTATGTTAAAACCGCCTGCTCCGCCATCTTTACCAGCGATTTTATAAACGGATCATTCTGCCTTTCGGTAATGAGCGAAAAACTCACTTTCATTCCGTCAATACGGATGTCGTCTTCCACCATTCCGGCAGAAACGATATCTTGTCCCGTTCCCGGGTAGCGCACATTCTTGAGTGCGTCGATAATTAATTGAGGGTAAATAGACATATAATTATTTTACATTAAATTATTAGCATCGCGGCCAAAACTACGGTATTCGTCCTTTTCAATTTCGATATCGGGTTCCGTCCAATTTTCTTTTTGCGGACACAGAAATTTAATGTATCTGATGTTTAAACCGCGTGCCCGCCATTGTTGTTCATAAAAAGTCTGAATATTTAATATTTTATCGTTGATTCCGGATCGATATAAATCGTCGGTATCCGCTAAAACCGTCAGGCCATTCTCTTCGATCATTGCTTGGGTGTAGGTATAGAGAAAATTACTATCGGTTTTGAGATGGACCACACCCTTATCCGCCAGAATTTTGCTGTAGGCGTTCATAAACCGGGTGGATGTGAGCCGTTTATTGACCTTGGACATCTGCGGATCAGGAAAAGTGATCCAGATTTCCGACACTTCATTTTCGGCAAAAAAATGATGAAGCAGTTCGATATGGGTGCGTAAGAAAGCAGCATTAGCCAGATTTTCACTCAATGCTTGCTTTGCTCCCGACCACATCCGCGCACCTTTAATATCTATTCCGATAAAATTCTTTTCAGGGAACAACTGTGCCAGGCTGACAGTATATTCTCCTTTTCCACAACCAAGCTCAAGCACGATAGCATTATCGTTTCTAAAATAATCCGTTCTCCATTTCCCCTTAAGCGGGAAACTTTCTTTTTGCAAAGTACCGAAAGTATATTGAAAAACATTTGGATAAGTCGCCATAGCGGCAAATTTCGATAATTTATTTTTTCCCATTTCCCGTTTTCTCGATAATTTGTTTGCAAAAATACAAATTTAACTTTAAATCCGGTAACACAAACCACTTTAACAGTTGCCCCATTCCGATATAAAATTGTAAGCAAAACAGACAATTTATTGCCTTTCCTTCAAAAAACAATACAAATCCAAATCTTTTTGATTGCTATTTTTTCTTTTACTATACAGCTGATTACTAACAGGATAAAACAGTTAATTTACGGAGGTTATTTTTTTTTGAAAAATGTGATAAAGTTTCAATTTAATACTTACCTTTGTCAAGCGAATTGCTATAAAATACTCTTTATATTATGAAAGTAAATGACATAATGACACATCTTGAGGCTAAGCATCCCGGCGAAGCCGAATATCTTCAGGCAGTTAAAGAAGTTTTAACTTCCATTGAAGAAGTTTACAATCAACATCCTGAATTTGAAAAAGCAGGAATTGTAGAAAGAATTGTTGAACCCGACCGGATTTTCACTTTCAGAGTACCTTGGGTGGACGACAACGGAAAAGTTCATGTAAACATTGGCTATCGCGTTCAGTTTAACGGAGCTATTGGTCCGTATAAAGGCGGTATCCGCTTCCATCCTTCCGTAACGTTATCGACACTTAAATTTTTAGGATTCGAACAAACATTTAAAAACGCGCTGACCACCCTCCCTATGGGTGGTGGAAAAGGGGGATCTGATTTTTCTCCAAAAGGGCGTTCCGAAGCTGAGATCATGCGTTTCTGCCAGGCATTCGTAACCGAACTTTGGCGCGATTTGGGCCCCGACACGGATGTTCCGGCCGGCGATATAGGAGTAGGCGGACGCGAAGTGGGATACATGTTTGGGATGTACAAAAAATTGGCCCGCGAACACACGGGAACCTTCACCGGAAAAGGGCGTTCGTTTGGCGGTTCACGCCTTCGTCCCGAAGCTACCGGATTTGGCGCACTCTATTTCGTGAACCAGATGTGTGAAACCCACAATATTGCCCTGAAAGGCAAAACGGTTGCTGTTTCGGGTTTCGGGAACGTTGCGTGGGGTGCCACTATGAAAGCTGCCGAATTGGGCGCTAAGGTTGTGGCTATTTCAGGACCCGACGGATATATCTACGATGAAGACGGAATCAATACACCCGAAAAATTCAATTATATGCTGGAACTTCGCAATTCGGGCAACGATGTGGTCGCACCTTATGCCGAAGAATATCCGAATGCCAAATTCTTCCCGGGCAAAAAACCGTGGGAATGCAAAGTGGATATCGCATTGCCTTGCGCCATTCAGAATGAATTGAACCTGGAAGATGCAAAAAGGCTGAAAGAAAACGGCGTTACGCTGGTAGCAGAAGTTTCCAACATGGGCTGCACGGCAGAAGCGGTTGACTTCTTTATCGAAAACAAAATGTTGTTCGGACCCGGCAAAGCAGTGAACGCAGGTGGCGTGGCCTGTTCAGGATTGGAAATGACACAGAACGCCATGCACATCTCCTGGACAAATGAAGAGGTGGATAAATGGCTGCATCAAATCATGAGCGACATCCACGACCAGTGCGTCGCACACGGAAAAGAAAAAAATTACATCAATTACGTAAAAGGTGCAAACATTGCCGGCTTCATGAAAGTTGCAGATGCAATGATGGCTCAGGGCGTATTGTAAAGATACATCGTTAAATACTATTTGAAAACCGCGGAAAAGCCGTAAGGATTTAGCCTTGCGGCTTTTTTGTAAAGACATCCCAACCTCTTCCGGTATTCCTTATTCAACTTTTACGTGTCTTAAATTTAGCTGTAAGAGTAGTTGTTTGAGCAAAGCGAGTCCTGCTCTTTAGTTGACGCGAGCGAGGATGGATTTTTAATCAGTTTAATTCAGTGAACGAACTTTATCATGAGTAAAAAATGGTTGATTGCGGTTACCGGAACTTTTACACACTTGTTGTTAGGCACGGTTTACGCATGGAGTTTTTTTCAAACACCCATAACCCGATTTGCGGGTTGGAATAATGCTCAGACCGCATGGGCTTTTAGTTTATCCATTTTCATGTTGGGGGTTACTTCCGCCTGGGCAGGAAACAAGATGTCGGTTTACGGACCGCGCAGGTTGTCGATGATTGGCGGAGCGCTTTACGCCCTGGGATACCTTATTTCGGGTTTTGCTCTCGCCCGCCAGTCCCTGTTTTTACTCTATTTCGGTTTTGGGATCATCGGCGGGATAGGTTTAGGTCTGGCTTACGTCACACCTGTGGCAACAGTTTCGGCGTGGTTTACGCAAAAACAGGGGTTGGCAACCGGAATGGTAGTGATGGGATTCGGGTTCGGAGCGCTGGTTATGTCCAAGCTTCTGGCTCCGTTGTTTTTGAAACTATCGGATGGAAATCTGAGCACCACGTTTTATTATGTGGGCGCCGTAATGATAGTTTTGATCCCCGCCCTGGCCTCGTTTTTACAACTTCCCAAAAACGATAAGCCGCAGGAAACAATAAAAGAGAAAATACCGATTGCCAGATACATCAAAACAAAACCTTTCGTAACGGTTTGGCTCATCTTTATGATAAACATTGTAGCGGGCATGATTTTCATATCTTTCCAATCGCCCTTGTTGCAAGATATGCTGAAAATTCGGATGCCCGCCGGAACGGATTTTTCCGATGCCGGTGTTGTTGCATCGTTAGCGGCAGCCGGAGCAACATTAATTGCTGCCAGTTCCATTTTTAACGGGTTGGGGCGATTTGTCTGGGGCAGCATCTCCGATAAAATAGGGAGGATGCCGACTTTCCGTATTTTACTGGCATTGCAGACCGTGATATTCGGATTACTTATCTTCGTCCGTCATCCCGTTGTTTTCTCTGTCCTGGTTTGCATTGTTTTATTGTGTTACGGTGGCGGGTTCGGCGTTTTGCCATCGCTGACAAAAGAGATGTACGGAAGCAAACTGATGCCGTCACTTTACGGCGCACTGCTTACCGCGTGGAGCGTGGGGGGAATCGTTGGCCCGCAGGTAGTGGCTTTTATGAAAGACAATTATGCCGACAAGGCCGGGCTGTATGCTTTTGTTGTGGGAGGCGGGTTGTTGATTGTGGGATTAGCCTTGTCGTTAGAATATAAAGATCCCCGAGAGGCAGGTTAAAGAGGCATTTCAATCATTATGTCGCACTCTTCTTTTACGTTTACCGTGCCTTTTGATAATTATCTTTATCTTTGTATGCTTCGAAATTCGTAACCATTATGACCCCTTTCCTTCACCGCGTAGCCCAAACATTTTATTCCCGGTTCGGGAACGAACTGTATAAACAGACATTCGTTTTCCCGAACAAACGTGCAGGTGTTTTCTTTCAGAAATACCTAGCGGAGATTGCGGGAAAACCGATTTTTTCACCCCGGATAATCACTATCCAGGAACTGTTTGAATCGCTTTCCGTTTACCGGGTTGCCGATAAGACAGAAATGCTGGTCATGCTCTACGAGCAATACGTCCCTATCGGAAAATCGGGAGAGCTTTTTGATGATTTCTTATATTGGGGCGAAATACTGCTCAACGATTTCAATGATGTGGACAAAAACCTGACAGATGCCGGGCAATTGTTCAGAAACATCCACAACCTGAAATCGATGGATGACGACCTCTCTTATCTTACCCCTGAACAGGTAAATGCCATCCGCCGGTTTTGGACCACCTTTATGCCCTACGAAGGCAATGAGACCAAACGCGAGTTCATGGAAACGTGGCAGATCCTGTTTGAGTTGTACACGGCGTTCCGCGAAGCGCTGCATACGAAAGGGTATGCTTACGAGGGCATGTTGTTCAGGGAAGTGGCAGAACGGGCAAGGCGGAAAGAGAACATCGAGCTGCCTTTTTCCGATATTGTGTTTGTCGGGTTGAACGCACTTACGCCTTCCGAGACAGAGTTGATGAAGTATCTGAAAAGCAGGGATATTGCCGATTTTTACTGGGATTACGACTCGCCACTGGTTCGCGATAAAAAAAACCGCGCATCGTTGTGGATTCAGGATAACCTGATGCGTTTCCCTTCGAGGCTGGAACTCGAATCCGATACTCCGGACACGGAAAAGGCCAACGTAACCCTTATCGGGATTCCTTCGGGTGTGGGACAGGCAAAAATAATGAACCGCCTGCTCACGCAATTACTCGACAACAAAAACATATCGGCCCCCAATGCCGGATTAAACACGGCAATAGTGCTTCCCGACGAAAACCTGTTGCTGCCCGTTTTGTATTCCATTCCACAGGAAATCGAAAAGATAAACGTGACGATGGGATACTCATTGCAACACTCATCCGTGGCAAGCTTGATAGAAAGCATCGCACTGCTGCATCATAATGCGAGGGAAACAGACGGGGAAACAACGTTTTATTTCCGGTTTGTGCTCCCGGTGTTGAATCACCCCCTGGTAGGCATGGTTGCAAAATCCGGGGCCGATGCGCTAAAAACTTATATACAACAGTACAATCGTGTTCTCCTTACGGTTTCCGAACTGGGCACACATCCGTTTCTAAAGCTGATTTTTTCACCTGTATCGGACTGGACAAAGAGCGGGGAATACCTGAAATCAATTTTATCGGAGATATACCGCCACTTGACTTCCGAAAAACACCCGGACGGAGAGTCTGTGGGCGACACACGTTCCATCGACCTTGAACGCGAATTTATCGTTCAGTATTACAAGTCAATAACCCGTTTACAGGAAACGCTGTTGCCGGCCGGAAACATATCGACCGACACCTTTTTCCGGCTATTGAAGCGCCTGGCACAAAACCTCAGTGTATCGTTTTCGGGCGAACCGCTGTCGGGTTTACAAGTGATGGGCGTACTGGAAACGCGTGTGATAGATTTCGAGAACCTCATCATCCTCTCCATGAACGAAGGTGTTTTCCCGCCTAAAAACTCCACGAACTCTTTTATTCCTTATACTCTCCGCAAAGCTTTTGAATTGCCCACTTACGAACATCAGGACAGCACATATGCTTACCATTTCTACCGGATGATAAGCCGTGCCAAACGCGTTTTCATGCTCTATGACACACGTACCGAAGAGATGCAGACGGGTGAGGCAAGCCGCTATTTTTACCAGTTGAAGTATTTGTACAGTCCTTATTTTCAGATTGAAGAGAGTGTGGTGTCTTACGATGTTTCGGCACCGGAGGTCCAAACGGTTTCGGTACAAAAAACACCCGATGTGATGCGCAAGTTGCAAAAGTTCCGCGCCGGCGGCGACGCATCCTTGTCGGCATCGCTCATCAATAATTACATCAACTGTCCCTTGCAGTTTTATTTTTCGGCAGTTGAAGGGCTTTCGGAAGAAAAGGAAGTACAGGAATCGGTTGAGTCCGATGTGTTCGGCACCATGTATCACGCCATTATGCAGCAGGTCTACAACCGATACAGGAATAAACCGGTTCTGCCTGATACGCTGAACACCATAGCCGGGAACGACGAGTACCTGACCGACTTAATTGAGCAATCTTTCGCCGAACATTATTTTAAACAAAAAGATAAACCGCGTACGCTCTCGGGATATCATTTTCTTATCGGGGAAATTCTGCGCGATTACGTAAAACAGACCCTTCGGTTTGACACATCGTTCACACCGTTTGAGTACGTGGATTCGGAACACGTTTTCAGGTCGGTTCATCGGGTTTCTGGCGATTTATCGGTAAACATAAAAGGGAGCATCGACCGGATTGACAAGGTAGCCGGGGGATTGCGGATTATTGATTATAAATCGGGGAAGGGCGATTTGAATTTCAAAAGTATCGAACAGCTTTTCGACAGTACCAAAGCCAATCGCCCATACCAGATATTGCAGGTTTTTATTTACGCGCTTTTTTACAACAGCACATTACCGGTTTCGCCGGCCATCTATTACCTGAGAAATATTTTCAGGGAACACAATCCGGTCGTTACCTTCGCAGGAGAGCCCATTACCGATATCTCGGGCTACTTAGCCGAATTTACCGAAAAATTAAATGTTTCCCTGCAGGAAATTTTCGATAAAAACGTTCCTTTCTCCCAAACGCAAAACGAGAAAAACTGCGAATGGTGCGCCTTTAAGGATATTTGCAGAAGATGACCGTCATTTCTTTCTCCACACCGTTGTTTCCAGCACCCTCTTTTCGGTAATGCGGGAAGTTTTTCTCACGGTGAGTTCCATATCAAACGGCTTGCGCTCCATTTCGAAATGATTTTCCAGGACTGACCTCAATCCGTCCAGCGAAGTTACGGGTTCGCCGTCCCGCTTGAATCCACCGAGCCACTTGTCGCGCCTGGTCTTCGAAAGATCCCAGTTGTAGGAAGAGACGATAACGAGATAGCCGCCGTCGTTCACCCGTTCGTGAATGTGCGACAAAAACAATTTCGGATCACTCAACTCTTCCAGCAAACCGGGCATAACGATAATGTCGTATCCCGAATAGTTGGGCTTCAGGTTCATGGCATCGGCCTGCATAAAAAGGATATTGCCTTTCCCTTCTTCGAGCCCGAAATCCGATAAGACCACATCGCGGAAATGCACCAGTTCTCCTTCGTCTTTCATCGTATAGCGCATATACCCCTGCTCCTGCAACTGAATAGGAATACGAATCATGCGGGCAGTGAAATCCAGTGCGGTAACATCGTTGAAATGCCGTGCCAGTTCAAAAGCCAAACGACCGGTATCAGCATTCAAGTCGAGAACACGGCTTTCTGGTTTTCCCCGCGTCACATCCAGCACAATTCCAGCAAGTCGTTTTGCAAAATTCGTCTCCTGCGAGTAGGCATCCCCCCAATTGTTCTCACACGATAACGTAACCTCTTCGTCGGTTTCATAATCGGCGCTCTGAATGTGCAGCGGAGCATCCGATTGCACATACCGGAATCCGGCATGCTGATAAAAATGGCGGCGGAATGCATAACGCGAATGCAGTGTGGCTTCATTTCCCGTGGAAATCCACGAACCTCCTTTTATCAGGTTGTGCTTGCCGTCGAACGTGGGCGTGGAAAAATCATCGTACAGGGGATGAACCTTGAAGCCGGGAAAACCGGTGATAGGCGTTTCCGTCCACTGCCATACATTCCCAAGCACATCGTAAAAATCTCCCTGCTTGAATTTATCCACCGGACAAGGCGACGTGCCATATTCGAGATTAATGTTTCCCGGCGCACCCTCCCACTCCATCACATCCTTCAGCCCCGACACTTCGTGCAGGCGATACCATTCCGCTTCCGTGGGCAACCGGTACGTTTGTCCGGTCTTTTCGCTTTTCCAATTGCAGAAAGCTTTCGCTTCCAGGTAATTCACTTCCACCGGCCAATTCCAGGGCATGGGCACCTCTTCGGCAACCAACCGCAACCGGTATCCGTTTTCATCTTTTCGCCAGAAAAGCGGCATCTGAGCCGTTTTGAAATTCCGCCAGTTCCATCCTTCTTCGGTCCAGTATTTTTCGGTTTCGTATCCCCCGTCTTCCATAAACTCCAAAAACTCCCGGTTCGATGTCAGGTATTTGGCTGCTTTAAAACCGGCAACTTCCTCCGTATAACTCCCGTATTCATTATCCCACCCGTAGAACGGATGATCCATCGGTTTGCCCAATTTCATCGTTGCACCGTTCACTTCTATCAGTTCGTTTCCGGGGGCATCTCCGGTTTCTGGGCACCGTTCGCCGAAAAGGCCCGGCACCACGTTGTCCAGCGGCAATTGCCGGATCAGCACCGATGATGTCTCTAAATGAATCCGTTCGTGCTCAATCCCCATCATGACAATCCAAAAAGGGTTTTCCCAATCAATGGGAAGCGACAACGGAGCAGTATCGATAATATGGAGAATAGCTTCTTTGGCTTTGTCCCGGTAATTGCGAACTTCGGAAACGGGCGGCCAGTCGTAATGATTATTGTCGAGGTCGTCCCAGCTCATCTCGTCCACGCCAATGGCAAAAGTAGATTCGAATTTAGGATTGATGCGTTTATCTATAATCTTTCCTAAAAACAGCTTATTGATAAAGAACACCGCCGTATGTCCCAGGTAAAACAAAATAATGTGGCGCAACGGATCGCCCCGGTGATAAAACACATCATCCGATTTTAATTGGGTATATAGCAGTTCATCCACAGCCCATGTTTTCAGGAAATAGTCCCGAATCTCTTTTCTCTTCTCTTCCGGCGTACCGGAACGCAGATCAATTGTTTTAGTGATTAAGTCTTTCATACTTCATGTATATTTTTCTCATCTCAAATTCCTTCCCCGGCGAGCTTAACTTGGTTTGCACCAGCTCCACTCCTAATTTTTTAAATCCCATTTTCTCGTACAACGACAAAGCAGGCTCATTCTCATCCCAAACCCGGATAACCACATCCGTATAGTTGTCTTTTGCTTTCTGTAAAAAGCTTTCAAGCAATTCTGAGGCAACGCCTTTTCCCCGAAAATCGGAATGTGTCATTACCTCGGCAATATATACCGAAGTTTCAACGGAAACCTGCGAACATCTATCACGGGGAAATTCCTTGTCGTACGACAGCGGAAGCGCAATAAGCACACCCGCCAATTCGTCCCCCGAAAACGCCATATTTCCCCAACCGTTCCGAAGCATTTCGTCCAGTGCGCTCTCGGCGGATCCGCTCGGTATATACTGGGCGTACCCGCCTGTTGTAAAAGCGTTTAAATACAAACGAATTATTTTACCCCTGAATTTGGGATAATTGTACGGATTCAACCCAAAAACGCGAATCGGTGAGACTTTTTCTTCCATAAACCAACGTTTTACTGTTGAACACCCAAACCGTCTCCCTTGTTCAAAAATTACCAGCCGCCTACCCTGCCGCCTCCGCCGCCCATTCCCGAAAAACCGCCGCCAAAGGAGCCGCTGCCCCAGTTTCCACCGCCCGATCCTGAAGATTGCGGAAGGGTTGCCGCATGATTGACGGTGTTTGACAAGGTGCTATTGAGCATATGCCCGAAACGGGCAGGCCGCATAACCGTTCCCGTGAACCATGGCGGCTGATAGGGTTGTGGCTGCTGCATGGCCGTTAATATCGTATATTGAAACTTCTCGCCCCAAATATCCTCCATGCCCAACGCAATGGCATAGGGCAGTAACTGTTCAAAAATTTCGGGAGTAACCGCCGGCGGATTAAAAAACTGCAATTGTTTTTCTTCTGCCGTATCCATATACATTTTCAATCCTTCTATTTGCGATTGAAGGTAAAGTTTCCGTTCGCCCGGACGTTTAATCAGAAAGCCGTATGCCAGAAAACTGATGATTATCAACGGAAAACCGATGATAAACCCAACGGCATTTACCGACAGTTGTTTAAGTGAAAAGAAAATCAGCAAACTCAGCGATCCTACAACCAATGCTGTTCCCACCACGTAACCAAACCACCGGATTTTGGATTTTTTGAGTATTTTTCGTAAGACCATGGATAGAACCATTGCAACCGGGAAAGAGACCAGTGCAACAACTATAAACGTACCAATCTGGCTTACGGGTTCAAATCTCACAAAATACAACAGGAACCCGAAATAAACCACCAGCATCATCCAGGGCAGGACCATAAATTTACGGTTAGCCCCTTCTTTCAATACCGGATTGTATTGCTTGTTGAGATCGTACCTGTACGAATTCATCAGGTTCGCTATGTCCGAATTATACTTTCCGTCGAGCACCACTTCACCTTTATCCTTAAAAAGATCGCGCAAGACAATACCCTCTTCCTTCGGCAATGTGTTATCGTCATCCTTTGTTTTGATAAGCGTGTAAATCCGGTCTTTCCGGCGCAGGAAAGATGACTTTTCGGTCTCTTTGATGCGCAAAAATCCTTTGACCGCCAGGTTCACGATGGAAGACGTTATCAGGTCATCCCAATATTTTTCCTTGTACAACATCCCCACGCTTGCGGGAGATAATTCTTCGGGCGGTGAGAATTGTGGGATTACCACAGGTTTCGGCGGATCAATCCCGTATTTCCGCCACGTGAAGAAATAATAGGCAAGCAACAACAAGAAAAGAATCGCGCTGACAACCGGCAGGCCATACTTAGCGAAAAAAGTGGTCGGGACCGGTTTGGAGAATCCACTTTCCTGTGTGGCCGGTTGACGAACAACACCTTTTGTAAACCCGACGGAAACGGTCAGCATCTCTTGTGGAGCAAGATTGACGGCTTCAAGGTACAAGGATCCATCGGACAGTGTGTCTGCCCTGCAATCGCTCTCCGTTGTCCCGTATTTTCCCGTGTAACCACGGTAACTCAACACCTCAGCACCTTCGGGAAGCCGTATGACGGCACTTACGGTATCGAGCGGATAATCAGACAGTGCATTCACGTTCCAGCTTAGTTCGTCGTAATCTTCAAAAAAGCCTATTTGGCCCGCGGTTTTGTAATTAATGGTGTATGAATACCAGCCGCTATCCAGGAAAACATCTTTGTTGCCGACATAAATAACCAAATCTCCCCCTTCGCGCCCGGTGAAGAAGTTCTCCGGTTTTCCGTCCTTTTTCACGCTTTCAATATCGTAATTCACCGGTATCATCTTTCCGTCCCTGTCGGAACGGTTCAACGGCAGGGCACGGGTGATTCCGCGCTTGAAGACCTCACCTTTGGCATATATGCGAATATCCTCCCGGACCGATATATACCCTGAAGTATCAATCAGCACATCGGAACGAAAGGTATATACCTTCTCTCCCCGGGCAAAGCCAACCAGGGGGAAGAGTACAGCAAAAAGAGAGAATAAAATGCGTTGCATTCAGTTTAGAACTTCACTTGTGGAACAGTTTTTTCCTGTTCGTTTTCTAATTCAAAGAAAAGCGATTTGGTAAAGTTGAACATCCCGGCAATAATGTTGCTCGGAAATGTATCGATAACAATGTTCTTTTCGCGGACCGAGCCATTATAGTACCTGCGTGACTTTTCGATATCCGACTCAATTATACTGAGCTGATTCTGCAATTGTATAAAGTTTTCGTTGGCCTTCAACTCGGGATATTGCTCAGCGACGGCAAACAAGTTCATCAACGCCCGGTTCAGGCCGTTCTCCGCTGTTTCCTGAGATTTTAAATCCGTTGCGCTCATAGCTTGGGCACGTGCCTGTGTTACCTTGTTAAAGGTTTCACTCTCGTGTGCGGCATATCCTTTCACGGTCTCCACCAGATTAGGAATGAGGTCGTAACGTTTTTTCAACTGCACGTTTATTCCGCTCCACGCCTCTTCCACCAGCGTCTTCAGCCTGACTAACCTGTTATAGGTTGAAACGCCGTAGAACAAAAAGATTACCGCTAATGCAAGGATTACTATTAAAACAACAATTCCTGTTCCCATAATCGATATATAATTTAATTGGTTTAAGTTGATGCGATAAAGGTATATATATTTTTGTAATCTCAGGCATTATCCGAAAACAAGCCTGGAGGAATGAACGGATATCTCCTTAAGAACAAAATTAATTTTCACTTGTTCAATGAATAACAGTTAAATATTTACGTATGAAAAATTTTATCTTTCAAAATCCCACCAAACTTATTTTTGGGAAAGGACAAATTGCCAGATTAAACGACTTGATCCCCGATGATGTGAACCTGATGATCACTTACGGAGGCGGCAGTGTAACCAGAAACGGCATTTACGATCAGGTGAAGGCAGCATTAGCAGGCCGCAAATTCATAGAATTCTGGGGAATCGAACCCAATCCGCAGGTGGAGACCTTGCGAAGAGCCATAGACCTGGGCAAGAGCGAAAACGTAAATTATCTGTTGGCCGTAGGCGGCGGATCTGTGCTTGACGGGACAAAACTGATTGCCGCAGGCATTGCATCGGACGAAGACGCGTGGAACATTGTGCTGAGAGGCTTTGCCGGAAAACAAATTCCTTTTGCATCCGTTCTGACCGTGCCGGCAACGGGATCGGAAATGAACGGCGGAGCTGTTATTACCCGTGCCGGGACCAAAGAGAAATTTGCTTTCGGCGGCGATTATCCACAATTTTCCATTCTCGATCCCGAAGTAACCTACTCCCTTTCTGAGCATCAAGTGGCTTGCGGACTTGCAGATGCTTATACGCACGTGTTGGAGCAATACCTTACCACACCGGGGCAATCGCGGTTGATGGACAGATGGGCTGAAGGCATATTACTGTCGGTAATAGAGATCGCTCCGAAAATCAAGGAAAATCAATGCGATTATGACCTGATGGCCGACTATATGCTGGCAGCTACCCTGGCGCTTAACGATTTTATCCGGATGGGTATTTCGCAGGATTGGGCTACACACATGATCGGGCACGAGCTCACCGCACTGCACGGCACCACGCACGGACATTCGCTAGCGATTGTGATGCCCGGCACACTCCGTGTCCTGAAAGAACAAAAACACGGAAAACTACTCCAATACGGCAAGCGCGTTTTTGGAATTACCGGGGGTAGTGAACAGGAACGTGTGGATAAGGCCATCGAGAAAACAGAAGAATTTTATCGCTCATTGGGTTTAACCACCCGGTTATCGGAAGAAAAGATCGGTGTCGAAACCATCGAAACCATTGCCAAACGGTTTAACGACCGCAGTGTAGCTTTCGGTGAAAACCGGAACGTGACGGGCGATGTGGCACGGGAAATTTTGTTAAGTTGTTTATAATATACTGTCACTGGAAAAAAATGAAAAAACTACTCCTCTTCTTAGCCCTTAGCCTATTGATATCTAAGGCTCCGGCAATGGATGACGCCCGGATGTTGCGTTATCCCGATATTAACGGAAACCTGATCGCGTTTGTATATGCCGGCGACATCTGGACGGTCCAGGCGTCGGGCGGCACTGCCAAACGACTCACTTCACACGCGGGAATTGAACTTTTTCCAAAAATTTCTCCCGACGGAAAATGGATTGCCTTTTCGGCAGAATATTCCGGGAACCGCCAAATCTGGGTGATGCCCGCCGAAGGCGGAACAGCACGCCAACTCACGTTTTACAATTCCGAAGGCGTGATGCCGCCTCGCGGAGGGTTCGATAACGTGGTGCTCGACTGGACACCCGACAGCAAACGCGTTCTCTTCCGTGCCAACCGTACCTCATTCGGCGAACGCAACGGAAAATATTTCACGGTAAGCATCAACGGCGGATTGGAAGAACCGCTCCCGATTGTGAACGGAGGTTTTGCCACATTCTCACCCGACGGCTCGCGACTCTGCTTCACACCGGTTGACCGCGAATTCCGCACGTGGAAGCGTTACAAAGGCGGCCGTGCTACCGAGTTGTGGACATACAACCTGACCAATAACACCTCACAGCAAATAACGCATTGGGCAGGCAGCGACCAATGGCCGACGTGGTACGGAGACCATATTTTTTATGCATCCGACCAAGATACGCGCCTGAACATCTGGCGATACGACCCGCAAACCGGGGAGAACGTGCAGATAACGCATCACAAAGATTTCGATGTGATGTGGCCATCGGGGCGGAACGGAAAGCTGGTGTACGAGAACGGCGGTTATCTTTACGTGCTTAACCTCGGCTCGGGAATATCCGACAAGATATCCGTTTCCATCAACTACGACAATCCCAATTTGCTGCCCTATTTTAAAAACGTGAAAGATTTCGTGGGCAGTTACTCGCTTTCGCCATCGGGAAAACGTGTGTTGTTTGACGCACGGGGCGATATTTTCTCCGTTCCGGCGGAAAATGGCGATATCGAAAACCTGACCCGCACACAAGGTATCCGGGAAATTTTCCCTGTATGGTCGCCCGACGGAAAAAATATCGCTTACTATTCCGATGCTACCGGCGAATACGAAATGTATCTGCTCGAAAACAAGAAAGGCGCACAACCCAAACAATTGACAAAAGGTTCGAAAGCATGGAAATACACCGCTGAATGGTCACCGGACAACAAACACCTGGCATACAGCGACCGTACGCTTAAACTTTGGCTGGTGGATGCCGTCTCCGGCAACCAAACCGTCATTGACGAAGCATCGGCGGAAGAGATTCGCGATTATTCGTTTTCACCCGACGGCGATTGGGTGGCTTACAGCAAGTCGTTACCCAATTATCAATCAGCATTGTGGCTGTATCAGGTTTCTACCGGCAGGAAACACCAAGTTACCGACGCTTCGTTTTCCGACGGACAACCGGTATTCAGCCGCGACGGAAAGTTTCTGTTCTTCACCTCCAATCGCGATTTTAATCTGGCTTTCAGCAGTTTCGAATTCGATTACCTGTACAACAACGCCGGGCGCATCTACGCTATACCGCTGCGGAACGACGGTACAACACTAACCCGATACAAAAACGACACGGAACCTGTTGGCGATGAAAAAGCCGATTCCATCCGGACCGAAAACAAAAGTAAACCGCCGTTGAAAGTTCAAATCGATTTCGAAAACATCCAGAACCGCATTGTGGCATTACCTGTCGAGGCAGGCAACTACCGCATCATCGGTGCAGTGGATGAGGGATTGCTCTACGCATCGGGGAACAAGGTTATGCGCTACCACATCAAAGATGAGAAAACGGAAGAGATTCTCGATGGTGCGGGCAACGGAATCTTGAGTGCCAACGGAAAAACGTTTATTTACCGTTCCAACAACGATTATGCCGTAGCAAAAAATCAAACCGGACAAAAAGCCGGAGCATCCAAAATAGATTTGACGAACCTGACCATGAAAATAGACCCGCGCAAAGAGTGGAACCAGATTTATGCCGATGCTTTCCGCATTTTCCGCGACTACTTTTACGTGAACAACCTGCACGGTGTGGACTGGGAAGGAATACAAAGAAATTACGGGGCAATGTTGCCGTACGTTCCAAGCCGCTTCGATTTGGATTACATACTGAACGAAATCGTGAGCGAAACCAATACCGGACACACATACGTAGATTGGGGCGATATCGGCAAAGTTGACCGGATAAACGGGGGTTTGCTGGGAGCCGAACTGGAAGCCGATTTATCTGCCAGACGATACACCATTAAAAAGATATACGCCGGCGAGAACTGGAACGAAAGCCGCCGCTCACCACTTACCGAAAACGGCGTGAACGTAAAAGAAGGAGATTACCTCATCAGCATCAACGGTAAAGACCTCACCACCGATCTCAATCCGTATGAATTGCTCGAAAACCTGGGCGGCAGGCATGTAGAGCTGACGGTAAACAGTTCGCCCTCGACTTCGGGAGCAAAAAACTATACCGTAAAAACCATCACGTCCGAGCATGAGCTGCGCTATTTAGACTGGGTGAATGAACGCCGTGCGATGGTGGATAAACTTTCGGGAGGGAAGATCGGTTACATCCACGTGCCCAACACCGCCATCGAAGGGAACCGCGAACTGTTCCGGGGAATATATTCATACAACGATAAAGAGGCACTCATTATCGATGACCGTTACAACGGAGGAGGATTCATCCCCGACCGGATGATCGATTTGCTCAATCGCCGCACGTTGGCATACTGGCATAGCAACGGACTTCCACAGCCGATGAAAACACCCGGCATAGCACACGATGGCCCAAAAGTTATGCTCATTAACGGATACTCGTCGTCCGGCGGCGATGCTTTTCCGTACTTCTTCAAGAAAACGGGCGAAGGGAAACTTATCGGTACGCGCACGTGGGGCGGGCTGGTAGGCATCTCAGGAAATGCGGGTCTGGTTGACGGAGGTTATATCTCCGTACCCATTTTCGGTATTTACGATGATCGCGGCAAGTGGATTATCGAAGGAGTCGGCGTATATCCCGATATTGAAGTGGTTGACCGTCCCGAAACGTTGGCCAAAGGTAACGACCCGTCTATCGAAAAAGCGGTGGAAGTGCTGCTCAATGAACTGAAAGAAAATCCACGCAAACCGGTTCCCGCTCCTACTCCACCCGACAGGTCGAAATGGATTGATCAAGAGATAAAATAAAAAACTTAAAAAACTATGGACAAGCGTGAATTTATTAAAAAAAGTATTGTTGGGGCAGTAGCTATCGGCACATCGGGAGCAGTTTCCACAACGTTTGCCGACACCACAGAGAGACCCCAAAAAGCCGGGACATTGAAAAGGAAGCTGGGGAAAACCGGATTCGAAGTTTTCCCCGTAATTTATGGTGGAATCATATCTATGCAGGACGGACAAAAGGCTTCGGACAATTACGTCGCTTGGGCCCTGGACAGAGGGATCAACTACTTTGATGTGGCTCCCAGTTACGGAGACGCGGAAGAAAAGCTCGGGAATTCGTTAAAGCCCTACCGAAAAGATAATTTTCTGGCTTGCAAAACCACTCAAAGGTTACGTGAAAGTGCGGAAAAGGAATTTGAAAAATCACTACAACTGTTACAAACCGATTATTTTGATGTATATCAGCTGCACAGCATCAGCACACCGGAGGATGTAGAACAGATTTTCGGGCCGGGCGGCATCATAGAAATGGTGGAAAAAGAAAAACAACGCGGACGGATCCGCAAAGTAGGCTTTTCGGCACACTCGCAGGAGCAGGCTATCCGGGCCATGTCGATGTATGATTTCGACACGATGATGTTTCCCACCAATTGGCAAATGATTAAATTGGATGGATGGGGAACCGGAGCCGTAAACGAAGCAAAAAGACGCGGGATGGGCGTACTGGCTATAAAAGGATTGATACACCGCCGCTGGATGGAAAATGAGAAAAAAGATTCCCGGTATCAGAAATCGTGGTGCAAACCCATCGATGTGGAAAATCGGGAATTTGGCGTTGCCGCCCTGAAGTTCACCTTTCAGGCAGGAGCAGATGTAATTATCCCGCCCGGCGACTTCCGTAATTTTTCGTTCTGCGTAGATCATATCGGGGAAATTTTAGAGGCTCCCTTATCGAGAAGAGAGAAGACATTGCTCGATAACGAATTTCTGGCAGTAAAGGATTATCCGTTCTTCGACCCGAGGACATAAGGGAAAATAATGTACTTGCGAAAGTTCAGCAAGCCTCATTATAATTGATGAGTTTATCCCTAAAAATCATGATTTTTAGGGATTGTTTTGTATCGGTTGCCCCGCTATTTTTGTACAATATCCACGTATAAATAGCAAAGCAATGAACCATAAAATATTAGATACAAAACACGGCCACTGGATTTTGGCCAAAATGGGCAAAAGGGTACTGCGCCCCGGAGGGAAAGAACTCACATTGAAGTTAGTAGAAAACTTAAATATCAAGAGTACGGACAATGTGGTGGAGTTTGCCCCCGGAATGGGATTTACAGCTTCTATCGTGTTGCAAAAACAGCCCCATAGCTATACCGGCATTGAGTTGAATGAAGAAGCCACGCGAAAATTGGAGAAACGGATAAGCGGGGAAAACCAGAGAATAATTAATTCAAATGCAACAGAAACCTCCCTGCCCGAAAATTTCGCAGATGTTGTTTACGGTGAAGCCATGCTTACCATGCATGCAGATGTCAAGAAATCGGCCATTGTAAAAGAAGCTTACAGAATTTTAAAAAAAGGCGGCCTGTACGGCATACACGAACTGAGCTTATTCCCGGATGAACTGGAAGAGAAGTTGAAGATCGATATCAAAAGGGGATTGATGCAAAGCATCCAGGTGAATGCAAGGCCATTGACAGAAAAGGAATGGGTTGCAATAGTAGAAGATGAAGGATTTAAAGTTGTGCGGATCGAAAAAAATCCGATGATCCTGCTCGAACCTAAACGGATTATCGACGACGAAGGGTTCTGGAGATTCTGTAAGATTGTGTTTAACATCCTTACTCATCCCCAAGAACGAAAGCGGATTTTGGAAATGCGCCGCGTTTTTAAGAAATACAAAGAACACATGGCAGCCATAGTTATTGTAGCTGAAAAACGGGAAACGCACTGTTCAAATCACTGATTTGCAGCATTGTAATTAATCATCCAACAGATTCCGAATCTATCTTTCAAACTACCGAAATAGTCGCCCCAAAACTGGTCGGCCATAGGCATCTCCACCTCACCGCCTTCGGATAGAGCTCCGAAGAGACGATCTGCCTCTTCCCGGCTTTCGGGGAAAATACTGATGTAGTTATTGTTTCCCTGAACAAACGGTTGTCCGGGAAAAATGTCGGAACCCATCAAAAGATCATTCCCTACAGGAAGTGCCACGTGCATGACTCTGTTTTTTGCTTCTTCGGGAATTTCCATGCCGGGAGTCTCGTTCATTTTGTGAACTCCGCCTAAGAATTCACCGCCAAAAACAAATTTATAAAAATTGAATGCCTCTTCGCAAGTACCGTCAAAATTGAGATAGGGATTTAATTTTGTCATATTTTTTTGATTTTTAAATTGTTATAAAAATCATTATCTTCTTTTTCTGATGCTGTTTTTTTCTTTTTCTCTAATGGCTTTCAACGAAGCTTTAATGGCTTTTTCGGAAGTATCGTACTGAAATTCATAACCCGCATCCTGAATCTTCTTAGATGAGATACGGCTTCCACCCAGAATCATACCCGCTGCTTCGCCCAGAATCAGACGCATTAAAAACGAAGGGATGTGAGGCATAAAATAAGGCCGTTTCATCACCTTTGCCAACGTATGCATAAAATCGGCATTACTGATAAATTCCGGCGAAACCGCGTTATATACCCCTTTCATATCAGTATCTTCAATAGCTTTCAGATACATCCGGCAAAGGTCTTCGATATGTATCCACGTCAAATACTGCTTGCCGCTCCCGATGGGTGCGCCCAACCCGAAACGAATGGGAAGGATTAGTTTCCTGAATGCGTCGCTGTTTTTTGAAATCACGAAACCTGTACGAAAAACCACGGTACGGACACCGAGTTGTTCCTGAAAATTGAAAGCGGCCGTTTCCCATTTACGGCAAGTCCGGCTCAGGAAGTCATTCTCGGTGGGGGCATCTTCCTCGGTGTATGTGTTGTTGGTTATTTTCACGCCGTAATACCCGATTGCTGAAGCAGAGATAAAGGCTTCGGGCTTTTTGTCCATCGATTTAACGGTGTCGAGCAAAAGTTGTGCGGTTTGAACACGGCTTTCCACGATACTCTGTTTTTTAAGCCTTGTCCATGGATCTTCTCCAATATTCGATCCCGCCAGATGGATAATGATATCGGCTTGTCCAACGGCTTCTTTTTCTATTTCGTTTCGCTGATAATCCCATCTGTACCGGGGTATCTCGGCTTTTACAAATCGTTCGCGGCTAAGCCAAATCACCCTGTATCCTTTCTCGATAAGCAATCGCGATAGTTTTCTTCCTATTAAGCCCGATCCCCCTGTTATTAAAATTGTTTTCATCGCAGAGCAGTTTGTTTTATCTCCGGCTTCCGCTCATGGCAATCATAATGTAGTATAATAGTGTTGCCAGCGAACTCAAGGCGGCCACAACATAAGTATATCCTGCCCAACGCAAAGCATCCGTAGCCTGCGAGTGGTTGCTTACATCGGTAACACCTGCACTGCTTAGCCAGATCAACGCCCTGTTGGTCGCATTTTTTTCTACCGGAAGTGTTATAAAGCTAAACAGGGTTGTTAAGGCAAATAAGCCGATCCCTATCCAAAGCAATGCCGGGAAAGTTGTTATTGTAATAATCCCGAGCAGCAATATCCACGTGACCCACCTCGAAGATGCACTCACAACGGGTACTAAAGCCGAACGCATTTTCAGAGGCGCGTAACCTTTGGCGTGTTGCAAAGCGTGTCCCGTTTCGTGAGCCGCCACAGCAGCTGCGGCAACACTATTGCTCCCGTAAACCGGCTCGCTCAGATTGATGGTTTTATTGGCAGGGTTGTAATGGTCGGTAAGCTGGCCGCGGACCGAAATAACCTGAACGTCGTATATACCGTTGTCATGAAGCATTTTTTCTGCCACATCCCTGCCCGTCATACCGTTTCTCAGGGGAATTCTTGAATATTTTTTAAACCGGTTCTGCAACGTAATCTGCACACCAAAACCTGCTACTGCAATTAAAATCAATAAAAACCAAACAGCACTCATGTGATAATTTTTTAGATCATTTTTTATTAAACGCAAAACACCTGCAAAATGTTTTCTACAGATTGAATGTGCAAAAGTCATACCAAAATTCAACGGGCAGATATAATATACCTGACTGAACTTCAGTTCACAATACCTTTCAGCATCGGTACAAACCGAAAATAACCCGCACCGGTGGTCGTATAGTTTTTATCGTCGGTTTTTTCAACCACCATCATCTCCTGTAACTTTTCACCTACCGGCACCACCATTCTCCCCCCTGTCGCAAGCTGCTCCAGCAGTTTTTCCGGAATTTCCGGCGCCCCGCACGTAATAAGAATACCATTGAATGGAGCATATCGGGGTAATCCGTCAAATCCATCACCGTGGATCAGGACGGCATCTTTATATCCCAGTGCCGACAAATTCTCTTTCGCCGTCAGATAGAGTTTTTTGTGTCTTTCAATGCTGTAAACCCTGTAACCCAATTCACACAGGATAGCCGCCTGATATCCGCTTCCGGTACCAATTTCAAGAACTTTGTCACCCTTCTGCATTTTCAACAAACCGGTCTGCATGGCCACGGTGGTGATCTGAGAAATAGTTTGCCCCGATGCAATAGGCAATGGCTCATCCCGATAGGCGGCATGTCTCTGGTCTTCACCCACAAACAGATGGCGGGGCACGCTTTTCATAGCCAGAATAACCTCATCCGCAATGGCACATTTTCCGGCTATTTGATCCATTACTTCATATCGCAAACTTTGTTGAAAAAGATCATCATCCATATTTGCTTGCTTCCAGGCGTTTTGTTATCTGACTATCGTCTGCGCCCTGTCTGGGCCTACCGAAACGATGGCGACAGGTACGCCCAGCTCTTCTTCCAAAAACGAAAGGTAAGCATTAAACTCTTCGGGGAACTCATCTTCCGACTGCATCTTCGTCATATCGGTTTTCCAACCCGGCAGTTCAACAAGAACAGGTTCAATGTTCTCCGTGATGTCGAAAGGCAAATCTTCCGTTTCTTCTCCGTTAATCTTGTAAGCCACACATACCTTAATGGTTTCGAAGGTATCCAGCACGTCACTTTTCATCATCACCAGCTTGGTTACCCCGTTGAGCATCACCGTATAGCGAAGCGCTACCAGGTCAATCCATCCGCAGCGTCGCGGACGCCCGGTAACGGAGCCGTACTCATGGCCCAAATCGCGCATCTGCTGTCCGTCTTCATCGAACAGTTCCGTAGGAAACGGGCCGCTGCCCACACGGGTACAGTATGCCTTAAAAATACCGAACACATCGCGGATTTTGCGGGGAGCAACGCCTAATCCTGTACAAGCACCGGCACAAATGGTGTTGGATGAGGTAACAAACGGATAGGAGCCAAAATCGATATCGAGCATAGAGCCTTGTGCACCTTCGGCAAGCACACTCTTGCCCCCCACCAGTGATTGATTGATGTAATGTTCCGAATCGATAATATTGAACGATTTCAATTTCTCTATTCCGGCAAACCATTCATTTTCAACCCCTTCCAAAACGTATTTATGACCGTATCGGGCAAGCATCTCGATATGTCTTGCCGTTGCTTTTTTGTATTTCTCTTCAAAATTGTGGAACAGGTCTCCCACTCTCAAACCGGTTCTACTCACTTTATCGGTATAAGCCGGACCGATTCCTTTTCCGGTTGTTCCGATTTTTGAATCGCCTTTCGCCTGTTCCATCGCTTCGTCAAGCAAGCGGTGAGTAGGCAAAATTAAATGTGCTTTCTTTGAAATATACAACCGGTCGGTCAATGCATGCCCCGACGCTTCCAACGCTTCCACCTCAGTCTTGAACAGGGCCGGGTCGAGCACAACGCCATTTCCGATAATATTGATTTTCCCTTGTTGAAAAATCCCCGACGGGATCGATCTCAGTACATATTTCTGATTTTCAAACTCCAACGTATGACCGGCATTTGGCCCGCCCTGAAAACGAGCCACAATATCGTAATTGGGCGTTAAAACATCCACAACTTTTCCTTTTCCTTCATCGCCCCACTGGAGGCCTAAAATTACATCTACATCCATTTCTTACCTCTTATTGTTATTATTTTTTCGCTTCATTATTCAGCCTTCTCAACGCAATTTTCTTTGCATGGCTGCACTTGCTGCAAATCCCGTAAATATACATGCTGTAATAACTTACGGTAAATTTTTTAATCTTTCGCTGCTGCGCCGGAGTGAACAGGTTGCCGTTTTTGGTTTCCCAAACTTCGCCACAGCTGGTGCATATGATATGATCGTGATTTTCATTACCGTAGGCACGTTCGTATTTCGAAATATTTCCGCCGAACTGATGTTTCACCACCAGGCCGCAATCGAGCAGCAGTTCAATGGTATTGTAGAGTGTGGCCCGGCTGACACGGAAATTCACATCCACCATGGATTTGTATAACGAATCCATATCAAAATGCCCTTTCGTGTTGTAAATATGATCGAGTATGGCAAATCTCTCGGGAGTTTTACGATGCTTGTGGTCAGAGAGATACTGCATGAACTCGTCTTTCACCTGTTTTCTCAATTTTTGACTGTTATCCATAGTACAAAAATATTCCTTTTTTCAATCGTTTGAAGTTATTTTTCTATATTTTTAAAAAGACTGTTTAAATCTGTTTTGCTATTCAAAAAGAATTATTTTCAGGAGAGTTCTCTCTTGTTTTGGCGATAATAGCGGGATAAAAAATTCAAACAGCTTCTAAAGATACACATTAATATCATTTAATTGTTTCGGAGTGGACAAAAAATGCCGGATAACAAATTTCACTCTCGTTGTGATATGAGTCTGAAGCCGTCACAAAATAATAATATCCCTTTTCATCAATGAGAGCGGAATAGTCAAAAACGGGCTCTCGCAATCCCGTGGCAAGGATATTTTCGGCATTATCGACATCAAAATCTTCCGTTTCACTCCTGTAAACATTGTAGGTGACACGCGTCCCCGCATTATCGGTTTTCCACTTCAACTGCAATTTTCCGTTCACGTTTTCGGCTGTTAAATCGTACGGTGCTTTAGGAATTTCATTCGAAAGCCAGGTCATCGCGGGCAGTTTTGCCGGATGGCGGTAATAGTGGTCAATGGCATTCAAGATCCCTTTCGTGTTCGACAAGACATTATCTGCCCGGAAGTATGCCTGCCCGGAAGACTCGCTCTTTCTCGTGTAATCGATCTGATTCACGATATCTTGCCGGCTCCATCCCAATTCGATCATCTGATAAGTACCTAATCCCGGAACGATAATGCGACTGTTCCCATTCTCAAGCCAATCGTCCACAAAAGGATAAAAAAGATGCTCTTTGTAGTACATCATCGGATAGAGGGCATCGTGTTTACCCATTTTCATCCACTGTGCAGCATCCTGAAAAACAGTTTCAAAAGCCGTCCACCCAGCGCCTCTGTTTCCCAACGCCCGATAACGCCCTAATGGAGCGCTACTGACCTGCACCCATTTTTTTTGACTTTTCACCCAATCGTAAGCTTTGGTCACAAAGCGGGTAATGTTGTCCCTGCGCCATTCTTCTATTGTTTTCCCCTTACCGTGGAGCCTGTACATCCCTGCATCCGGAAATTTTCCCGTATTGTCCGGATACCGGATATAGTCGAACTGAATACCGTCGATATCATAATTTACAACTATCTCCTTAACCATAGATAAAAGATAATCGTCGGTTTTTGGATTGCCCGGATCAAGAAACCATTCACCCCGGTATTTTTTAGTTATAGACGGGTTTATCCGGGTTACCGATCTTGCACCTAAACTCCTGACGTGCTTATCTCCTCCCAACGGATAGGTAACCAGCCAGGCATGTAACTCCATACCGCGTTTATGGCACTCCTCTATGGCGAAAGCCAACGGATCGAATTTAGGTTTCCCGTATCCGGACGGGACAATAATCGATGCTAGCGGCTCAATTTTTGAATCATAAAACACCTCGCCCCTCGCCCTGACCTGAAATATCACGGTATTGAAATTGTATCTCTGCAAACTATCGAGCATGGCAACAAGTTCCCTCTTTTGCTCCTGCTGGCTGATTTTATTTCTCGGCCAGTCGAGTCCGTAATTAGTCGTCAGCCAGACTGCTCTAACCTCAGAAGCAGGTAGCTGGACAGAAAAAATTCTCATCGGGATATACAAAAAAACGATGAGAAGCAGGTATGTTTTATTCATTAATTAAAATCGTTCTAAACTTAGCGATACAAATTTAAAACAAAATTGCAGTGCCGGTGCACTTTTTTCGAATGTTAACATTTAGAAACTGTTCAAATTTCTTAGTATCGCCAGCGTGTCATTACGATGTGATATTTTACAAAACTTTATGCCAATAGTATTGCAAAACTTAATAATTAATTCTACTTTTGTATGTTTGTAATAATTAAATAAACAGATTAACAAAAAAACCTATGAATCCACTTCTTTTTAATTTAAATGGATGGGAAATTCCCATTATTGTTTTAGTTATCCTGATCCTTTTCGGTGGAAAGAAAATACCCGAATTTATGAAAGGGCTGGGAAAAGGAATCAACAGCTTCAAAAAGGGACTGAATGATATTGAAGAAGATATTAAAGCCGATCCGTCTGACAAAAAGACATCGTCCACAAACAATCAATAACTCAACTTTCGGGTTATTGTAATAATCACCTGTTCTCGGGATCAATCCATGACTTTGTGGATTTTTTCCGAGATTAAATTCTATAATCTATCGGCTGCATGAAAGAGAAAGAAATGTCCTTTTGGGACCATCTCGAGGAATTCCGTTGGACTTTGATACGCATTATCGCTGCGGTGCTTGTTTTGTCCATTGCCGGATTCATCCTTGTCCCTCGTATTTTCGACTCGATAATTCTTGCGCCCACCTCGTCTGATTTTGTCACATATAGGTTTTTGGAAGGAGCCAGTAAATACATTCCTTTCCTCCCCGATTTTTCTGCGGAATCTTTTCATGTTGAAATGTTGAACATTAACATGACAACGCAGTTCATGACCTATATTTCCACTTCCCTGACATTTGCCGTCCTTCTGACCATCCCATATATTTTGTTTGAAATCTGGCGCTTTATCAGCCCTGCCCTGTACGAAAATGAAACAAAAGGAGTAAGAATGGCATTCGGCTTTGGCGGTGTGATGTTCGTGATAGGTTGCCTGGTAGGTTATTTTATTGTTTTTCCGTTGATCTTTCGATTTCTTATTACTTTTGAATTAAGTGATGTCATTAAAAACAGCATTTCGCTCGATTCATACATGAACAATTTTTACACCCTCATCCTTATTATGGGAGTGGTGTTTGAGTTACCACTTGTTTTCTGGCTTTTATCCAATCTGGGATTAATATACCGTTCTTTCTTCCGCAAGTATCGCAGGCACGCAGTGGTAGGCTCCTTGATACTGGCAGCCCTGATCACCCCGTCGGGTGACCCGTTTTCGCTCTTCGTGGTTACCATACCGCTTTATATGCTTTGGGAGATAAGTGCACTTGTGGTAAAAAAAGAACCTCCGGAAGAAGAAGAGGAGGAAGAAGTTTTGCCGGCGATTATGGAGTAAATGGTAAAAGGCTTATCAATTTTATGGATATTCTTATTATTGAAGATGAGTGCTTATTGGCCGATGAATTACAAGAAAAGCTTTTACATATAAACCCATCGTATAACATTGTAGCAAAACTTCATGGAGTAGATGAGGCAGTGGAGTGGCTCAACGACAACTCTTGCGACCTGATTTTTATGGATATCCAATTGAGTGACGGGCTTTCTTTTTCCATTTTCGACAAAATAGAAGTGCAAACTCCGGTTATTTTCACTACTGCTTACGATCAATACGCCATACAAGCATTCGATGTAAACAGCATAGCCTATATTCTGAAGCCCGTAGAAGAATCTGAAATAAAAAAAGCGTTGAGTAAATATAAATCACTCGAACGCTCATACATAAGTAATTTACAAAAACTCATTTCAGAAATTCAGCCGAAAAAATCATCTTATAAAGAGCAGTTAATCTTAACACATGGCACCGTAAAAAAGGTTGTAAGTATAAATGAAATTTCTTATTTTCAGGCCGATGACAGGTATGTTTTCGCTTTTACGACGTTTGCCAAACGCCTGTTTTGCGATTCTACCTTGAAGGATTTGGAAAATATTCTAAATCCGGATCTGTTTTTCCGGATCAACCGTACTTTTATTATTCGAAAAGATGCTGTAGAAGAGTGGGTTCCACTTTCAAAAGGCAGAATCAAAGTACGCATGAAGCATAAACCATTCGAAGGATTTATTGTTAGCAGGGCCCGTTCACAGCAATTCAAATCATGGTTGAAAAATTGATGGCCAAGTTGCTTAAAAGCCCCTATTTTTGGACGGGGATATTGTTGTTTAGCCTGGTAACTCTCTATTCCTATCATAAAGAAAAACAGGTAGAAAAAGATGCTTCGCTCAAAATAGAAAAAATGGTGCAAAGCGTGTGTATAAGTAATATCGGCACGTTTAAAACCCTCCTGCTTCATCAGGTAGAGCAGATGAAGCTCCTGAGGGACGCATCGCATCACTCTCAAAAAGAGCTGCAACGCACCTTCGATTATGTCGCTCAAAAAAACGACCTGATGCAAAAAATATCCATAACGGATTGGAAGAAAAACGATACCAATTATCTGATGAGACCAATATGCAACGACACGTTAATGTGTATTCGCATAAGTGTACCGTTAGGGGACCAATCACCGGGGAACAAGGCTTTAACATTAGAAATCCCGCTGAGTACACTCCATCGTGAAATTGCCGAAAACAAAAGTTTCTCTTATGCATACCTTACCCTGAGTTATCGTGATATTTATATCTTCCATCCCGACGAATCAAAAATCGGCCAACCTGTTGAACCGTCAAATCGTTTTAATCCAGCAACAGATAAAGAAAAATCCATTACCGAAGTATTCTCAGACTACCTGAGCATACCCGTCGATAGGTATTACGAACAAATAGATATGGGAGGCGAAACCTGGACATTTACAGCCAATGTGCCCGGAATCAGTTTCAAAGAGCTCGTAACCAACACTCACAGTGCGTTTGTTTATATGACATTATTTACGTCGATAGCTTTTATCGTAATATTCCTTTTGGGAATACTACACTGGCAAAAAGAATTTTTGAAGCGGCAACAGATTCAGGAAGAAAAAATAAACTTAGAGCTGAAAAACGAATATCAGAAACAACAGGCGCTGGCAACAGAACTCGAACAGTTGAAGAGCGGATTAAATCCCCACTTTCTGTTCAATTCACTGAGCAGTTTAAAAATATTGGTAAGCAAGCAGCCCGAAGAAGCTAAAAATTTTGCTGTTTCCCTCTCCAATTTATACCGATACCTATTAAAACAAGAAAAGTGCGACTCTATTTTTTTGAGGGACGAATTAGAATTCACTCAAAACTATATTTACCTGCAACAAATCCGCTTCGCAAATCGCATCAAGGTGAAAATCGATGTGGATAAAAACTGCTTAGATAAAAAAGTCCCGCCCATAGCATTGCAATTACTTGTAGAAAATTGCATCAAGCACACCAAAATGTCTTATCAGCAACCTTTAGAAGTAGAAATTTATACAGACTCTGATTATTTAACGGTAAAGAACAATTATAATCCATCCGAAAGCACTTCCTCATCGGGCAAAGGATTAGAAAATTTAACCAAACGGTATTCACACCTTACCACCCGGCCCTGTGCCTTTTACATAGAAAAAAATGAATTTATAGCCAGAATCCCTCTCTTATAAAATCCACTTCACTGCAAAAAAAACACCACTCACTACATATTTTTTGTAAAATTAATTTATTGTGATTTTCTTTCGGAAAATTTATAAACTTATGCGAAAGAAAATCATTGTATTTGGATTGATTTGTATTCAACTGTGCCTTTTTCACGTTACAGCCAACAACGAAAAAGACAGCCTTGCGTTGCAAAACAAATACAAGTACCTGACAGACAGCGCCTCTTGCAAAACGGGTTTGTTTACATTATATCAAGACAAATCGGACTATTACTTTGAGATCCCCGACAGCCTGCTGAATAGAGAATTTCTAATAGTTAACCGCATATTGAAAGTTCCTTACGAACTGGGCGAACAGGGGTTAAACAAAGGGATTAATTACGAAAACGCCCTGATACGCTTCGAGTTGAGCAAGGATTCCGATAAACTTTTTATCCGAAATGTGCGTCCCAAACCCTATTATCCCCAAGACGATTTTATCGCGTTATCGGTGCAAGACAATTTTATCTCGCCGCTAATGGGAAGTTTAAAAGTAGAAGGATTCAGTTCCGACTCATCGTCCGTAATAGTAAAGGTAAATGATCTATACAACGGCTCATCCACTTTTTTCAACAACCTGTTTAAAAGCATCAGCATCAGTAGCTCCATTACCAAAGACCTATCGCACATCATAGATATCAAGCCTTACAAAAACAGCATTACCGCCATATCGGAACTCTCAACAAAAGTAGAACAGGGGGATGCTACGGTATATCTAACCGTTGAGTCTTCATCCTCCATAGTGCTTCTGCCTCAACAACCGATGGCCGGCAGGTTTCTCTCACCATTCGTAGGCTACTTCACGGTTCCATACACCTATTTTTCAGATAGCCAAAGCAATGTGGAGAAAAAAGAGCTCATTACCCGCTGGCGTCTGGAGCCTAAAGACGAAGCGGCATATTTACGCGGCGAATTGGTTGAGCCTAAAAAACCAATTGTATTCTATCTCGATAAATCCACCCCCAAACAATGGCGGAAATATATAAAAAAGGGTATCGAAGACTGGCAAATTGCTTTTGAAAAAGCCGGATTTAAAAATGCCATTATCGCCAAAGAGTTTTCGGAAGAAATTGACGAGCACAACATTGATTTTTCGAGTATAACCTACATTGCTTCCGATAAAATGAACGCCATGGGCCCGTCGGTTTACGATCCGCGCTCCGGCGAAATCATCCAAGCCGATATTATCTGGTGGCACAACGTAATCTCCATGCTTCGTAATTGGATTGTGATACAAACGGGAACAGCCCAGCCTGAAGCGCAAACGTGGAATCTACCCGAACATTTGCTGGGCGACGCCATGCGATTTGTTGCCTGCCACGAAGTGGGGCACTCGCTTGGATTAAGGCATAACATGATTGGTTCTTCGGCATTTCCGGTGGACTCGTTAAGAAGCAACAGTTTTGTTAAGAAATGGGGCACTTCAACTTCCATCATGGACTATTCGCGCTACAACTACGTGGCACAGCCGGGCGACGGGGTGGAAAATTTCTCACCGCAGATAGGTGTTTACGACCTCTTTGCCATAGAATACGGTTATCGCTGGTCGGGACAGGAAAGCCCTTACAAAGAGGAAGCCTTCCTCACCGATATTTTAGAAAAACACTCCGACGACGTGTATCGATATAGCGAAGCGCAAGACCCACGCGATGCCGTTGACCCCAGGGCGCAAACCGAAGATTTGGGAGACGACCCCATAAAAGCGAGCGAATACGGCATAGCCAATCTTAAAAAGCTGATGCCAAAGATACTATCGATTACCGACACCGGAAAGCCCGGACAGGACTATCGCGAAGCCGGACAACTTTATTACGCCGTCATAGGACACTGGAACAACCTTGTATATCATCCGTTGGCCAACATCGGCGGAATCTATTTAGAAAACAAATCGCGGGTAAACAACCGCCCGGCCTATACATTTGTTCCCAAAGAAGTTCAGAAAAAGTCGGTGGAATTCCTTATTCGCGAAATGATAACCGATACCGACTGGCTTTTTGAAAGCGATTTGAACAGATATACCTTCCCGCTCAGGGATACGCCGGAAGGATTGGTAGAAAATGCCCCTTCGCTCTTACTGAAAAACGCACAGGGTTATCTCTTTTGGGACTTGCTTAACAACAAACGACTAATCCGGATGTCGGAAAACGAATATCAAAACGGCAAAAATGCTTTTACACCTGTTGAACTGATGGATATGATTTATAATGCTATATTCAAAGTAGCCGAAAAGCGCGAAACCCTTACGGTTAAAGAGCGTTTTATACAAAAAGGACTGGTAGATGCGCTTATACAATCGGTGTCGGAAGATGCGGTAACGAAGAAAAACAAATCACTGACCTCCGCCGTTGACGACTGCTCGGCTGCAAGCGAAGTTATCCGTCAAATATTGTTCTACGGTTCATTATCCGA
The DNA here is from genome assembly GCA_001898165.1 of Bacteroidia bacterium 43-41. Taxonomy (GTDB): domain Bacteria; phylum Bacteroidota; class Bacteroidia; order Bacteroidales; family Dysgonomonadaceae; genus Petrimonas. The sequence goes on from MKTD01000014.1 coordinate 188,450, forward strand.
TAGAATTTCCGATGCGATTTCCGTTAAAAGAGGCCTTTTACTGAAAATAAAGCGAGCAACAGAGAAGGGACAAAAATCTTCCGATTTGGCTACAAAATACCACTATGAAGATTTGCTCCTTCGCATAAACAGTGCTTTAAATATATAATGCCAATCTACTAACTTAAACCAGATGAAAAAAATTATTTTACTACTCTTAGTGCATATACTTGCTTATACAGCATATGCACAAAATGTACGTACCATTACAGGACGCATCACCGATAGCAAAACCAACGAACCGATGATTGGCGCTACCGTTTTTATCTCTCCCGATGAGAAAGGCGTGGCAAACTACAGTCCGCAAGGAGTTGTTACCGATTACGACGGCAACTTTCTATTTACCTTGCCAACGTCCGTAAAAACAATTGTTGTGAGTTATGTGGGATATACTGCTCAAAACGTTATCCTTACAACATCCGGCACCTACAACATAGCATTGAATGAGGATGCCATGCTGCTGAACGATGTGGTAGTAACGGGGTATCAACGCATCGAAAGACGTAAACTCACCTCATCGGTAGCACGTGTGGAAGCCGACGATATTAAACAAGTCGGTGCGCCCAACATCGACCAGCTCCTTTCGGGGCAAGTTGCCGGATTAGTATCTACGCCCACCACAGGAGCACCGGGTGCGGCCAGTAAAATTCGTATCCGCGGAACGGTATCACTGTCAGGCTCATCCGACCCGCTGTGGGTTTTAGACGGTATTCCTCTGGAAGGGAACGATATTCCGAAAGACATTCTGGATTCAGACAATATCGATAACCTTAGTAATGTTTCTATTGCCGGATTAAACCCCAACGATATAAAAGACATTACAATTCTCAAAGATGCTGCCGCTACTGCTATTTACGGCGCCAGAGCAGCAAACGGGGTTATTGTTATAACCACAAAGCGCGGCCGCGAAGGGAAATTGCGCATCAATTTTACATCAGACCTGTTTTACACCTTTAAACCCCAATCCGAACGGTTGAATTTGATGAATGCTTCCCAAAAGGTGGATTTTGAATTGGCTCTGGCGCAAAACCCGATGCATAACTATCGTTCCGAAAACGGAGAAGTTGCCCGTATCCTAAAAGAGACCAATCAATTGGATATTTTAAAAAAGGACGGCTTCTCGAAAATCTCTCCCGAAGCGCAACAAAAAATCAATACGCTGCGACACCAAGGATTTAACTGGTTCGATGAGGTTTATCGCGGAACATTCAACCAACAATACGGATTGAGCTTGTCCGGTGGCGGCAATATCGCCAACTACTATTTCAGTACCGGATACTACACCGAACAGGGAACAACAAAAGGAACATCGTTCGACCGTTTCAACATCACGCTGAACACCGATTTCAACATCACGTCGAAACTGAAATTCAACGTGAGCTTGTTCGCAAATCAAAACAACCGAAACTCATACGTAGTAAACGGTGTTTATACAAATCCGCAAAACTACACACGCAATGTAAATCCTTACTTCGAAGCATTTGACAAAGACGGGAAATACAGGTATGACCCGGATTTAATGAATACCAGCGACCTGCCCATCCCTTTCAACTATATTGAGGAGCAAAAGAACACATCGTATTTCCTTAAGGCACAGTCGCTGAAATCAATCTTCGAAATCAATTACGATCTATTGAAGTCGCTTAAACTTCTCTCTCAGGTGGGATTGCAAGTGGAAAACAACGCTTCGGAAAAATACGGCGCCGCCGAGAGTTTCTTCACCAGGCAGTATCGCGAATCGAATCGTTACCGGGGTAAGTCCGTGCTTCCCGAAGGCGGGATTATTCAAAACTGGGACGACCGCTTTTTTCAATATAACTGGCGCAACCAACTGTTTTTTCAAAAACGATTTAACGAACGACATGACATAGATGTCATGCTGGGCATGGAAATGCGCCGAAACAACTACACCGAAATACAGACCAAAGGTTTCGGCTTCGACCCGAACTCAATGACCACTAAACCCATTGTTTTCCCGCAAGGGTTCAACGGTGTGCATTCGGCAAGCTTCAGGCAATATGCAAAAAGATATATTGAAAATGCGTTTTTGTCTTATTTCGCTACAGCCTCTTATACGCTGAACGACAAATACACTCTTTTTGGAAGTTTACGATACGACGGTTCAAACCTCTTTGGAGTTGACCCCAAATACCGCTACTTGCCGCTTTGGTCTATTTCCGGCGCATGGAACGCCGGCCGGGAAGAATTTTTGAAGAACATCCCATGGCTGAGCAATTTAAAAGTGCGTGCATCATATGGTTTGCAAGGAAATATCGACAAAGAGACTTCACCATTTGTAAAAGGCGTATGGACGACTACCGGATTCTTTAGCGGACAAGATATACCCGTTATCAGCGTTACATCGCCTCCCAACAAATACCTGCGATGGGAAAAAACATCTACATCCAACATGGGGTTCGATTTAGGTTTGTTTGACAACCGCGTCAACCTTAGCTTCGACACCTATTACCGGTATAGCCAGGACCTTATCAACTCAAAAGCTATCCCGCTCGAAAACGGATTCAATTTCGTAAATCTCAACTGGGCAGAAGTTTCAAACAAAGGCTGGGAAGTATCTCTTTCTACCTTAAATGTGAAAACAAAAAGCTTCCGTTGGTACACCGACTTTAATATTGCCAAGAATGTGAGCAAAGTGCACCGCATCAACACCTCCAACAACGACTGGTTCCCGTCGCGTGAGGGCTACCCCGTGAATGCCGTATTTGGAATTAAAACAGCCGGATTGGACGAAAACGGTATTATGCAATTTAAAAACAGCGAAGGTAAAACAGTTAGCATGCAGGAGTTTTATAATTTGCAAACCAATATGTGGGGCGATGTATCTTCATCTTACTCGGCCATGGAGTTCAGGAAACTTTTCACTTATATGGGCGATATGGACCCCGAACTTACCGGCGGGTTTATTAATCGATTTAATTATAAAAACTTCGATTTATCCATCTCTACCAGTTTCTTTCTCAACAGGACAATTCGTGCAACACCCTTTTACTACCCCACCCGCATAGACCCGGGGCTGAACTACACAACAGCCGTGCAGCAGATATGGAATGCCGATGATGAACAAAAAGGAGCATATCCGAGAATCTTGGGAAGAAACCTGTCCGATCCTGATCTGAGTATGGCTTTTAGCTGGTTAGACAGCTACGATGCGTCTCGTTCGTACGACTATTACGATATTTGGATGAAAAAGCAAAGCTATATGCGCGTTAACAGCATCCGCCTGGGTTATACGTTAGGGCAGGACGTTTTGAAAAGCAATTACATCTCATCGATAAGATTGAGCATGGAAGCTCGCAATCCATTTGTATTGGGAACGGAATACAACGGCTATTTCGATCCGGAGAGCTATGGAAATATTTACGCACAACCTATTCCTAAAACCATTTCGTTTGGGGTAAACGTAACATTCTAAACATCAAACAATGTAAAAAATAAATTTCAAACAGATGAAAAGCAAAATATTCAACCTATACATCGCATTAACCCTGCTGTTGCTGGGTAGTTGCAATTATCTTGATATTACTCCGGTTGGACAGGTAATCCCGAGAAAAGCATCCGAATACAGGGCAGTGTTGGGCAGCGCTTATAAAATGGTTCCGCAACACAAAGCGCTATTGAACATGCGGGGGACGGAGTTTAATCCGGAAGATGACCCGTTCGGCTTCGGACTCGATAACTTTGATGCCTACAAAGATATTTATACCTGGAACGACAATAGTCAGGACAGCAAAACAACAGAATATCCTTATGTATCGTTTTATCAAACCATTTTCCTCACAAACGAAATAATAAATAACGCAAAAAATGCAGAGAAAGACTCCGACGAAAGTTTGAATCAAATAATCGGTGAAGCATATGCCTTGCGCGCTTATATCTATTTCGAACTGGCAAACCTGTACGCACCGGCTTACGAGCAAAATTCGGCAGCTTCGGCAAAAGCAATTCCCATAACCACAGAGATAGACATTGAGCAGACATTCCCAAGAGCTACTTTGCAAAAGGTTTATGACCTGATTATAGACGATATGGGAAAGGCACGGTCGCTAATGGAGGTAGAACAACAAAAAATGGAGGCAAACAGGTATCGTTTCTCTTTGATAAGCTTATATGCTCTGGAATCACGCGTATTCCTTTACCAGAAACAGTGGCAAAAATCGGCGGAAGCGTCACAAAAAGCACTTGCCATCAACGATGAACTGGAAGATATGAACAGCGCATCCTACAAGCCAAATACGCATTATCAGTCGAAGGAAGCAATACTTTCTATCGAATATGTCACAAGTCTGGAGCTGAGGGACTATGCTTCTATCTCCAATTCACTCCTGTCTTTATACGGTGATGGCGATTTGCGCCCGTCGAAATATTTCGCCGAGTCGTGGTTGGGATACATGGTTACAAACAAAGTGAATTCAACAGACGAACGCGTATCTTTTCGCAGAGCAGAAATTTACCTCAACGCAGCCGAAGCTCTCGCCCATTTGGGAAAAGACAGCGAAGCCCGCCAATTCATGAGTACATTATTGAAAAACCGTTACACGCCGGCAGCATATACAACTCAGCTACAACACATCAATTCGCTATCGGGTGAGGCACTTGTGGATGAGATATTGCTGGAGCGGGAAAAAGAATTGGCGCTGGAAGGACATCAGTGGTACGACTGGCGGAGAACAACGCAGCCCGAAGTGAAAAAGAGCGTAAAAGGCGAGGAATATATTCTCAAAAAGAACGATCCGCGCTATACCTTACAAATACCCAAATCAGCAAGGGAGGCCAATCCCCTACTAAGCGAATAAAAAATAATCTACTCTACTTTTCTTAACAAAGAGCACTTTTTCTAATATAGGTGCTCTTTGTTTTTACGATTTATTCACAATTACTTTTCCAAACGGTATAAACGCCAGTTTCATTAATTTAAAATGCTGGTTTCCGAAAGGAATTCCAATGATGGTGATGTAAAACAACACGCCAAAAAACAGGTGCGTGAGTACGATGGGCAAACCGCCGATAAAAAACCAGATAATATTCATAACAAGCGACAAACACCCCGAGATTGTCTGACTGTGTACTGCTCTTTTATTGAACGGCAACAATGCCATTTCTGCCAGTTTCAGCGATTGCAGGCCGAAAGGAATTCCGATTATTGTAATCATCAGGCCGACGCTGGCTACAACGTATTCGATAGCAATGAATATGCCACCGAATACGATCCATATCACGTTTCCCAATGTCCTCATCGTATGGCGATGACTTCAATTTCCACCATGCAGTTTTTGGGCAAGCCTTTAGCAGCTATGGCCGAACGGGCGGGAAAAGCTCCGTTGAACTGAGAAGCATATACCTCGTTCATATCGGCAAAGTACGACATATCGCCCAGGAAGACGGTGGTTTTCACGATATTTTCCATCGTGAGTTTAGCTTCATCCAAAATAGCCCTGATATTTTTAAAACACTGCGCGGCCTGCTCTTTCACTCCTCCGGAAACCAGTTCTCCGGTCAACGGATCGATGGGGGTTTGTCCGGAAATGAAAATCATCCCGTTCACTTCAATGGCCTGGCTGTAAGGGCCGATTGCCGCAGGGGCATTGTTTGTTGAAATTACTTTTTTCATTTTGATTATTGTTATTTTTTTAGTTATTCAACTTTCGCATGTTTTCTTGAATAGTGTATGCGACTAAAGCAGAGACCTTTTAGATATTTTACGGGGTACCCATAGCTCGCGATAAACGTAAAAAAGAGTAGCTGTCCAAAGCGAAGCGAGTTCTACTCTTTTAGTGAACGTGAGCTAAAATGGGTCGCAAAATATCGTCAGACGATGATTTAGTCGCAATCACATGACTTGCGAAAGTTCTGTTAATTCCTTTCTATTTAAGTTTTCTTTGCCTTATCACCTCATACACCATCACACCTGCCGCAACCGACACATTCAACGACTGAATGCTGCCGAACTGGGGAATCTTGATTAACTCATCGCATATACGAAGGATTTCGGGCGAGACGCCCTCGTCTTCCGAGCCCATTAAAATGGCAACAGGAACCGATAAATCGGTTTCCGTGTAGTTTTTTGCAGCTTTCTCGGTGGCAGCCACTACTTTTATTCCGCTGTTTTTCAAGAACACAACGGCTTCTTTCAGGTTGTTTTCCCGGCAAACAGGAATAAGGTGCAATGCTCCGGCCGACGTTTTTATAGCATCGGCATTTACCGATACGCTTCCGCGTGCCGGAATCACTATGGCATCCGCTCCGGCCACTTCGCATGTGCGGGCAATGGCTCCAAAGTTGCGCACATCGGTAACTCCGTCGAGCACAACGATAAACGGGATTTTCCCCTGCTCATACAAAAACGGGACAATCTGATCCAGTTTTTGATACGTAACCGCCGAAGTAAACGCAATAACACCCTGGTGGTTTTTACGCGTAATCCTGTCGATCCGCTCCACCGGAACTTTCTGCATTGGAATTTCGTACCGGCGCAACACCTCCTGCAACTCTTTGAAGAGCTCGCCCGACAGTTCGCGCTTAACAAGCACCTTATCAATATCCTTTCCGGCCTCTGCCGCTTCAATCACAGCACGAATGCCGAAAATCATCTCTTTTTCTTTCATTTTTTTCTTTTAAGATTTTTAGGACGGACAACTCCGGTCAGCCGACCCCCAACATCACTTTTGCATTTTCAACGGCTTGCGTAGTGGTTTCCGCACCGCTAAGCATCCTGGCAATTTCAGAGATCCGTTCGTCCATCGACAACCGACGCATATAAGTTGCCGTAGTTTCGGCGCTGTCTTCTTTGTAAACGTTATAGTGCTCCGTGCCTTTGGCTGCTATTTGCGGCAAATGTGTAATAGCAATGACTTGCATATCGTGGGCCATCTCACGCATAATCGCACCCATTTTATCGGCAATTTCGCCTGAAGTCCCCGTGTCAATTTCATCGAAAATAACGGTTGGCAATGCCGTTGCCCCGGCAATCATCGATTTCAGGCAAAGCATCAGGCGGGAGATCTCTCCGCCGGAGGCGATTTGAGAAACGGGCAGCAACGGTGTATTTTTATTGGCCGAGAAAAGGAAGTTTACGAAGTCGTTCCCGGTAGAATCGGGGTTGTTTTTTGCCGTAATATCGCATTTAAACCTCGCATTGGGCATTCCCAGATAAATAAGCTTCTCCGTCAGTTGCTTCTCTATCGGTTGCGTTGCCGCTTTTCTTTTTTTGCTCAGTACCCCGGCTTTTTGCGTCATCAGTTCTTGTTTCCCGGACACCTCTTTTTTCAGTTGTTCTATTTTTTCGTCCAGCGATATGATGTTTTGCAGTTTCTCATCCAGTTGCTTTTGAATCTCCTGCAGTTCTTCAACCGATTTTACCGAATGCCTCTTCTGTAAATCGTAAATCACACTCAACCGTTCTTCCACCTGTTGTTGCCTCCCGGCATTGAACTCTATCTCTTCGAAATACTTTTCGGCCTCAATCCGCACGTCTTTCAAATCGATATAAGCCGACTCAACACGCTGCCCCAGTTCGGAAGCTTTCGAGAAAACAGGCTGAATGCTTTTCAATGTTTCGGCTACCGATTTTAGTTTCTGCTCAACCGTATCGCCCTCACCCGAAAATGAATCCACGACGGTAAAAAGCGAAGATTTAATTTCCTCGGCGTGTGTTATGGTCTCCAGTTCGGTTTCCAACTCCTCCTGCTCACCTGCCTGCAACTTTGCGCCGGCCAGTGCGTCGAACTGGAATTGAAAGTAATCTTCCTCTTCCTTGTTTTTCTGCGATTGCTCCTGCAATTCGAGTAACCATTTCCGGGCAGCCTGATATTCCTTAAAAGCCTGATGGTATTCTTCTTTTTCCCCTTTTGTTCCGGCCAGGACATCCAGGACGTTTAACTGAAAAAGGTTATCGTTCAGCGATAGGTTCTGATGCTGTGAATGGATATCTATCAACCGGTCGCCCAGCTCTTTCAAGTCGTTCAGGTAAACCGGAGAGTCGTTCACAAAAGCCCGCGATTTTCCGTTTGTCCAGATTTCGCGACGCAGGATACACTCTTCGGGATTATATTCCCAATCCCGCTCTTGAAAAAGCTCTTGCAAATTATAACGTGAGAGGTCGAAAATACCCTCGATAGTGCATTTTTGCTCGTTTTGTTTGATATAACGGTTTTCGGCACGTTGTCCTAAAATCAGCGAAAGCGCACCTAAGATAATGGATTTCCCCGCACCGGTTTCTCCGGTGATCACCGAAAAGCCTTTATCAAAATCGATATGGAGCGAGTCTATCAGCGCGTAATTTTGTATTGCGAGCGATTTGAGCATAAAATTTTTAGCGGTTTATTCTTTGTAATCTTTCCAAAGCGGCTGTCTGCGTCGGATAAATATTCCGGAGCGTTTCATAAGCTACCCGTTTTTCCTGCTCCGGCATGCCGGTAAAGGCGTCCGCCAACTCATCCAACTTGGCATTGCCGAACAGCATTACCAAAACCGAGTTGGGCCGGCGGGCATATATCGAAGAGATTACAGGGAGCGAAGTTACAACTTTTTCGCGGCCTTCTTCTCTATTTTCAGCCATTTCGTCCAATCCCAACCGGTGATAATCGTACCACATCCGGCGATAGGCTTCAAAAGCAGGGTCATTGAAAGCAACAGCTATGGCGTACTTGTTCCGTTCATTCCCAAACGTCTCCCATCCGCTCCAACCGTTGGGCTGAACATTGCCCGCAAGGGTTTGCATCTGGCGGAAACAAGTTGAGCCGCCCAAGGGCAACATCGAATCGGAATGGAGCCCGAGAACAAGGTAAACATAAAAGGCAATTGTAGCGGACAGGTTATCGGAAATATTATTAAGGTTGAATTCCAACGGTTGATTTTCAATGTAATTGAACGAGAAAGAAGGTTCGCGGAAATTCAGCAACGGCGTCGTGTATGTTGCATTGAAAACAGGCCGCCGCGATTGAACCTGCAACTCGCCTTTGAACGATGCGGGCGAAGACATCTCGTTGATGATAAGGGTAAACGAACAATTGATTTTTTCATTGACCCGGAAATCCACGTCCGACCATTTTCTATCATTTATAAACGTTCTCAGTTGCTCTTCAAGGGTATTGAAAAGCTGTCGGCTACCCTGTACCTTAGAGCTGTTGACGGAAACTGTGGCGTTGAGTTCTTGGGCTTTCGTGCAAACAAAAGCCCCCAATAAGAAAATAACTGTAAAAACGGCATTCTTCATAATTCATGCTTACAGATAAAATCTGATATTGAAACAATCTCAATATTTCCAAACGGATTTAACACCAAAAGGTCTTTATCTCCTGTGATCAAAAAATCGGCTTTTCCATCTTTTGCAAGAGACAATAAAAAATTATCTTTAGGATCCCGGCAAACCTGAATGCAACTCTTAATCTTAACAAAATCAACGTAATCACCTACTGCATCGAACATCTCATCTATTGCATTTATTCCTCGAAAGTATTTTGCTAATTTCGGTTTTGCAATTACATCAGTTATCTCTTCAATCAATTCTGCACTAAAAATCAATCTTATTCTATTATTCAACAATAAATCGTCAATTTCACTCAATTTATCTGAAATAATAAAACTAATCCACACATTGGTATCGATAACCACGCGTATAGGTTTATTTTTTCGCATAGCGTTTCGTTCTGACCTCTTCTACAATTTCTGTAATTTCATCCAAATCCGGCACCTTTGCTGCGTTTTTTCTCATTTTTTTCAAATATGACTTTAATTTCGTTTCCGGTTCCTCAGTAATCCGAATGAGATTTAGATCTTGCATCCCTTCAATCAGTTGAAATGCCTTTGGGTTTAATATTTCAATTTTAATCGCTTCCATTTTTGAATTTGATTTAGAAACTGTTTAAATTTCTTACGAAAGAGGTATTTAAAAAATCTTCGTCTTCAAAAAGTTTCTTTTTTGTATTCTTCTCCCTTTTATTTGGCTCAAACAGCCCGCCTATTATCTCTAAAACAAGAAAGAGCTCTCCTGAAAAATAATTCTTTTTGAATAGCAAAACAAATTTAAACAATTTCTTAATATCCGGTAATTTTAAACTCTTAAATATACTAACAATTCAATTACAACGACCTGTAGAAGTGCAATTCGTTCCGCAAATTTTCTATTTCAGCCTGCAACGACTTTACTCTTGCGAGCATATGATGCAACGCCTCAATCCCCTCCACGTTGATATCCATATCATTATGCCAGCGAATAAACTGCTCCAGCTCTTCCAGCTCATCGTATTCCACAAATCGATTGCTATCGGTATCCGATACGCGAATCAATCCCAATTCACCCAGTGAATCGATGAACGATTCATCCACTTCGTAAATACGAATGCACTCGCTGTATAAAATTCTTTTTTCGCTCATCGTTGGTTCAATTTAGATAATTCAGTAAATAATTCCCGTTCCTTTGGCGAGAGATTTTTCGGCACTTCTACTTTCATTGTTACGATTAGGTCGCCAAACTGATCGTCTCTTTTATAAACCGGAAAACCTTTCCCTTTCAGGCGGGCTTTCGATTCGGGCTGCGTACCGGGCTTTACTTTCATTTTCACCTGTCCGTCGAGCGTATTCACGGTAACTTCCCCGCCAAGGACAGCAGTGTACAATCCAATCTGGGCCGATGTGTATAGATCGTCGCCAAGCCGTTTGAAGTATAGGTCGTCTTCAACAACAAATGTGATGTACAGATCACCGTTAGGGCCGCCGTTCACTCCCGGCTGCCCGTATCCCGGAAGCTTTATCTTTTGCCCGTCTGCAACGCCGGCGGGAATGGTTATGCGGATATTTTTCCCGTCAATATCGAGCGTTTGCTGATGTGTAAACATTGCCTGACGGAGCGACAACCGCAATTCCGCCTGATAATCCCCGCCTTTGTATTTTCGTTGTGAACGGCTGCCCGCGCGTTGCGAGAACCCACCTCCAAACATCGAATGGAAGAACTCGGAAAAATCGGTATCCGAAAAATCACCTTCAGTGTAGAACGTTTGTCCTCCCTGCCGGCCGCTCCATTGATGCTGCTGTTGATATTGCTGTTGTGCTTTTTCGTATTCCTCGCCGTGCTTCCAATTCTCACCGTACTTATCGTATTTCGCCCGTTTTTCGGGGTCGCTCAGCACCTCATTGGCTTCGTTGAGTTCCTGAAATTTCCTGTGTGCTTCCTTGTCGTTCGGATTCAAGTCCGGATGCAATTTACGCGCCTTTTGCCGATACGCCTTTTTAATATCGTCGGCCGATGCATTTTTACTTACACCCAAAATATTGTAATAATCAATATATGCCATTTTACAAACTATTAAGGTACAAATATAGCAAAAAGTGCGCCTTTATAGCCCTTCATCACGAAAATATTCGGGTTCAAAATAATCCGAAGGATAAGTCGGTCACCTTAAATTCTGTCCGCCGGTTAATCTGGTCGGCAATCTTCTGTTGTTCGGGTGTCAGGTTTTCTATAAATGCTTCATCGAGCAAATCGCCCTCTTTCAGGAAATCGTATTTGCGGGCAATGGTTGTAGTGACCATTTTGGGCTGCATTTTCCCAAAACCGGCAGCCGATAACCGCCGTTCGTCAATCCCATTATCAATAAGGTATCGTACCACCGATTGTGCGCGTCGCAACGACAGGTTTCGATTGTATTCCTCAGAACCTTTCCGGTCGGTATGTGCCGAAAGCTCGATGGTTACTGACGGATTGTCATTCAGCAGTTCAACAAGCGTTTCGAGTTCATCTTTAGATTCAGGGCGCAACTCGGCTTTATCAAAATCGTAAAAAATGTTCTCAAGGATAACGGGTTTGTTGTAAGGGGTCATTTCGAAATTCACGAAATAGACCGTATCTTTCTCTTCGGTTGATGTTTTCAGCGATTTTTTCATGTTCAGAAAACCCTCTGCGCCGGCCATAAAAAGATAGTTCACACCCCTGTCTGCAACAAAACGATAGGTCCCGTCCTGCCGGGTAATGTATTCGTGCCGGAAGCCGTTGTCGCCAACCACCGACACCTTGACGTCCGGAATGAATTTGTCTTCTTTATCCACGGCAAGGCCTTCCACAACGATATTCACATCCCGATATTCGAACGAATAGATATGGTCGCGGCCACGTGCATCATCACGGTTCGAACTGAAAAACCCGCGGCGCCTCCCCCTCTCGAAAGTAATACCAAAATCGTCCATCGATGAATTGACGGGAAATCCCATATTCATAACCGTCCATCGCTTTCCGCTGCGCTGCAATGTGCCCTCAAACAGATCCAGCCCCCCCATTCCCGGATGTCCGTCGGACGAGAAGTAGAGTATGGAATCATTTTTTATGTACGGAAACATCTCGTCACCCGGCGTATTTATTTCCGGCCCCAGATTTTCAGTAAAAAGCACAACGTTCCCATCCATTCCGGCCCGCCAGATGTCTTTTCCGCCATACCCTCCCGGCATATCGGAAACAAAATAGAGATAATCCCCCGATGGGGAAATGGATGGATGTGCAAAAACAGAAAGCGAGTCTTGTGCAGACAGGATCAATTCCTGTCCGGCATTCCAGCTCCCGCTGCCGCGTTGCGAATAATAAACCTTAGGAGTGGTTGTCCGATTGTAATTGACGGGAGAAAACGTATAGAAAAGGGAACTGCCGTCTGCAGAGATTGAAGTCGCCCCTTCATCGAATGGCGTGTTGATCTCCGATTCGAGAATCGCCGGTTTCTGCCACCCGCCTTTATCGTTTTTGGTGACAATGAAAATATCGTTGTTCTTCATCCCCGTGATGTTGCTGATTGAATCGCCACGGGCATCCCCACGCGAAGATGTGATATAAAGCACGGCATCGTCCTTTGCAAACATCGGGCTGAATTCCCCGCGGTTCGAGTTGAACAAATCCATCCGCTTCACCACGTAACGGGATGGGGTTTCCTTCCGGGCCATGGCATTTTTCACGCCTTGTAAACCGGTTATTCCCAATGTGTTTATCGAGTCCAGCGCCAAAAAATCTTCGTAAGCCTTATGGGCCTGTAAATAGTTACCCTCCTTGTGCAACATTTGCGCATATCGTAAATAGATCAGCGTATCGGGATAATTGTACCGGATGGCGTTGGCGTAAGCAGCTGCTGAACGGGAGGCCGCATTCATCCGGCGATAGGTTTCCGCCATTTCGTAAGCCACCACTCCACGTAACGGACGCTGTTCGGGCTTGATGTTCCGATATATTTTCCGATAAGTTTCGGATGCGGCAAAATACTCACCCCTGAGATATTGTGCACGGGCATCGCTCAGTTTTGCCGATTTACACGAAGCCAGCAACAATATTCCCAAAAAAGAAAGAAAGTATATCTTCCGAGTTATCTGCACATTTAAAACACTTTCTTTAATAACTCGATTTTATCGGAAATATTGTGTCGGGATAGCGAGACTATTCCGTTGCCGGAAGGCTATACACCCCCTTTATTAAAATCTGCTGCTGCGGAAGTGCCGTTTTTATCTCCACCAAATCGTCGGATTTCAATCCGGTTGCAACGGGAACAGGTTTAAGGTAAATATTATCTCCCGATTTTTTTTCGAGCAGATAGACCCGATACGTTCCATCGGTTAACGCTTCGAGGGCATCTTCGGGAAGCCCTTTTGCAGTGTATTCTTTCACGTTCACATCTGCTTCAACGTACATATTGTTTACAAAATCAGTGTTTATCGATTCTATTTGCGCCGTGCATACAATGGTTTTCTTTTCAGGATCGATGGATCTGCCTGTTTTGGTTAACTTTGCGATGAATTTCTCCGACGGATTGTTGGGATTGTAAAACTGTACCTTTTGACCAACGGCCAATCGTGCGATATCCTTCTCGTACACATCCAGTTGCAGGTATAACCGACTGGTATTCACAACAGTCATCAACATCTTTTCGGGCACGACATATTCACCGATCATACAGTCAATCCGGGTGATGAATCCGCTAACGGGCGAACGGACTTCCAGTGTCCGGTAAAAATCCCCATTCTCAATTTGCGCGGGATTTACGTTGAGCAAGCTCAACCGGTGTTTCATTCCGTTGTATTGCGCCAAAAGGCTTTTGTAAGAACTTTCGGCAGCAATGAAGTCTTTACGCGACGAGATGCTGTCGCGATAAAGCGTTTGCAATCGTTCGTAAGCGCTTTTTGCTTCGTTAAACTGATTGCTGACCGTGGCAAAATCCTGCTGCAGCACGATAAAATCGTTGCTCTCGACAGTACAAAGCACGCCTCCGACAGATATAAAGTCGCCCAATTCGCGCGAAATGCTTCTTATCGTTCCCGAAATCCGGCTGGTCACCTGGGCCTGTCCGTTTACCGACGAAATGACGTGCCCGTTTACTTTTACGCTTTCGTTGAACTGCGCTTCCCGCAAATCACCGAACTCCATTTGCATCGCTTCAAACTGGCGGCTGGAAATTATCACCAACGCAGAATCCCCGGCAGCAACTCCGGTTTCGCCGCCCGATTTTTTATTGTTGCAGCTAAAAAGAGCTGCAAAGAGTAAAACTCCTAAAAAGAGATGTTTATATAATCGCATAGTCCTCCAATTCTTATTCCATCATCAAATAGTTAAGTGCAATAACGGTTTCGTTGTATTTTGCCAAATTGTCTAAATAGTCCATCTTCAATTGTACAGCATTCTCCAAACTTTGTATATATCGGAAAAAGTCAATCTCCCCCACCTCATAGCCCGATGTGGCAAATTTTATCAGTTCATCGCTGATTTGTTTTCCCGATGTTTGGTAATAATCTATATTCTGACGGTATTTCTCAAGCTCGTTGCGCAGTTGTTCGTTCGCCGAATCATATCGGATTTGATACTGCTGCCTGGAATAATCTGCCATCATAACGCTGTATTTTTGCGAAGCAACCCTGGCCTTCTGTTCTCCAAAGAAAAGCGGGATTGAAACCCCAACCTGCCATCCCCAATAACTTTTCGCGTTCGCAAACCGGTTAGTTCCGTTAAAAACCTCAACATTGATATTAGGCAGCCACAGGTTTTTCTCCACACCCAACAAGGCATTCTCGTACCTGAGCTGCTCGTCAGCCAGTTTCAATCCGGCATTGTTGCGGCTATTCTCGTTCAACAGGACAGGCTCTAATTGCTGAAAAGGGACCAAAATATTTTCATCCGGCTGCAACAGCAAATTCAATTGCCGGTAAGCGATTTGCAGATCGGAAGCGGCTTGTTTCTGCTGAACCTCAATCTGTTGTTGTTTGGCTGTTGCATTCAGTTTTTCCAGGTACGCAATTTCGCCCTGTTTATATTGTGCAGCGGCCGATTGTGAAAATTTACGGTAAATACCGGCAATATAATCGTAATGCTGTTGTTTGTTTTGCAGATATACCACGTGATAATACGCCTGCGTGATGTCCTTCTTGAGCCTTTGCAGTTCGAGTTCATAAGCTGCTTGCGAAACCGAAACCTCTGCCCGGTTGGCTTTGTGTCGCGCCGCATAAACGGTAGGAAAATCCATCTGCTGCGATGCGCCAACCACATACAGCGGATGATTGTTTTCGGCAATATTGTTGGCATCAGTGCCGTAATAGACATTGGTTTTCCCGATGTTAAAAGCAGTGGGGAGAAGTGCTTTACTCCGCCCGATCTGCAACTCATGGGTTTTCAGTTGCCGATTATTGGCTATCCCGACAGCAATGGCGTCTTCCAGCGAAAGTTCACGGGTTTGTGAAAAAGCCGCGGCAGAAACAACCATTAAAATCGGAAAAAACCAAAACTTAACCTTTGGTGTAACTTTTTTCCTTGAGCGGGATTTCTTCTTACAGCGCTCGTCACTCATAAAATAACCGTAAAGTAGCGGTAAAACAATCATCGTCAGGAAGGTGGAAGTAGCCAACCCTCCGATAACGACTGTTGCCAGGGGGCGCTGAACTTCTGCTCCGGCCGATGTGGAAATCGCCATTGGCAGGAAACCCATTGCCGCGGATGCTGCTGTGAGAACTACAGGGCGAAGCCTGTCAACAGAGCCTTGTACAATGATATCGTGCATTTTCACACCTCCGTTTTTATGACGCAGCTCTTTAAAATGTTCAATTAATACAATCCCGTTCAGCACGGCCACGCCAAACAGGGCGATAAATCCGACTCCGGCCGAAATACTGAACGGCATCCCTCTTATCCACAGCAGCAATACGCCTCCGACAATAGAAAGCGGAATGGCAGAAAAAATAATTATTGTCTCTTTCAATGAGTTGAAAGCAAAGTTCAACAACAAAAATATCAGGGCAAGGGCGATAGGCACAATGATCATCAACCGGGTGGTAGCATTCTTAAGATTCTGATACTGGCCTCCGTAGTCAATAGAATAACCCGATTGCAAAACCACATTTTCCTGCACTTTCTGCTGAATATCCCGCACCACCGATTGCAAATCGCGGTTCCGCACATTCACGCTCACTACCACCCTGCGCCGGGTATCGTCGCGCGATATTTTTGCCGGACCGGAAGAGTATTCAATCTGTGCCAGCTCACTCAGCCGCACCTGATTTCCATCGGGAAGATTCACGTACATCTGTCTTATGTTATCGATATCCTGCCGAAAATCTTCAAGAAAACGAACGACCAGGTCAAAACTACGTTCCCGCTCAAAAACCGTTCCCGAAATTTGTCCGCCGAAGGCCATCGACAGGTACTGGTTGAGCGACTCGATGGAGACTCCGTAATACGCCAGTTTTTCCCGATTATACGTTACTCTCATTTGCGGCAAGCCTACTGTTTTTTCAACAATAACATCTGCCGCACCTTCTACCGTACGGGCCTGCGCAGCAATTTCCGCGGCCTTGAGAGCCAGATAATCCAGATCTTCACCAAAAATTTTCACCGCGATATCCGACCGCACCCCGGTAACCAGCTCATTGAAACGCATCTCGATAGGTTGCGTAAATTCGTATTCGATCCCCGGAAAAACCGAAAGCGCCTCTTTAAACTTATCGGCAAGCTCTTCCTTGCTCCGGGCATTTTTCCACTCTTTCTTCGGGCGAAGCCTGATAATCATATCAATCTCTTCCATCGACATCGGGTCGGTGGGAACCTCGGCGGCGCCAATACGGCTTACCACCTGATCGACCTCCACAAATTCCTTTTTTAAAATGGCTTCCATCTCCGTGGTCATTTCGATGGTTTTTTTCAGCGATGTTCCTGTTTTCAGTACAGGTTGAATTACAAAATCACCTTCATCGAGCGTGGGCGTAAATTCCGCTCCAAGCCTGCCAAAAATAAGTAAAGCAACCCCCAACATAACAAACGCCCCGACAACGATTATCTTTTTATGTGCGCACGCCCATTCGATGGATGGCTTATACGTTTTGTAGGCCAGCCGCATGACCCGGGAGGCATTCTTTTCGCCATTTTTCTCCGGTTTCATAAACAAGGCGGATGCCACGGGCAGCCACGTCATTCCCAGCAAAGAAGCTCCGATTACGGCAAAACAAAACGTGAGCGCCATCGGGCGGAACATTTTCCCTTCCACGCCCGTCAGCGAAATAATCGGTACAAAAACAATCAGGATGATGATTTGCCCGAAAATGGCAGAGTTCATCATTTTGGATGCCCCCTTGATGGTGATTTCATCGATGTAGTTTTTCCTTTCCTGTCCGTGCAGCTTGTTCACGTCATCGTAATGGTTATTGAGATTGAGCGCTATGAACTCGGCAATGATTACCCCGCCGTCAATAATAATCCCAAAGTCGAGCGCACCCAGGCTCATCAGGTTAGCATCAATCCCAAAAATGTACATCAGGGACAACGTAAACAGTAGCGATAAAGGGATGATGGATGCGATAATCATCGCCGTACGCAGGTCTCCGAGAATAGCCAAAACCACCAAAATCACAATAATACAGCCGAATAACAGGTTTTCGAAAACGGTCATCGTCGTGCGCCCGATCAGTTCGCTCCGGTCAACAACAGAATTGATAAAGATTCCCTCGGGAAGAGTTTTTTGTACCTCTGCAACTCTTTTGTGTATGGCTTTAATTACTTTTTTCGAATCGGCGTTTTTGAGCATCATGATCTGCCCCATCACTTTTTCACCTTCGCCATTGGCGGTGATTGCTCCAAAACGGTTCGCGTGCCCGAACTGTACCACGGCAATATCGCTGATAAGCACCGGTATTCCGTTTCTGTTCTTCACCACAATATTCCGGATATCGTCTAACGATTTTATGGCTCCGTCGCCGCGAATGAAATAACTTTGATTATTTTTTTCGATGTATGACCCGCCCGTTATGTTGTTGTTTTTATCGATGGCATCAAAGACCTCCATCAACGTGATACCCTGGCTACGGATCAACTCCGGATTAACGGCAATCTCGTATTGTTTGAGGAAACCGCCCCACGTGTTCACTTCCACTACGCCGGGAATTCCGGACAGTTGTCTTTTCACGATCCAATCCTGAATAGTCCGCAAATCGGTTATGGAATAACGATTTTCGTAGCCCGGCTTTTCATCGAGGATGTATTGATAAATCTCACCCAATCCTGTGGTGACCGGCCCCATTACGGGTGTGCCGAAGCCATGGGGAATATTTTCGGATGCTTCCGATATTTTTTCGGCAATCAGTTGCCTTGGCAGGTAAGTTCCTAACTTCTCATCGAAAACAATGGTAACCACCGATAGTCCGAATTTCGATACGGAACGGATCTCCTGCACACCCGGCAGATTCGCCATTGCCAACTCCACCGGCATAGTAATGTATTGCTCTACATCTTGCGTTGCAAGATTGGCGGATGTGGTAATTACCTGGACCTGATTGTTGGTAATATCGGGTACTGCTCCCACCGACAGATTGATCAACGAAAATATACCAAAGCCGATGACCGTAATCGTAAAAAGTATGATTATCAGCTTGTTCCTGACGCTAAATCGAATTATTTTATTTAACATAAATCTATGAAAGAGTACCCATATAATGTTCCGGAAATTATACAAATGAACGAAAAAAAGCAGGATAAATCAAATTTGGCCTGTTTTCCCTTTTAATTTTTTCTTGTTCTAAATAAACAAATTAAACAAAAGATCGATTACATGCCTCAAAATAAAATAATTAGCGTCAAACACAACACTATCCTCAACATTTAGAAACTGTTTAGATTTCTTTCGGTTAATTAAAATTGATACTTTTTTACCCGAATGTCTTGAAATTGCATTATCTTTGTACGATATTATCGTAGTTTAAAAAATGTAATGTATTCACTTCTAAATTGTAACCTATGAAAAAAATTACCTCATTTGCAATTGTTGCCTTGATCGCTACTATTTCCACAAGCGTATTCTCTCAGAACAGTGATCTGAAGTACAAGGCAGTTCCCAATGATCCGATCAACGCGCGTATTTACACCTTGAATAACGGATTGAAAGTTTATATGAGTGTGAATTCTGAGACTCCCCGTATTCAAACCTACATTGCCGTACGCGTGGGCGGGAAAAACGATCCGGCAGCGACCACCGGGCTGGCTCACTATTTTGAACATCTGATGTTTAAGGGTACAAAGCAATTCGGAACGCAGAATTATGCACAGGAAGAGCCGATGCTGAAGGAGATAGAAGACCTGTTCGAAAAATATCGAGCTACGGAAGACGATATGCGGCGAAGGGCAATTTACAAAGAGATTGACAGTATCTCTTATGCTGCATCCAAACTGGCCATTCCAAACGAGTACGATAAACTGATGAAAGCCATTGGAGCAACGGGAACCAACGCCTATACAGGTTTCGACATGACGGTTTACACGGAAAATATCCCGTCGAACCAAATCGAGAACTGGGCAAAAATTCAATCGGACCGTTTTCAGAACAACGTAATCCGCGGTTTCCATACAGAGCTTGAAACCGTTTACGAAGAAAAAAACATGTCGCTCACCCGCGACAGCCGGAAAGTGTATGAAAAAGTGCTTGCCTCCCTGTTTCCACATCATCCGTACGGAAAACAGACCGTGTTGGGAACACAGGAACACCTGAAAAATCCGTCCATCATCAACATTAAAAACTACTACAACACCTATTACGTGCCCAACAACATGGCCATCTGCCTTGCCGGAGATTTTAACCCTGACGAGATGATAAAGATTATCAACACTTATTTCGGGGAAATGAAGCCCAATCCCAACCTGCCGGTTTTACCGACAACTACCGGGCAACCCATAACAAAGCCGGTTGAGACGGAGGTGCTGGGACAGGAAGCCGAAAACGTAACACTCGGTTGGCGAATGGGCGGATGGGCTACACCCGATAAAGATATGCTCGATATCATCGGCTTAATTATGAATAACGGGCAAGCCGGATTAGTGGACCTGGATCTGTTGCAGCAGCAAAAGGTCCTTTCGGCATATTCGGGTGCATACAGCATGGCGGATTACTGTGCATTTGTAATGAATGCAACGCCCAAGAAAGGACAAACACTTGAGCAGGCAAGAGATTTATTGCTGGGAGAAATTGAAAAATTGAAAAAAGGTGATTTCTCGCAGGAACTGATAACCGCCTCCATCAACAACATGAAACTGAGCGAGATGTATCGTATAGAGAGCAATGGCGGGCGGGCCAACTGGTTTGTAAACTCATTCATCAACGGAACGGACTGGGCAAACGAAGTGACCCGGATCGATCGTATAGCAAAAATCAGCAAGCAACAGATCATGGATTTTGCCAACGAAAAATTCGGCAACAATTATGCAGTAATCTATAAACGCGAAGGGAAAGACCCCACGGAATTAAAAATCGACAAACCCCAAATTACGCCCATTGCCACCAATCGTGATGAAGTCAGCGCGTTCGTAAGCGAAATTCAAAACAGCAAGGTTACGCCTATCGAACCTCTGTTCCTCGATTTCGATAAAGAGATGAAAATCCTGAAAGCCAAATCAAACACCCCCGTGCTTTACAAGCAAAATGTAACCAACGGCATCTTCAGCCTGATTTATGTCTTCGATATGGGAACCAATCACGACAAAGCATTGGGGACAGCTTTTAATTATTTAACTTATTTGGGCACATCAAAAAAATCACCGGCACAAATCAAAACGGAGTTTTATAACCTGGCCTGCTCTTTCAATGTTTTCCCGGGAACCGAGAGAGTATATGTCATGCTCGAAGGGCTGGCAGAAAATATGGACAAAGCGCTTGGGCTTTTCGAAGAGTTGCTGGCCGACCCGCAAGTGAATAAAGAAGCATTCACCAACCTCTCGACAGATATCCTGAAGAGGCGTACCGATGCCAAACTCAATCAGGGAAGTAATTTCAACAAATTAACCCAGTATGCGATCTGGGGACCGGATTCTCCCGATAACAATATATTATCGGAAGCCGAACTGAAATCGATGGATCCGCAGGAACTGACCACACGCATCAAAAACCTCAACGGTTTTGAACACCGGATCATGTATTATGGCCCCTATAACGAGCAAAAATTGCTATCCACACTCAATGCGTTACACAACGTTCCCGCAAAATTAAAACCGGTTCCTGAAACCGACCGGTTCAAACAAGTAGAGACCAAAGAGAACAAAGTGCTTCTTGCCGAATACGATGCAAAGCAGATTTATCTTGGAATGAATTCCAACGACGGCCGCCTTTTTGATCCTAAAATTGAAGCGACACGTGAATTATACAACGAATATTTCGGCGGCAGCATGAATGCCATTGTGTTTCAGGAAATGCGCGAGGCACGCGGCCTGGCTTATTCGGCAAATGCCTACCTGAGCTCTCCGTCGAAATTGAAATATCCATATACGATGCGCACTTTTATTGCTACGCAAAACGACAAAATGGACGATGCACTACAGGCTTTCCAACTCATCCTGAAAGATATGCCGTTATCGGAAAACGCGTTCAAGTTGGCCAAAGAGGGGTTGATTACCCGTTTACGCACCGACAGGATCATCAAAGAGAATGTGCTGTGGAGCTATATTTATGCACAAGATCTGGGATTGAAAGTGGACAGGCGAAAAGAAATTTTCGAAAAGGTACCGTCAATGACACTTTCCGACATAAAAGCATTTCAGGAAGAATGGGTGAAGAATCGGACTTACACCTATTATATATTGGGAAAAGAAGCGGATTTGGACATGAAAGCGCTTGAGAAATACGGGCCTGTCCAAAAGATTTCTCAGGAAGAGCTGTTTGGGTATTGATCAGGACCAACATTCCGGGCGCTACATGGCGCCCGGAATGTCACAACCGCATCAGCGAGAACAAACAGAACAGGAGCAATCTGTCCTGGAGATTATCTTCGGAGGCATACTTGCGAAGTCTTTCCATGGCTCTGTACAACAACTTTCTTGCTGACTCTTCATTAATATTAAGGACCTCAGCTATTTCGCTGTGTTGCAAACCGTTCATATATTTCAGATAGACAACTTCTCTCTGATTTGGGGTTAATTTGTTCAATAATAATTCAACATTTTTCTTGATCAATTCGATCTTTTCATCGTTAATGATGTCATCCAGCACAGTAACATGGATTTCAAAAGCGCTGGGTAGAGATTCAAATTTTTCCCCGTATCTCTCTTTTTTACTTAAATTTATGAGGCAATGCTTGAATGTCTTGAAAAGGTAAGCAGTGATATTTTCGACATGATGAAGCCTCTCCCTTGCAATATACAGTTTGTAGAAGGTATCCTGTAAGGCATCTTTGCATACCTCCTTTTGAACACCCAGACTGATCCCGTAGGAGTAAAGCTCATCTACATACTTTTCATAGATAACAGAGAATGAGAACTTATCTCCCTTTTCCAAGAATCTTCTCCAGTGAATATCAACTGTTTCCATCCCTTTCCCAAATTTGGATTGCTCAACCACAGAATACAAATTAACATCATTTTTTCTTTACTGGCAAATTTTAAGATGTTATTTATACGATAACACTATTGACCGGCAAAAATTCAATATCCGCCGGTTATGCTTTTATATGACAGGATTACAAATGCCTGCAGATCTGTTTTTTGTCGTGTATTGTAATTGCACCTGCCATTGGCAACTACCTGCATCAGGTTTAAAATGACTTCCGTCATTAATCGCAATATCTATAAGCATAAAACGTTAAAATTATTATTTTATCATTTATTTATGTCCACGAAATAAAGATAATATTGTCAATATTAAAAAAGGGTCATTGTGGATAACAGAATTCATACTTTTCAGAATGATGATTATTTTCTACAAAATGAAGATTTCATCAGGTGGAGGCTATTCCAAACGAAAGAGTCAGAGGATTATTGGGAAGATTACCGGTTAAAAAATCCACATTTGGAAAAAGCCTTGCAGAGTGCGATCAGACAATTTGATGCTATAGAAATCAACAGGTATCGTTTGTCTGAAACCGATAAAAAGGATATTTATGATTCGGTCTTTCGCAACATCAACCAATACAGGAGGCGTCGGTTGGTTATGAGGGCAAGTGCCGCGGCTGCCGTTTTGTTGATAGGAGTCCTGTCGCTCTTTTTTATAAATCGGATGAATAAGGAGAACCGGGACATCTTACAGCAGAAAGGTGAGGTAATTGTTGGGGAAGCATTACCGGATGAAGAAATATATCTTATTTCTGCCGGTAAAAAAATAAACTTAACCCAGAATTCACATATCGGACTCACGGAAGATGGCAAAGCATTTGTGACCGACAGCACCTCTTCGAAGAAGGAGTTGTTGCTGCCCAGAACGGAGTTGAACAAGTTAGTGGTACCCTACGGTAAACGATCCAATCTGACACTCTCAGACGGTACTAAGATATGGCTAAATTCGGGGACACAACTTGATTTCCCCACTGAATTTAAGGGAAAAACGCGTGAGATATACATTGATGGGGAGATTTTCATTGAGGTTGCTCACAATCAGGAGGTGCCATTTATTGTCCATGCACATGAAATGGATATTCTCGTGCAGGGGACCTCGTTCAATATCTCCGCTTACAAGGATGACAACAGTAAGACTGTTGTGTTGGTAGAAGGTAGAGTAAAGATAAAGAGAGGATCGACACACATAGCCGAATTATTGCCGAATGAGAAAATTGACATCACGGAAAATAACATTCTGAAAGAGACGGTCGATGTATCGGAATATATCAGTTGGAGAAAGGGAGTGCTGGAGTTCAACAGTACCCCCATGTCAGAAATTCTGAGAAAGATCGGACGCTACTACAATGTGCAATTCGATGGGACCAAAGATACAAAACTAAACGAACAAACCTGTACAGGCAAACTGTTTCTTTCTAGCAATCTGGACAGTGTGATGACTTCCGTTTCCATGCTCTCCTCCACTGTTTACAAAAGAGAAAACAATACAATACATATCATTAAAAAAGAGATGCCTATGAAACAGATGCCTTAAGTAAAATGTCAGAAGAAAATCGGACAATGCGGCTACATTGTCCGATCAGACGAAAATTAATTTACAAATAATTCTAAATCACGTAAACTAAATTCACAACAAATGTATGAAAGAAAAAACTAAATCTGACCGGATTGTATATAAAAAATACAACCGGTTCCTAAAAATCATGAAAATTTCTCTTATATTATTTTTTCTCTGCCTGTTTTCTGTATTAGCGGAGAATGTATATCCCCAGCAAACGGAGCTTTCGCTGGAGTTGAGAAATGTGACTCTTAAAAAGGCTATTTCAGAAATTGAGAAAACAAGCGATTATGTGTTTCTTATTACGGATGAAGCGCAACTCGAGCTCAACAAGAGGACCTCTATCCGTGCAAACAAAGAGAGCATCCAGCAGATACTGGAATCTATCCTTAAAGATACAAATCTGAGATACAGCGTTATAGAGAGGCAGGTTTCAGTCTATAAAAGTGCGGAACCCATATCCCGAAATAGATCTGAGTCAGTTACAAAAGAAATTGAACAACAGAAAAAGGTCATCACCGGAAAAATCACCGATAAGAACGGTGAAACTGTGATTGGGGCCAACATCATTGAAACAGGCACCACCAATGGAACCGTAACAGATGTTGACGGGCGTTTTTCACTCAGTGTGGAGGAGAATGCAACCATTCGGGTTTCTTTTATCGGATATGTAAGCCAGACAATTAATACATCCGGCAAAACAAGTTTCAATATTGTTTTACAAGAAGATACTAAAACGTTGGAAGAAGTTGTCGCAGTCGGCTACGGTACCATGAGAAAATCAGATCTGAGTGGCTCGGTAGCTACCGTCAAATCAAAAGATCTAACCGCGTTCCCTACAACTCTGGCAATGCAGGCTTTGCAGGGAAGGGCGGCTGGTGTGCAGGTACAAGCGACAAACGGAGAGCCGGGTTCGGATTATAAGGTGCGTATCCGGGGGGCAAAATCCATCAGTTCATCCAGCGACCCGTTAATCGTTGTCGATGGGTTTCCCGGCGTCACAATGCCTATAAGTGAGGATATCCTGTCTGTTGAGATTTTAAAAGACGCCTCTGCTACAGCTATTTACGGATCACGTGGGGCGAACGGTGTCATTTTAGTGACAACCAAACGAGGCAAGTCAGGAAAAGCTCTAATCGAATTTAACTCTTCCTTTTCTTCCCAAAAAGTGCTTAAGAAATTGGATTTGCTTTCAACAGCTGATTACATCAACTATGTAAATGAAATTGAACCGGGAAAGTTAACAGGTTCCAATTATGAAAATACTGACTGGCAAGACGAAGTCTTCCGCAAAGGCGGGATACAAAACTACCAGCTGGCTGTCTCGGGAGGGAATGAAGATTCTCAATATTATGTATCGGGAGTTGTGTACGATCAGAAAGGGATCGTGCTTGATTCGAAATACAAACGTTATTCAATCACCAGCAATCTGGATCTACAGGTTTTAAAAAAGCTGAAGGTTGGAGTCAAACTTTCTGCTTTGAGAGAATTAAAGGATGGGACAGTCAATATGGAAGGGAGCGGTGGAGCCGGACAGACAGGAGTGATGTCAGCTACTGTTTTAACGGAACCGACTATTCCCGTCTATAATGAAGACGGAACATATCACAGCTCGTTTATGACCGGCCTTGAAAGAGATAATCCGGTGGCCATTGCCAAAGAGATGTCCATTGAAAGTGAGAGCGATAACTTACAGGCTAACATCTTTGGGGAGTATCAAATAGCGGAAAATTTAAAGTTCCGTTCTACTTTTGGCGCTCAAACCTGGTCCAACCGTTACGGCAGCTATTTACCCACAACCATGTATGGGGGCAGAAGCATTAATGGCCGTGGTATCATAGACGGACAAAGGATTACAAACCTGTCTAATGAGAATTATTTCACTTTCAATAAGAATTTCAATGATACGCATGATGTTACCTTAATGACCGGTTATACTTACGAATCCTATCGGTCCGAATATTGGCATGCCCAAAGCGAAAACTATATTTCTGATGCTTTTGACTTTTGGAACTTATCCGGAGGGTCAAACTACCGCACGCCAAATTCAAGCTTGACAGAGTCAAAATTGTCCTCTTTCTACGGGAGGTTTAATTATAAACTGTTTGATCGTTATTTGCTTACTTTTACAGGCCGTTATGACGGATCTTCTAAATTTGCAAAAAACAATAAATGGGGCTTTTTCCCGTCAGGTGCCGTGGCATGGAATATTTCCGAAGAGCCTTTTATGGACAGGATACCTCAAATCAGCCAGCTAAAACTTCGCAGCAGCTACGGGATTACAGGGAATCAATCTATCGCAGCCTACGGTTCATTGGCCCTGATGCGTACAATTCCCAATGTGATAATCGGCAACGAAATAGTGAATGCCGTTACCCCTAACACGGTAGCAAATAATAATCTTACCTGGGAGAAAACAGCGCAAACTGACTTTGGAATAGACTTCGGTTTGTTCGATCAGCGAATTACATTAACTGCCGATTATTATTATATGAAGACAACGGATCAATTATTCCAGGTTCCTTTAGTTTCGTACTCCGGATATAATAATATGTGGAAAAATTATGGTTCGGTAGAGAATAAAGGATTTGAATTTACCTTATCGACCGTAAACTTTAACGGAGATTTTAAATGGAATACCGATTTTAATTTTTCGAGAAACAGGAATAAAGTACTTGAGTTACCCGGTGGAGCCGATGTTTTAAGGAGTGTGTTTCCCGGGCATATGGTAGGAATTGGTACTACAAATGTATTAAGGGAAGGTTATCCCATGGGTTCTTTTTTCGGTTACATATATGATGGCGTTTACCAGGAAGGGGATACATTCATTCCCGGCGGTGGTTTTGAGCAGACTGCCGGTGGTGAAAAATTCAGAGATATCAACGGCAAAAAAAATGGCGTTCTGACCGGACAACCTGATGGTCAGCTAAATAATGATGACAGAACAATAATTGGGGATCCAAATCCTGATTATATCTGGGGTTTGAACAATACCTTTGAATACAAAGGGTTTGATTTGAATTTCTTTTTAGAGTCTTCTCAGGGAAACGATATTTACAGTTTTACCTTGTTTGAGCTGGAATTAATGCAGGGATTTAACAATTCGACCAAAAGGGCGCTTGACCGTTGGACGCCAACAAACACCCATACGGATGTGCCTAAAGCAACGGCTTCCCGCTCAAGGATATCATCGAGCCGCTTTGTGTATGACGGCAGCTATATCCGGTTAAAGAATGCGTCGATAGGGTATCAATTACCACAATCGTTACTACGTGGCGCAGGCATCAACTTCGCGAGGATTTATGTAAGTGCCCAGAATCTGATTACCATCACCAATTATCCCGGTTTTGATCCGGAAGTAAATTATTTGGGATCCACCGGAATAGGGACCACAAGTAATGTTAACGTAGGTTATGATTATGGCAGTTATCCAAGTGCAAAATCCATTACTGTCGGGGTACAGATAAAATTTTAATGCAGTCTGATCAATTAAAATTAAAAAAAATGAAATTATCAAAATTAAATATATTACTACTGTTAACACTTTTCGTGTCCGGTTGTACCGATTTAGTGGAAAATCCGGTAGGAAGACTGATCCCTGATGGGTTTATCAAGTCTGAGAAAGATGTCCAGACCGTGATCTACGGAGCATATGGGAAAATGGCCTCCGACAATTATTGGGGAAGAGAGATGGCAGCCGCCATCATGCTCCGCAGTGATATGGTTGATATCGGGAATCGTTCAACAGTAGCGGCAAGAATACAAATCAACGACTTTAATACGAATTCAACGAACGCCATGATCGGTACCTTTTGGCCAATGGCATACCAGACTATAGACGCAGTTAATACAGCCATTGCCGGTGCAGAGAATCTTGAACCTACCGTTGGTATAAAGGCCCTTATCGGTGAAGCAAAATTTATCAGGGCTTTTACCTATTTCAATCTTGTACGCCTGTTTGGGGATATTCCCTATCTTGACGAACCGGTGAAAGATCCGGAAGCTGTTGCTACTATTTCAAAAACGGCTGAATCTACCGTATATCAAAAAATTATTGACGATCTCGCCTATGCCAAAGAAAATTTACCCATGAGGCATCCATTGGATGATGTCCGAAGCAGACCTTCGAGAGGTTCCGCATATACCATGTTAGCTGATGTGTATCTGACAATCGGGAACTGGCAGGAGGCATATAATAACGCAAAATGGGTGATCGACAATGCCGCAAGCCTGAATTATGCATTAGAATCGGATTATCAGGATCTTTTTGATTCTGGTAAACAGGACGGTATGCCGGAACATATTTTTGCGATTGAATACAAAAGAGGATCAGCATGGCCATTCGATTATGATAGCCACGCCGCATTTACGGGAATGTCAGGAAGCGATGAAGTCGCAGGTTTTGATGTTGCTGTCCCCTCGTTGGCAGTTTATACCACCTGGGATAGCAGAGACTATCGAAAAAAAGTGGCTCTTGCCGATAGCGCGCACTACAACGGCCTGCTTGTGCCATATACGAAGTTTCAGGGCACACAACGCCCGCATATTGCCAAATACTGGCGGCATATGGGTGTTCCGCGTGATCTGGTTACCGATACTGAAAATAACTACGCCATCTACCGATATGCGGAGGTTTTACTCACAGCAGCAGAGGCATTGAATGAGGTGAGCGGCCCTACCGCAGAAGCACGGGGATATGTGAACCAAGTGCGTGCCAGGGCACGGAATTGGGCTGGAACAGCAACCGATTTTCCTGCGGACGTGAATAGCGGAATTTCTAAAGATGATTTCAGGACCCTTGTTCTGGAGGAAAGGAGGCTCGAGCTCAGCTTTGAATTTAAACGCTGGTGGGACATCAAGCGTCGGAAAATGGGAAATGATGTTTTCAAGGGGCCCAACTCCCTGGAACCCCATCCTGATTTTAATGACAACCAATATTTGTTACCAATTATGCAGCGGGATATTGACTTGAATCCAAATCTGACTCAGAACCCCGGATACTAAAGGAATTGAGAACAAATAGTTTCAATCGGCCTTTGTAAATTACCATTGAGGAAAGAGTTGTGTTTATCAACTCTTTCCCTTAATGAAAAATAAGTCCTGACAAAATTCTCTTCAAACATTATCTGTTTATGCATGACATACGGGTCCGGGCGTATTTCTGATCAACAGAACAGTCATTTAATATTATTAAAACGAGTTCCTATGAAAATATCTTACTTTTTAATTGTGTTCATTTTTGCCTCCACTTTTGCATTTTCCGCCGATCCGGTGAATCCGGCCGCTACAGAAAATGTAAAAAAAGTGTTGAAATATATTATTGATCTGAAAGGGAACGGGGTATTGACCGGACAGCAAAATCTGGCTGACAGTGTTACCAGATGGACAAACGAAGTATTTGAAATTACCGGCGCATACCCGGCTTTACTGGGTGAAGATTTCAGTTATGGCAAAGAAGCTTTCAAAAAACGACAGGATATTACCAAAGCAGCCATTGAACAGTGGAAACAGGGAGGATTGGTCACCATATCGTGGCATCAGGTTAACCCCGACACATGGGACGGATCAGTAAATGAGGGAGAATTCAGCGATACTCAGGTAGCAATGGATGAGGGGCGTTTCCGGGAACTTTTGCAGGAGACAACGGCAATTCATAAAAAATATATAGCTCACATTGATACTATCGCAACTTACCTGAAAATGCTAAGGGACTCAGGTGTAGTTGTGTTGTGGCGGCCTTATCACGAGATGAACGGAAGTTGGTTTTGGTGGGGAGCCAAATCAGATTTTAAAAGTTTATGGAAATTAATGTACGATAGATTTACAAATTATCACGGCCTGAACAACCTGATCTGGGTGTGGGCGCCAAACATTTCTAACCCGATAGCTGAGTTTTATCCCGGGGATGATTATGTTGATATTGTCGGATTTGACGGATACCCGAGAGATGTGCGAAATTGGGACAATGAAGGAACGCTGAAAAAAGAACTGGACGAAATGATGGCATTAAGTAAAAACAAGGTTATTGCATTGACAGAGGTAGGCTGGTTGCCCGATTTGGAATGGATGAAGAGCAAACGTCCTGAGATTGTCTGGTTTTTGTGTTGGTGGACCCACCTGACAAAGGAAAACACAGATAAGGCAATTAAACAGACATATCACCATCCCTACGTGATAAACAGAGAGAAAGTCAACTGGAAGTCCAAACATTGAATACCGGATGTCGTCATTCCATAATAAGATCTCACAACTTTCTTACATGTAACAGATCGTCCCACATTTATACTAAACACGATAAGGGAGGATTCCCGGATAAAAAAATACAACAATCAACGAAATGAAATATTCAAAAACCCAACTGACATTTTTATTGGTCCTCCGGTTCATAATCGGATGGCACATATTGTACGAGGGGATATCGAAAGTCATGAACCCGCAATGGACGTCTGCGAACTTCCTGCAAGAATCTCAGGGTGTCTTATCAGGTTTTTCCGGTTGGATATTAGCGAACAGCGATCTACTTACCATTGTCGATTTTTTAAATGCATGGGGGTTAGTGCTTATTGGTCTCGGCCTGATTTTCGGCTTTCTTTTTAAACCTGCCGCCATCGCGGGATCTGTTTTGGTATTCATCTATTACCTTAGCGTTCCTCCGTTAACAGGTTATGAATACACACTACCCTCCGATGGGAGCAATCTTGTAATTAACAGGACACTCATCGAAGCCGTCGCACTTTTCGGATTGGCTCTTTTCCCGACAAATAAAGTTTTTGGATTAGATTATTTCATCTATTCCCGACAGAAAGGAACATTTCAATATGACAGAAAATAACAATAACACAAATAAGAGAGATTCCGGGAAGGGTCAATCCTCCCCGGATAATACCGGACAGATATCAAGCAAAGGCATCTCCCGGAGAAGCGTCCTAAAAGCGTTTGCCGGAATTCCAGTTGCCGGGATATTCGGTTACGAATGGTTCAGGAAAATTAATTATGACAACGATAAAAAAGATCGGATTGCCCGTGAGTTGGGTCTCGATAAAATGGAGTTTCCTGTACAAGACTATGGGAAAGAAGCTATACGGGATACTCTTCGAATTGGGATTGTCGGATTCGGGCAACGTGCAGAACAACTGGCTGCCGGCCTCGGGTTCATGCACCCTGATGAAGTGAAGAGAAGGGAAAGCAACAATACGTTAATAAATTGGCTTGAACAAGAGGACCTCCACGTTGCCATTACAGGAATTTGCGATGTTTTCGATCTGCACGCTGAACGCGGATTGGCCATCGCGAACAACAGTATTCGTCACAGAGCATCCAAACTGCCTGCTAAACGATATCGGACATATCAGGATATGCTGGCCGATAACAACATCGATGCGGTAATTATCTCCACCCCCGATCATCATCATAGCTTCATGGCTGTTGAGGCCGTGAAAGCGGGGAAACATGTTTATCTGGAGAAAAGTATAGCTCACACTGAAGAGGAGTTAAATGAACTATATCGTGTGGTAAAAGATAGCCATATTACTTTTCAGTTAGGTCACCAAATAACGCAGAGCACCGTTTTTAAGCAGGCAAAAGAGATTATTGATAAAAACGTGTTGGGTAAGATCACCCTTATAGAAACTACCAGTAACCGTAATACGGCCGAAGGTGCCTGGATAAGACATCTGGACAGTAACGGCAACCCCAAACCGGGGGATGAGAAGAGCATTGATTGGGAGCGATGGTTAGGTTCCGCACCTTATGTGCCTTTTACTATTGACCGGTTTTACAACTGGACAAAGTGGTTCGCTTATGACACCGGATTGATCGGTCAATTGTTTACTCATGAATTCGACGCGGTAAACCAGCTGTTGCGAATTGGCATCCCTCACTCGGCATCATCCTCAGGCGGTATTTATTATTGGAAAGACAACAGGGAGATACCCGATAGTTTACACTGTGTGTTTGAATACCCTCACAAGGATTTGACATTGTTGTACAGCGGAAATCTTGCATCGGGCAGAAACCGGGGAAGGGTTTTCATGGGACACGACGCTTCGATGGAACTCGGGAGCAATATTAAAATAACCGTTGATAGAGATTCAACGCAATACGAGAAAGGGATAGCCTCCGGGCTAATCGATACGGAATCTCCGATGATTACTTTCAACCCCGGTGCAGGACAAATTGACGCGGTAACATCCGCTTCCGGGAAGTACTATGCCGATAGGGGATTGACCAATACCGTCATTAATGGTAAGCAGATCGATGTAACGCACTTACATCTGCGCGAGTGGCTTGATTGTATTCGCGAGAACAAAATTCCAAGTGCGAATATAGAAGTAGCATACGAAGAGGGGATCGCCTGCTTGATGGCCCATCGCTCCTACCTTGAAAAGCGTCAGGTTTTTTGGGACGAAGTAAACAGAAAAATTGTTTAAAGCCGGTTGAGAAGACAAATGCCCCGAGTCCGGATTATTTTGAGACAGGGTGTACGGAAGCCGCTCAAAGGGAAACCCAAATTTCTATTGGTGTTCCGGCCTCAATAGATCGTTCACCGTTTTCACCGGATTGAACGTACTGATAGGCACTTCCACGAAAATGGTGTTCCAGTCGCTCATGGCACCGTTCCACAAGCCGGGAAGTTCCAGGGCTTTTAGCTCTTTTCCGTCCTTGGACTTCTGCGATATAAAGCCCGTATTTTTATCTACAAATCGAGTCAAATCGAATTTGTTGCCTTTGTAGCATTTCACGCCGCAAACCAGGTCCACAGGATTAAAGTGCGAGCCGTTTTTAAAAGCCTCAACCGCTTTTGCGTCGTTTTTATCTATTTGCGAACTTTCCAGAATCTGTAGCGAAGCTGTTCCGTCAGGATTTTCAACAATAAACGGGCCGCCACCCGGCTCTCCCGCATTCTTCACCATGCCACACACCCGGAAAGGGCGATCGAGCTTGGTAATAAGGTAGCTCTTCAGTTCCTCATCATCGGCAAAAGTTCTGTTGGGATGGGCGATGCAAAGCTCATTTTCAGTAAACATTAATATTTCCCGCAATTTGTCACCGTCACATTTTCCCGAAACCAACTCGCCAAGATAACCAAACGCCCGCTGCTGTATTTTCACCAGCACGCCGCCCAGAAGTTGCTTATACGAAGCTTCACCATCCTTCAACCGGTCGGGGATAACATTGTCGATATTTTTAATGAAAATAATATCGGAATCAATGTCATTCAGGTTTTCAATCAGCGCCCCGTGTCCTCCCGGACGAAAAAGCAGCGATCCGTCATCATTGCGGAAAGGGTTATTGTCCATATCCACAGCAAGGGTATCGGTGCTTGGTTTTTGAACGCTGAAAGAGACCTTGAATTTTGTGCCGAGCTTTAATTCGTAACCCAATTTCCGGGCAGCTACCAGCAATTCAAATAACTCCTTGTGTTCCTCCGAAACCGTAAAGTGGATATTCACCACCCCGTTTTTATCTTTTGCATACAAGGTCCCTTCAGTCATCTGTTCACCCACCGGAGTCCTGTTTCCCTCTTCGTAACTGTGAAACAGAAGCAAACCTTTGGGCAGGTTTCCGTAATTCAATCCATCGGGAAAAAGCAGGGTCCTCACCACCGGTTTATAATTGCCCAGGCCAATAAGCTCCCGGATTGTCTTCCCATAACCTTTTTTGCATGCTTCATTCAACGCATCGTAAAATGCGAACTTCTCTATGTTATTGAAAAATATTTTCTCAAACTTGGTTTCAGGCAGATCGTTATCGGCATCCATAAAGGTAAACAAATCTTTAAACATACGGCTTGCCGCTCCCGATGCGGGAACAAACTTGGTTACCTTCTTACCGGCCGTCAGGAAGTTCTGCCAGGCCGTCAGATATCCCCTCTCTTCGGCCTCCGGCACACGTAAAATTCCTTTTTCAACCGATGCCGCACTCAGGATATTCAGAAAAGGGAAACCGTTCTTGAAAAAATTCAACTGGGCATCCATCTGCTGCTGCGATATATCTTTTTCCCGTAACAACGCCAAATCTTCCTTAGTAAACATAATATCTTATTTTTATTATTATTAATATTTTTTAAACACTTTATAGAAACACTTCAAAGATAACGAAAAACTTCATGCGTAGATCAAAAGCACAGTTAAAATATTACCGACAATCTGTCAGTTTCTTTTCAAATGTCGTTTTTTGGCATAAGATTTGAAAACATAAGATTGTACAGCAAAATAAAACAGAAAATTAATCAATTAAATACATATATAAATTATGGGAAAAATAATAGGAATAGACTTAGGAACCACAAACTCTTGCGTTTCGGTGATGGAAGGCAACGAGCCTGTTGTAATCCCTAACAACGAAGGAAAACGTACCACCCCGTCGGTTGTGGCTTTTGTCGATAACGGAGAGCGAAAAGTGGGCGACCCGGCAAAACGCCAGGCAATTACCAACCCCCAACACACCGTTTACTCCATAAAAACTTTTATGGGTGAGACATACGACCAGGTGCAAAAAGAAATTGGACGCGTTCCCTATAAAGTAGTTAGAGGCGACAACAATACCCCACGTGTAGATATTAACGGACAATTATATTCTCCGCAGGAAATCTCTGCGATCGTGCTTCAGAAGATGAAACAAACTGCCGAAGATTATCTCGGGCAATCGGTTTCGGAAGCCGTCATTACCGTTCCTGCTTATTTTAGCGATGCACAGCGTCAGGCTACCAAAGAAGCCGGAGAGATTGCCGGGCTAAACGTTCGTCGTATTGTGAACGAGCCTACAGCGGCCGCTTTGGCTTACGGTCTGGACAAACAGAACAAAGATTCTAAAATTGCCGTGTTCGACCTTGGAGGCGGCACCTTCGATATTTCGATTCTGGAATTGGGCGACGGCGTTTTTGAAGTGAAATCGACCAACGGAGATACCCACCTGGGTGGAGACGATTTCGATCACCGCATTATCGATTGGCTGGCCGAAGAATTTTTGAAAGACGAAGGGCTCGACCTGCGTAAAGACCCGATGGCATTGCAGCGTCTGAAGGAAGCTGCTGAAAAGGCGAAGATTGAACTTTCGAGCACTGCCAGCACCGAAATCAATTTGCCGTACATCATGCCGGTAAACGGAATACCAAAACATTTGGTGAAAACACTTACGCGTGCGAAATTTGAGCAATTGATCGACGACTTGTTGCAAAAATGTGTAAATCCCTGCCAAACGGCAATGAAAGATGCCGGGTTGACAAACCCGGACATAGATGAAGTAATTCTCGTAGGTGGCTCAACCCGTATCCCCGCTGTTCAGGCATTGGTTGAAAGATTGTTCGGAAAATCGCCGCACAAAGGCGTAAATCCCGACGAAGTGGTAGCCATTGGCGCAGCTATTCAGGGCGCCGTTCTTACGGGAGAAGTAAAAGATGTGCTGTTGCTGGACGTTACTCCGCTGTCGTTGGGGATCGAAACCCTGGGCGGCGTTATGACGAAACTGATTGACGCCAACACCACCATCCCCACAAAGAAATCGGAAACATTCTCCACCGCTGCCGACAATCAACCCTCGGTACAGATCAACGTCCTGCAGGGTGAACGTTCTCTGGCGCGCGACAACAAACAGATCGGCGTGTTCAATCTGGACGGTATTCCACCAGCACCGCGCGGCATACCACAAATTGAAGTTACTTTCGATATCGATGCCAACGGCATACTCAACGTTTCGGCAAAAGATAAGGCCAGCGGAAAAGAACAAAAAATCCGTATCGAAGCATCTTCAGGATTAAGTGAAGACGAAATCAAACGGATGAAAGAAGAAGCCGCCGTTAATGCCGAAGCCGACAAGAAAGAAAAAGAACGTATCGACAAACTGAACCAGGCCGATTCAACTATTTTCCAAACCGAAAAACAGTTGAAAGAATACGGCGACAAGATCCCGGCGGACAAAAAAGCGCCTATCGAAAATGCGTTGAACAAGCTGAAAGAAGCTCATAAAAGCCAAAACATTGCCGACATCGACAAATACATGGCTGAGCTCAATACCGCATTTCAAGCCGCTTCTCAGGATATGTACAACGCTGCCAATGCGCAAGCAGGCGCACAACAGGCCGGTCCTCAGGATTTCGGCGGGCAACAACCCGGAGGCGACCAAAGCGGAAATCAGGATGGCGATGTAACCGATGTGGATTTTGAAGAAGTGAAGTAATCGTCGATTAGAAACGATAATCAAACAGTATAAATCCGCAGTAAACAATTGATTTACTGCGGTTTTTTGTTTTTTAATCCAACCCCTTTTTAAGTAATCGATATTTTTATTTGCTCATTTCAAATGCAAAAGGATTGTGTAAAAGCCTGCAAACGCTTGACACTTTCACTAAAATATTACGAGTGGAAATGGATGTTGATGGAGAAAGCCCACTGATAAATCATACCATAATGGAACAAGATGTCATACTAGAAAACAATCTGTTAATTTGTGCTCTGACCAAAAAAGAATTATCGACGAAGTACGCGGATTTAGTTGGATTTAATCCTGAAAAAATATATTAATTGGAGAAAGTGAATTCTTTCTTTATTGGAGTGTGAACAAATGATATTTTTTACTAATTTTGTATTGTATGTACCAATTGAGTGTTAGCTTTTACATAATATGCTAAGATATAGAATATTACACATATAGCGCGAGTTTTATTTGATACTTTTGAGTATATTTTCGTATTTTTGCGTAGCATTTATCTAGTCAAAAATAAGTAACACAATTGTTGACTTTCATTTTCAGTAAGTGGTATATTAAAGAATTTTGGACGTATATAGTATTCCCCATTCTTTGTACTAAAATATCAGCAAGTTAAGCTAAAGATTTGTCATTGTTAAAAATACATAAACTTTT
>MKTD01000015.1 GCA_001898165.1 Bacteroidia bacterium 43-41
CCAACTACATTTCAAAGACCCCGTTTGAAGGCTATGCCTTCATCTTTTTACCAAATCCACCTCCTTTGGGGGTGGTGGTTTAATATTGCACGCATCACAGCTTCAATTGCCGTTTTCTTGAATAACCAAATTCATGTATAAATTGGCGTGACCATTTTTTAAATTTCTAACCTTTGATTTATAATACAAAATAATGTAATTTTGCTTTATAATCATGAAAGAAAAATATGCAGCGGATAATTTCTGGCAGAAATTTTTAGACGGTCAGGACGATTATGAAGCATTTTCCCGTATATACAATTTGTATATAAACGATTTGCTTTCATACGGCATAAGTTTTGGATTTGCAGAGGAAACTTGCCGGGATGCCGCTCATGATCTGTTTTTCAAGATCTATACCGAAAAGAACAGACTCTCTTCTGTAAAAAACCCCACATCGTATCTGTTCAGAAGCTTCAGAAACCATTTGTTCAATATTCAAAAGCGACAGAATAGATTATCTCCCGATCTTACGCTCGAAAAATCCGCTTTCACTACCGAAATAACCATTCTCGATTCCATGATCAGTGAAGAGGAAACCCAAAAACTCAAAAGAATCGTAGAAGATTTATTAAAAGAACTCACCCCCCGCCAACGGGAAGCCATCTACTTGAGGTATATGCAGGAAATGGATTACGAAGATATTGCAGTACTTCTGGATATGAACGTCAATTCGGCAAGAAGGCTTGTGTCGAGGGGTATTGATAGCTTAAGGGATAAAACCTTAAACATGGGTAACGACTCCCTCACCGTATTAATTTTCCTGTTGGCTGCATATATAAAAGAAAACCTGTCCCTGTAATTCAATCCCCCGAATGTTAAATTTTTCTTTTTTTGACTATAAAACAAAAAAAGGATTGTCTATTGGTGTAATTCATTTTGTTTACAATAGATACATTATGACAGATAAGCTATTTACATACTCTACCTTTTTAGAAGATAAAAGATTCGTGCAGTGGAGACTTTCACGCGAAGAAGAATCAGATAAATACTGGCTCTCATTTATAAAAGAGAATCCGGAACTCGAAGAAGAATTCAATAAAGCGATCAGGGTATGCGACAAAATACGTATAAATGAGAAAATCTTTGCCGATA
The DNA here is from genome assembly GCA_001898165.1 of Bacteroidia bacterium 43-41. GTDB lineage: Bacteria > Bacteroidota > Bacteroidia > Bacteroidales > Dysgonomonadaceae > Petrimonas. The sequence continues at coordinate 1,135 of MKTD01000015.1, forward strand.
CCGATTCTTTGTATCAACATATTTTGCAAAGTATTTCTACCCATCGCACAAACAAACAAAAGCGAAAACATATAATTTATTACCTGTCTTCAGCAGCCGCAGTAGCATTACTGCTAATAATAGGTACACTTTATATCGTTAACAAAAATACAGTATCCACACTTAACGAAGAAATAATCGGAAAAACACTACCCGAAGAGCATGTAACGTTGATGGCCGGAGGGAAAATCATAACGCTTAACCAAGATGCAAAAGTCCGGTTAGATGACAAGCAAATGTCATATACCGATAGCTCAAATACCACAAAATCAATTGAAGTAGATGATGTTCAAATCAACAAGCTTATCGTCCCCAACGGAAAACGATCATCAATTGTTTTAACCGACGGATCGGAAATCTGGATAAATTCAGGGACGGAACTGACCTTCCCATCCACTTTTAATAAAAAAACAAGAGAAATAGACGTCGAAGGGGAAATTTACATCAATGTAGCTAAATCCAATGAGAAACCTTTCATCGTACATACCCGGGAGTTAAGTATAAAAGTTTACGGAACAAGTTTTAATGTCTCCGCCTATAAAAATGACAATGAAGCTTCGGTAGTACTTGTAAGCGGCAGCGTTGAAATCAATACCCACAACAACTCAGTCAGGATGCTTCCAAACGAGATGGCCAAACTAAAAGACGGTGATTTAAGCAAAAACACAGTTGATGTATCGCTATACACCAGTTGGGTGGATGGAGTTTTTATTTTTGACGGTACTCCTACATCGGAAGTGCTGAAGAAAGTAGGCAGGTACTATAATATTTCTTTTGACGGAGCAACAAGTTTACCCGATAAAAAAATTACCGGCAAGTTATTCCTATCCGAAAATATTGATGATGTACTTTCATCTATTTCGCTTTTAACATCAACCGAATACAAAAGAGAAGAAAATGTAATCAAACTACTAAAAAATGAAAGGAGAAATAAACCTATGGAATAAAAGCCGAACCTAAAAAGAAAGCCGGGAAATGTTTGCCGCATCACCCGACTTATTGAACATTTAATTCACAAGATAAGCCAATTATTTAGTAAACTAAAAATTCATTACAAATGTATGAAACTAAAAATTAATATCAAAAAGAATGTATTTGAGAAATACGATAAAATATTTAAAACCATGAAGATTTCTATCGTTATGCTCTTCATCTGTACTTTCAATTTAATTGCGGAAAACGTTCATTCGCAAAGCGAAAAACTTTCGTTAAAGGTAACGAATGGCACCATTGAAGGTGCTATTGCTAAAATTGAAAAAGACAATGGATATGTTTTCATTTACAATGAGGATGTGGTCCCTGAATTAAAAAAACAAACATCGCTACAGTCTAAAAGTGAAAGCATTAGCGATGTGCTCGACAAATTATTCAACGAAACAAATTTGGCGTATAGTATTACGGGTAAACAAGTTGTTGTTTACAAAAAAGATGAGATAAAGAAGGAATCAACAACTATTTCTCCCGCTATCCGCCCTGAACAGCAAAACCAGCAAACCGGTAAAACCGTCACCGGTAAAGTTGTTGATGCAAAAGGTGAACCCGTTATTGGAGCCACCATCGTTGTAAAAGATGACGCTACCAAAGGTACGGTAACCGATATTGATGGGAATTACATACTTATAAATATACCCAAAGATGCTGTACTGAATATCACTTATGTGGGAATGAAATCACAAAGTATCTCATCAAGCGGACGAACATCTGTAAATGTAACATTACTGGAAGATACTGAATTATTAGATGAGGTAGTGGTTGTGGGATATGGAACGCAAAAGAAAGTAAATCTGACCGGGGCAGTAGAATCTGTTGGGCACGAAGTTTTTGAGAACCGGTCAATGTCTAACACCACACAAGCCTTACAGGGCGCGATACCCAACCTGAATCTTTCTTTGGAAGATGGCAAACCCACACGGTCAGCGTCCTTCAATGTTCGGGGAAAAACATCCATCGGTCAGGGAGGAAGCGCTTTAGTCCTCATTGACGGTGTTGAAGGTGATCCTTCACTTCTGAATCCAAACGATATTGAAAACATCAGTGTATTGAAAGATGCAGCTTCGGCAGCTATATATGGAGCCAGAGGCTCGTTTGGCGTGGTATTGATCACCACCAAACGAGCTGCCAAGGGGCGAACCTCGGTGAACTATACCGGTAATTATTCTCTTCAGGCATTGGCTAAAAAACCGGAGTTTGTGACGGATGCTGTAACCTGGCTGGAACATTTTAGAGCAGCTTATTATAACAATATGGGAACCTTACCTACCTCTATAAACAATAATACACAGTACTACAGCGATGAATGGCTGGAGCGGATGAGAAAATGGAAAGCATCAGGCGAAGGCCCTAAAACAGAGATATTACCCAACGGGGACTATGAATATTACGATAATACGGATTGGATGGGAATGCTTTTTAAGGACCATACAATAACGCAAGACCACAACCTCACTATTTCGGGGGGTAATGAAAAATCTGATTTTTATGTATCCGGGCGTTTTTACAACTTCGATGGTATATATAATTTCGACCCTGATACTTACCGTTCGTACAATTTTAGGGCAAAAGGATCATTGCAAGCGTATCAATGGCTGAGACTTACCAATAACATGGAATATTCCAACGACTACTATCACATGCCTTATTCTGCGCAGGGAAGGAACGCTAATCTTCAAAGGTATATCGAGGTAAATGCGTTCCCTAGCTTACCTATGTATAATCCGGACGGTTCATATACACGTGGTGGCGCCGGTACGCTGGGCGCCTTAGTCGATGGCAACAACTACCAGAACAACAATCGGAACCTGTTTCGAAATACCATAGGGTTCAACACCAGCTTCTTCGCAAATAAATTCCGCGTCAACGGAGATTATACCTTGCGCTATGATGATCGCGATTTCTTCTGGAAGCGGGTAAAGGTCCCCTATTATCAAAATGCAAATGTAACATCACCATCGTATATGGGTGATGTAAATGGCTCTATTTATGAATATACCGGGCATACGATGTACACTGCTTCCAATCTTTATACCGAATATGAAAATACATTCGCTGAGCAACATTATTTAAAAGCAATGATAGGCTGGAACTACGAAACTTCTTCCTTCAAAGCCAACAGCATTCAGCGCAACCAACTGCTTCTCGAGAGCGCTGAAAGTGTACAGTTAGCTACAGGTACGTCCATCATTCCGGGAGCAAGCGTGACACGATGGAAAACTGCCGGAACCTTCTTTCGATTGAATTATGGCTACTGTAATCGTTATTTACTGGAATTTAACGGACGCTATGATGGGTCATCCCGTTTTCCGACAGATCAGCAATGGGGATTCTTTCCATCTGTTTCTGCAGGATGGCGCTTGTCCGAAGAACCTTTCTGGAATGTAAGCAAAGATATTTTTTCCGATGTCAAACTCCGCGGGTCCTACGGCTCATTGGGTAACGGTAATATATCGCCATATCAATTCCTGGAGCTCCTGAGCATTGGTACTTCAGGGCGCGTACTTGATGGCGCATTGAATAATCGCATAAGTGCACCGGCGCCGATCCCTACTGGGCTTACCTGGGAAAAAGCGACTACCAGCGACGCTGGGCTCGATTTTGGCATGATGGAAGGCAAACTCCGTTTCACCGGTGACTATTACATCCGTAAAACCACCGATATGTATGTCCCAGGCCCCACATTACCTGATATTTATGGCGCAGCATCTCCGAAAGGCAATTATGCTGATATGACCACAAAGGGATTTGAAATTACCCTAAACTGGCAGGATAAACTGATGATAGCAAATAAACCGTTTAGCTATCAGTTACGGGCCACCCTTTATGATTATGTATCTAAAATTGACAAGTATTATAACCCAGACAAACGATTTACCGATTATTATGATGGGATGACTATCGGGGAGCTTTGGGGCTTTCGTACAGACGGATTGTTTCAGAAAGATCCAGCTCCCGGCGACTACATCAACACCATTTTTAAAGCCTCTGCCGATGCCGTCTGGCGGGCGGGTGACCTGAAAATCCGTAATCTGGATGGAAGCTCGGACAATATGATAACCAAGGGAGCACAAACAGTAGATAACCCCGGCGATATGACAATTATCGGGAACACCGAACCCCGCTATCAATATAGCTTTACTTTGGGCGCCGATTGGAACGGATTTTTCTTTTCTGCGTTTTTCTATGGGGTGGGTAGGCAAGACTGGTATCCGGGAACAGAAAGCACTTTTTGGGGACAGTACAATCGCGCATACAACCAAATGCCTGCATGGCATCTGGGTAACTACTGGACCGAAGACAACACGGGGGCCTATCTGCCGCGTTATGTACAGTATAATGGGGCTCTTGGATATACAAACTACGTTCCCAACGACCGGTATCTTCAAAGAATATCTTTTCTACGACTAAAAAACTTGCAGATAGGATATACACTACCTGAAACTTGGATATCAAGGGTAGGATTAAAAAATGCCCGTGTATATTTAAGCGGAGAAAATCTAGCCAGCTGGTCTCCTCTTTATAAATTGACGAAAAACTTTATGGATGTGTCTTCAGCGGTCGCAAACTCAGATTCGGATATCCTCAGTAGTTATAATCAAGGTGCAGGAAACGCGTATCCTATTTTGAAAACTTTTTCATTTGGTATTTCACTAACTTTTTAATATCTAAAAACTGAATCAAATATGAAGATATATATATGGTATATAATAGTGGTGGTCTTAATGTCTGCCGGCTGTAGCAAGATGGATGAACCTGTCATAACTTCTACAGATAAAAAAGCTATTTTCAGTTCTGAAGAAGGTCTGAAAGCTTATTCAATCTCATTTTACGATATATTACCTACTGCCACTAATCAGGCTATTGTGGAACAGTCGTTGGTTGATTATGGAGCTACAAATGGTATTGGTTCGTTTTCCCAGCTCAATTCATACAGCGAGAATAATTCTTCAGGCTGGAGCTGGTCCGTACTGCGAAATATAAATTACTTTATTGTAAATAATACCGACCCGGTTATCTCAGAAAGTGTAAGAAACAACTACACCGGCATCGCGCGTTTTTTTCGTGCCTGGTTCTATTTTGATATGGTAAAGCGCTTTGGAGATGTTCCGTGGGTAGATCACCCGCTGGATCCCAGTGAGAAAGACATCCTTTACGGTCCCCGCGATTCACGTGAGCTGGTAATGGAAAAAGTATATGAAGACTTGATGTTCGCTACTCAAAACATTACAAGCACAAAGGATGCACAGCAAAGCACTTTAGTAACTAAATGGGTAGCGTATGCATTTGCTTCGCGTGTGGCCTTATTTGAAGGAACATTCCGAAAATACCACAAACTGGATCTCGCAACTTCTGCAGAAACGTGGTTAAAACGCTCGGAAGACGCAGCTGCCGAAGTAATGCAGAAATCCGGCAAATCGCTGAACAACAACTACAGGCAATTGTTTACCAGCGACGTGCCTCCTGTATCAGAAACATTATTGGCCATTGCTTCCAGCGCGACACTGGGCATAAAACACGAAGCTAACTGGCGGTGGGCATCAGAAACCTATGGAACCAGCTTGAACCTGATCCGTCCTTTTGTTTGCACTTATCTCCAAAAAGACGGAACCCCTTATACCGGTCGTGTCGGCTGGCAATATCAGGATTTCTATGAAGAATTTCAAAATCGAGACGGGCGGCTGAACGCCTCACTCCGGTACCCCGGCTACACACGCGAAGGTATCCTTACTTTACCTGTACTTAACGGGTATGCCCGGTTAGGCTATCAACCGATTAAACTATCTGTTGATGCAACTTTAGGGGATAGCCGCTCCGAAAGCACCCATGCTGTACAATTGGTCAGGTTAGGTGAAGTGCTTCTTAATTATGCCGAGGCAAAAGCAGAGCAGGGTACACTGACCGACCAGGATTGGACGAAAACCATTGGTGCACTTAGAGCCCGTGCCGGTATTACCGGAGGACTGACTACTAAACCGACAGTGGCAGATAGTTATCTAAAGAATACTTATTTCCCGAATATCAGTGATCCGGTGATTTTAGAAATTCGCCGTGAACGGGCTATTGAGCTATTGTTCGAAGGATTTCGTTTTGATGACCTGCGACGCTGGAAATGTGGCGAACTATTGAAAATGAGCTGGGAAGGCATGTATATTCCGGGCATCAACCAGCCACTGGATGTTGACCATAATGGCAAGCACGATGTAATCTACTATACCGATGATACAGGGCTTGCCGCAGCTCTGGCACTTTCCAATAACTCAAATCCTTACAAAGTAAAAGTAAGCACAGATCTGAAGGCAAATATCATACAGGTGCACCCTGCCGGGAACGGAACCGGTTATTACCTGGCGTGGTACACCAACAATGATTCAAAAAAAGTATGGGGACCCAAGCAATACTTGTATCCTATTCCGGTGGGGGCGATAAATCTGAACCCTCAAATCAAACAGAACCCGGGCTGGGAGAAAGGCGCTACCAATGATGGAAATTAAAAACTAAATTTTGGAAAATAAAAATTTGAAAAACCTCCTGACATCATCTATACAGGCTGGTAACAGGAGGCTTTTCTTTTCCCATATTCAAACTTATAGACTATGAAATATGTAAAATTCATTTGCCTCTTTTTCTTAATAATTTCTTGCTATCCTGCTGAACCCACTGTACCCAACTCTGCGGATGAGCCAAAGACACCCGACCGTTTAAAAGTTCTCTCCTATAACTTACGCTTTGGAGAACTCGCGTCTCTGGAAGAATTAGCGGCTTTCATTAAAGAACAGGACCCCGATATTGTGGCGTTACAGGAAGTGGATTGTCGCACTCATCGCGACCGCACACCCAAACAACACGATAAGGATTTTGCTACCGAATTGGGTTTTCGTACCGGTATGATTCCCGCATATGGCAAAACCATTCTTTATGCAGGCGGTTATTACGGAATTGCAATATTATCAAAATATCCATTGGCAAAGGTTGAACGTGTGCTTCTCCCCAAAACAGAAAACGAACAAAGAGCACTTTTAGTGGCCGATGTTGAATATCGGGAAGGAGAATACTTCACTTTTGCATGTACCCATTTAGATAATACAAATACGCAAGAGCGTCAAAAGCAAGTTGCAAAAATAAACGAAGTGCTGTTTGCAAAAAATAGTCCTGTTATTGTTGCCGGAGACTTTAATGCCCGTCCCGACTCCAAGGAAATCAGTGAAGGGATGAGTGCATGGAAAACAGTTTCCAGTTTAGAACCAACTGTACCTGCCAATGCTCCGCTAAGCACCATTGATTACATTTTTTGTTACCCTAAAGATAAATGGGTTAGTGTTAGTACAACGACCTATAAAGTTGAATTTTCAGATCATCTACCTGTCAGTGCTGTGGTAGAGATGAACTAAGACTGTGTAATTCCAAAATTATGATTCCGTAAATTTTGCTTATCTTTGTTTCGAAAAACCGGTTGGTAGATTCGGGAAACAACAATCATAAAGAATGCAACAAACAACGGAAACTAAAGTGCCACGCATCGAGGTGGTTGATGCGCTTCGCGGATTTGCAGTCGTGGCAATCCTATTGGTCCATAGTCTCGAACATTTCATTTTTCCCGTATATCCTGATCCGGCACATGTTCCGGCATGGCTCAATATACTCGACCAGGGAGTCAACAGCGTCATTTTCTCGCTCTTTGCCGGTAAAGCATATGCTATATTTGCACTCCTTTTCGGGTTCACGTTTTACATACAATACACCAATCAACAGAAAAAAGGAAAGGATTTCGGCTTACGCTTTCTATGGCGCTTGTTCCTTTTGATGGGATTTGCAACACTGAATGCCGCCTTCTTCCCCGGTGGGGATGTCCTGATGTTGTTCGCTTTTGTTGGACCGGTATTGGTCGTCGTCCGGAAATGGTGGCTTAAAAGCCATAAACAAGGCCCACTGGAGTTTATATGGCATAAATTGACATGGGGTTTCAAGAAATAAAGTCAAATCATCTGCATATCCTTATAGGTTTTCTGCTTTTTCTGATCTATTTTTGCTCATGGAAAAGTTCTTTTCCAGCAATACAACAAGTGTGTCCCCGAATGATATAGCTGTATGGGGCACTTTTTTGGGGTAATACACGAAGAGGATGGTTTATAAATTTATGTCCGGCTTTGAGCAACAATGAGCAACAAAAAGAAGAGTTATTTTGTTAAGTAATACGGATCGAAAGCATATTATTTAAAAAATTCATTCCTATGTCTGATCAGGAAAAGTACGACCAAATATTTGAAGCCAACAGTAAATGGATAGAAAAGAATAAAATAGAAAATCCGGGGTTATTTAAACTATTGGCTGCAGACCAGCATCCGGATTTTCTATATATCGGCTGTTCAGACAGCAGGGTGCATCCGAATCAGGTGATGGGATTAAAGCCGGGCGAGGTCTTTATTCATCGTAATATCGCGAACATGGTGAATTCCATCGACTTGAGCGCCCTTTCGGTCATCAATTACGGAGTGGAACATCTCAAAGTTAAATACATCATTATTTGCGGCCACTATGGATGCGGAGGCATACAAGCTGCCATGGAGAATTTAGACTATGGCATACTTAATCCCTGGCTGCGTAGTATTCGTGATGTTTACCGCCTCCATAAAACAGAGTTAAATGCAATTGAAGATACGGAAGCCAGATATCGTCGTTTTGTTGAAATCAATACCTACGAACAATGCCGCAACGTATTAAAAATGGCAGAAGTACAAAAGTCTTATTACAAGAATGGGTATCCAAAAGTTGCCGGATGGGTATTCGACATCAAAGACGCCCGGCTTCACGATCTCCATTTCGATTTTGAAGGAGAGCTTGAAAAAATCAGAGAGATATATGATATTACAGGCAAAGTGTAAAATTCCCTACCTCTGCCCTATCGGAAAATGATCTTATCTTTGTCCTATGAAAGCGGAAGATCAAAACAAAAAGATATTATCCAATCTGGGGATTGACAGCCTGAATGAGATGCAGATAGCAGCCCGGCAGGCGATAATCAAGGAACAGAATGTACTGTTGTTGTCCCCTACCGGCTCAGGAAAAACCCTTGCTTTTCTCCTGCCCATTCTTCAGTTATTGGATGAGGGCATAACAAAAGTACAATGCTTAATCGTTGTACCCTCAAGAGAACTGGCCCTTCAGACAGAGCAGGTATGGAAAAAGATGGGAACAAAACTCAAGGTAAATGTTTGTTATGGCGGACACTCTATCGATACCGAACTGAAAAACCTGAGCAGTCCTCCGGCTTTGCTTATCGGAACGCCCGGACGGTTGACCGACCATCTGGAAAGAAAATCTTTTGATACCGGTTCCATTAAAACCCTGGTGCTGGATGAATTCGATAAATCTTTACAGTTGGGCTTTCTGGATGAAATGAATACAATCATCAGCCAACTGCCCGGCTTACAAAAAAGAGTCCTGCTTTCTGCTACGTCCGATATAGAAATTCCGGCCTTTGTAAAGATGGAATCTCCTGTAACACTTGATTATACGGAAGAGGAGAAAAATGAGGCTCTTTCGGTTAAGCTAGTTTTATCTCCGGAAAAAGATAAGATCGACACGTTGTTCCATCTTATCTGTTCCCTCGATCCCGGGCCGGCGCTTATCTTCTGCAACCACAGGGAAGTCACGGAACGTATCAGCGGTTTACTGTATAAGAAAAGAGTGCAAACCGGATATTACCACGGCGGCATGGATCAGGATGACAGGGAGAGGATCCTCGCCCGGTTCAGGAACGGGAGTTTACATTATCTGGTGACAACCGATCTGGCAGCCCGGGGCCTGGATATCCCCGAGATGAATCATGTAATACATTATCATCTTCCGGCCACAGAAAGTGAATTTGTTCATCGTAACGGACGTACGGCCCGGATGCATGCTTCGGGAACCGCCTATATTATACACTTCAAAGAGGATAAGCTGCCGGATTATATTTCCGGCAATTTGGATATCTTGCCGGTTGCAGCAGGAGAACCATTGCCCGACCGTCCGGAATATGAGACAATTTATGTCAGCGGAGGGAGGAAGAACAAGTTGAATAAAAGTGATATTGTCGGTTTCTTTTTACAAAAAGGGAAACTCGATAAATCCGACCTCGGCCTGATTGAAGTGAAAGATTTCATCTCTTTTGCCGCCGTTCGTGCATCTGCCGTAAAAACGCTGCTGACGAATATCCGGGATGAAAAAATGAAGGGTAAAAAGTATAAGATAGAAGTGGCCAGAGGTGTTAGATCGGGATAAGCAGGATCTCACCGGTCTGCGTGCTTACCGCACCTATACGGACGATTATAACAGGAAAGAAATTGAGTTGACTCCGAACCTCGATTTCATGCGTTATATTAAAGTCGATAATATTGTAGGTGGCTAATAGACTGAAAGAATTGAAACAGATTACTAAAACGATAGTAATCCGTAGGAATTCATTACCTTTGCAGAACATATTCTATTCCCATGGTAGTGAAGCAGCAAAATTTCGACTGGTTAATTGATAATATCTATCAAACGCATAACGCATTACAGGCAAATGCGAAAAGGATTATCAACCAAAATCTGACAATTCGCAATTGGCTTGTAGGATACTATATTGTTGAATATGAACAGAATGGAGAAGACCGGGCGGAATATGGGGCAAGGCTTCTGGAAGAAATGGCAACAACGCTGAAAGCAAAGGGAATTAAAGGTTTAAGACCCCGTGAATTAAATACCTGTCGCAAATTTTATACGACCTATCCTCAAATTTGGCGGACAGTGTCCGCCAAATTGCAAGAAAATGATAATCAGTCTATTTTTGCAATAAATAAAACGGAGATTTCGCGGACACTGTCCGCAATATCTGATACTGAACTTGAAATTGTACCCGAACTGTTATTATCAAGGCTTTCGTACTCGCATTTTATTGAACTGCTAAGAACCAGCGATCCTCTGGAACGGCTGTTTTATGAAGTTGAAACTATTAAAAATAACTGGGGTGTCAGAGAGTTGGAAAGAGCAATAGATACATCATTGTTTTTCCGAACAGGTTTATCAACGAATAAAGAAGCTGATTAAGTTCAACTAAGAAGTGCAACCTTTCCGGTAATTTTCATATAGGTTTTTTTTAATAAAACAATGAAAAACACCGCGGGGGTTTGCCAAGCGGTTGGGGGGTGCGAAACCCCCAAAGAGTGTCAACCAGCAACATAATTTAACAAAAAAGGAGACCGGAGTCTCC
>MKTD01000016.1 GCA_001898165.1 Bacteroidia bacterium 43-41
GCATAGTTGGAGTCATACATCAAACCGCCAATCTGATAAGTGAAGAATACTGAAAGATCAATTCCTTTGTAAGTGAATGTATTGGTAACACCACCATATAGATCAGGAATAGCTGATCCGCTATAGTAGTAAGAAGCGGCATTCTGGTCTTTGGTTGTTGTCTTCTCAGTTACGTTGCCGTTAGCATCAAGAATGTCCCTGTAGTAGAGAGCAGATCCGTCAGTTGCGTCAACACCTGCATAGCCTCTGAGCCAGTAGTCATAGATAGAGTGTCCCTCTGAAAGCTTCTTGGTTCCGGAAATAATCTCCTGAGGTTTTCCGTCTGTACCGGTAGGCATCTTTGTAATAGTGTTCTTGTAGTGAGTACCATTCAGGTCAATAGTCCATTTGAAGTCTCTTGATTTAACGATGTCGGCTGCAAGCTGGAACTCAATACCTACGTTCTTCATTGAACCGATATTCTGCCATTTTGAGCTGATACCAGCTGACTGAGGAAGAGGAACAGTAAAGAGAAGGTTATCTGAGTATCTTGAGAAGAACTCAACCTGACCGCGAATTCTCTCAACAAAAGCAAAGTCAACACCAATATTCATGTTGGCATTCTTCTCCCACTTAAGATCAGGATTAGCAAGCTGTGAATACAATGAACCATTCAGAAGACCATTGTTTCTGTCGTCAATTGAGAAGAGACTCTGGTATCCGTAGTATGAACCAATGTTATCATTACCCTGCTGACCGTAAGAGGCTCTAAGTCTTAAATCATCAATCCAGTTAACTGAAGAGAGGAAAGGCTCCTGTTTTGCTCTCCATGATCCTCCGATTGACCAGAAACCACCCCAGCGTGACTCAGGTGAAAATCTTGATGAACCGTCATATCTGTATGATCCTGAAAGGAAATATTTGTTAGCATAAGAGTAGCTGGCCTGTCCAAAATAACCCTCAAGTCTGTAGATGTCAGATGATGAAGCTGAACCCTCAGCAACAGAACCTGCGATCAATTCGTTTGAATCAATCTTGTAGTTTGTTCTGGTTGCCCAAAGGTCTCTTGTATTGTACTGATAGTTCTCATGTCCCAACATAACCATAATTGCGTGATCATTGATGGTCTTGTTGTAGGTGAGGACCTGGTTGAAAGTATAAGATCTGGTCTTAAAATACTCTTTTGTAGAACGACCTGAAACACCCTGTGCATCACCAAACTTATTATTTTGATAAGTAGTGTAGTAGATGTTCTGAAGGTCTGTACTTCCGGATACTCTGAAGTTGAAATCCTTAAGGAAGGTAATATCAGCACCTGCTCTGGCAGAAAGGTTAGCCCTCTCATTTCCTCTGTAGTCAAGAGGAAGGGTAACCATCAGGTTTGAGTTTGGAGCATAAGGTCTGGTTTTGCCAGGCCATTTGTATATAGATGATCCGCCTCCCATATCATATGCAGGAGAACCATCACTAAGAAGCTTAATAGAGCCGTCTGCCTCTCTCTGATAGATAGGATAGATAGGGCCCATCATTCTTCCATAGTAGAATGGGTTGGTTGTATAAGTTCCCTCTGCAAGGAAGCCTGCCTGCTGAGAAGTTGAACCTGAGATGCTGGCATCTGTCTTGAACCATTTGTTAATCTTGGAGGTAACACCAACACGACCTGTGAACCTGTCATAGTTTGACCATTTAACGTGGCCCTTCTCATTGATATAACCAAATGATGAGTAGAAGGTAGTTCCCTCAACACCACCACTAACGGCTACATTGTAATCTTGTCTCAGACCTGGCTGTGAAAGAGCCTCAATCCAGTTGTCCTGATAAAGAAGCTTAGCATTTGGATTAAGTTTACCATCCAAACCTACTACTTCAGCATCACCTACATTGTAAGGGTTGTAATATCCGAGTCTTCCTACGATTCCGTTTGCGCCTGCACCACTGGCCATAGCATTAGCTGCAGCTTCGGTCATACCGCCGGCAATCATTCTGGCATTTCTCCAGCCTTCCCACATAAGTTCGTAGTACTGGTTAGGGTCAACTCTTTCATACTCTTTAATAGCTCTTGATGATGTACCAATCAAAACCTTTGCTGTAACGGTAGCTTTACCTACGTTACCTCTCTTGGTAGTAATCATAATAACGCCGTTTGCACCACGGGCTCCGTAAAGAGCAGCTGCTGCAGCATCCTTAAGTACGCTTATTGATTCAATGTCATCTGTAGGGATAGAGTTGATGTCACCATCAAAGGCAGCACCGTCAACTACGTAAAGAGGTGCCGATGAAGCATTGATTGAGCCGATACCTCTGATACGAATTGCAGCAGAAGCACCAGGCTGACCTGAACCTCCAAGAACCTGAACACCCGCTACTGCACCCTGAAGTGACTTGGTAACGTTTGTTGACTGAATCTTCTCAATCTGATCTTTTTTAACAACAGCGGCAGAACCTGTATATGAGGATCTCTTAACTGTAGTATAAGCTACAACCATTACATCATCAAGAAGCAATGCATCCTGCTCAAGAATTACATTAACAACAGTTTGATTCTGAATTCTGATGGTCTGAGGCTTCATACCAATGTAAGAATACTCCAAGGTTTGTCCTGAATTTACGCTTATTGCGTATTTTCCGTCAAAATCGGTAACTGTACCGGTATTGGTCCCCAATATCTTAACGGCTGCCCCAATAACTGGCGCGCCGTCCGTAGCATCGGTTACAGTACCTGTTACCCTGATAGTCTGTGCTAGAAGCACATTTGTAATGGTCTAAAAATTTTGGACAGGAATTAATAAACAATTAAATTTCTGTCATTATGAAAAGATCACGACGCAAATTCACAGCCGAATT
>MKTD01000017.1 GCA_001898165.1 Bacteroidia bacterium 43-41
CAAAGCCTCGAGAAAATTATTTACGGGCTTATCATAATTGCCGTTCTCTATTACGTGGTGGATATGGTTATCAGTGGTGCGCGGCAATCGGTGCAGTTCTTGATTTTCTCTTCAAAATACGAGGAAATTGCTTCGCACATCAACGCCGAGCTCCACAGGGGATGCACCGTTATCGACGGAACGGGATGGTATTCGAAACAGCCGCAAAAAGTACTCGTCGTCTTGGCCCGGAAAACGGAATCGACACCTATTTTCCGGTTGGTAAAACGTATCGATAAAGATGCTTTTATCTCGCAAAGCAATGTGGTCGGGGTATACGGAAAAGGGTTCGATCAGATCAAATGATTGTTTCCTCACCTCTGTTTTTTCCTGTCGCTTTTTTTCATATCCCCTACATGGGTCATCATGTTGGAGTACAGGTAAAAAGGAGTGGGGAGCGATAGGTTATGAAAGAGTGTAAATTGATTCTTGCAGTTACTTGTTCTCAATTTCCTTTATTATTCTATTTTACCTTTAAAATTGTCCATTATAAGATTGATTATGTCCGTCTTATTGGTAAAGTTTGATTTAATGCGGAAAAAAAATCTAAATTTGTATTCGGATGAAAACGAACTCGAACAATAGCAAGATTTTAAAGGTGGCGCTCTATACTTCCCCGTTGATAGGGATTTTGGCCATTACCCCATTATTTATTGTGAGGGCTGCCCCTTATCACATATATCCCAGGTCTATTCTTTCAACTACTCTGATCATCTTTTTTGCCTGGATGATTAATCTTGCCCTTGTAAATTATTGGAGCAAATTTGAATTTCGAAAAAACATTCATAAAATCTCCAGATATTTTGCAAGCTATTTACTGTCTGCTTCCTTTATCCTGATTGCCATGAGGACGCGCAAATTAATTTTTGAAAGTTTACATATGAGTAGTGAGATTAGCTCGTCCCATTCCCCGTACGCGACGCTCGCCATGGCAATTTCGCTGAATACCGTTATATTAATTCTCCTGGATTTACTGTTGCTCAGGGAGAAGAAAACAAAAGTTGAAATTGAAAATGCCCGTCTGAAACAAAAAAACAGCGAGGCATTGTATCAACAGTTAAAACAACAAATACATCCGCATTTTTTATTTAACTCCTTAAATACGCTGAAAGCATTGATAAATAAATCACCGGATGCGGCAGAAGATTATCTCGTCACGCTATCCGGTTTTTTACGGATGTCGGTTTCTGCAGGAAACGACCATATGGTAAAGACAGAAGATGAACTGAAAATGTGTCTCGATTACTTAAAGATGCAAAAAATAAGGTACGGCGAAGCGTTACAATTCCATGCTGATATTCCGGAAGAAATTGCCCAAACAAGGTTTGTCCCATTTTTTTCGCTTCAACTGTTGTCTGAAAATGCCATCAAACACAATGTCCTGACGAACGAAACGCCGTTGCAGATAAAAATGGCGTATAATGAAGGATGGATTACTGTTTCCAATAATATCCGACCAAAACTCACCACGGAGGCTACAACGGGTACAGGATTAATCAACCTTGCCGACCGGTACAAAATCTTATCAGGTGATGAAATACAAATTCATACCACTGCTGAGCAATTTTCAGTAAGTATTAAAGTGCTGAAAATATGAGAATCATAATCATTGAGGATGAGCAGTATACAGCAGATAATCTGGCTGAAACCATTTTAAAAGTTGAGGCTAAGGCGCAGATCGTGGCAAGCATCCGGTCGGTTAAAGAAGCGATTCCTTATTTGCAAACCCATGAAAAACCCGATTTAATATTTTGTGACATACAATTGGGTGACGGCTTAAGTTTCGAGATATTTAATCAAGTTTCTATCAGCTCTCCGGTTATTTTTTGTACAGCATATGATGAATATGCCTTGAAAGCATTTAAAGCAAATGGAATAGATTACATTTTAAAACCATTCACAACAAATACAATTCGGGAATCACTGAAAAAATACCGGAACCTGAGTGACAGTTTCATCCACAATGCACCCTCATACAAAACAATACTCGAACTGTTGGAAGGCAGAAGAAATCAAAAACAGGTTTCGGTGTTGGTTTACCAAAAAGACAATATCATTCCGGTAAAGGTGGAGGATATCGCGTTGTTTTATATTGAATCGGAAGTGACCCACCTGATTACTTTTCATCAAAAAAAACACACCATCAACAAATCGCTTGAAGAGTTGGAGAAAATTATAACAGGTGATTTTTACAGGGCAAACCGGCAATTTTTAATTAACCGCAAAGCCATTGGCAATGTATCGCAATATTTTGCCCGGAAGTTATCGGTACATCTTAACTTGCCTTTCCACGAAAAGATACTTGTCAGCAAGGAGAAATCAAGCGATTTTCTACACTGGCTGTCGGGGAACTAATCCCCCAATCCGGTGATCGTTTCACCCCTCATTTTGTCCGTTTCACCCCTCTTTTGCTTTTACAGGCGCGACAGCCGGTTTAATTTTGAACAATAACAATCGTAAAAACAAAATTTTATGAGAAAATTGTTTGTTCAAACTTTATTCATGGCATTGCTTGTTTCTCCCCCGCTTTTGTATGCACAAAATGAAGAATCCGGCAGGTTAAGTTTGGAAGATTGCATTGCAAAGGGACTTCAAAATAACCCGATGATTCAATCTTCGCAACTCTTTGTGGAAGAAAACCAGACAAAAGTCGATGAAGCACGCTCGGGTTATTATCCTAAGGTAAGCCTGAATTCGAATGCAACAACCTATTCAAACAACAATGGCGATCAGCGTTTTGAAAATTACAACACGGGCATCTCCGCATCCTACAATTTATTTAACGGGTTCAGGACAAAAGCAGGCTACCATGCAGCCAGGGATCATCACGAGGCGGCCTTTCTTCAACACGAGTCCGTTCAACAAGATTTGGTACTCGATATTACTTTCGCGTATTACAAAACGTTGCAGGCAGAACGTATCCTGAAAAGTGCCGAAGAAGCGGTAAAAAATTCCCAGTTGCATTTAGATTTTGCCCATGCCAGAAATATGGCCGGTATGGCAACCCGTTCCGATATCCTTAAATCGGAGGTCGAGCTTTCAAATGCTGAGCTGGAAAAGATAAAAGCGGCCAATGCGCTTCTTGCTGCCAAAGGAAACCTGAATAAATTGATGGGATTGCCCGCAAATCATCCGACAGAAATTATCGATGATCTTTCTGAATTGAATGAGACCTCGGTACAATCGTATGATTCACTTTTTGCCGAAGCAATGGAATCGCGTGTGGAGGTCAAAAGGTTTTATTCATTGTTGAACGCGCAACAAAACAATATCCAGCTTGCGAGAGGTGAATATTACCCTTCGCTCGATGTCAACGCGAATTACAATTTTTCCGGGGAAAAGATATCAGGGATGCGGGAAAACTGGTGGCTGGGAATGACGCTTACCATACCCGTTTTTAACGGATTCTCAACCAAAGCCCGGGTTAAGGGAGAAAAAACAGCGCTGAAAGGGATTGAGAAGGATCTTGAAGCATTAAAAGACCAAATCGGGAAGGAAGTATGGAATGCTTTTCTGGCAGTGAAAGAATCCTCCGAAAGAATGACCGCAACATCTAAGGGGCTGGAGAGCGCCAGGGAAAACTTGTCTCTTTCTGAAGGAGAATACAAAGAAGGCACAGGTTCAATCATACAACTTACCGATGCCCAAACGACATTTGTCGCCGCGGAGCAGAATCATATACAGGCTGTGGCTGATTATAAAGTATCATTAGCCGAATTAAGGAGAAAAACAGGGAATTTATAAATACTGAAAACAAGGGAATAAAATGAAAAAATTGTTTTGGATAATTGGAATACCGTTAATAATTGCCGCTTCATTTTTTGTCTGGTCATACATTTTCAAACCAAATCATAAAGGTGAGAAAAGGGCACAAACATCAGAAGTTGTCAGGAGGGATATCAGCTCAACCGTACTTGCCACCGGGATAATAAAACCACAGGTTGGGGCTGAAGTAAAAGTTGGCGCCCGGGTTTCGGGAGTCGTCAAAAAGTTACAGGCCAATATCGGTGATTATGTTCAGGCAGGCCAGGTTATTGCCGAACTCGATCACGCCGAGCCCCAGGCGAAACTAAACCAGAACATTGCCGCGATGAACAAAGCCAGGGCAGATTATGAATATGCAAAATTGAATCTGAAAAGGCAAAAATCGTTGCTCGAACAAAACTATATCTCTCAGCAACAGTATGACCTTGCGGAAAACAGCTTCAAAATTTCAGAGGCCCAGCTACAACAGGCTGAAGCAAATGTGGAAGTGACCAAAGTGCAATTGTCCTACACCACGATTTACGCGTTGACATCAGGCATTATTTCTTCCGTTTCTACCCAGGAGGGCGAAACTGTTTTGGCCGGCCTGTCAGCTCCTACTTTTGTGAATATTATTGATTTGAACCGGCTTGAGGTACAGGTTTACGTGGATGAAACAGATATCGGAAAAGTTCTTATCGGGCAAGAAGCGACATTTACTGTTGACACGTATAGCGACACCGATTTTAAAGGAAAAGTCACTGCCATCTACCCAAAGGCAGTGATTCAGGATAACGTGGTAAATTATATCGTAGTGGTTGAGATAGAAAATTTTCAGGATAAAATACTCAGGCCTGAAATGACCACGACAGTGACCATCTATCTAGAATCCCGAAAAGATGTGCTTACCGTCCCTTCCCGGGCCATCACAAGGGAGAAGGGTGAAAGATTCGTCACGGTAGTTGAGGGAGGTACGCGAATAAATAAAAAAATCAAAACCGGCTGGTTTGATAACAGCTACACGGAGGTTACGGAAGGAGTTGAAGCAGGCGAAATGATTTTGTTGCCGGAATAAATTTAATGCTTTGTAGAATCAAGAAAAGTAATATAAAAATGGAGGGAAAGAGATGAATCACATTGTTATTAAAGCCGAGAGGCTAAGCAAAATTTACAACAAGGAAGCCAGCGGCGAAGTGGTCGCCGTACGCGATGTGTCGCTCGAAATACATAAGGGCGAACTCATTGCAATCATGGGCACTTCCGGTTCGGGTAAATCCACCCTGATGAATATCATCGGGTGTCTGGATAAGCCGACGCACGGCTCGCTCTATTACGATGAGACGGAAGTGAATACACTGGACGATGCAGCGCTTGCCAGGATCAGGAATAAAAAAATCGGGTTCGTGTTCCAGTCGTACAACCTGCTGGCACGTACCAGCGCGTTGGAAAACGTGGAATTGCCATTGATTTATTCCGACCGCTCCAATATCAGGAAACTTGCCAAAGATGCACTGATTGCGGTGGGACTCGAAAACAGGATGCACCATCATCCCGGCGAATTGTCCGGCGGGCAACAACAACGTGTTGCCATTGCCCGGGCCCTGGTGAACGACCCGGAGATCATCCTGGCCGATGAACCCACAGGGAACCTGGATACAAGATCGAGTTATGAGATTATGTCTTTGTTTCAGCGACTGAACGATGAAGGGAGAACAATCGTACTGGTCACACACGAGCAGGATATTGCCGAACATGCCAAAAGGATTATTAAAATATCCGATGGCATGATTATCAGTGATGAGTGCAATGAATCGCCAAGAAATGCAGCCAACGAACTCGGTAAATTAGTAGAGGAGGTGAAAAATGAAAACTAAAAGGATAATTTTAAGCGCGTTAAGAAGCTTGGGTAAAAACAAACTCCGTTCGTTTCTGATGATGATCGGGATAATTATCGGGATTATCGCGTTGACTCTGATCGTATCGGTGGGTTTTGGCGCGAAGAAACAGGTCATGGAAAGGGTCAATAAATTTGGTGCCGAAAGTATCATGATCCGTGCCGGAGGGGGAGTCCAAATCTCTCAAATGAGTGCAAACCAGGGAACCACAACCTTAAAACTTGCAGATGCGGAATTTCTGGAAAATATAATCCCTGAAATTAAAGGGGTGGCCCCTTTTAGCAGTAAAGGAAATACAGACATAAAATATTTTGAAAAGTCAGCTACAGTCGGCCTTCTAGGCTGTACACCTTCGTATGCGCCTGTTTGGGACTGGAACGTTACAGCAGGTGAATTTATTACCGATGAGGATATGAAATTGCTCAACCGGGTTTGTTTAATCGGTACAACCGTACAAAAAGAACTTTTTGGAGACAGCTATCCAATTGGAGAGCAAATTCGAATCGACAATATACAGTTTGAAGTAAAGGGCATCCTGGAACCAAAAGGAACAAGTCCCGGAGGAGGTGACATGGATAACCGCGTGATGATACCCCTTTCTACCTTTATGCGGCGCGTGGCCAATATTGATTATTTGTCGGCAGTGAAAGTGTTGCTGCACAATCCGAAAGAAATAAATACAACTGCTGAAAAAATAAACCAGATATTACGGGAAAGGCACAGCCTTGCTGAAGGAGAGCCCGATGATTTTACCCTTATTACGCCCACTGAAGCTACGGAAATGGCTGAGAAGGTTTCAGGCACCTTTAATCTATTTCTTGCCCTGCTTGCCGGTTTATCCTTGATCACGGGAGGATTTGTGATCGCGAACATCATGACTATTTCTGTAAATGAACGGAAAAAAGAGATTGGATTAAGAAAAGCCGTGGGGGCCAGCAGTAAAAAAATTGTTTTGCAATTTTTGTTTGAAGCGCTTGCGATAACTATATCCGGGGGTGTCATTGGCATTGTGCTTGGCGGCGCCGGAGCGGTCATCCTCGGAATTGTGATGCAAATACCTGTTTCTGTTTCCTGGGCAAGTATACTTACAGGCGTTATTTCTGCCAGTATCATCGGGATTGTTGCCGGCATACAACCCGCCAAAAAAGCGGCAAGGCTGAATCCTATCGAAGCATTGAAATAATGGCGATTATTTTACATTCCGGACAAATGAATTCATGAAAATATCAAAGAGCATTAAAATATCGCGGAATCAATTACTGGTCAATAAACTGAGGACATTTTTTGCCCTGATGGGAATCATCATCGGTGTGTCGGCAGTGATCGTGATGGTTGCCATTGGCAACGGAGCCCAGCACGAGGTGGTGAGTAAAATAGAATCGATGGGTATCAATCTGATCATTGTGAACGCCGGACAGGTGCAAAAAAATGTAGGCAGGCAACAAATAAGAGGAACGGTTACCAGTTTGACTCTCAGTGATGTTGATATGCTGGCCTCGAAGTGCCCCGATGTGAGCATGGCTGCTCCTGTGCAGACAAAAAAAATGCAGATAAAATGGGGCAATTTAAGTACCAATACGACCGTTACAGGAACCACTTCTGATTACCCGTCTATCAGAAACTTTCATGTGGGACAGGGCAATTTTTTCAGAGAAGAAGAAAACAGGGCCTCCTTAAGGTACGCGGTATTGGGTCAGACAGTGGTAAATAATTTGTTCAACGGGAGGAATCCGGTTGGGGAAACAATAAGGATTGGGCGGATCCCCTTCTCGGTGATCGGGATAATGGAGCCCAAAGGGGCAGACCTGGATGGAGTTGACCAGGATGACCAGATATTCATCCCGGTCCAGACCGCTTTGCGCAGGGTTTTTAACCTGAATTACATCAATTCAATCAATATTCAGGCCACTTCAATTGATAAAATGGAGGAGGCCATTGGGCAGGTAACTGAAGTATTGCGCGAACAACACCGTTTAAACAGAGGAGACAAACCCGATGATTTTACCATTCAAAATCAAATTGAACTTTTAGAAGCGCAGAAAGAAACAACCGACACTTTCACGGTACTTATCGTGAGCACGGCCGGCGTCTCTTTGCTGGTTGGCGGAATTGGCATACTCGCGATCATGTTAATTGCCATAAGGGAGCGGATCAATGAAATTGGTTTGCGCATGGCAATTGGCGCGAGCAGAAAAGATATATTGCTCCAGTTTGTTATTGAATCGTCCATCCTCAGCATTGGTGGCGGCATAATTGGTATTGCTGTGGGTGTTTTAACTTCGGTTGTAATAATTTTCGCCACCGAGTGGACATTGAATATCTCTATTCCATCGCTGGTATACTCATTTTTATTTTCACTGTCGGTGGGTCTGTTTTTCGGGGTCTACCCGGCACGCAAAGCATCCAGGCTTGACCCGATTGAAGCGCTGAAGAGTGAATAAAACAGATTTACACCAACGAAAAGATGGCGAAGCTTTTAACCATTGAAATTTGAAAACGGTTAGGGGGCAGACCCCTAACCGTTTTTTTGACCCCTATAAACTCAGGTCTAGGTATTATACCCTTCCACATCATTATTTACGAGCATAATGCTGTCATCGTTTTAACCGTCAATTAAAACGCCGGATATCCCGGATTTTGTACCAGGTTATTGTTTGTTTCCCATGCTGCTTCCGGAATCGGGAAAAGCAACAGATGCACCGGCGAGGTGGAAGGCCGCAGGTAACCCGGATTCAGGAACCTGCCAAACCTAATCATGTCCTGGCGGTTGGTGTTTTCCCACGCCAGTTCGAGCCGTCTCTCCAGATAGAGGTCGTCAAGTGTGGCAGTTGTATAGTTATGGGAATTATTTCCAAACCCCCGTTGGCGGATCACGTTGATCAACCGGGTGGCTTCAGCACTATTTTGCCCTAGCCTCAGTAAGGCTTCCGCCTTCATCAGATAGACATCGGCAAGCCGAAAGATAGCGAAGTCGTTCTCCTGATCAGAGTTAGAGAGTCCTTTCTCAAAAACCCACTTGTTCACACGGGCGCCCTCTTCCTGGTGCACCTCACCCCACATTCCCTCTCTGATTGTACCGGGAATGATATTGAAGTCCACTGTATGGATCAGGGGCCGGGCGTGAGCGGTTGTCAGTACCTGGCCGGTGGAAGGGTCGATCATAGGGCCGATCAGGAAGGAACCTTTCTTGCGAAGGTCTGTATCATCAAACTGCTTCACATAATCGGGTTGGGCACTTACTCCGTTCCAGGTGCCCACATTAATTCCCAGTGCTATCGGATCCAGGTAGTGGAGCGTGCGTTTATGTAAATGGTTGCCCCCGTCAGCCTTTCCAAAAGCGACGGGGAGAATAATCTCCTTGGATACCTGATTATTTACTTCAAAGTTAATTTTCCAGTTGGGTTCAATGATATAATCCAACGACATCACCTTGTCGGCTGCGTCAATAACACCCTGCCAATTGGGAGTTCCTGTCCATACCCCTGCGTTCAGGTACATTTTGGCCAGCAATGTATAGGCAGCACCCTGTGTGAATTTCCCGTAGCTTTCGCCGGTAACATCGTCGCGCAGCAAGTCTTTGATATCATTCAGCTCGTCTATAACGAAGTTGTAAAGTTGCTGGCGGGTTGACATCCCTGGTAGTTCAGTGCTCTCGTAATCTGCCACCAAGGGGGCGTTTCCGAAATAATCAATCAATATATAATACCAGAAAGCGCGAATACCCCTTATTTCCGCTAACGTCTGTTCTTTTAGGTCTTCATCCATCTCCGTGCCTTCAATGGTCGCATAAATCTGGTTGCAGGTGGTTATGCCTGACATGCAGGCGTTCCAGGAGCCGTTAATCAGCCCGTTTCGAGCATGCCAGGTGTGCAGTTTAAGGACCATGTGTACCCCGCCATCCCACCAGTCGCCTCCTATCCGGGTAGGGGTAATAGCCATATCGCCGGTCTGTTCCGAAAGCAGGAAGATATCACCGGGCCACACACTCTTCAGTGTTTTATAGATTGGTGCAATAACTGCGTTAATTTCCGCAGGTTTTTTCCCAAACTGATCCGCGGGGATAGTGTCATAGACTGTTTCATCGAGGTTGGTGCAGGAGTACAACCCTCCCGCCAGAGCCAATGTTATCGACATCAATGTTATGTGAAATATTTTTTTCATATTCTATGTGATTTTTTTGTTAGAAAGTAAGATTTATGCCTACGGAGAAAGTGCGTGACTTAGGATAGTACTCGCGGTCTTCTACACCGGGTGCCAAGCCGTTGTTCCTGTTTTCATCCACTTCAGGATCGAGCCCTTTGTAACCGGTAAGCACAAACAAATTTTGTCCGGTGGCATATATCCGGGCACGCTCCAGCCAATCGATGCCTTTCGTATTAAAGGTATATCCCAAAGCCATGTTATCGAGACGGATATGGGAAGCATCTTCCACATACAAAGATGAGTATTCGGGCACGACCTTGAGTTGATGTACCAACGGATCATTTAATGCATTGGCACCAATGAGGTAGCCCGGATGCCCGTATGTCATTCGTCCCATATTCAACACGTCGTTGCCCACAGTTCCGCGGAAGAAAAACGATAAATCCCAATTCTTATAGGCGAACTGGTTGTTCCATCCGAAAGTCAGGTCCGGTTGTGCAGATCCGATATAGGTGTAATCTTCGGCTGTCACCGAGTTCACTTCTTCCCCTTCCTTGTTGCGGAATACGTATTTCCCATTCTCATCAATCCTGACAAATTCAGGTCCATAGAACTGTCCAACAGGATAGCCTTCTTCAATCACGTGGGTGGTACGGCCGGATCCGCCGCGTACCCATGCGTCACCCACCATAATGCGACTGGTGGTATACACGTCGTTCGATAGGCGCGTTACTTCGTTCTTATTGTGTGCGAGTGTGATAGATGTATTCCAGTTGAA
Source organism: Bacteroidia bacterium 43-41 (assembly GCA_001898165.1). GTDB lineage: Bacteria > Bacteroidota > Bacteroidia > Bacteroidales > Dysgonomonadaceae > Petrimonas. The sequence goes on from MKTD01000017.1 coordinate 10,600, forward strand.
ATTACGAGTGCGTACGGCATCGATATTCAGTGCCAGTTCCACCCCCGTATTTCTCATGTCCCCCACGTTGGCCATCATATCGGGGTGCAGGTAAGGAGGAGTGGGAACCCTGTATGTATATAGCATGTCGGTGGTTCTTTTGTCATACCACTCCAGCGTACCGCTAACGCGTTCATTAAACAGGTAAAAATCGAGTCCGACGTTAAACATGCCGGTCTCTTCCCATTTCAGGTCGGGATTGGCATTCTGGCTGATCTTATAGGCCGTGAGCCAGGCGCCATTGTCGTAATAGGTCCCGCTGGTGCCGTACAGTTGTAATGTCTTGTAAGGATCGAGTCCTGCCTGGTTGCCGGTTATTCCGTACCCCACACGAATCTTCATGTCGTTGATCCAACTCATATTATCCATAAAAGCTTCTTCTGAGATACCCCATGCAGCCGATACCGAGGGGAAGGTGCCCCATTTGTGGTTTGCACCAAACTTGGAAGAGCCGTCACGGCGCAGGGTTGCCGTGATCATATATTTGGATTGGTAGCCATAGTGGGCACGGCCGAAGAAAGAGATAAGGCGGCTCATGTTTCTCGCCGACCCCACGTCGTTGGGGCGTAGGCCTTGCCCTGACTCCAAGTTGTTGGCTCCCAGCAGGTCGGTGGTAAAATTGCGGTTGGCTGACTTCATAAATGAGTATTCGTTCTCTTCCCACGAGTAGCCTGCTATGGCGTTCAAGCTATGCTGGCCGGTTGAGCCGAAAGAACTTCTGTATTCCAGCAACCACTCCATCAGGTTTTTATCCCATATCCTGTTTTCACGCAGTGCATATCCGCCGTCGTTCCGTCCAGCTTCCGTCTCCGAGTTGAGGTACTGGCTCCTTTCTTCGGTCTGTCTCTCTTTATACAACATAGTCTTGATATCCAGTCCTTCCACAATATTAAAAAGAATATCGCCGGAACCATAATAGTGCACATTCTTTTTCAAATCTTCGTTGTAAGCCTGGTTACGCACCGGATTGCCCTGGTCATACTCCCGGGTGTCGAACCACTCGCCGTTCGTCAACTTCACCGGATAAACGGGCAGCATGTTATAGGCCAGCACAAAGTTGCGTCGATTAGGCTCTTTGAAATCCCTCATTGTCGCAGCTCCTGTCAATCCAACCCTCAACCTGTCGTTTATGGCGCGTTGCTGAATCTGGAAACGGAAATTGAAGCGCTCCATGTCATTATCATTTACCACTCCTTCCCTTTGCAAATAATTGAATGATGCCCGATAGTTGTTGCTTGAGCCTCCACCCGACAGGGAGAGGCCATGATTCTGTGAAATCCCCTCTCGCGTGATCTCGTCGAACCAGTCGGTACTGGCTCCGTATTTGTCGTACACGGATGCATCGCTCCCACTCTCCCGAGCATAGCTGCGCCATTCATCCGCTGTCAGAAGATCCGGCTTATTTGCAATAGAGGATACCGCTACATAGCCATCGTAAGATATTCTTGGTTTAAGGCCTGAGCCTCTTTTGGTCGTGATCAGTATCACTCCTCCCGCGGAACGTGAACCGTAGATGGCGGCTGATGAGGCATCTTTCAATACGGAGATCGATTCAATATCCTGGGGCGCCACTGTCTGTAAATCTCCACCCGGTACTCCGTCAATCACAATAAAAGGGCCCTGATCG
>MKTD01000018.1 GCA_001898165.1 Bacteroidia bacterium 43-41
TACTTACTCATCCCGCAAAGTTATCAATTTTAGGCATAGCCCCAAAGAACATGACCACCACCAAAGGTGGTGGATTTTTAAATTGAATTAAAATCCGATCAATCGATCCTTATTTAACAACCAGGAACTCGGCTGCCCGGGAAAAAACATGGGTGAAAGCATTGTTCACAGATGTGGTGTCTTTTGAATTGTGCGGAAACGGGTTTTCGTGCGTATAAGGGAATGGAAAATCAAGCAATTGGATGGCCGACTCCGCGGTTTTCCTGCCCAATGCTTCCAATACCCCGTGATAAGGGATCACAAGGTCGTTTGACAGGGCAATTCCCCTGATCTTCTCTTTTAAGCGTGTAAAGAATTTTTCACGCTCGGAGCGGAATCTTTCGGGTGAGATCATCTGAAGGAAAGCATTGAAGGCATTGTCGCGCTCCCATACAGGCCAGGCTTCGTTTCCAAAAATATAGATGTAATACTGTTGGAGTTCCTCAAAAGCGGGTTTATCCAGTATGCTCCTGGAAATTCCGGACATGGAGCGGAAGATGCTCCCGCCGCAGAACATAAAGAGACGGGAGTCCGAAAAAAGGCCTTTCTGGTTGGCCATAAGCGCCACCTGCGACAAAAAGGCGCCGATGGAGTAGGCGAAAATATCAATATTTGTGCCTTCCTTGAAAAGGGGATGACGGCCGGTTTTTATCTCTTCGAACAATACGGTTAAATCTGCCCAGGTTTGCCTTCCCGACAGGTAAAACCGCTCCGGATTCTGGCTGATGCGCTCACTCAACGCAACGTTGGCATAGCTGATGGTGCGATCGCCGGTATATTTCTCTTTCCGGAAGTTCAGCAAGCTAATCAGGCTGCGGGGATTCGACCATGTTACGGGTGCCCGGTTTATGTGGAAAGCAATGGGGAAAAGGATGACCGGTTTTCCGGTATTGTTGCTCAGGAACTCGGCCCAGGTGAGGTATTTGTTCCAGTTCCGCTCATTCAAGCCGTGCAAAAGCAGGATGGCTTCCTCTTGCTTAGGTTTGCCCGAAGGAGTGAATACGGGATATTCAAACGAAAAATTTTCGGATATATTATTGTCGGCGTTATTCAGTGTGCCGCCCCTTCCGTCGCTTGAAAGGCTGTGGAAACGGAAAAAACGGATGTCGATGCCTGTTTCGTCTAAGTGGCAGTCCTCTCCTTGCCTGAAGCAACTGTTCAGTTCGATGTATCGTTCGTTGTAATTCATTCTATCTTTTCGACGGTTTTCGACAAAAGAACAGCCTTTTTCTCTCGTGTGCAAATGAAAGGGAAAGGTGCCGCAAAAATGGGACGGAAAACCATATATGGGGTGAAATCGGTTATGCAGGGGTGAAAAAGTGATCGGTAAATTCCGATTATTTTGGTAAGTCTTCAATAAAAATTTACTTTTGCATAATATAAGATGCGCCTCAGCATAGATCAAGCAAGCTTGTCTCTGCGCCCGGCTTTCATTATATTTGTACCGGATGGCCTATAATTCATTCTACAATGGACGAAAAGATCCCTGCATATTTGTATGAAAAGAAAAACAATGTAAAAACGATCCTTTTTACGGCTCTTTTTGCCTTATTGTTTATCAATCTTTTCCAACCGTTCGGTTCCCGTGACTGGTACCCCGGCATTTCGGATATCAGGTATTTTGCTTTCTCGAGCCTGATCATCCTTACCGGTATGCTGGTGGTGGTAATCAGCCGGATGATCCTTATGGCCTATTCGAAAAGACGGGATGTCTTGTACTGGCAATACGCCTTGTGGATCCTGTGCGAAGTGGTATCAATGTCGATCTTTTATACCTTGTTCGCAAAATTCTTTCCCAAAGGCGGGGTCGGGAGGGATGTCTCCGAAATCTTTCGCCAGAGTCTATTCAATACGGCCCTGGTGTTATTGTTGCCCTATGCTATTTCGTGGCTTTATTTCTCGTGGAAGGAGAAAAGCGTGCTTTTGGCAAACATGGAGCAGGAAAAAGCTTTAGACGTGCATGCAAGAACCCTGGTGGCGTTTCCGGACGAAAAGGGTGACCTGAAGATTTCAATCACACTGGAGAACCTGCTCTATATAGAGTCTGCCGATAATTACGCTACCATCTATTACCTGAATAAATCCAGACAATCCCACTTTTTGCTTCGCAATTCGCTGAAATGGATGGAGGAGAACCTGACGAAGGATACTCCATTGGTGCGTTGCCATCGTTCCTACATTGTGAATATGGACAAGGTGAAGATACTCAAAAAGGTGAAAGGCGGGATTGTGCTTGAGCTTGATGCGGAAAATACACCCGATATTCCGGTATCAAAAACGTATTATGAGTCGTTTATGTACAAGTTTTCACGATATACGGTTTAATAAGAGCCAAGAACAAAGAACAAAGAACAAAGAACAAAGACAAAAGACAAAAGATAAAAGACAAAAGACAAAAGACAAAAGACAAAAGACAAAAGACAAAAGACAAAAGACAAAAGACAAAAGACAAAAACAGCAAAAACTCATTACTTATTATTACTTTTGTAATCGCAGCAGGCCGGTTTGTCGTTCCGGTGTTTATCGCCGGGGAGGAAAGTCCGGGCAACGTAGAGCGCCATACTTCCTAACGGGAAGCTGTCCGCGAGGGCAGAGTAGCGTAACAGAAAATAACCGCTTCGTTTTCTCGAGAGATCACGATGCAAGGGTGAAAAGGTAAGGTAAGAGCTTACCGGGTGCCATGGCAACATGGTATGCCGTACGTCTTATGGGTTGTAAGACCATGTATATCGGATATGTAGGGTTGCTCGCCCGATGCCGAGGGGTGGGTCGCTAAAGAGCGGTGGCGACATCGTTTCGTAGATAAATGACAAACATCCCGACTTGTCGGGATACAGAACCCGGCTTACAGGCCGGCTGCTTTTTTATTTTGACCGTATGTTGAAGAGGAAAAAAAGGATTTCAAAACAAGAGGAGGAAGATAAACCGGGGTTGTTGGAAAGAATCAGGCTTAAAATAAAAGAATGGGTTCACTTTCTTTCCTACGATATCTGGCGGCTGAATCCCGAAAATTTCTCCAATAAAAAGAATGTTTCACACAATATTCTTAAGGTCATCATGCTCACCGTCAGAGGTGTGCAAGAGCAAAACCTCGGTGCCAGTTCCCGCTCGTTAACCTATCGTACAATCCTGTCGCTTGTTCCCATGCTTGCGGTTTTGTTTGCTATTGCCCGCGGTTTCGGTTTCGAGAAAATACTGGAAAGTCAGATCTTCAGCTTTTTCAACAACAGCGAGAAGGAGATGGTAGCTGCTTTGCCGGAATCCAAAATAATTACCGATACCATTATCGATGTGTCGAAATCAATAAACCCCAATCAGGAGATAAGCATCCTGAGTACGGTGCAAACGCCGGACTCGCCGCCGGACGAAGACCTTTCCATTACGGGAACTTCATTTACGATGGAGACGCTCATCAAATTTGTCAATAATTCGTTGAGGCATGCCCAGGGAGGAGTTTTTGCCGGAGTCGGGATATTTTTACTGTTATACACCGTTGTTTTGCTGTTTACCGATATTGAAAACAGCTTTAACCGTATTTGGGGCGTGAAAAAAGGGCGATCCTTACAACGAAGGGCGGTGGACTATTTCGCTCTCATCCTGCTGCTGCCTGTTTTTGCCGTATTGAATTACAGCCTGACAGCCCTTATACAGGCCTCTACGGGACCGTTTGATAAGTTCAGATACATCCTCGACCCTGTAGTAACCCAGGTGTTGAATATCCTTCCGTTTTTAGTAATGATCATCACCTTAACGCTTTTGTACCGGTTTATGCCGAACATGAGGGTGAAATGGACGAGTGCATTGATCGGGGGGATTGTTGGCGGCATCGCCATCCAGCTCTTTCAGATGATCTATTTAACCGGTCAGTTGTGGATAGCGAAGTACAATGCCATTTACGGAGCTTTTGCCGCCATACCGCTGTTGCTTTTATGGGTACAAATGTCCTGGTTTATTGTGCTGATAGGTGCCGAGTTATCTTTTTCGATTCAAAATGTCCGGAAATTCTCTTTCGACAAGGAGACTAAAAATATCAGCCGCCGCTTCCGGGATTTCTTTACCATTATGATCGCATCGGTGATTGTAAAGCGATTTGCAGACGGCGAACCTCCATTCACTGCCGATCAGATTTCGATGAAATGTAAGATACCTATTAAATTGACAAACGATATTATTGATGAACTTCACAAGCTTCAGATCATTTTACCGACCCCCACACCCAAGGATGACCGCATTATGGCATACCAACCCGCTTTGGATATTAATTTGCTGACGGTTAATGACCTGATAGAGCAGATAGATAAAGAGGGCTCCGAAGATTTTCTGATAGATGTTGAAGGTGATTTTGCACGGCACTGGAATGCCTTGATGGATACACGAATGTCTGTTTACGAATCTTCAAGCAATGTAATGCTGAAAGATTTATAAATTTTACAAATCAGGGCTTCAACAGTTCATAGGCCATTGACTTCTGGTTCCTGAGCGAGCGGCTGACAGTTTTGGCGTCTTCCCCGCAGAAACTATTGAGCAGTTTCCAGAATCTTTCACTGTGATTCAGTTCAACCGTATGTGCCAGTTCGTGAAGGATGATATAATCGATCTGTTTTTCGGAAAGCAGCAACGTATAATAAGAAAAATTGATGTTTTTCGCGCGAGAACAACTTCCCCAGCGCGATACGCTTTTGTTGATCTTTACACCGTTTACCTGCAGGTTGAGTTTTTGTGCAAATGCAACTGTTTTTTCCGGTAATATCCTCATGGCTTCGTAGCGCAAAGCTTGCCTGATCATCTCCTTGACAATATGCTGGGAAGCAGGATCCTCCAAATCAAAATTCACAGGAATAAAAACGGTTAAATCGCCGCCTTTTAGCCTCATTTTTACGCTTTCCACCAGATGGGTCCTCGATAGCCTTGCCGTAAAAGAAAACGTCTCTAAAATGGAATCTTCCGTAATCAACTGATCTTCATCAGCACTTATTTTCATTAAACGATGACGCAGATCATCCAAAACGAACGGTAATTTTTTCATTTTAAATCCGGACGGCACAGTCAAATGAATGTGTCCGTCTTTTCTTCGTGCGATGATTCTTTTTGCCCGGATGTTGGGTTTTACTATTATTTTCCCAAGCTCTTTATCGTTGTATTCGTACATTTTACAAAGATAATACAATTATTTTCGCCAATAGTTTTGCCCCGTAAATCATCAAAATAAAAAACATTGCCTATCTTTGTGCACGTTAATTTCCGATTAAATGAGCATAATAAGTTCTTTAGAGAGCATCGGCGAATATGTCGAGCTAATGAGAAGAGTGATGGCTCCGCCCGACCGGGTCAGGGAATTCTTTAAAGAGTTCTCGAAGGAAGTTTATAAGCTGGGAGTTAACTCCATCTGGCTTGTCATCATCATCTCCTTCTTTATCGGAGCGGTTATTGTTATGCAGATTGCCATAAACGTGGCCTCTCCTTTATTGCCCCGCTTTACGGTTGGAGTGGTTTCGCGCGAAATCATTCTTCTGGAATTTTCATCCACCATCATGTGTTTGATCTTGTCGGGCAAGGTGGGTTCCAACATTGCTTCGGAAATTGGCACTATGCGTGTTACCGAACAGATTGATGCGTTGGAAATTATGGGTATAAATTCTGCTAATTACCTGATTATGCCTAAAGTGTCGGCATTTGTATTTTTTATGCCCGTTTTGGTGGCATTGAGTATGTTTCTGGGTATGTTTGGCGGATACATCATATGTCTTTTTACGGGTACTCCCCCGGTTTCTACCTATATTTACGGTATTCAGTTTTTCTTCCGGGAGAGCTTTGTCTGGACTTCCATCCTGAAATCGATGATTTACGGCTTTATAATCGCTTCGGTTTCCGCATATTTTGGTTATCACGTTAAGGGCGGATCGCTTGAGGTGGGAAAGGCAAGCACCGACTCCGTCGTTATCAACAATATTTTAATATTAGCAGCCGATTTGGTGTTCACTCAATTGGTTATGGGATAAAATATATGATACAGGTAAGGAATTTAGTAAAAGAATTCGAAGGCAGGATCGTTCTCGACGACATTACGACTTCCTTTAAAAAAGGGGCGGTAAACATGATCATTGGAAAGAGCGGTTCGGGCAAAACTGTTTTCCTGAAATGCCTTATCGGATTAATACATCCCACTTCGGGGGAGATCAGGTATAACGGGCGCAATATTATGGAGATGAGGGCCAGGGAAATGAAACGTTTGCGCCGCGATATGGGCATGTTGTTTCAGGGATCGGCCTTGTTCGACTCAAAAACGGTACTCGAAAATGTAATGTTCCCGTTGGATATGTTCTCCCGGATGAATGTGCGCGAAAGAAAGAAACGTGCCGAATTCTGTCTCGAAAGGGTAAATCTTTCGCATGCTGCCGATCTTTATCCATCCGAGATATCGGGCGGTATGATGAAACGGGCGGCTATTGCCCGTGCCATTGCATTGAATCCCAAATACCTGTTTTGCGATGAACCGAACTCGGGCCTCGACCCGAAGACGGCACAACTCATCGATGAGCTGATTTCGGATATCACGGACGATTTCGGGATAACATCCATCGTTGTTTCGCACGACATGAACTCGGTAATGAACATCGGCGACAACATTATCTTTTTGAATGAAGGCGTATTGGAATGGCAAGGATCGAAAGACAAAATAATGGACGCCAAAAATGAAAAACTGAACGAATTTGTTTTTGCTTCAGAGCTTTTCAAAAAAATAAAAGAGGCCGACTCCATTATTACAGAAAACAATTGTGTTTAAAAATTGTTATTCACTCAGAAACTGTTCAAATTTCTTACGATGATAGCCCGCTATTATCGCCAAAACAGTTTCTAGGAATAGGCAGGCGGCACAACAGGTTGTAGCCGTTTTTTAATGATTTATATATGGCTAATTTATTAAAGATCAAGAATCTACATGCAATAGTAGAAAATAAAGAAATTCTGAAAGGTATTAATCTGGAAGTAAATGAAGGTGAGATTCACGCTATTATGGGCCCCAACGGATCGGGGAAAAGTACATTGGCTTCTGTTCTTACCGGAAATCCAAAATATGAAGTGACACGCGGTAGCATACTCTTCAAAGAAAAAGAGTTGCTGGACATGGAACCTGCCGATCGTGCCAGGGAAGGGATTTTTCTCAGTTTTCAGTATCCCATTGAAATTCCCGGCGTGAGCATGGTTAATTTTATGCGTGCCGCGTTAAATGAACAACGTAAATACAGGGGTGAAGAACAAATATCGGCATCCAACTTCTTGAAACTGATGCGCGACAAGCGCGAATTGCTGGGGATTGACAGCCAACTGGTAAGCCGTTCGGTGAACGAGGGGTTCTCGGGAGGAGAAAAGAAGAGAAACGAAATTTTTCAGATGGCCATGCTCGATCCTGCTTTGGCGATACTTGACGAAACCGATTCGGGATTGGATATTGATGCGTTGCGAATTGTCGCAGCCGGGGTGAATGCTTTGCACAGTCCCGAAAAAGCGGCTATCGTTATTACACACTATCAGCGCCTTCTCGATTATATTGAACCCGACGTGGTTCACGTTCTTTACGACGGAAGAATCATCAAAACCGGAGGCCCCGATCTGGCTCTCGAACTCGAAGAAAAAGGATATGACTGGCTCGTAAACCCGTAACTCGTAATCTCGTAATAAAAAAATGATTGAACAACAATATATCGATTTATTCAACGATTACAGAAGCGAGATCGATGCGAATTCCGTTGCCGGACTAAATCGTCATCGTGAAGCCGCTTTTGAGGCGTTCAATAAATCGGGCTTTCCCACTTCAAAATTAGAAGATTATAAACACACGGATGTTTCCCGCGTATTCGATGGCGATTTAGGGTTGAACCTGCGGAACATCCCTGTTCCTGTTGATCCGTACGAAGCATTTAAATGTGACGTTCCTAACCTCAACACCAATGTCTATTTTTTGATAAACGACCGGTTCTATACCAACGGGCGTCGTCAGGGACCTTTACCCGAAGGGGTTTTTGCAGGGAGCTTACAGGAGTTTTCGGAAACTCATCCCGGGGCCTTCAACAGCTGTTACGCGAAAATTGCCGATTATTCCGGCAATGGCAATGGCGTTGTGGCTTACAACACGATGTTTGCCCAGGATGGTTTTGTAATCTATGTTCCCGAAAACGTGATCCTCGAAAAACCGTTGCAGTTAATCAATATTCTCCGGGGTGGCGTTGACTTGAATGTGAACAGGCGCATTCTTATTGTTGCGGAAAAAAATGCGCAGGTTAAGCTGCTTGTCTGCGATCATACGGTAGATGATGTGCAGTTCGTAGTAACGCAGGTGGTTGAGGTTGTTGCCGATAGAGGCGCCCAGGTGGATTTTTACGAACTGGAAGAGAATTCGGAAAAGGTAAAGAAACTGAACAACGTTTACTCCGAACAGAAAGAAAACTCAAATGTCACCGTCTCGGGTATAACGTTGCACAATGGATTTACACGCAACAATTATCGCTTCCGTTTACTGGGAGAACACGCCGAAGCACATATCGGCGGCCTGGCTATCTGCGACAAAGAGCAGCATGTTGATAATTTTGCGTTTCTCGATCACTCCGTTCCCAACTGCCTGAGCAACGAGCTGTTTAAATATTCGCTGCAGGACAGTGCAACCGGTGTTTTCTGCGGAAGAATACTGGTTGAAAAAGATGCCCAGAAGACGCTGGCATACCAGAACAACAAGAATCTTTGTGTGTCGGAAGAGGCCAGGATGTTCTCGAAGCCGCAACTCGAAATTTATGCCGATGATGTAAAGTGCTCGCACGGTTTAACAACCGGACAGCTCGATGAGGATGCCATGTTTTACCTGCAAGCCCGCGGAATCCCTAAAGAGGAAGCCCGTATGCTCCTGATGGTGGCATTTACGCAGGATGTGGTTGACCTGATCCGTATCGATACGCTTCGGGACAGGCTTGTACAGCTGATCAATAAGCGGTTCAGGGGAGAACTTATTCGTTGTGGCAATTGCAACGTTTGCAAATGATTAATGTAGCAGACATACGCGCCGATTTCCCTATCCTGTCACGCCGGGTACACGATAAGCCGCTTGTTTATCTCGATAATGGCGCTACAACACAAAAACCCGGGTGCGTGATAGATAAAATCCGGGAAATGTATTGTTCCGTAAATGCCAACGTGCATCGCGGAGCACACTTCCTGAGCCAGGCAGCTACCTTCGAACACGAAGCATCGAGAAAGACGGTGCAGGAGTTTATAGGCGCTGCTTCTGCAAACGAGGTTGTTTTCACACGCGGCACCACGGAGGCTGTTAACCTGATTGCCTCTTCATTCTGCCGTGAGTTCTGCAAACCCGGTGACGAGGTTATTGTTTCGGCTATGGAGCATCACTCCAACATTGTTCCCTGGCAGTTACAGGAAACGATTTCGGGAATTAAGCTGAGGGTTTTGCCAATCTCGGACGATGGGGAAATTCTTTTGGAAGAGCTTGAAAAGTTAATCTCTTCACGCACGAAGCTGATCTCGATCACTCATGTTTCCAATGTTCTCGGCACGATAACCCCGATTGAAAAAATCATTGAAATTGCCCATCGGTACGATATCCCTGTTTTGGTTGATGCGGCACAATCGGTTCAGCATATCCCGGTAGATGTTCAACGGATGGATTGTGATTTTCTCGTATTTTCGTCACATAAGATTTACGGGCCGACGGGAATGGGAGTATTGTATGGAAAAGAAAAGTGGCTCGAAAAACTTCCTCCTTATCAGGGCGGGGGTGAGATGATCGCCACCGTATCATTCGAAAAAACCACTTTTGCCGGTTTACCGTTCAAGTTCGAAGCCGGCACTCCCGATTATGTGGGCTCCGCGGCACTGGCCACGGCGTTGAATTATGTATCCAATATCGGCATAGGAAATATTGCTGAGCACGAACATGACCTGCTCACGTACGCTACAGAACAACTGTTGTCTGTGGATAAACTTAAAATATACGGAACATCTAAAAATAAATGCAGCGTAATCTCCTTCCTTGTGGACGGGATCCATCATTATGATATGGGTGTGTTGCTCGACACGATGGGGGTTGCCGTTCGTACAGGCCATCATTGTGCCGAACCGCTGATGCGCCGGTTGGGTATTGAGGGGACTGTCCGGGCATCGTTTGCGATGTATAACACCCGGGAAGAGGTGGATGTCTTGGTGAATGGAATCCGACGGATTGTTAAGATGTTCTGACCGGTAGCGGAAGAATGTTTGCGATATGGGGAAAAATTTTCCGGACTACGTTAGAAATGAAGATCATGCCCTGTTTCTCCTGATAAAAAAAAGAGACAAGGAGGCTTTTGCCGTGATATATCAAAAGTATCACCGGTATTTGTATTCGCTGGCACTCAAATACCTGAAGGATACGCAACTGGCGGAAGACGCCGTTCAGCATATCTTCGTGAAATTGTGGGAAACGACTCAAAACATTGAGATAGAGATAAATCTTAAGAATTACCTTTATACCATGATCAAAAACTACATCCTGAATCAGTTCCGGAATAACCGTGAATCCATCTCGTTGAGTTATATGAACGCTCAAACCGAAATTGCGAAAGAAGAGGACTTTGAAGAAAAGCTTGAAGAACGGGAATTGCACGATTTCCTGTACAAAGGAATTGATAAACTCCCTCCGCAGAAGCGTGAGATTTGTAAATTAAAATTGGAAGCCAGGCTTAGCAACCTGGAAATTGCCGATCGCATGGGAATCTCTATTCATACCGTTAAGTCTCATTATCAGGAATCCATAAAAATTCTTCGTAATTATTTTCAGGAAATTGAATAACTCAACTCATTCTCTTCCTATATTTACGTGTCTATAATAAACAAAAGTCAACTTAATTTATGCATATACTCGACAAAAAGACAATCGAAAAGGTTATTTTCGGCACTTCAACCAAAGAAAACGCCCGTGAAGTTGCCGATTGGTTCTCGTCGTCGGTCGAGGGACAGCAATACCTGTCGGACATGCTGGATAAGGACGCTTTTTTGATGGAGGAGGAGCCGGAGGATTTCCAAAACACTATTTCACCGTATCGCTCCGATGTTCTCCTTTCCAAAATCAACCGGCAGATTGTTCGTAAAAAAACAATCCGTTTGGCATTGAGCGTGGCAGCAGTCCTGCTTCCGCTCATCCTGATAACCGGATTCATGGTGCAATTGAGTAACCGGTACGACTTGTTCGGGAACAGTAGATACTCCGAAATTTATGTGCCCAAAGGCGAAAAAATGCAAATCCTTTTTCAAGACGGAAGCCGTGCTTATCTGAATTCCGATACCCGGCTCCGTTACCCTGAAAAATTTGCATTGCTTAACCGTGAGATTTTTCTGGAAGGGGAAGCCTATTTCCAGGTGGCATCCAACAAGAAACGCCCGTTTATTGTCAATACCGGCGAGACATCGGTAAAAGTGCTGGGTACTTCTTTCAATGTGAATGCGTATAAAGATAACAAGGAGATCCGCATAGTGCTGGATGAGGGTGAAATAGTTTTTGCCGCCCGCAATAACGAATACAGATTAAACCCCGGACAAAAATTCATTTACGATACGGAAAACAAACAATTATACCTCGTCAATGTCCGCAATTCCGGTGAAGAGTCGTTGTGGAAATCCAATTATATCAGGCTCAACGATACTCCTTTGCGGGAGACCTTGGAGATTCTAGACCGGAAATTCAATATACCGTTCAAAGTGATCGATAATAAAGCGCTAGCCTACTCCTTTAATCTATTGTCGGAAGACAAATCGCTAAACTACATCCTGAGTGAATTGGAGAAGATTGCTCCCGTTAAATTTGTTGAGGTAAACGATACAATTAACGTAAAATGTTTGAAATAACATAAAATTAACACACCTTGCACTCATTCTTTTTTTCCCCCGGCGTGTCAATATAGAAAGCGTTACGTTGAATGTGTAAACTTATTGGATACTTCATTTTGCCTTGGCCATATTTGCATGCGGATCCCCTTCTCCAAATTGATAACCCCAGTTAGTTGAAAATAAAGCTTTTATAGAGAGAAATTAATTATTATAAGTCAAACTTAATTACAATGAAACCATGACAAGAGATCGATTAAAAAAGTATGTAGCTTTTTTATTGCCGCTTTTTCTGCTGAGCTTTACATTTAGCATGGCACAAAAAGTGAATCTGAATTTGAATGGAGCGAGTTTAAAATACGCGCTCGAAAGTGTCGCTAAACAATCCGGCTATACACTTGCTTATAGCAAAGAGGTTGTAAATCTGGACGATGCTGTTACTATCGACGCACGAGACATGGAGTTATCCAACGTTCTCGACCGACTGCTGACACCTCGCAACCTGAGTTACGAAGTAGTGGACAACAAGATTTACATTTTGTACAAGCCCAAAGCGGTTGAATCGAAAACTGGAGCGGTCTCACCGCAGCAAAACCAACCGGTAGAGCAACAAGTAAGTGGTGTGGTTACCGATGTTAACGGTGACCCCATCATTGGCGCTAACATTTCTGTTCCCGGAACAACCCTTGGCACTGTAACTGATATTGATGGGAAGTTTACGCTGTCTGTCCCCCGCGGGGCAGTCCTTCGCTTCTCGTATATCGGTTATGTAAATCAGGAGTTTACAATCACCAATCAATCTTCCCTTAACGTGCAGATGAGCGAAGAGGTGGAAAGTCTTGATGAACTGGTGGTTGTTGGTTACGGCGTTCAGAGGAAAAGCGTGGTCACTGCAGCTATCAGCCGCGTTACGGCCGACGAGCTGAACACAAACAAACCTTCACGCGTGGAAGACGCCCTGAAAGGGAAAGTATCGGGAGTTCAGATTACACAAAGTTCCGGCCAGCCGGGTTCCGATTCGAAAGTGAGGATTCGCGGTATTGGTACCATCAATAACAGCGACCCGCTTTATATTGTTGATGGGATGGAGGTTGGAGGCGGAATCAGCTACCTCAACCCCGTTGATATCCAATCGGTAGAAATTCTGAAAGATGCCGCGTCAGCCGCCATTTACGGTACTCGTGGAGCCAATGGTGTAGTTTTGGTAACTACAAAAAGCGGTAAAGCCGGAAAAACCAGTGTAAATTATGATGTAAGCTATGGTTGGCAAAATCCATGGAAAAAGAAATCGGTGCTTGATGCTCACGATTATATGATCATAATGAATGAGGTTCAAATTAACGACGGAAACCTACCCCGATATTCTAACGAACAGGTTTTGGCTGCCGGAAAGGGAACCGATTGGCAGGATGAAACCTTCTACTACAACGCTCCCGTTCAGAATCATCAGGTGAGTGTTTCGGGCGGATCGGAAAAGTCCCAGTTTTTCCTGTCGCTTGGTTATTTTGATCAAGCCGGTATTGTAGGCGGAAATTACGATAAATCGAACTACAAACGCTGGAGCCTTCGTTCCAATTCTACGCATACCATTTTTGAAGCTCGTAACCGCTCTTTTCTTAATAAAGTGGTGTTAAGCGCTAATGTAGGCTACTCAAGAGACAAATCTTCCGGTATTGAGACCAACTCGGAGTATGGTTCCATTTTAGGAAGTGCCATTACATTCGCACCAATGGTCCCGGTTTATGCCGATGAAGCAACCGCTGCCGATATTTTAGCAACACATCCGTACGCCGTACAAAAAGACGGAAGAGTTTTCTCCCTGCCCCCTGCGGGATTCCAGGAAATTGCCAATCCGGTAGGTATGCTGAATCAGCCGACATCGGGGAAAAATAACTCCGATAAAATAGTAGGCTCGTTTTGGGCGGAAATATCCATTTTGCCGGAATTGAAGTTCAGAAGCAGCTACGGAGTTGATTTGGCGTTCTGGGGATACGATAGTTATCAATTCCCTTATTTTCTGGCTACTCAAGGGAAGGACATCAAAGTGAGCACCGTGCAAAGCGAGATGAACAGGGGTTATCGCTGGCAGGTGGAAAATTATTTCACTTACGAAAAATCGTTCAACGATATTCATAATTTTTCTGCCGTACTCGGCCAATCGGCCAATAAATATTCTCAACGGAGTTTGGGCGGAAACGATCTCGATCTGCTCGAAACCGATCCGTTGAAAGCGAACATCAATTCTGCAATTGCCGACCGCAAAGATGAGCGCACGTGGGGAGGAACGGCAGGTTACAATTTTATTGCCGGCGCATCTTATTTTGGCAGGATAAACTACAACTACGACGAACGTTACATCCTGCAAGGTACGCTTCGACGCGACGGTTCATCTAATTTTGGAACAAATAACAAATGGGGCGTATTTCCGTCATTCTCCGCCGGGTGGAACGTGACCAATGAAGCCTTCATGAAAAACAGGCCTGCCTGGTTTGACGCGTTGAAACTTCGCTTCAGCTGGGGTAAAAACGGTAACGACCGGATTGGGCAATTCCTTTACACTTCGTTAATGAACGGCGGACAGAATTATTATTTCGGTGGTGGCTATAAAGTCAACCAGGGCGATCCTACCAAAATAGGAGAGGTTTCCGGAATTATGCAGTACGGCAGCTCACCTGCTTATATCCCCAACCCAAATGTGAAATGGGAAGAATCGGCACAGACTGATATCGGTTTGGAAGCTCGTTTTTTAAACAACGCACTTACTTTTGGATTTGATTATTTCAAAAAGAAGACAATCGGCATGTTGATGTATCAACCCATCCCTTCGTATGTGGGGCTTGGTGCTCCCATCGCCAACGTGGGCGATATGGAAAACTGGGGATTGGAATTTGAAGCCGGATGGAGGCAATCCATCGGCGAATTTAAATACTCCATCTCTGCCAATGCGTCTTACCTCAAAAATACACTGATCAACATCGGAAACGCTACCGGCGAACAAATTTATGAAAGCATGGGTGCCACCGGTGTAGGTTCTTACGTTAAAGGTATGAACGGCGAAGTATTTCCCTATTTCTATGGATTTAAAACAGACGGGCTGTTCCAGAATCAAGCTGAAATTGACGCTTACGTGAATGCCGACGGACAAAAGTTGCAAGCTTCGGCAAAACCGGGAGACGTGAGATTCGTTGACCTTAACAACGATGGAGTTATCAGCGATGCCGATAAAACAAAAATCGGAAAAGGTATGCCCGATTGGACGTATGGGGTTACGCTCGGTGCCGAATGGAAAGGGCTTGACCTCAATTTGTTCTTTCAGGGAACCGTTGGAAACAATATTTTCGATTATGCGCAACGTGGCGATATACCTGCCATGAACCGTCCGTCGTGGATTCTGGAACGCTGGCACGGGGAGGAAACTTCCAATAGAATTCCCCGTATGACTGCTGCTAATCCTAATGGAAACTGGCGTTCATCTGACCTTTACATTAAAAACGGATCATACTTGCGTCTTAAAACCGCTCAACTTGGATATACTTTACCTGCCCGGTGGGTGCAAAAAGTCTCTATCCAGCGATTAAGAGTGTATGTGGCTGCAGAAAACCTGCTTACATTCACCGGTTACGACGGATTTGACCCTGAGCTCGCATCAGGCGGTTACACTACCATTGGAGTAGATCGCGGCATTTATCCGCAATCCCGTACTATTTCGTTAGGTGCTAACATATCGTTCTAATTCTATAAAAATAAACAGATGAAAAAGATTATATATTTTATCCTTTTGCTTACCTTTATGGGGGTTACAGCTTGTGGCGAAGATTTCCTGACGAATGCCACAACTGAAAAACAAGCAGCAGGCGCTCCGGCAACGGAAGGTGCTATCTTATCGAACCTGGCTGCGGCCTATCAGATTTTGTTATTCGACAGTTATGCCGATAACAATTATAACAGTATCCCGTTAATGTCCGACCTGCGGTCCGACGATATTTTCAAAGGTGGCGGCGATGCCGGCGATCAGCACCAACTTTATCTGCTGTCGTTGTTCACCTCTACGCCTCAGGAAACATTGAACGGGCTATGGAGTATTTTCTACTCCGGGCTGGCCCGATGCAATAATGCGCTGGAAGCCTGTGACAATGCCGTTAACGTAAAACCCGAAAAAGTGGAACAATACAGAGCCGAAGCCCACTTCCTGCGCGCTTATTATATGCATTGGTTGTGGAAATTCTGGGGGAATGTTATTTATTTTGAAGAGCCGCTTACTACGCCTCCGTACATGACTAAACAGATGAAAGCCGATGAAATTTATGCAGTCATTATGAAAGATATTGATTATGCGTGTGGAAAGACGGATCAGGGGAAAGACAGGTTGCCGATGAAACTGGAGAAAAACGCAAGCGGGAACAACATTGAAGCATCCATAGGAAGAGTAAACAAGGCGGCTGTCCTGATGCTCAAAGCCCGCGTTGTCCTTTATCAGAAAGACACGCAACGTTATGCTGAAGTAACCAAAGATATGGCTGAGATTATTAACAGCGGCGAATATCACCTATTCAATAATTTTGCCGATATGTGGCTGGATCAAAATGAATTTTGTGAAGAATCCATCTTTGAAACCAACCAACTTCCCGAAGGAAAAACATGGGCAAGCGGTTGGCAAGGGTATGGAACCAACTTGCCGGCATTTATTTCACCAGCCGAATTGAAAGGCGGTAATCAAACCGGTGATTTTAAAGGCGGGTGGGGGTTTGGCCCTGTTCGAACATCTACCTGGGCTATTTACGAAGATGGCGACAAACGCCGTGAAGGCTCAATTAACGACTGGTCGAAAGCTGAATACACAAAGCGTTTTCAGGATACGGGCCTGTTTATGGCAAAGTATGCCGCACGTGTGGGATACAATCCGCAAGGTGATACCGACTTAAATTATTGCAATAATTTACGTGTTTTTCGCTTTGCAGAAACATTGCTTAATTACGCCGAAATGCTTGTCATTCACGGACAAGCTGCCGTAGGCGGAGTAACCGCGCAGGCTTGTCTGGATCAAGTTCGGGCACGCGCGTTCGGCACAGCCAAGTCGGTTCCGGCAACTGCCGAGAATATCAAACTGGAACGTCGCCGCGAGTTTGTAGGTGAAGGAATGCGTTTCTGGGATTTGGTCCGTTGGGGCGACACTTCTGTTTTAAATGAAAATTTGACGGAAAGCAACAGCGTGCGTACCTGGAAAGAGACTTCTAAATATTTACCCATTCCACAATCGGAAATTGATAAAACCAAAGGGACGGAATTTGCGTTAGAACAAAATCCGGGTTATAATTAATTTTAATACGCCAATTATATGAAGAAAATAATAAAATATGGATTTGGTATCTTGCTGTCGCTTTTCGTATGGGTAGGATGCAATCCGCAGGAAGATAATTTACACTCGTTAGGTACGCCCGACTCGGTGAAAGATCTGGATGTAACATTTACATCGGCTCCCACCGCCAAAAGTGCGAACGAAATAGTATTCACCAACACTACTGTTGCTAATTTCCCGGTTACAGTAGTTTGGGATTTAGGAAATGGAGCTAAAGGGACAGGAGGAAAAGTGACCGGTGTTTATCCTGAAAAAGGAGACTATAATGTAGCCCTTACACTTTATGCTGCCGATGGTTCTTCCGCATCAAAGAGCATGGTGATTCATCTTGAGGATGATGATTACGGATTGGTAAACACCCCGGCTTATTCTAATTTGACCGGAGGGATGGATAAACCGGAGGGCAAAATATGGGTGTTTGACCAGTACAATAATTTTGCAAAAGAAGTTGCAACAGCCACAGGATTAAATATTAAGGGACATTTGGGATTAGGCCCTGAAGGTTCATATGGACAGGAATGGTGGGGAGCTGGGCCGAATGAAAAGAACACATGGAAAATGTACGACTTTAAGTTCAATTTTCAGCAGGCCGGCGCCAAACTCAACATCGCAAATAAGGGTGAAGGCTACGGGCGTGTCCGCACTTCAGCTTCAGTAGGTGGATACACAGTTACAGGTAATAGTGGCGATGATGCTTTTTTTACCTATAATGGTGGAAATTATACATTCTCTATTGATGAATCGGGCAAATATCCGGCATTAAAATTAAGCGGCAATGCTTTTATGGGATATTATTGCGGCACTCAGAATTATGATATTGTATATCAAACGGATAAAGTGATGGCTTTGCGGGTTGATAATTCGGCAGAAGGCCAGGACTGGGTTTTTGTTTATTGTCTGGAAGAATTAAACGTTCCGCCTCCTGCAGTGGTAAAAGAACCGAAAGCCGTGCCGTTGTTCGAAAATTTTGAAGGCGCAACTGCCAAAATTGTCTTTGTGAAAGATGCCATGGGAGATAAGAGCGCTGTGGTTGACAATCCGCTTCCGCTGCCTATAAATACTTCGAATAAGGTGTATCGTTACGAGAAATCAAATGAGTTTTACAGCAATTTGCAATTTACGGCTGCCACGTATAAGTTTGATCTGACCACGCAAAACAAAATAAAGGTCAAAGTATTTATTCCGTCATACAACGATTATACTACGGATAATGTTACTGCGGGTGATTGGATTTCAAACAAGAAGCTGCAACCGCAACTGGCCGTAAAACTTCAGGACAGTGAACATCCGGCCCCGTGGGAAACCCAGACGGAGATAATAAAAGCCGGCCTGGAGAAAGATAAATGGATTGAATTGACGTTTGATTTCAGCGGAGTTGCCGATAGAAAAGATTACGACCGGATTGTGCTCCAGTTCGGTGCCGAAGGACATTCGGGTCCCGGATTCTTCTTCTTCGACGATTTTTCGTTTATCGAATAAGTTCTCTACAATTTAATACCCATCAGTCTAATGATTCGATGGCCTAATCTGTAAAAAAATGAATGTAAAGTCTCTTTTATTTTTATTCGCTCTCCTTCTTTCCTGCGGAAACAGCGGTACGGCTCCCGATATTTCGCCGGTGGAAAAGGAAATTACATGGCAGGTTTCACCCGCTTCGTTATCGTTTACAGCCCAAACCGCTACAAAAAGCGTCTTGATCGTGGCTAACGACGATTGGATGGTTGCCTCCGGCCAGTTGTGGTGTACAACCGACCGCACAACCGGTTTTAACGGACAAACTGTCTTGAAAGTTACGGTTACCTCCAATCCGGCCGAAACAGCCAGGAATACCGAACTAACGCTTTCGTCAGGAAAATATTCCGCGAAAATCCCTGTTTCACAGGAGGGCGCCAAAATTGAGAGCTACGTGCCGGAAAGTTATACGCTGAAATGGCAAGACGAGTTTAATGCCCCCCGCTTATCCGGGGGCAAGCCCGCGCTTCCCAATGCCGATAAGTGGTGGTACGAAAATCTACCCAAGGGAGCGGTTAACAATGAATTGCAGACTTACGTGGGAGGATTTCGCGGTACCGACACGGTGGCGGCTATCCACGATGGCACGCTGAAGATTATTGCTCAAAAGAGTGGAGGGGATATTATCTCCGCACGTATCAATACCAAAGAGAGCTGGCAGTACGGTTATTTTGAAGCACGGCTGAAAATGCCGTCCGGAAAAGGTACCTGGCCCGCTTTCTGGATGATGCCGAAAAATTTCACAGCCTGGCCTCTCGACGGGGAGATCGATATCATGGAGTATGTGGGTTATGATCCCGGATGGGTACATGCTTCTGTGCATACAAAAGCCTACAACCATACAATCGGAACCCAGAAAACAGCCAGAATGGAAACTAAAACTGCTGAAACAGAGTTCCATATTTACGCTGTGGAGTGGACGGCCGATTTTGTCAAAGGTTTTGTGGACGGTGTGGAATATTTTCGTTTCGACAACGATAAAAAAGGGGATGTAAATACCTGGCCTTTCAACAAACCGTTCTACCTGAAACTCAATCTTGCCTGGGGTGGCGATTGGGGCGGCGCGCAAGGCGTTGATGAAACCAAACTGCCGGCTACTTATGAAATTGATTACGTAAGGGTGTATCAGAAATAGAATTAGGGCACAAAACATAAGGGTTGACAACTATAATTTTTTTAGACAATGAAGATGAACAAAATTTTCTTTTTCCTCCTTTTCATTCCATTATTGGCTTCCTGTAACGCCGGTGCTGAGAAAGCCGGAATGAATTTAGATGCCGGCATTGAGAAAAAGATCGACAGTGTGCTCTCCAGGATGACACTCGAAGAGAAGGCGGGCCAGATGGCGCAATATACGCTGGATGTGATCGGGAAAGGCGGAAGCGCTTATTTCAGTGACGAGCCTTTTGAGATTGACCCTTTGATGCTTGATACGGTCATTGGCAAGTACAAAGTGGGTTCCATACTGAACACGGCCAACAATCGTGCCCGTACAACCGAAGTGTGGGAAAACGTCGTCCGGACTATTCAGGAGCGTGCCTTGAAGGAGACCGGAATACCTGTTTTGTATGGCATCGATTCCAATCACGGGACTACCTATACCGCCGGTGGAACGTTTTTCCCGCAGGCTATTGGTATGGCCGCTACATTTAACACGGCGCTTATGGAACAAGGCTCGCAGGTGTCGGCGTACGAAACCCGTGCAAGTAACATCCCCTGGACATTTAATCCCACCATGGATCTCGGTCGCGACGCCCGATGGCCGCGCCAATGGGAAAGCTACGGCGAAGATGCATATTTGAATGCCCGGATGGCCGTTGCTTCGGTAAGGGGATTCCAGGGCGACGACAGGAACAAAACCGGTAGCGGGCATATTGCCGCTTGCGTGAAGCACTACATGGGTTACGGTGTTCCCGTTTCGGGGAAAGACCGCACTCCGGCGGTGATTTCCGAAAGCGATCTGCGTGAAAAATATTTCGAGCCGTTCCGGGCTTCCATCGTGGAAGGCGGGGCTTTGTCGCTGATGGTGAACTCGGGGATTATTAATGGGGTTTCCACACATGCCGATTATCGTCTGCTGACGGAATGGGTAAAAGAAGACCTGAATTTTGATGGCGTTATCGTTACCGATTGGGCGGACGTACAGAACCTGCTGAGCCGCGACCATATCGCACAAGATTATAAAGGCGCCGTGAAAACGGCTATCAATGCCGGTATAGATATGGTGATGGAGCCCTACAACCTGAAATTTTGCCCCACGCTTGTGGAGTTGGTTAAAGACGGCGAAGTCTCCATGAAGCGCATCGACGATGCTGTTCGCCGCGTATTGCGGTTGAAATTCCGGTTGGGACTATTCGAAAAACCTTGTTGGTCGAGAAGCGAATATCCGCTATTCGGCGGCGTTGAGCACAAAGCCATCGCCAAGGCTGCTGCCGATGAGTCGATTACGTTGTTGAAAAACGAGGATACCATTCTTCCACTCAGGCAAGGTAAGCGCATTTTGGTGGCAGGACCTAATGGAAATTCCATGCGCACACTTAACGGCGGCTGGAGCTACTCGTGGCAGGGCGAAAAGACAGAAGAGTTTGCCGGGCAGTACAACACCATTTTCGAGGCGCTGCAAAATAAGTTTGGTGCGGACAACGTGAAATACGAACCGGGGGTAACCTACAAAATGGACGGGCAGTATTACGAGGAAAATCCGCCCGAAATACAGAAGGCTGTTGCAGCTACCTCGGGAGCCGATTATATCGTGTTGTGCGTGGGAGAAAACTCCTATTGTGAAACACCCGGTAACCTGGATGAATTGACATTATCTGAAAATCAAACCGGGTTGGCGTTGGCATTGCAGAAAACCGGAAAACCGGTTATTCTGGTGCTGAACGAAGGCCGCCCGCGACTGATCCGCAAGATCGAACCCGGTGCCAAAGCGGTTGTCCAGTTATACCTGCCCGGAAATTACGGAGGTGATGCACTGGCGGATATATTGGCCGGCGATGTAAATCCGAGCGGGCGATTGCCATATACCTATCCTAAGTTTGAACAGGGGATCATCACCTACGACCACAAACCAAGCCAAAACTTGGAAAAGAAAATGGAAGGCGCGTATGATTACGGTGCCGAAACATCGGTTCAGTATCCGTTTGGATTCGGGTTGAGTTATACCACGTTCGAATATTCCGGTTTAACGGTTGATAAAAAGGATTTCGCTCCCGGCGATAAAATCGCGGTAACTGTTCAGGTGAAGAATACCGGAAACGTTGCCGGAAAAGAGACGGTAATGCTTTTTAGCAGCGATTTGGTGGCATCCCTGTCGCCCGACGTTCGCCGCCTGCGCGCGTTTGAGAAAATCTCCCTGAAGCCGGGAGAGACGCAAACGGTTACTTTCGGACTGAAAGGTGAGGACCTGGCGTTTGTCAACGAACAGGGTCGATGGGTACTCGAGGAAGGTGAGTTTATGTTGCAGGTAGGAACCCAGACTGTGGGGATTCATTGCACGGCGACCAAAATCTGGGAGACTCCCAACAAGTGAAATAGACTATTCGCCCGCTATGCCGTAGCGGGCGAATATCTAATGAATCATGCGTGATTCAATTCCGTATGTTGATGTAGTTATGGATTATTTCAAGAAACTGCGCGCCGAAGCGTTTTGCTTTAACCTTTCCGAAACCATGGATCTTCAGTAGCTCCTTTTCTGTCTCCGGCAGGCAATCGGCCATTTGTACCAGTGTTTTTACAGATGCCACAATATATACCGGCAGATTTTCCTCTTTGCTGATGCGGTTACGGAGTTGCACCAGTTCGTTTAACAGTTCGGGATGGATCGATTTCAACTGTGTTCCCGTGCTGTCGCGGCTGTATGAAGTGAGGGAGAAAGAGGGTTGCCTGAATTGGCTGCGGGCCTTGTAGTAAGACTCTACACTGAAGTTATCGGCCGTTGCGGAGATCAGGTGTGCCTTCAGGGCTGCTGCTGAAAAAAGGGAAGTGATGGCCTCATCGTATTCCTGTGCATTTGCCTTGTTATCGGTGGTTGCGGCCGACTCCCGCAACGTTCGCAACACTGTTTCAATTTTTCCGGTGAAATAGGAAGAGGATGCACGGAGGCGTTCTGCAAAAAAAGTCTTGTTGATGGGTGTTTGCCCGGTAATGTGTTGTAATTGCATCCTGAATTTACCGGCTACTTCCTCCAGTTCCGTCAACTGATTACAGATCTCACTTACGAAAGGAACGGTTCCTTCGCTGAAGGAAGACTCGTTTTCCTTGGTGTCGAAGTGCCAGGAACGTGCCGTCTGAAGAAGCGGATCGAAGTTGTACAATTGCATCAGCAGGTTCATTTTGAATTGCTCCTTTGCCAATTGCAGCTCTTCGGCAACACGATCTTCACTGGGCTTTGCCGATGAAAACCGGACCACCTGTTCGTTTACCTCTATGCTGTAACGGTTAATCGGGCTTTTCAGCACCAGGCTCTGGAGCGAACGGCAACGGCTCAATGCCACATACACCTGTCCCGGTGAGAAGGCTTTTCCTGCATCGATGATGGCCTTGTCGAAAGTAAGCCCCTGGCTTTTATGGATGGTGATGGCCCAGGCGAGTCGCAGGGGAACTTGCTTGTAAGTGCCTATGATTTCCTCTTCTACCATATTGGTTTCGGGATGAGTGGTGTAGCGGATGTTTTCCCAGATCACGGGTGAGACGGTGATCTCATCTGTGTCGCCCGGACACAGCACGGTGACACTCTCTTCCATGATGCGCGTGACCGTGCCGATTTTTCCATTGAAATAGCGTCGCGGTACTTCCATATCGTTTTTCACGAACATCACTTTGGCGCCTTCCTTCAGTGTGAGAACCCGATCCACGGGAAAAGCATTCTCTGGAAATTCCCCTTTCACCACCGCATTGAATTGATGAGCGGTTGTGTTGATTTTTTCCAATTCGGCGCTGTTGATGGTATCGGCGCTGAAATTGTGCGTCGTGAGCGTGATGTAATTTTCTTCGGGCAACGGGTTAAAGTGCGGATCATAACGGCTTTGCAGCAGGTTAAACCCTTCCGGTGAAAGTGAATCGTTCCGTACCTGATTCAATACATCGATAAAAAGGTTGTCGGATTGCCTGAAAATCTTGTCAAACTCCACATAGACCGGTGGATGTTCCTGGATGACGTGGCTGTGAAAAAAATAAATTCCCCGGTAATAATCCGACAGGATCCGCCACTCATCAGCCTTGACCACGGGCGACAGTTGGTACATGTCCCCGATAAAAACTACCTGCACGCCGCCGAAAGGTTCAGAACCCCTGTGGCGTACACTGCGAAGCACCGTATCCATGGCATCCAGCAAATCAGCCCGTACCATGCTGACTTCATCGATCACCAGCACTTCCAGCTCACGGATCACACGACGGCGGGAGCTGTTCATTCTCATACGGGTGATCAACGATTCGCGTCCGGCAGGTGTTGGCGTAAACGGAGTAAACGGCAACTGAAAAAAGGAATGGATGGTCGCACCGCCCGCGTTGACAGCTGCCACGCCCGTCGGCGCCACCACGGCAATCTGTTTCGTTGTTTCCGCACGAAATTGGTGTAAAAAGGTTGTTTTTCCCGTACCTGCTTTTCCGGTGATAAATATGTTCCTGCCGGTATGGGCGACAAATTCCTTTGCACATTCATATGGAGTGGGGTAGGGCATACACTTTTTTACAAAGGTATGCCATTTTTCACATTATGCAAAAAAGCATTATAAGAATAAAACTGATCAGGGGCATGCTTTCGGCGATAGATTTGCGTTAGGAATTACCGGTATAAACATGGATACCTGTTGTTGAACCGGTATCCGATGCCCAGCATCAAATAATTCGGTGTTTGGAAGTTCTGAAGGTTATAGCCGATATGGATGAATGAATTTTTAGTAACTTCCACTTTCAGCGCCAGGATCTGATAGAGTCCGGCCAAATCGCCGCCGCCGTGCACGATATTGGCGCCGATTCCTACCCCGACAGTGAAGTAGGGCATCACATATTCCGCCCGTGCCGAAACGCCCAGGGCCAATTGCCTGTGTACCGGTGGTTTATAAAATGTGTATCCGGGATCTTTGTCGCCGTATCCTATAATGTAATCTTCGGTATATACATTTGCACTGCTGTCGTAAATGCCGTCTAACGATAAGCCGGCACGTAGCTTGTAGCCAAAATTGTACATCGGGCTGATGTTGAACCCCGCTACCGGATATGTGTGTGGCGAAGCTATTCCCCTCTCTTCAAGATAAACACCTTTGCGGCGCCATGACCCGAACAAAACAACATCGTAGCTAACGTGACGCGGAAAATCGGGTACCAGCGTTTGTTGCAACGGTTGCTGAAAAAACGTGTTCCGGTTGAAGCTGTACATCAATCCCAGTTTAGCCGACGCTGTATTTAATCCTGCATTGGGAAATTGTGTGTTCCCGTTGGAAAAATGCGTAAGGCTGACGCCGCCAATCAGGTCGAAATGTTGCGAAAGCGTTTGGCAGAGATAAAAACCGGCGTTCATATATGCGTTCATTTTTGAGCCGATGATACGATTCTCCGGATTTGTTTGGGGGTGGTAAGGTTTCCATCCTCCCGACAATCCGAAATTCCATTCGTAACGAAGCGACAGCCGGGGTGTAAATTGCGCCAGTTGGGCGCCCTGAAAGAGATATAGAGCGATGGGATTTCCCAATTGTCCGGGTTCGCCAAACGTAAAAAAGGCGGTACCGATTCCCTGGTGCGGTACGCCGTAAATCTGTCCCACGGGTGTGTTGGGGCGAAATTGAAACGAATACTTCAGGTGTGTGGAGAACGAATTTCGAATGGGTTTAGAGCTCATTCCTCCACTTCTCAGAAAACCGTTGGTAGGGAAAATGTATCCCGGTCGTGCTTCGATTTCCAGTCTGTGCAGAAACTGATCCGGTTGAGGCGCAGAATCTGCGCGTGTTTGTGCAAACGAGATTTTTGGTGCTAAAAACAGGAAAACTGTGGCAATGATTAATACCTTGTATGTAGTTTGTTCGTTCATGAAATTCGGAATTCGTTTACATCCTTTCCGGCACCTCAATTCCAAATAGCGCCATTCCTTTTTTTACGGTTAAGGCAATGTTTTTCGAAAGCAACAGGCGGAACGCACGCAAGGCTTCGTCCTTTTCGCGCAGTATTGGAAAATCGTGATAAAACTGGTTGAATTCTTTGACCAGATCGTACACGTAATTCCCGATAAGCGAAACGTTGTATTCGCTACCCGCTTGTTTAACGATATCCGGAAATTCGGCAAGCACCTGCACCAATCCTTCTTCTTTTTCAGAAAGGATAATGTTGGGATCCAGCGATTCGGGAACCGGGATCCCCTGTTCTTCAGCTTTTCGCAAAACCGATTTAATGCGGGCGTGGGTGTATTGAATAAATGGGCCGGTGTTCCCGTTAAAATCGATGGATTCTTTCGGATTGAAGGTCATGTTTTTTTTCGGATCTACTTTCAGGATGAAATATTTTAACGCACCCATTCCAATCATAGTTATGACATTATCAGCTTCCTCAGGCGTTACATCGTCCAGCTTTCCCAGTTCTTCCGATGTTTCGCGTGCGGTCTGGATCATCTCTTCCATCAAATCATCGGCATCCACTACTGTTCCTTCGCGCGATTTCATCTTCCCTTCGGGTAATTCCACCATTCCGTACGAAAAATGTATCAATCCCTTTCCGAACTCAAATCCCAGTTTGTCGAGCAAGATGGAAAGCACTTGAAAATGGTAGTTTTGTTCGTTGCCAACCACGTAAATCATCGTGTCGATGGGATAGTCATCGAACCGGAGTTTCGCAGTGCCGATATCTTGCGTCATATACACCGAAGTTCCGTCGGAACGGAGAAGGATTTTTTCGTCGAGCCCTTCTTTTGTCAGGTCGGCCCAAACCGAACCGTCTTCGCGTTGCTGGAAAATACCGCTTTTCAACCCGCGCAGGACTTCGTCTTTTCCCGCCAGGTAGGTTTGCGACTCGTAATAAACCTTGTCGAATGAGACGCCCAGCTTTTTGTACGTCTCGTCGAAACCCGCATACACCCAGCTGTTCATCATTTTCCACAAATTGACGGTCTCTTCGTCGCCGGCTTCCCACCGACGCAGCATTTCGCGGGCTTCTTCCATCAAAATCGATTGCACCTCTGCCTGTTCTTTTGATAGGCCTGTAGCCTGCAATCCGGCTAGTTCGGCTTTGTATTTCTTATCGAAAAGCACATAATATTCGCCGATGAGGTGATCGCCTTTTTTCCCCGATGACGCGGGCGTTTCCCCATTTCCCCATCTCTGCCATGCGAGCATCGATTTACAGATGTGAATGCCCCTGTCGTTCACGATGTTGGTTTTCACCACCCGTTTGCCGTTGGCTTTCAGTACTTCGCTCAGCGAGTGTCCAAGCAGGTTGTTGCGGACGTGCCCGAGATGAAGCGGTTTGTTGGTGTTTGGCGAGGAATATTCCACCATAAACAGGGGGGCATCGTCGGTTGCTTCCACAAAACCGAAATTTCCATCCTTGTTTATATTCACAAGGGTTTGGATCCATTCGCTCGAAGAGATAGTGAGGTTCAGGAAGCCCTTTATCACGTTGAACTCTGCAATTGTGGGCGATTTTCCGGCTAAATATTCGCCGATTTCCTGTGCCGTTTGTTCCGGATTTTTCTTCGATATCCTCAATAATGGAAACGTTACCAGCGTATAATGCCCTTTAAACTCTTTCTTGGTTTTCTGAAGTGTGATTTGCGATGCATCCACATTGGTGTTGTACAAATCTTTTATCGCACCGATAATGGCGGTTTGAAGTATATTTTCGATGTTCATAACGTGAATTTGCGATTGAGAGTGCAAAGATAGAAAGAATGTGCGATTTACGAAGTACGATTTAAGGGGCTATTCAACAACTCAACGTTAAAGTTCACTTTAGTCCTTAACGCACCAAAAACTTTTAGAATAGTTTCCATTGTAACATTGCTGGTGTGATTTTCAAGTTTTGAAATTTGTGCACGTTGAACACCAATTAATTTACCCAATTCAGTTTGTGTTAAATTTCTTTCCAGGCGAATTTTACGTATCAATTCACCCAGTATCTCAAGTTGTAACTCTTGTTCGTACCGAATTCTTTTTTCTGTACCGATCTGACCAATGAATTCATCTTTTATCTGGTCGAATGTGTACATTTTTAATTCTTTATTTTTTGTTGTCATTTTTCTTCTTTTTAAGTTCAAAGTATCTTAAACGTATTTGCTCTGCTTTGTCGATTTCTCTTTTGGGAGTTTTATCTGTTTTTTTTATGATTCCGTGTGTTGCTAAAACCAGAGTTTCCTGTTCCTCATCTCTATCCCAAAAAGCAAAAATTCGAAAGTGTGTTTTATTAAATAACGTTCTAAATTCCCAAATTTCGTCCCTTAATTTTTTGAATAATTCTTTGTCTGTTTTAATCTTAGCTTTATCAATGTTGAAGATTATTTTGTCACGGCTTTTTTCGTCTAAATTCAACAAAAAATCCCTTGCTTCTTCCAAAAAAATAACATCAAATCTTAACATTACAGAACCACTTGTTTCCATACAAAGATACAAAATAGATCAATATAAAAGTGTTTTTCTATGCGAAATCTATCTCCCCTCCGCAGCCCGATCCACCAAATAGACCAGCGATTTATACGCCACGCCGCTGTTTATCGACAAACCGATTTCGCAGGTGCGGCTGTTGGAGAAACCTTCGGTTGCATCGCCGATGCCGTGTTTAAGTGGCGCAAGCGCCGAATTGTTCAGTTCGGGATAGAAAAATCCGCGGTCGCCTGCCCATCCGCAGCAATAGACATCATCGGGGACGATTACTTTTTCGGCGCAAAGCTCAGCGACGGTTTTCAACTTTTCTTCGAGGTGCATTTTTGTAGAGCTGCACGTGGTGTGAATGGCGATGGAGATGGGCTGTTTCTCAAAGGTCAGTTTATCTAACAGAAAATCGTGAATGAACTCCACCTGGTCGTACAATTTCAGCCGTGGGTCGAGCGTCTCACGCATGTGCAGCAGACAGGGGCTCATATCGCAGACGACAGGTAGTTCTCCGTTCCGGCTCGCTTCCAGCAACGCATCGTTCAACTCCGATTCCTTTTTTTTCGCCTGTTTTCGGAATCCCTTGCTGCTAAAAGCCATCCCGCAGCAGAGGCTCTCTTTCCCTTCGGGAATAATAACGGTATAGCCGGCTTTTTGCAGTACGGATAACATTTTTGCAGGTGTATCTCCTGCTTCGTTTTGTGCCGGAACGGTACCCATTGTCCGGGTGATGCACGATGGGAAATAAACCACCAGCGGCGACCCGGAAGAGGCAGAAGAGGCGGAAGGGTCGGCAGGAAAAATATCCTGTTTTATTTTCGCCGCTCCCGATGGGGTATATCTCGTCCACAGCGGAAACAGGCCGTCGCCCACTTTAAATAATCCACGTGCGATATTTTCCATCCGGTTGTATCCGATGATCCGTGCAACCGTATGCGGGACTTTCAAGAGCTGGCGCACTGTGGAAGACACTTTATCCATATTTGCGGCAATGCTGCCGGCGATAAAGTTGCCCCATTTCCCAACGTTTTCCCACCGTAGTTCTTTGACGAGTGTTCCCGTATCAATTCCAACCGGGCAGGCGATACCGCACAGGCCGTCTGTGGCACAGGTCTCGTCCAACGAATAAGAGATGGGTTTTGGCTTTAAATACCGATAAGCCACAATCCGTTGGCGCGGTGTCATCGTCAGGTTTTTAGAGGGGCAGGTTACTTCACAAAATCCGCATTCGATGCATTTATCGATAATGGGATTGGCAGACGGGATATTTTTCAGGTTTTTGATGAAAACATCTTTATCGTCATTGATGATCACACCGGGATTCAGGATACGTTGAGGGTCGAAAGCCGATTTTATCCGCTTCATCAGGCCATAAATTTCCGTACCCCACTCCTTTTCCACGAAAGGCGCCATGTTTCGTCCCGTTCCGTGTTCTGCTTTCAGGCTTCCGTGATGCTTCAGAGCGACTAAACTGCACAATTCGTGCATAAATTGAGCGTATTTTTGGATGCCTTCGGGTGAATTTATATCGGGAAAAACGGTGAAATGTACATTCCCATCCAATAAATGTCCCCACATCACGGCATCGGCGTAACCGGTCCGCACCAGCAAGTCGCGCACATCGGTAAGTGCATCGCCCAGAACCTCCGCTTCAAAAGCGATATCCTCTATTACGCATGCCGTATTTCGCGGCCGTGCTGCCGCAGCCGATGTAAACAAGCCGTTCCGGACGTTCCAGTAAAGGTTGTAAAGGCTGTTGTCGGTTGTAAACCGTATCGGGAAAAGGGTTTCGATGTGGGCAAGCTTCTCTTCTATTTCCCGTATTTGAGCGGACAACGTTTCGTGGTCGTCGGCTGACGTGTCGATAAGCAGTGCCGAAGCGTTTTCGGGAAGAAGCTTGAGCTCTACCGGCATTCCGGCTTGCTCTTCCACGGCTCGGAGGGCGTTCCT
The DNA here is from genome assembly GCA_001898165.1 of Bacteroidia bacterium 43-41. Lineage (GTDB taxonomy): Bacteria > Bacteroidota > Bacteroidia > Bacteroidales > Dysgonomonadaceae > Petrimonas. Next base: position 30,298 of record MKTD01000018.1, read on the forward strand.
GTCCATCAGCTCTGCCGCGCTTACGGAACAACTTCGCAACGGGAGAATAGCCTGGCACACATCGCGAAGGTTTGGAAAATAAATCATTGCCGTGGCTTTCAGCCGGGCATCGTGAACCGTTTCGAAGGTTGCTTGCGAAATAAAACCAAGCGTTCCTTCCGATCCGATCATCAGGTGTTGCAGGATATCGACAGGGTCGGAGAAATCAATCAATGAATTTACGCCGTAACCGCAGGTGTTCTTTAAGTTGAATTTTGTTGATATACGGTTTTTGATCTCTTTGTTTTCGGTTGCTTCCAGGTGAAGCGCGTTTATTTTTTCGATGAATTCCGGATGGGTTTCCATGAATTGTTTACGGCTTTCGTTATCCGATGTGTCTAACAGAGTGCCATCGGCAAAAATGATCCGCATCGATTTCACCGTGTTGTAGCTGTTGTATTTTATGCCGTAGCTCGATCCGCTGGCATTGTTTGCCAGGATACCGCCTATTTTCGCCGAATTTATCGATGCCGGTTTGGGCCCAAGTTTCCTGCGGTAGCGCTGTAACATCCGGTTGGCTGCCGTTCCGGTAAGCCCCACGCCGAAGGTAGCCGTTTTTCCGTTTTCCGTTATCGCTGAAAATTCGAATCCCTGCCCGATTTCCATCAGGATGGAGTCGGAAATGGTTTGTCCACTCAGGCTTGTGCCTGCTGCCTTGAACGTTACGGAAATATTTTCCCTGTTGCAGAATTGCAACAACCTTATTACTTCTTCTTCCGAATTGACTTTGACTACCGCTTTGGGGATGAGCCGATACAATCCGGCGTCGGTACCTTTAACCAAACACGAAAATTCGTCGGTAAAAACCTGCTCTTTCGGGAAAAGTCTTGCGAGCTGTGTATGCAGTTTGGAGTTATTCATTTATTTTTTTGGGTAAAGATAGCGGATAAAAATAAAACCTGAAAAAAAAGCCGTCGTAAAAGGCGGCTTTAATTTAAACAGTCTCTTAATTGATTATTACACCAACGAAACAACCAATTCCTTTTCTTTTTCAACAAGGGTTATTTTCCCTTCCCTGGCCAACCAGCCAAGAGCAGCATAGAGGTCTTTGTCTGTCAATTTTGAAGACTTTTTCAGATCTTTTACGTTTTGGGAACCGGCTTCGTCCAACAGTGTCCAAACTTTACCGGCATTGGTTCCAATTTTCTCTATCATTTCTCTAATTTTAAATTAATAACCTAAATAAGGTCACAAAAGTAGTGAAATTATTTTTAACGTCTTTTATTAATATTGTAAAAATCCTTAATTAAGTTATTGATTAGTACGCTTTTCTATGGGTTAATCTGCTTGTAATCCTGTGTCAGTAAGGGTTTGAAACAACTTGCAAGATTTTGTCAACCTGTTCCAGCAGAGAATGTTGCCCGTCGTTTTCAATGATAAAATCGGCTAATTCTGCTTTCTCTTTGTCGCTCATTTGGCTGTTGGCGCGTGCCGTAATTTGTTCTTTGGTTAAATTGCCTCTTTTTACGGCCCGTTCGATGCGCACCTCCAGAGGAGCCAGGACGATAATGGTCTTATCCAGTACCGATTGAAATCCGGCTTCGAACAATACCGCCGCGTCCAGGGCAATAACAGGATGATGTTTTCGCTGTTCCGCCCATTCCATGAAATGTTTTGCAAGTTCGGGATGAATAATGGAGTTTGCCGTGCGAAGGTTTTCTTCGTTGTTGAAGATAAGGTGCGCCAGTTTTTCCCGGTCGAGCCTGTTGTTCCGGTAAAGGTCCTGTCCGAAGCTTTGGGTAAGTTTCTTACGGATTACGGGAGAGGTGTCGTTCAGGTTTTTAGCTTCCAGGTCGGCATCATAAACGGGGATATCGTGAAGGCGAAGCACATCGCACACGACCGATTTTCCGCTTCCGATTCCGCCCGTAACACCTAATTTTATCATCGTTATTTGCTTTCTAAAAGAAACTCTATCGAAGATGGCGATAGCTTGACGTTGCGTATGGCCGGAGGGCTTTTTGATAATTCCAGATCGACACGGCCATTCTCGTTTTTAAAGAATTTTTTGTAATCCAGTTCAACCTCGAAATCTTCGGGAGCAATTTTTTTGTATTCTTCCAACGTTACCGAAAAGGAGACTTCGGTTTGTGAAGGGAAGAATTTCACGTCGATATTTCCGGGAAGATTTCTTGCCGTGACAGGGACTTCAAATTTTCTTTCGGTATATTCCAGAACAGGGATGTATATTTCCACCTCTTCGGGTACGAATTTAACTCCGTTCACAGGCATTATTTTTACCTTGAGTTGCGATGTGGCCTTCAGGTTGTTGAACAGGGTGTACTCGGTTACAGCCGATGAGATTTCCGATAACCGGCTTTGGGCCCCGTAAGCCATTACGGTCGCCGGCAGAAAAGTAGCGCTGTCGGCCACTAAATTACTGCGGCTGGTGGATATGACCCCGTCAAAAACTACTTTCAGTTCTTTCTTTTGAAGCCTGGAAGTGGCCAGCGATATGTTTATGGGGTAATACGCTTTGAGGTTGGTGCTTTGCGATAATTTTGCCCGGATCAGTTGCATCAGCTCAGTGCCTTGCAGGTTATTGATCCGCTCTGCCTTGTATTTAGCCACGTCAATTTCAACAGAATCGTTCAGTGTGAAGGTGTATCGGAATATTTCCGCACCTTTGTCGGCGACACGTATCTCAATATCATTGGGCAATGAGGCGTCGAAAACCACATCATCAGGGATGTTTGTGTATTTCAGCGGTATTTTGTAAGTGGCCTCAATATCGCGCCGGAAAAACAACATCAACCAAAAAATAAAAGCCAGTATGAAGAATCCGAAAAAAATAAAGATATTCTTCCAGTTTAATCTGGAAAAGAAGGATTTTATCTTCGGAATCCATTTATCCTTGGTTGATGTCAAATCCATGATTGAATAAACTTTTTCTTAAGTTGTAGGCACGTCGGACGAAGATGCAAAAACCGATGTTTTCTCGAATTTCAATTTAACGCCATCGGCCACTTCTACTAAAACCCAGGTATCGCCTATTTCTTTTATGCGTCCGTGAATACCGCCGGAGGTAACCACCTTGTCGCCAACTTTCATTGCTTCGCGAGCCTTCTGCACTTCTTTTTGTTTTTTCTGTTGCGGGCGGATCATGAAAAAATAAAATACGGCAATGATGGCTACCATCATCAACAGCGATGTCCCCATTCCTCCACCTGCGCCTGAAGCTGCTTGTAATAAAATATCCATAAGAATAATGTTTTAAAAGTGTTTGAAATTAATTTTTAAAAATAATATTATTTTTTCTAAGTTCGGCAACAATTGCGTCCAGAATTCCGTTGACAAATGTGCCGCTCTTGGGTGTGCTGTAGGATTTTGCAATTTCGATATATTCATTGAGCGATACGTTGGTAGGGATTGTCTCAAATGTATGTATCTCTGCCAAAGCAATTTGCATGATGATCATATCCATAAAGGCGATGCGGTCGAAATCCCATTTTTCGCTATGATGCTCAATGAGTTGGCGATATTTCTGTTCGTTTAAGATGGTATCGTGAAGCAATTTCAATGCGAACCGGCGGTCTTCGTCGTCTTTAAACATCGGAAGCAGGCGTTGATTTTCCCCTGTCTCCTCCGAAAATTGCCTGATGGATTTCATTACGAAAGTTTGAACAATTTCAATATCATCGTTCCAGAAAATACTCTCATCTTCCAGTATTTCATCCAGTTTTTCGTTGTTGTAAATGAACTGCTTGAAGATTTTTCGCCAAAACTCCCTGTCGTCGTTGTAATTGGCCTTTGTGTCGTTGCAATATTCCGCATAAGTATCGGATGCAAGGATCTCGTCGAGCAGGTTTTTCACAAACGCATCGTGTTCCCTCCACGACATTGGGCGCTCGTTCAGGTATTTGTTGAACTGATGGTTTTGCGAAAGTTGCCGGATGAACTTGTTTTCGATTAACCTGACATTGGGGTTTAAATCTTCATCCGAAGGGAGATACTTGTTCCGTTTTGCTTCAATGCGTGCGTCGTAAACTTTTGTCAGCTCAACCATCAACAAAAGGAGATAATAATAAAGATCGTAAGATTTTTGTAATCCGAACAGGAGTTCTTTCTCTGCCGTACGTAAATCTTTATTCGTATTCTGATACCAGGCGTAAACTATCTGCACTATTCTGGTACGAATTAAAATTCGATTAATCATTTTTTAAATGAGCATTTTAAGAATGCAAAATTAGCTATTTTTTTGGATATGCAAGTAAAATGGTTTTGAAAACTGTTTTGGATTAAGAAAAGTGACTTGATTACAAACAGATATGAACAGGCTGTGTAAGATTTTATTTTTTCTGAAATGATGTTTCAAACATTCTCTAAAATTCATTATCTTTGCCGTTCACAGAGTTTTGTGAAAACTAAACCGTCAATTATAAAGAGTATGTCAGTAGAAATCAGGCAAGTAAAAGATAAAGATACACTGAGGCATTTTGTTCAGTTCAGTATCGATATATACGAAGGAAACGAATTTTTTGTTCCGCCACTCGTTTATGATGAGATAGCTACGTTAAGCAGGGATAAAAATCCGGCTTTTGAACATTGCGATGCAGCTTATTTTTTGGCTTATAGGGAAGGAAAAATTGTAGGCAGAATTGCAGTAATTATCAATCATAAAGCGAACAATGTCTGGAACGAAAAGAACGCCCGTTTTGGATTCCTCGATTTTATTGATGACCGGGAAGTGGTTGATGCGCTTTTTCATGAAGCCGAAAATTGGGCCCGCTTCCGCGGTATGGAGAAGATGCACGGACCTATGGGATTTACCGATTTCGATTATGAAGGCTTGCTGGTTGACGGGTTCGATCAGATAGGCACCATGCAGACCATCTATAACTACCCCTACTATGTGGATCATATCGAAAGGTTGGGTTTCAAAAAGGATCAGGATTGGTATGAGTTCCTGATCACAATTCCTAAAGAAGTTCCGGAACGGTTTCTACGTGTTGCCGAAATAGTAAAAAAACGATTCCGGCTGAATGTTGTACAATTTGAAAGTAAAAAAGAGGTTGCACCCTATGCGCACGAGATATTTGAGTTGTTGAACCGTTCGTATAAAGATTTATACGGCTTTGTCCCGTTGTCGAAGGCCCAGATAGATTACTACGTGAACATGTATATTCCCATGTTGCGTTTAAATTTCTTGTCGCTCGTGTTGCGCGAAGAAGACAATAAACTTGTGGGTGTGGGAATTGGATTGCCCAGCCTGGCAAAAGCGTTACAGAAATCGGGCGGAAAATTCCTGCCTACCGGATGGTACCATTTATACAAGGCATTGAAAGGAAACGGTAATAAAGTGCTCGACCTGCTGCTCATCGGGATCGATCCCGAGTATCAGGGAAAAGGAGTGAATTCGCTTATTTTTAGCCAGTTCATTCCCGAAGCGGTTAAGTTAGGGTTTGAATATGCGGAAACCAACCCCGAGCTGGAAATCAACAATAAAGTGCAATCCATGTGGGACGATTTGGAGGCCAGGCATCACAAGACACGTCGTGCATACATTAAGAATTTATAATTAAACGCACCTCGCACCGGAAAAATATAAGGAGAAAAATAAAAAGTGACTGAGTTTGAAAAAGAACAAGCGATACTGAATTATAGCGAAGATAACATTGTAACCCTGGAGTGGCGCGAGCATATCCGCCGGCGTCCGGGGATGTATATCGGGAAATTGGGAGACGGTTCCTCGTCGGACGACGGAATTTACGTACTGCTGAAAGAGGTGATGGATAATTCCATCGATGAATATCGGATGGGTTTTGGGAAGAACATCGATATTCACATTGAGAGTGGGAATGTAGCCGTTCGCGATTATGGACGCGGTGTCCCGTTGGGAAAAGTGTTGGATGTTTCATCCAAGATGAACACGGGAGCCAAGTACGACTCCAAGGCGTTTAAAAAATCCGTAGGATTGAACGGAGTTGGCATCAAAGCGGTAAATGCGTTGTCGTCGAGATTTCTGATTGAAAGTTTTCGTGAAGGAGAATCAAAAAGTGTTGAGTATGAGCGCGGAAATGTGGTAAACGATAGCCCGCAGAAACCCTCTTCACAAAACAACGGAACGGTCATTGAATTTACTCCCGATACGGAAATTTTTGGGGACTATGTTTATCGAGAGGAGCATATTGAGCCTCTGCTTAAAAATTACGTTTTCCTGAATACGGGGTTGACGATTACCTTTAACGGTAAGAAATTCAATTCAAAAAACGGACTTGAAGATCTGCTCAACGACAACCTGACAACCGAAATCCTCTATCCCATCATCCGGCTTTACGGAGAAGATATTGAAGTAGCTATAACTCATTCCAACCAGTACGGCGAAGAATACTACGCTTTTGTCAACGGCCAGCACACAACACAAGGCGGGACGCATCTTTCTGCTTTTCGTGAGGCGGCGGCAAGGGTCATCAAAGAGTATTTCTCCAAAAACTTCGAGTATTCCGATATCCGGAACGGAATGGTTGCGGCCATCAGTGTGAAGATTGAAGAGCCGGTTTTTGAGTCGCAGACAAAAACAAAACTCGGGTCAAAAGATATGTCGCCCGATGGTGTTTCAATCAATAAATACGTGAGCGATTTCCTGAAGAAAGAACTGGATAACTATCTGCACAAACACTTGGAGACGGCCGACATCCTTCAGAAAAAAATTCTCGATTCCGAAAAAGAACGAAAAGCCATTGCCGGCGTGACAAAATTAGCGCGCGAACGGGCAAAAAAGGCAAACCTGCATAACCGGAAACTGCGTGATTGCCGCATCCATTACAACGATTCAAAAGGAGATAATCTGGACGATACCTGTATTTTTATCACGGAAGGTGATTCGGCCAGCGGCTCTATTACCAAAAGCCGGGATCCCAACCTACAAGCTGTTTTCAGCCTTCGGGGCAAGCCGTTAAACTCTTTTGGGCTGACCAAAAAGATCGTTTATGAAAACGAAGAGTTCAACTTGCTACAGGCGGCACTCAACATCGAGGACGAAATGGAGGGGCTGCGCTACAATAAGGTCATCATAGCTACCGATGCCGACACCGACGGCATGCACATCCGCCTGTTGTTGCTTACGTTTTTTCTGCAATTTTTCCCCGACCTGGTAAAAAAAGGACACGTTTACATCCTTCAAACCCCTCTTTTCCGCGTGCGTAACAAAAAGAAAACCCTCTATTGCTATACAGAGGAAGAACGGCTTGCTGCCGTTGAAGAACTTGGTCCGAATCCGGAGATTACCCGATTCAAAGGCCTCGGAGAAATTTCACCCGACGAATTTAAAAATTTCATCGGGAAAGATATGCGGCTCGACAAAGTTTCTATGCGGAAAGAAGATCTCATAAAAGAACTTCTCGAATTCTATATGGGTAAAAATACTCCCGACAGGCAGACTTTTATTATAGAGAACCTGATTGTGGAGGAGGAGTGATTTGAGGAATAATTGTAAATATGATTAACAATTCAAAAAGAGCAGACATAATGGCTCCGGAAGCCGTACCCCATCCCAGCCTCCGGATTGCCCTTTTTCCCGGTACTTTTGACCCGTTCACTATCGGACACGAGTCGCTGGTGCGGCGCGGATTGCAACTGGTTGACGAAATTGTAATTTCCATTGGCGTGAACGAAGACAAAAAAACCTACTTCGCGTTGGAAAAACGGTTGGAGATGATCAGGAACTTATATCGAAACGAACCTCGTGTGAAAGTGGGGAGCTACGATTCACTCACTATAGAATTTGCCAGAAAAATGGGTGCAAAATTCATATTAAGGGGAATCCGGTCGGTAAATGATTTTGAATACGAGAAGACCATTGCCGATATGAACCGGACTATTTCGGGAATAGAAACATTTGTATTATTTACAGAGCCTGAACTTACACACATCAGCTCTTCCCACGTACGGGAATTATTGCGTTACGGACACGATGTGAGCGCTTTTGTTCCGAAAGGAATGGTGCTTGGCTAACGCCGTCATTCACTTACTGCGTTCGCGTTATTCAATAGTTATAGGTTGCGGCCAAATTAAAATTGAATAACAATAATAACTGAATAACAATTGAATAACAATGTATAAAATAACTTTTTTTCTTACTGTACTTTTACTGGTATCGTCGTTGTCTTTTGGCCAATCCCGCTTATCTCCCGATGGAGTAAAGCTAGAGAGGGCGTTGCAGATGATAAGCAGTTTATATGTCGATGACGTTAAGCCATCCGATCTGGCAGAGACAGCCATTCGTGCCATGTTGCTCGAGCTCGATCCGCATTCCACTTACCTCGACAAAGAGGAGGTGAAAGCGATGAACGAACCGCTGCAAGGCAATTTTGACGGTATTGGCATCTCGTTCAATATGCTTACCGATACGCTTTATGTAATGGAGGTTATTTCCGGCGGGCCGTCGCAAAAGGTTGGCATTGTGCCCGGCGATAAAATTATTTATGTGAACGACTCCCTGATCGCCGGTGTAAAAAAGGGCAATCAGGATGTGATTAATATGCTTCGCGGTCCCAAGGGTACTACGGTGGATGTGAAAGTGTTGCGCCGGGGAACGCCTCAGTTGCTGGAATTCAGGATCGTTCGCGACAAAATCCCGATTTACAGCATCGATGCCAAATACATGGTGGATCAGAATACCGGATATATCCGTTTAAGCCGTTTTGGGATAAGTTCGTCCGAGGAATTTCTTGCGGCAGAGAAAGAACTGAAAGCCAAGGGGATGAAAAACCTGATTCTCGATCTGACCGGGAACGGCGGAGGTATTTTGCAAACGGCATCCGATATTGTTGATGAATTCCTGGGTAGCGGGGAATTAGTGGTTTATACCGAAGGGAAAAACCAGCCGCGGTATGATTTAAGTGCAACTTCGGCAGGTAACTTCGAACAAGGGAACCTGGTTATCCTGGTGGATGAAGGATCGGCATCGGCAAGCGAAATTGTTGCCGGAGCCGTTCAGGATTGGGACAGGGGGGTAGTGGTAGGACGCCGCACATTCGGAAAAGGACTGGTGCAACGCCAGCTTCCGCTTCCCGATGGAACGATGATCCGGTTAACTGTTGCCCGATATTATACGCCCACGGGCAGGAGCATTCAGAAACCGTACGAGGGGGGCCATATTGACGAATACAATCGTGATTTCTTCAACCGGATGCGGCACGGCGAAATGTTGCATGCCGACAGTATCCGTTTCCCTGATTCGTTGAAGTTCACAACGCTTGTCAACAAGCGTACGGTTTATGGCGGCGGCGGTATCATGCCCGACTATTTTGTACCCATCGATACCAATTCGGTGACGGATCTGCATCGCAACCTTATTGCCAGGGGGGTAATCAACAAACTCACCATTGCCGAAGTGGACAAAAATCGGACCAGCTTATTAAAATCGTATCCCCATGTCCAAAAATTCAAGTCGGATTACAACATTCCCGAATCCATGATAAACCGGATGAAGGAGATGGCAAAAGAGGAGAAAATTGAATGGGACGACGATCAATTCCGGAAATCGGAACAGTTTATTAAAACTCAACTCAAGGCGCTGATGGCCAGGGATCTGTTTGATTCATCGGCTTATTTTGTCATTATCAACGACAAAAACGATATTTTCAGGGAAGGCTTGCGCATCATTAATGATTTCCGGGTTTATAACGAGCTCCTGGGCGAAACGCCTTCGTTACTCCGAAAGTAACCGACAGCAGGAATATTTGTATAATTCACGTAAGATCAATATCTTTGTAATTCTAACGTTTAAACATAAAATCGGAAAAAATGAAATCTAGAATTTTTTTATTGTGCACTACACTGCTTATGACGATGGCTTTTGCATCCTGTGAATCTTCCGCTAAATACAATGTGTTGACGGAAGCTGAAAAAGCTGAAGGTTGGCAACTCCTTTTCGACGGAACAACCATGAATGGCTGGCGCGACTACAATGGCGATTCGTTAACCGCTCCGTGGTTTGCCGAAGACGGTATGATTCAGGCAAGAGGCGAAGGCGCTGATGAACACGGTTACATTGTAACGGACAAATTGTATGAAAACTTTGAATTGATGTGGGATTGGAAAATCGCCGACGGCGGGAACAGCGGCGTGTTGTATCACGTGGTTGAAAATCCAAAATTTGCGGTACCCTACGTTACAGGACCTGAATATCAGTTGATTGATAACCTCGGATTTCCCGATCCGTTGGAAGAATGGCAAAAAACAGCAGCCGATTACGCCATGTATGTTCCCGACTCGGCAAAACTCATCATTAAACCGGCCGGAGAATGGAATACATCGAAAATCGTTTTCGATAACGGACATGTGGAACATTGGCTTAACGGAGAGAAAGTTGTGGAATTCGAAGCATGGACAGATGACTGGTTTGTACGCAAACACAGCGGTAAATGGGAAAATGCTCCCGAATACGGTCTGGCGCGAAAAGGTGTTATCTGCCTGCAAGACCACGGATCGGCAGCCTGGTTCCGTAACGTGAAAATTAAGGAACTTCCCCGCAAAACAAAAGAAGTAAATCTTTTCAACGGAGTTGACCTGAGCGGATGGGAAGCCTACGGAACCGAAAAATGGTACGTGCAGGACAGCCTGCTGGTTTGCGAAAGCGGCCCCGACAAGCAATACGGTTATCTGGCTACACGTGAATATTACGATAATTTTGACCTGTCGGTTGAGTTTAAGCAGGAGGCCGATGGTAACTCGGGTGTATTCATCCGTTCATTTATCGAGCCGGGCGCTATTGTAAACGGCTGGCAGGTTGAAGTGGCTCCCAAAGGACACGATACAGGCGGCATCTATGAGTCCTACGGACGAGGCTGGCTTGTGCAGATCCCTGACGAAAAAGAGGAGATCCTGAAGGAGGGCGATTGGAACACCTTACGCATTATTGTAAAAGACGATAACGTGAAAACGTACCTCAACGGTGAAGAGATGGTTGATCTGACCGACGAAAAGATCGGTAAGGGACAGGGACGTATTGCCCTGCAAATCCACGATGGCGGCGGGATCAAAGTGCTTTGGCGAAACCTGAAGTTGCAGACGCTGTAAGCTGAAAAAACAGGACCCACTGAGCCAAGCTGCTCAGTGGGTTTTTTACTACTGAAAATTACCGAAAATAGTATCCGAAGTCAGCATCAGATCAACATATTGTGCTCTTTTATAAACCAATGAATGTTCATTTTTGTCTAAATTGCAATTGGCCAGCTTGCCCCTGAATTCATCGAGGCTGTTGTAGCCCTTCTGTTGCATCCACTCCGTAATGTCGTTCTTTATCGTGGCTATTCTTTCCACACCGTATTTATATACCGAGCTGACAACCTGTACTGCAGTTGCTCCCGACAGGATCAGCTTCAACGCGTCGTCTCCGTTAAAAATGCCGCGGCTGCTGCAAATATCGGCTTTGATGTTTCCGTACAGCATCCCGGTATATCTTAGCGTTTGTTTGTAATCGCCTGACTGGGTAAGATTGAAAACCTTTTTGTGTTTCTCCTTTTGTATGTCAATATCGGGTTGAAAAAATGCATTGAAGAGGACGACGGAGTCAACATTAGCCTCGTCTAACCTTTTTACAAAATGGAGGATATTTGTGTAATCCGAACTCAATTTCACGCTTACGGGGATGGAAACGGCTTTTTTAATACCCTCAACGATATTTATCTGATTGTTTTCAATATTTTCACTGCTGATGTCAAAATCGACAGGGGTTTGGTAAAGGTTCACTTCAATGCCGTCAACGCCGGTTTGCTCGATCATTTTAGCATAGCTTATCCACGATTCTCCGTTCACGGCATTAAGACTGGCAAACACGGGTACGGACAAGCTTTCCTTCGCTTTTCGAAGTCTTGTCAAATGGTAATCGATATCGGAAAAATCCATATCGGGATGAGTACTGGTCATCTCGGCGTGAATATGCTCGTATTGGCTTAACCGTTCATCCAATTGCAGGTTTTCAAGTTGTACCTGCTCTTCGAATAACGTTTTGTAAACAACGGCTCCCACACCTTGTTGTTCGGCCTTTTTTAGCTGATCGGGATGCGACGACATATTGCTTGCGCCCAATATAACCGGATTATCCAGTTTTATTCCCATAAAGGTAGTTTCAAGATTTTTCATAGACTCTTTAAAAAATTTTATGTTGTGATTTTAAGAATGTGTTTAGAATTTTTTTATGTACTCTTCCCGCTATTATCGCCAAAACACACTCTAAATGTAATTCCGAATATAAACATATAACATTTTTTTGTTAGAATAGTTTTCGGCTGAAACATATATAGCTATATTTGCATTAACAGTCACATTTTAAATATATAGTATGGATATAGTAGTTGTAGGTTTCGGGTTTATGGGAATGACCCACACGTTGAATATATTGAAAAATCCCAATCTTCATTTGAAAGCCATCGTTGACAAGGTTCCCGAAAATATCCTCACGAAACTCACCGGGCAGTCCGGTAATTTTTCTACCGGGAATATCGATGCAAAAGACCTTTCGGATGTGAAAATTTATTCCGATTTTGCCGAATGCCTGAAAGTAGAAAAGCCTGATGCCTGTGTTATCGCAGTTCATACGGCATTGCATCATGAGATGGCAGAAATGGCGCTTAAGGCGGGAGTGAATGTTTTTCTTGAAAAACCTTTTTGCATTGATGCGGAAGAAGGAGAAAGTTTGATTAACCTTGCCCGTTCCAAAAACAAGATGTTGATGATTGGGCACGTCGTACGGTTTATGCCGGCCTATGAGGCATTGAAAAACCGGATCGATTCGGGTGAATACGGGCGTTTGGAATTTCTTACGCTGTCGCGTTTTTCGGGGGTGCCTATTTGGGGGCAATGGAAAGACAAGCAGAAAGACTTTGGGTCGTCGGGCGGCGCCCTGTTTGATTTGGTAATCCACGATATCGACTTTGCCCAATGGGTTTGCGGGGCTCCTGACCAGATAGAAGCCCGGTGTTTACCGGGAAAATTAAGCAATCACGACTACGTGAGCGCGTTGTGGAAATATACCGACTCGGATGTCGTTGTCAAAATTGACGGCGGGAACACGTTCCATGCCGATTATCCGTTTCACGCCGGGTTTAGCGCCCGGTTCGAAAATGCCACTGTTTTCTTTTCGTCGCAAGACCCGCATAGCATGAAAGTAGCCACGGATACCGGGATCATATCCGTTTCGGTAGGTGATGCGAATGAAGGCTTTTCCAACGAACTTTATTATTTTGCCGATTGCATCCTAAAAGGCACCCGGCCCGACAGATGTACCCCCGAATCGGCGCTGGAGTCCGTCCGCATCTGCCACAGGCACACACTCTAGACGGGCTGCTGCGGTAGGTCAGCGGTTTTGCTGCTCACCTGAATAGCTACACTCGGGCCGGTTGCCGCAGAACCCCTTCTGCGGATATTATTCTCCGATTATCGGGAAATCTGGCTTAAATGATCCATCGCTCCAAGGCCGGGCGGGAGTGGAGTTCATTCGAAGTCCTGTTTTATGCTGAATGATAATTTATATAATCTCAAATACCGTTTTTTGCTGTTAAAATGATAGGATTATCAGAGGTCACTAAAATTGTGTGTTCGTGTTGAACACAAAAGCCTCCTTTATTCCCTGCAAAAGTCCACCCATCGGCAGCCGTATTAACTAATGTAGAGCCTGTCGTTAAGAACGTTTCAATAGCTACAACACTATTCTTCTTAAATCTCCTACGGTCATGCCTGTCATAATAATTCAATATGCAGTCAGGATCTTCATGCAAAGCCTTTCCAACACCATGTCCTCCTAAATTTTTAATGACTTTGTAGCCCTTATCCTTAGCTGTCTTTTCAATAATCCGTCCGACTTCTGAAATTTTGATGCCACTTTTGATTACGGAGATTGCTTTATACAACGCCTCAATGGAAGTATCTACTAATGCTTGTTTCTCGTTGATATCTTCCTCAAGTACAAAAGATGCTCCGTTATCAGAATAAAATCCATTTAATTCAGCTGACACATCAATATTTACTAAGTCACCCTCTTTTAGAATTCTGCTGGACGGAATCCCATGTGCCATTTCGTTATTAATGCTTATACAAGTCCACCCCGGAAATTGATATGTTACAAAAGGGGCAGAATTTGCTCCGAAATTTTTCAGAATATTCCTTCCAAAATCATCTAGTTCTTTCGTAGTCATACCAGTTCTTACATACTCTTTCATTTTCTTCACTGTAATTGCAACGATGTCGCTAATCTCCTGAATGCCTTTTAGTTCTTCTTCTGTTTGTATAATCATATCTTTTTTAATGGCAAAGTTATAATCAAGAAATCACTTGTGGTAGTATAAATTAGACACATCGGAAATAACCTGAAATTGAACATTCTATATATCTTTGCATCCGTTATGCCAATAAATTTTCTAAAAAAGATTATTCAACAAGAAAAAATAGCTTCTGATGATGGGTGTTGGATGAAAAAATCCCCATCTAAAGCATGTGTAAACTATATTGAGGGTTTCTACTCGTTTTATGATGTCAATAGTAAAACAGAGCATTGGATATTTAATGATGGCTTTCCTGCAATTATACTATTTCCGGAAAAAAACAATAAGGTTTGCATTAATATTGATGGTAAGGAAATTATAATAAAATCGGGATGGGTTGATGCTGGCGTAATGAAAAAGATTTATGTGCAATACCTTGAAGACTTGGATTACATTTTAATTATCAGGTTTAAACCTGAATGCTTTTACAAATTATTCAAGTTGAATCCTTCATTTTTCAAATATCGAAATATAGCATCATTAGCAGACATTAATTTTGAATTAGGATTGCCGGATGAATTATTTGTTACAGATTCTGTTGAGAAAAAGATTGATATAATTGAATCGTATGTAAAGAACCTGATTCCTGTAAATACCAAAACCGGTTTACTGAACTCCGCTATTGAACTAATTAATCAAACTAAAGGGCAAATTTCAGTAGCGAATGTGATTCAAGAAGTTGGTGCAAATTACAAATGGTTAGAACGAAATTTTTCTAAACATCTTGGACTTACTCCCAAAGAATACATACAATTGCAAAGATTTTTATCTGCATATATAAATATGCATAACGAACCAGATGATTTGTTGAGTGTAGCAATAGCCAATGGATACTATGACTACAATCACTTTCTTAAAGAATTCAAGGACTTTACAGGAAAGACTCCAATAGAGTATATTTCTAAAAAAGAAGTATTATCTTTGCAGTAGAGTTATTTGAAACAATGGTAAAACAAAGCAGACCGAACTGTTTCGCTCGTTTCTATATCGTTACCCATTGTTGACTTTTCTTTCTTTACAATACTGCTGTTCAGTATATTACATTTCGAGCCGAATGTCTTTTCATAACTCTGATTTTTCAATTACAAATTTAATTCTCTTAGAATCATTCACACTATGAGAAATAATGCAAATAGCTGTATAATAAAACATTATATAAAATGCCTAAAAACTACCCAGGTAACGATTTGGTAATGTAACTCGGCGTCATCTTTGCTTTTTATTGCGTTTTCTCCCGTTCTAACTAAAACAAGCATTCTTTTAAGTCACAGATTACATTCTTGTTACCTCCTTTTTCTCCCCGATTCCTGACAAACTACTATTTCTATTAAGTATGCGTAGTTTATCGTGTATTTAATGCAATAAACATGCAATAAAATAAATATAATGAAATTTTATTTCTTCGGGATTTTAGATCCATATTTTTCTTTGGCATTCTTTTTGCCATAATTTTATATACGTGAGATAAGTGTTTGTTTATAAAAAGCAACTATCTTTGCAAACGTAACTCATTAAAACAGCGAATGAAAGAAAAAAACAAATTATTACAAAGCATAATTGAAGGAATACAAGAGAAAAAAGGAAAAAATATCACTCAAATTCAATTAAAAGGAATTCAGGGAGCGATTTGCGATTATTTTGTCATTTGTGAAGGAAATACGCCAACCCAGGTTTCGGCGTTGGCCGAATCGGTGGAAGAGGTGGTGAAAAAGAACACCAAAGAAAGCCCGATCAGGGTTCAGGGGCAGCAACGTGCCGAGTGGATCGGTATGGATTACGGCAATATTATCGTACATATTTTCGTGCCCGAATTAAGGCAATATTACAACCTCGATCATCTGTGGGAAGACGCCTTAATGGAGCGGGTTCCGGCATTGGATTAAAACTTATTTAAACAGTTTCTTGTCTGAAGTGTTACATATATTCATCAAAAAATTCATAGGAGAAGTTAATGGAAAATAACAACCAAAACAATCAGGATAATAATAAATCTAAGAAACCGGTTCGTCCCGGCGGGTTGGGCAATCCAAATCCCAATCAGCCATTTAATGTTTACTGGATATACGCCATTTTGTCGATGGGGCTTATCGGAATGTTATTTTTCGGGCAGAACAAAACCATAAAGAAGGTAGATTGGTCTGATTTTCAGGAATACGTAAACGATAACCGGATCGAGAGTATTGTTGTATATAGCAATAAAGATATTGCCGAAGCAAAAGTGCGTTCCGAATCTGTTAATTATGTTTTTGGTGAAGATGCGGCCAGATTTAAAGGCAACCCGTTTATAAATGTAAATATACCTTCCACACAGGGAGCTTCGGAGTTTCTTGATACCGTTAAAAAAGAAAAAGGATACGATATAAAAGTCCGCTTCGACACCACGTCCGAGATTTGGGGAATGCTGCTTACGTTCGCGCCGTTCCTGCTAATCATTGTTTTTTGGATATGGATGATGAGGCGCATGCAAGGCGGCCCCGGCGGCGGAGGCGGCGGTATCTTCAGTGTAGGGAAGTCCAAAGCACAGCTTTTCGATAAGGATGCCGGTGTGAAATATACTTTTAAAGATGTGGCAGGGCTTTCTGAAGCGAAAGAAGAGGTTCAGGAAATAGTGGAGTTCCTCAAGCATCCGGGCAATTACACCAACCTGGGTGGGAAGATTCCGAAAGGCGCTTTATTGGTAGGCCCTCCGGGAACAGGGAAGACGCTGTTGGCAAAGGCCGTTGCCGGCGAAGCAAATGTGCCGTTTTTCTCTATATCCGGTTCCGATTTTGTGGAGATGTTTGTCGGGGTAGGGGCATCGCGCGTTCGCGACCTGTTTCGCCAGGCAAAGGA
Organism: Bacteroidia bacterium 43-41; assembly: GCA_001898165.1. Taxonomy (GTDB): domain Bacteria; phylum Bacteroidota; class Bacteroidia; order Bacteroidales; family Dysgonomonadaceae; genus Petrimonas. The sequence goes on from MKTD01000018.1 coordinate 47,433, forward strand.
GAAGTCGCCGTGCATTGTGTTTATCGATGAGATAGATGCCGTTGGGCGCGCCCGTGGGAAGAACGCCAATTTTGGCTCGAACGATGAGCGTGAAAATACGCTGAACCAGCTTCTTACTGAAATGGATGGTTTTGGCTCAAACAGCGGAGTGATCATTCTGGCAGCAACCAACAGGGTGGATATTTTAGATAAAGCCTTGCTTCGTGCAGGCCGTTTCGACCGGCAGATTTATGTGGAGTTGCCCGACTTGAACGACAGGAAAGAGATTTTCAAGGTCCACCTGCGTCCTATCAAGATTGATGAATCGGTAGATGTGGAATTTCTTGCACGTCAAACACCCGGATTCTCCGGGGCCGACATTGCCAATGTTTGTAATGAGGCTGCTCTTATTGCTGCTCGGAATAAAAAGAGATTTGTTGAAAAGGAAGACTTTATCAGTGCCGTTGACCGGATAGTGGGCGGGCTGGAAAAGAAGAACAAGATCATCACGCAAGATGAGAAAAAATCGATTGCTATTCACGAAGCCGGGCACGCCACGTTAAGCTGGTTCCTGGAGCATGCCAACCCGTTGGTGAAAGTAACTATTGTGCCGCGGGGAAAGGCATTGGGTGCGGCGTGGTATCTTCCCGAAGAGCGACAGATTACCACCAAAGAGCAAATGCTCGACGAGATGTGCGCCTTGCTTGGCGGGAGAGCCGCCGAAGAGGTTTTTATCGGACAAATATCTTCGGGAGCCATGAACGATTTGGAACGTGTAACCAAGCAGGCTTACGGTATGATAACGTATCTGGGGATGAGCGACAAGATGCCGAACCTGAGTTATTATGATTCGTCGGGGCAGGATTATACTTTCCAGAAGCCGTTTAGTGAAAACACGGCGGAGCTTATCGATGCCGAAGTTAAAGCTATGATTGCCGAACAATATGAAAGGGCTAAAGAACTGTTGCTCAAACATGCCGCCGGGCATAATCAATTGGCCCAGATATTGCTTGAGAAGGAGATTATTTATGCAGAGAACTTGGAACATGTTTTCGGAAAACGGCCCTGGGTCTCCCGCTCGCAAGAGATTTTGCAAAATAAAGAAAAGTCTAAGAACGTTTATGACGATCCCGATCCTTCACTTCCGCCCGTTCCCGCTGAGTAAACATCGGGGTCTCTCACGGCCCGGTTTGCCAGAGTGCAAATGAAAACATGTCTGCCAACAGTTTTTGATAATCTTTAATGTCATTGACCCCGTGTCCTGCTTTGTAATTCACCGAAAGGAATACCGGTCTACCGGAAGTTGAATTTGCTTGCAAGGCTGCGGTGAACTTAGCCGGCATCCACGGTACAACACGGGAATCGTTGATGCCTGTTATTGTCAATACCGCAGGATACTTCACTCCTTTTCTGATTTTTGATTGTACATCCATTTCAATTAAAGCATCAATGTCTTCCTTGTTTTTTACAGAACCTATTTCAGGAATTTGATTGTCACCATTCGCGGTAACCTCATTTCTCAATGTCTGCGTCATGCCCACAATGTTTATGGCAACGGCAAATAAATCGGGCCTCTCGGTAATCGCCCTTCCGATTAAGATTCCTCCGGCACTTGCTCCTTCTCCTGTTATCTTCCGTGCGGAAGTGTACTTTGCGCGTATCAGGTACTCGGCACAGGAGATAAAATCTTTCCAGGTATTGGGTTTATCTGCTTTCATACCGGCCTGATGCCACTCCTCTCCTTTTTCACCTCCGCCCCTGACGTGGGCAATAGCAATCATTCCGCCTTGCTGTAAAAATGCAATCTCTTCCCCCAGGAAAAATGGATAGAATGAATAACCATATCCGCCGTATCCTGTGATAAAACAGGGGGTGCTGCCGTCAAGTTTTATATTCTTGGGATAAACAATGGAAAGCGGAATCATAACGCCATCGTGTCCGGGAACTTCAATTTCTTTAATGTCATACAGCCGGGAGAAATCGGGGAATCGGGAGTCGGAATTTAACCAGCTGCTTTTTATTGCCGGTTGTTGCCTGGCTAAATCATATTCTAAAAAATAATCCGGGCTGAGCCAGTTTGAATTGATAATGGCTATTTCATCTGATTCCATCCCATTTATGCTGAAACCTAAGTTTACACCGCCCGGGGTTTCAATTTTGTGGATTTCATTGTTTTTGGGGTCTATGCGATACAGATTTTGCGTTATACCGTTGCTTTTGGCAAAGAACAGGTAGTTTTTGGAAATATCCAAAGACGTAATGGTTTCCTCTCCGTTGGGGACTATGGTTTTTGCCTTCTCAAAATCCGGATTTTGAATATCGGTTACACCGATCTTAAAGTTCGGCGCATCTTTAAATGTTAAGAAAAACAGTTGATTACCAAAACTGCCGAAATTACTTATCTGATCTTCCTCTTTAATTAAAGGCTTCCATGGAATTTTATCGGCAAAGAGGTCCCTGATTTCTGCATAAAAAGCGCTCAGGTAATTAGTGGCTGCTCCCAAAGTCAGAAAAATATACTGATTATCGGGAGAAAAGAATATTTTCGGAAATCTCTCGGGCAAAATACTCAGATCAGCATTATCTGTAGCTGATGCCAAAACTCTGTCTTTAGCCGGGTCTGTACCGATAATATGTATTTTTGCTTTCATGTTTTTCAACAACTCTTCACTGTTGGGATCGGATGTGACCATCTGTGTGTAACCCAGGGCTCTCCCGTCGGGCGAGAAGTTAACGTCAAATTCACTCCAGATAGGATATAACTTATCCTTCAAAATGGTTTTGTCCGGTAATTTCAAAAAAATAATTTCACAGAGTTCACTGCCTTCATCCTGGATTTTCACTGCCATCAGATTATCCCGGTTATTAGCCACATAATCTATTCATCCCAGGCATCCGGAGTACTTAAATCGTCACAACGAGCGTTCTCCGTCCGAATTTCTGGCAAAGAAAATTAATGCCTCTTTTTTATTTCAAAACCCGAAACAGACTGTTCCCCGGAATATTTCTGCTATTTATATACTTCCCCTGATGAAAGGATGTGTATTCACAACTTATCTGCAAATTATAATTATATTTGCAATTTGCAATAATTGATGCGGCAGAAATGAAACAACAATACCAGTTCAATGAGAGTTTATCCCGGCATTTGGGAGAAATGTTCGACAGCCGGCGTAATTACATTAACTTTTTGATCGATAACCTGAATATAAATTATGAAGCCGCATGTCGCAGGACCAGGGGCGAGGTTCCGTTTACGCTTATGGAGGCAGCCATAATAGCCGAAAAATTACAGATCTCCCTTGATAGCTTGACTAAAAATTCCTTGAAGAAATCGGCCCGTTTTGATATGGAGGTTATACCAAACGATAACGTAACCGACTATATGGCTTACTACGATGTCGTATTTATCGAACCCTATGAAAAATTCGCAACGGTTGCTGAGGTGGGTAACGTGCTTTCCACCAAGGCTGTACACGGTGATCTGCCGCCGATATTCCTTTTCCCTTACCGTAACCTTACACGTTTCAATATTTTCCAGTGGGTTTACCAGCTTTACCCTGATTCGATTAAGGATGGTTTTGCCGGAGTGCGTCTCACAGACGATATTATTGAGAGGCAGGATCATATTTATGAAATAATGACCGGCAGTAAACATCATACTACTGCTATTTACGGGAGGAACATTATTTCGTCCTTTGTGGTACGGATCAATTATTTTAAAGATCTGGGGATGATTTCTCCAGACGACTTGATTCATATAAAAAAGGAGTTGCTTGCTGCTGTCGGCAATCTGGAAGAGATAACCCTCAATGGCGGCTATCCCCGTGGCAATCCGGTTGCAACTTACCTGGCCGACATCGATTTTGGGGCAAATTACATTTACATCGAAACCAAAAATTCGGAGATGACCATCATCGACCTCTACAATATGCATACAATGAGATCGTATGATGAATTTGTCATAAAAATGCATAAGAAATGGGTTGAATCGCTTAAAAAATACTCCACACTCCTGAATGAGGCCGGCGATGTGGTACGTTCCCGGTTTTTCAGGCAGCAGAGGGCGTATATCGAAGAAAATTTATAGCACAACCAATAAATGAACCCGGATAAGAGCGGCAGGCGATACCTGTTGCTCTTTTTTATTTTGTTCCGGCTCATCTATTCCGGTCGCAGGAAAGTCGTTTTCCGACTTTAATAGTGGAAATATCGTTTGTTTACAGCTCCATATTTTCTGTTTTTGCATTTTGAGTCGGGAAAAGGTGTTGTAATGACGAATAAAGTCGGAACATCACATTGAGAGTCACTTAGAAAGTCTTGCGTCAGACCCATCAGTAAATTAATTTTGTCATATAAACCAGCAAATGGCAGATAGTTAATTACTAATTTTCAATTTTTTAGATTATGAAAACAATTAAATCAATGGTAGCTGTGGCAGTATTAGCAACGGCTTTGATATCCTGCAACAAGGATATCGGTGAGCAAATTTCGCCTAAGGATGGAGAAACAACTCACGTTGTCCTGGAAGTACTGAAACCGGGAAATCCTACCAGGGCAGAAGCAGGGACGGTTACATCCCACACGGTAGAGTTCAGGAACGGTTATGTCTATTTTGTGGATGGAAACGATAAGATCACGGATGTATTCACCATTGTGGACAGTAATCCCAATGCGGCACAGAGGCAGGTGGTGATGAGTGGAAGCATAGATTTTGCGGAGGTATCCGGAAGCAGTAGAAATATTTACATATTCGGAAACGTCCCCACACTGAGCTTCGTAAAAGGCAACAGTATCAGCAATGTAGTAGCGACAATAGTTGACCTTCAAACGCAGACCGAACTGGCGACATCCGACGTAAGCAACGTAACTTTGTACGGCAAGACCCAGACCGCTATAGACCATACCGGCAACCCTTCGACCGCCGCAGTTACAGTAGCGCCGATCGGTTCACGCATCGAGATACACAAGTTTACAGCCGTGGATATCGACGGATCTACCCCGACAGCCATAACCACATATAAAGTGGACGGCATCTTTATCAATAATTTTTACTATAAGAGTACAATTGCCGGTACACGCACCTCAACCGTTACGCCAGCCAACGACAAATACTATTATGGCAAGGAAGCGGACGGTCAAAATCCGGCAATGTTCCTGGAAGGTGCGGGTATTTACAGTGCGGCCAACGCCGGTTACATTTATGATGCCAACAACGCCGGTATAGGTAAGTTTACTTTGGCAGCTAAAGAGTATTCACCCAATACCGACGGGAAAGTATGGGCGTACAACCTCTTTGCTCCTGTGGGCGGTGAATTCCCCCACATAGTAATCCGTGTGTCGGGTTTCAATTCCGAAGTGGGCATAGGCAATGAACTCCGCTGGATGACTGTCACTAAGTTCCTGAATGTAAGTGACGACAGCGAAGTTCAGGCTTTCCTTCCCGGCCGCATATACCAGATCAAGAACTTTACCTTTAACGAGGACAATATTGATGTTGCTCCTGAGATGAAGAGTGTTACTGTCCGGGTTAGTGTAACCTTGGCAACATGGATGGAAAATGAGGTTAAACCGTGGTGAACCAATAAAAAGTACAGTCAAGCCGTCCCGTCCAAATGGGCGGGCGGCCTACGTTAAAAGTGTATAAAGCATTGACCGGCAGAATAAAATATAAAATAATGAAAAGGTATTTTGTCATACTGTTATTGCCGCTGCTATTGCTTGTCAGTTGTATATGGGAGCATCCTTTCTGCGAAACAGATAATAACCTGGTATTGCGTCTGCGCCTGTTGGATACAAACGGTAATGACCAGTTTACAAATAAGATACTTTCAGTGGATATTATCATTTTCGACACCCGGAACAACTTTGTCAGATCATTCCGATTCGACAAAACCGCGTTTGATTCTAAGAACCGCGTCGCAATGTCCCTGGTTCCCGGAATTTACCGGATCATTTGCTGGGCAAATGTGACAGACCATTCAAAGATTATGGGAGCGAAACAAGGAGGAAACTTTAAGGAGTTGTATCTGGAAGAGAGATCCTCCGATACAGGAAGCCCCGTTTATTATGCTCCGGCCGGTAACATCAGCAGATCCGGCTCCGGCGATGATTTCGACTACACGGGTTTCACCGTAATTCTGCCTGCCGATAAAATAACTGAAAAAACTATGGATCTGCGCAGGGTTCACCGAACGATAAATATTTATATACTTGGATTGGAAAACCTTGCCGGGTTCGATGGCCTGAATCCGAAAGTACAAGCGAAGAATATGCCGTTCCAATACGATTTCACCTCCTCAAGCAAGCCCGGGCGGCGCGACTATATAATGACAACGCAGCAGAATACCAGGTCGGCGTTGCTATATACCGCTGGTTTTCATTCGCCTGCTGCCGCTTTTAGCGATGACATGACCATTCATCTGCTGAATTCTTCGGGCAATACCCAACTGATTGATGGCCTGAACCTGAAAGCATGGGTTGAAGAGAACCCGCCTCAGGATACCTGTGAATTCGGCATACTGTTCACCATAACAAAGACCTCTACAGGAGTATGCGTTACGGTAACCAAACCCGATTGGGAAGATATTGATGTGAAACCGGGGGATATTTAAAAATATAAAGTCATGAACGTCAAATATGCATTATTGCTTTTTCTACTTGCTGTAATGGCCGCGTGCAGCATGGGAAATGACATGCCTGACCCGATAGAGGAAGGCCTGGAAGTAATGGTAACGGTTACCACAAACACATCGGAGCCGCTCACAAGGGCCGTGATAACCGATGACGCTGCAATACATATTTTTACAGCGTTGATATTCGATCAGAACAATAAATTGCTTTATGCTACGGAAGGTGTAAAACGCTCCGGTGTATTCACTTTTAAGCTACTCTCTTCAGGGACAGCACTGAACATATATTTTGTGGCTAATGTACAAAGCTCACTCGTTACGGGATTTACGCCAGGTACCGCGTTATCCACGGTAAAGCAGCAACTCTCCGTGTTGTCCTCCGGCGTAACCAATGCGAACGGCTACCCCATGGCGGGTATGGCCAGGCTAAATAACCTGCCTGCCTCGTTCAGCAACAACCTTAACGTCATAATGCTGCGATCGACAGCCTCGGCCAGGATCGTGGTAAATGCTTCTATTCCCGTGAGCAAGTTTAAATTGGTATCGGTAGCCGTATATCGGGCCAACGACCGTGTACAGGTTATACCTGCGGCCGATCCTGCCAATTGGAACAGTCCTAAGGTCACTGAGGCTTCGCCGGCCGGAGCTAAAACTAATGGAGTATTCTCTGTTGATAACACCTCAACTAATTCCATTGACGGCATTATGGTTCCGGAAGCGTCTCCCGTGACCGAAGCTAATTTACAAGTGAGAACCCCTACTGTCCTTGTGGTGGGGGGAGTCTATAACAATTCGGGTAAAACCACTTACTATCGGGTCGATTTTAACTCGGAACTTCCGGGGCATCCCTTCGGGCAGGTATTACGGAATTACAAATATACCCTTAACATCAACAATGTGGACTCCGAAGGATGGGATACGCCCGGCAATGCGGCTGATAACGCTGCAAGCGGGACTTCGGTTACCATACAAAATTGGGATGGAAATGCAAGTAATGTAACGATAGACGGACCGTACTATTTCGCTATCCCCGGCCAAGATGTAATCTTGCCTTTTTATGCGGGAGCAACCGTTACAATTCCTGTCATTACAAATATTCCTAACTTTACCGCTTCATGGGATAGCCCGCCCACGACATCCATATCTCCCGGCGGCAGCTTCACGAACACCTACTATAAGGTTGACCTGGCTGCCGACAAAAAGAGTATCACCATAACAACCCGTACCAACAACTACAGTGCGGCTGTTTTTTCCTCCACACTGTATGTAAAGTTGGTGGGACAAACAGTGCCGATCTCTATCAAACAGAGCAATTACAGTAGCGTCAGTGGCGGGGGCTGTGATATACTGAGCCTTGGGAACGGTGGAATAGGATATCTGGGAACTTACACACACTGGAACAGCACCGCTGCCGAAGTCAAAGCTGCCGGGCTCAAAGCCCTGCTTGTGCATCCCAATAACTTTGGTGCTACCGGCCGGGTTCCTACGAGCCGTTTGAATATATTCTGCGAAGTGAATCCGCAGGACGATTACATTTATCTTCAACGGTATATAGGAACGTTCAACATCATATACCTGAATGAGGCGGTCTTTTCGATAGGCCCCAATAGTGCGCAGGTACTCATTGACTGGGCAAAGAGCAGCCCCAGGCACTACCTTATATATATGTTCGACCGAGCGAAATACAGTCCCCTCACACCATATAATCTGGAGATTTTAAACAAGCTTGGGTTGACGGATATTACTTCATATTATGCCACAGCCGGAGCATATACCCAGTACTCGGCGAATTACAATGATGCTGCGATGAGCCAGATTTACAAAGGGCCTTTTGGAAACGTGGCATCGGGCTTTTCATTCCGTAATATTGACGCCATTCATTCCGAAATGAATCTCGCCGCAGCACAAAGCAAAGGGATCAAGCCTATTTTATTGGGCAATGAGGGGGGGATGTTGCTGGGGATAGATTTTACCAATCGCATCGTCCATTGTGGAGATGTAGATATATTTAATGCTTTGGCCGGAGGAATAGCCCAATATATAAACACGGACGATGCCACGAGCGGCACTGCCAACGATGCCACCAAACTGATTGCTAACTTATGGGCGTATATGATAAGGACGGTCTCGTCGAATTGAAAATACGACAATTTCAAGCGGGACGATTCGGTTTCACCGGATCATGGGTATATAAATAAAAAAAATGGGGTGCATTGCCGTAATTTCCGGCAAGCAGCCCCATGTTTTTTACTTCTCTACTACGGTCAATACCGCTGCATTCGCTCCTGCCGATACATCGACCGTGAATAGATACGTTTTACCTGTTGTCAGCGTTTTGCCACTGACAATACCTAAGTTTCCGTTGTCGCGTCCATTGGTTCCGTCGCCAACGAAAATGATTTCGCTTGCGGTAGTAAGTGTTGCGCTGCCAAACTCGCCTCCCCAGCCTTTCTGGTGGAAGAACTTGAAGTTTATGGCATCCGAACTTATGGTTTCGCCCCCAACTACGGTCAATTGATATTTTTTATTGCCTACCGGAGCCATACACAATGCCTTGTCGGTATTCCAACCCACTTCATTGCCTGCCACGGACGGTTTTCCTACATTTGTGCCGATGATCCACACCGCACCTGTTCCGTCTGCCTGAAGTGTTGCTAAATTGCTGCCCGCCATAACTTCCACTTTCAGGTAATTCAGGCTGAGGTTTGCCGTGATACGGTACTTTCCACTAATCGGTACGAAAGTCATCTTACCTCCCTCTCGGGCAAAAAAGTCAGGATCTATCCACCAATCCGTCAGACCTTTCAAAGTGATTTCCTCACCCTGGGTCAGGTCAATATCCAACTGGTAATTGTCTTTATCCAGCATCCCCATTTTTTGCCCGTTGAACACTACTTCGAAGAAAGGTGAAGCTTCGAATGTCTTTGTATTGAAAGTTACGCTGTAAGTGCCGCCCACTGGGCTTGCAAATGGAATATCGGCTGAAGTGCCTTCGCCAATGGCTCCTTCACTTTCTTCCCAGCCAAAAACAATCTCACGCCCTTTGTCATCTATCACCGGTGTTTTTATATAGGCCGGTAATTCCTTGGACGGAAAAGCAGCCTTGGCCGCATACTCATTCGGTTGCCCGGTCGGAAGCATGGGATAAGATGCTTTGGCGGTTACCAGGATAAGGTAAGGGTACGGTGCCCGGCTCACCGGCACATCGAATGTTTGTATTGCTTTTTTCATGGTGGTGTTCACCAAAATAAACTTCAATGTAGCGGTTCCGTCGGGAATATTCTTCCCGTACGGGATGGCTATATTCCCGGAATATTGCCCGTTCTCTTTGGTTCGGAGGGTGGTTTTGGAAACTTCCTCTTCTCCGAAATACAATATGGCCGTTAACGTGGATAAGGGTACATTGTCGCTGACCGTAACGTTGAACGGCAAAAGATCTCCAAAATGTACATCGGCAAACTGGTTTTCTATCTGCATGACGGGATTCCCTTCCTGTCGGAGCTCTTCCATGTCATTGGAGCATGACGTGAGTGCAACGGAAATCGTAAATGCAAATACCCGATACTTTATTCTATTCATATTCATATAGTTACTGTTTATTGTTTTTTCCATCGATAAGATATGACTGATTTGGCAGGTACCTCGTAAGCGAAGTGATGAGACCCGTCGTCAAGGGTAATTGCCTTGTTTGTCGCGGTGCTGTTGAGTAGTACCACGGCGTAGGTACCGTCAGGGTTCTCAAATGCCGAATAGTAAAAACCGGAATCTGAAAAGCCCGATGTCCCTATACGTGCCGCCCCCGGTTTTACCACCGACGAAAGATGCCCGATGATGTAATAATGTGAATTGCGGGTGATGGTCTTGTAATTGGAACGATCGATATCCACGGCTCCGTAACAGGTTTGGCAACCACCGTCGCGATTGGGGCCACGATCGCTGTCGAGCATCAGGTTCCACACGATGACGCCTTTGCACCAATTGTTTACCGTACCCAGTGCCACCTCCTTCATATCATCGATCAGGCGGGTTTCGAGGTTCCGGCCGTCGTTCCATGTGCCGATGGATGTTTCGGTAAATACCAGTTCTTTGTCCGGGCGTGACTGACGGATAAAATTCAGTTCCTCTTTATTTCCTCCATAATTATGATAGGCCGCGCCGGCAACAAAATCTGCTGCTGCCGCGTCTGCATAAATTTTCAGCGGATACTGCCCCTGATCGGCGTTCTCGGGCTTATTGCTGTCGTAGTTATAATTATGATCATAAACATAAATCCTGGTGTTTAATCCCGCTGCTTTGAATTTAGGTCCTAAAGCATCTCTTACAAAGTCGCGTTGTTCCTGCCACGTCATGTATAACGAAGCGGAGTTACCCCTGTTGAGCGGTTCATTCTGCGGCGTTACAGAATAGATCTTTATTCCCTGTTCCCCGAAAGCATGGATCCATCTCACGAAGTAATCGGCATAGTCGGAATAATATGCCGGATTGAGCTGACCGCTTGTCCACGAGTTGAACGGTTGCAGGTCAGTGAGGTTATTTACCTTCATCCATCGGGGAGGCGTCCACGGCGAACCCATTATCTTCACATTGGGATTGATGGCCAGGATCTCTTTCAGAATAGGGATTACGTAGCGCGTCTCTTCCTCCGTAAGGGCAAAATTCTCTATGCCGGGTGTATCACAACAGGTGTATTCGCTCAGCGAAAAATCGGAACATCCGATAGATATCCTGATATAACTCTGTCCCATACCTTCGGTTTCGGAAAACGTCTCTTTCAGGAATTTGGTGCGGTTCTCTGTTGTCATCTGCATCAGGTTGTAACAGGTGGAACCCGTTACGGCTGCCCCAAAACCGTCCATGGTCTGGTAACGTGTGCCGGGTTCCAGTTTGATGGTGGTTGGCGACATGTTGTCTTTTGGACTGAAATTGGCAGCCTGCTTTTTGAAATCCATAGAGCGGGTATTGGTTGTAATATAGATGGTTACATCTCCGGCTGCCGGTACTTCCGGTTCGGGGGTGCCACCCTCATTATTGTCTTTTCCGGCATCACTGCAGAATGATAAACAGCATAATGCCAGAATCAATAATGTTGTCATTTTCAAATTGAATATTAACTTCATACGATTATATTTTATAAAGTGAAATTCCATTCTTCGTATTATTCCTAAAATTAATTACATTAGTTTTATTGGTTCATTGACTAATTTGCACATCGTTATAGCGTTACTTTTTCAATATGCACTGTTTTGTTGTTCAGGTTGATTGTAAACCGGTAATTGGCGGATTCCACTACCGGATCGTTTTCACCGTTGGGGATTGTCCAGTCGTTATCGCCGGTAATGATTTGTTCGCCGGTAAAGGTAAATTCACCCGCTTTCTTTTCGTTGCCCCAACCGGTATTTTCGAACGGTTTGAATCCGGCATAATGATCCTGATCGCCCGGCGTATAAAACGTTCCCTGGTACACTCCTTCGTCGATCTGCCGCAGCAGCACGTATTGCATTACATGTCCGAATCCCCAGCTGGTGTGTGTCCTCTGATGTCCCGGATACACCGCCTCTATTTCGGCCGAAGTTGCATTTGTGGGATATCCCAATCCGAAACCGCAGGCCAGCAAATAGTCGGGATAAGATGGATTGTCAACCCCTACGAAGATGTTCTTGCGGACAGGGTTATAGTAAAGGGTATATTCTCCGGTTTTCCCCAGGAAGGTAACCTTGTCGGCAGACGCACGCTTGAAAAAGTCCGGATTATAGATGATTTTTGTTCCGGCCAGCTCGCCGAACGCCGAATAGGTCTTGCCGTTCTGTAACGTGCGTTTAAGCACACGGAAAGATTCGCCGTCAATGTCCTGATCCGTGAAAATGCTCAACGCCAGGTCATCCTCGCCGAGATGACTTCCGGTTGTTGCTACGTTGAAACCATAACCATCGAAGGTGAATGTTTTTATGTAATCGGCCGACGGGGCATATACAAAGGCCGATTCGCCTCTCTCGTCGATCATCCCGATCCTGCCGTTCACATTACCATATACGTCTCCCGTATAATCGATGGTGTTGTCGGCATTGAGCTTTTCTGCAATCTTAAACCGAAATGAATAGTCGAAAGTCAGTCCGTCAGCCTGAAATTTATTTTTATCTGCTGTTTGGGGCTCCAGAATTGCTATGCCTCCATCGTCCGTAACCAGATAAAGCGGATTGTAAACAGGGCGGTTTCCGGTCAGGCCGGTAATCTGATAGGAGGCTAAGCCCTTCAATACGTTCCGGGCAACCAGGTTGACCTGCACATCCGAATTATTGGCCTGACTGCTCAGTAGCGGAACGAAGATAGCCCGGGAAACCTCGTGCGTGTCGCCGCCTATGGGTATCTCACCCGACGTGAGCGTCCTGCCTCCGGAAACCATTTCGTAGGTCAGCATGGTCAGCGTGGTGGCGGGATCGGTGATTTTTGCCGTCAGCGTCACCGAATCACCGAACGTAAAGGAGGAGGGACTCACGCTTGCCGCCTCAAATACCGGGGTTGATTCTTTGCGGGGACCATACTCGTCTTCGCACGAGGCGAGCAACAGGGCAATGATCCCGGCCATGAAAAACAGTTTATATAAGGAATTCATAGTTGTCTTTTTTTATGTTTATATAAAAAATCAATATCCCGGATTCTGGACAAGATTCGGGTTTTGGTCGATCACATCCTGCGGAATAGGCAAAATATATGACCGGCTTGTATAAGGATACACCTGTGCCGGGCGCCCTTCATCTTTATTAAATACCGCGTTCATCACCTCTTCCACTTTGTCGAGGCGCACGAGGTCGAACCATCGCTGGCCTTCGAGGGCGAGTTCAAGGCGGCGTTCTTTAAGATAGGCCTTCAAGATGGATTCTTTGCTGGCCGACGCCGATGCCGGCAGATTGTTCAGTCCGGCCCGCCGGCGTGTCTGATTGATGATCTGAGCCGCTCCGCTGTAATCGCCTTTCCCGATCAACGCCTCCGCTTTGAGCAATAAAATATCGGCATATCGCATTTTGATGATGCTGTTGTAGGCGCTGCGGGTTTTGTACATGAAAGCATAATTATTGGCCGGATAATAGATCGTCCAATCGCACTGATAAAATACAATGGTCTGTCCGTAGCGTTTGTCTCCTTGTTCACTGTTAAAGGCCTTGATCAGGTCGCGGGATGGCGTGATCCATTTTGCCCAGGTGAAATAGAACGTCCAGTCATCCAGCGGGCGGCCGAACATCCAGGTGACCCAATTGGTATTTCCCGGGAAAAACTGCGCTTCGAAAATGGACTCTTTGGTATTGCGTGCTTTTGCTTCTATCGCCTTATTTGTCTGGGAGGGAGGAGCGTTCGGGTCCGTCAGCACCACATCGAACAGATCGCTAAAATTGTCTACCAGGCCAAAGCCGTCCGTAGCCAATGCGTCGGCGTATTGGATTACCTTGTCGTAATCACGTAACGGTTTTTCGGCATAGACCTTTGCCAACAATGCGCGGGCAACGGATTTCGAGAACTGTGTCTTATCCGCCGGATCATTATCGGGAGCATATTGCAACCCGTCCAACAGGTCTTGCTCAATCTGTTTATAGATCGTGAGAGCATCTGTTTGCGGCGGGAAATAGGCTGGATATACTTCGGCAATGGTTTCGGAGGTAATGTCACCTGCCATTGTGGTTATTAACGGGACATTTCCCCATATTCTTACCATATCGAAATAAATCATAGCCCTCAGGATCTTGGCTTCCGCCTTATACTGTAACCTCTCTGCTTCGGTCAATGCCGGATCGGGCACTTTGTCGATATTAACGATCAATCGGTTTGCCTGGGCTATGTTCGCCATGTGGCCGTTCCAGTCGCGCCTCAGGTTGGTATTCGACCCTTCGATGGAATTCACCTCGAACGGCGTTGTTTCAGCATTCGGCGCACCGGCGTAAGCATTATCGGAATGCGACTCGGCAAGCAACAGCATATCCAGATACCAGTGTTCCTGCCCGTTTTTGAACAGGTTCAGCAGCGTTTGTCTGTGCGACAGAAGCGCGGCTTTGTCTTTAAATACGATCTTGACACTATCGTTGTTTACTCCTTCGGTTACATCCGAATAAAGTCCCACCGGGTCATAATTCAGTGAACAGGAGGCCAGTAAACAGGCGATAAGGATCGATAGAATATATTTTGTCTTCATTTTGTTGCAATTTAAAATTCAAGATTCACTCCAAAAACAAATGTCCTGCTGTGAGGGTATGTACCCCAGTCGATACCCTGTACGGCGCCGCTGTTCCCCCATTGATTCACTTCGGGATCCATGCCGCTGTATTTTGTGAACGTCAGCAGGTTGCTGGCCGTTACATAAGGTTGCAGGCGTGAAATGCCGGCCTTGTCGAGAATGCTCCCTTTGAAGCTGTATGACAAGGAGATATCTTTTATCCGGAGATAACTTCCGTCTTCCACAAAATAGCTCGACGGTTGCAGGTTAAAGCCGGCTTTGGGTACATCGGTGATCTGTCCCGGCGTACGCCAGCGTTTTAGCACTTCTACCGACTGGTTTTTTAAATCGTGCATTCCTTGCGTATCCCCTTTGGATGCGTTGAAGATATCGTTTCCTACAGATCCCTGGATAAATATATTCAGTCTGAATCCCTTATAAGAGAAAGAGTTGGTCAATCCGTACGTGAATAACGGATTGGGATTTCCAATATAGGTTTGATCGGAAGGGCTGATCCTCCCGTCTTCATTCAAGTCGCGGTACATTAATTCTCCGGTTTCGGGATCTACCCCGTCGCTGATATATCCCCAGAATCCTCCCAGGGGACGTCCCGGCTCATTCCGTACAACGCGCGTCTGGTGAAAAGCGTCGGTAGTCTCGGCATCTTTATAAATTTTCTGCAGCTCGAGGCTTTTCAGTTTGTTCCTGTTGAACGAAATGTTGAAATCGGTATCCCAACCGAATGCACCGGTAATATTGCGCGAGTTCACGGCAAACTCAAAACCGCGGTTCGTCATTACCCCTTCATTCCTTACAATTGAGGATGCCTCTGCCGATCCCGTCGGTACGGTAACATACATCAACATATCGGTTGTGTACTTGTAATAGTAATCCATCGCAACGGTTAACCGGTTCTTCAACAGCGTTGCATCCAATCCGATATTGGTTTGTGAGGTGGTCTCCCAGGTAAGGTCCGCCGTACGGAGGTTTTCCGGAGTCACCAACGGGATGGCGTCTGTCTGTCCGGCTTCAAACCAAGGTTGCCGGGTAATGTTATATCGTTGCAAATAGGCGTAATCACCGATTCCCGACTGGTTTCCCGTTTGTCCCCAGCCGCCCCTGATCTTCAGGTCGTCGAGCCAGGTGAGGTCTTTCATAAAGTCTTCGGAAGATAAGCGCCACGCGCCGGAGAAAGACGGAAATGTTCCCCAGCGATGATCGGGGTGAAGCTTCGACGATCCGTCTGCACGCACATTCGCGGTAAAGAGGTACTTGCTGTCGTAATTATAGGAAAGACGTCCGAACACCGACATGATGGCCCATTCCGAAGCATTCGACCCCGTATTGTTCCAGGCAATTTTGTTAGCTGCATTCAGCGTGTGGATAGATCCATCCTTGAAATGGGATCCATTAATATAACTTTGCGACCATTTGGAGTTCGTCCACGATGTTCCGCCCATTCCTTCAAAATTGTGTTTTTCCGCGAATGTTTTTTTATACGTCAGTACATTATCAAATACCAGCAATGTATTCATCGAGCGGTTATCCCACGCGTATCCCCAATCGTCCCTGTCAGTTCCGTGCGAAGGAGGAGTAAAACCTGTTTCCTTACCGTTGCGGCGATCCAATGTAAATGAAGTTTTCAGAATCAGTTCCGGCATGAAGGTAATGGTTGTGTTTCCGGAGGCAATCAACCTGTTCTCGTTGTTTTTATTGTTTTTACCGTTTTCGATCTCCTCGATGGGGTTGGTAATGTTCTGTCCGAAGAAAAGACGGTTATACAATCCGGTCTCTTCATTTTTAATGGTTGCGGCCGTAGGCAGGTTCACCACCGCCAGCACCACGCCTCCACGGTTGGAGCCCGCTCCTGTGGCAACGTTGTTGCTCGTATTATCGGAATAGGACATGTTTAATCCGAAACGAAGCCATTTGCGCACCTGGCTTTCCACGTTGCTGCGAAGGTTGAACCGGCGGAAAAATGCCGAACTCAGCACTCCTCTTTCATCAAGGTATCCCCCCGATACGAAATAGCGTAACCTGTCGTTCCCGTCGGATACCTGTAATTGGTAGTTCTGTGTGATACCGGTACCATATACTTCTTTGAACCAGTCTGTCCGGTCGGTTGTTCCTTCGGGTATGGTCCCCGGACGGATCTCGTCAATCAATTCCTTGTATTGAGCAGCATTTAACGACTGAATAGGATTGCTTACACGACTCATCCCAACCTGTATATTTGCGGCAACCTTCGCTCCCGCCGTTGCCTGTTTGGTTGTGATCAGCACGACGCCGTTCGCCGCGCGTGATCCGTAAATAGCCGCAGACGAGGCATCTTTCAAAATCTGCATATCGGCAATATCCATAGGGGACAGGAAATTGAGATTGTCAACCGGAACGCCGTCCACCACATACAACGGATCGTTGCTGCCATTGAAAGAGGTTGTTCCGCGTACACGGATCACCATTTCGCCGCCGGGTGCGCCGTTGGGTTGATACACGTTTACACCGGCCGCTTTACCCTGTATGGCCTGGGCGGCGGAGATAATCGGGCGTTCGTCCGAATTTTCCATGGAAACGGAGGATACTGCCGTTGTGACATCCCGTCTCTTCACCGTGCCATATCCGATTACTACTACTTCCTCCAGTGTTTTTAAGTCTTCGTGTAAAACAATATTAAAGGCTGTTTTACCGGCAGTGTTAATATCCTGCGACAGATAGCCTATGTATGAAACATGGAGTACCGCGTTGTTTTCAACACTCAGTGTGAATTTACCGTCCATATCCGTGACCGTACCATTGGTAGTTCCTTTCTCAACTACATTTGCGCCTATTATCGGTTCGCCTTTTTCATCGGAGATTGTCCCGCTGACCTGCCTCTGACTGGTCTGCCGCTCAGGGATAATCACTATATAGTTGTCTTTCAGTTGATAAGTGAATCCTGTTCCTTTCAGTATTTGGACAAGGACATCGCCTATTTGTTGATTGTCGATGTCTAAATCAAGCGTCTTTTGATTCTTCAACTGTGATTCGTTGTAGGCTACGAACATTTTCGACTGCCTTTCAATTGCCTGTAACGCCTCTATAACCGAAATATTGTTTTGCTTTATGGTTATCAAGACATTGTTCTGGGCAAACAAAAATGTCTGCGAAGCAATAAAACAGAAGAAAAAGATAAAAAATCGCATTTTTGCCTTTTTCATGTAAAAAAATTTCATAACTTTAATATTTAATTCGTAGTGTTAGATTAGAAATTTGACTTATTTTTCAAGAGTATAACTCTAACGCTTATTTTTCCGGAATAAAGGGGCCACTTTATTCCGGTTCTTTTCATTATGACGTATCCATATTGTAAATAATTTAATTGTTTATAATTGATTATAAAGGTGATATATAGCATTTGTCATTCTCTATCCTATATTTTATGTGCCCCGATACTTCTGCAATGATATCCATCACTTCCCGCAATGAAGTCTTATCCTTGAATCGGAACGTATATTTATCATCCTTTAAGGTGTTTAAGGCATACACGAACGAGTATGGATATTTTCGCTCCAATACGGTGATGATCTCCTTCAGGGTTGTTGATTTAAATACAAGTTCACCTCTTTGCCATGCCGTTACTTCGTCTATATCGGGGCGGCTGATCGTTTCTTCTTTCGTCTGTTTGTTATAGGTGAATTGTTCGTTTGGCTTCAATATCAAAGCCGAGGCCAAGTTGTTGAATCTCACCTCCACACTTCCCGAAAGCAGCGTAGTTGAAAGGGCCGGATCACCCGGATATGCCTTCATGTTGAATTCTGTTCCCAATGCCGTCACCTGGAAATCGTTAGATTTCACGATGAAAGGCAGCTTTTTGTTTTTCGCCACTTTGAAATTGGCTTCCCCTATTAAATATACACTTCTGCTCTCTCCGGTAAACTGTTCCGGGTAGAGTAAGGTGGCGGTGGAGTTCATTTGTACTTTGGTCCCGTCGGGCAAAGTCAGATAGGTCATTTCGGCGATTGGCGTGTATTGTTCAATAAGATCGGTATTCGCCGATTTTTTACCGGCGGCAAAATACAGTGTGGAAAGTAGCGCGATCAGCAGACTGGCAGCGGATATCTGCCAGAACAGGAGACGTTTGGTATTGACTTTGCGAGGGCGTTGTCTTATTTTCTTACGGACCTCATTCAGGGATTGCCGTGTTTCGTATGAAACCTCGGCAGGAGTGCTGTCCGCCATGTTATTCCACAAGTTGCGCAAAGCCTGATCTTTTTCCCCGGAAAATTTTTCCCCGGTAAGCCATCGGTAAAATTCGTTTTGCGAGGAAGTTGAAACATCGTGTTTCGCAAATAATTCAATAATCTTGTTAAAATAGTTCTCCATCTCGTATGTTTATCAAAAAACGCCTCTCCAATAAATATAATAGCGCTTTTACATATTAGATACAATCGAGAACGGGTTACTACTTAAAATTTCATCAAAAAAATTGCAATAAGGAAAAGTTTTTTTAGCTCTTTTAAGGCCAAATAGATGTGTTGTTCTACCGTCCGGACCGACAAGTTCAATTTTTCTGCGATTTCATGATTGCTCAAATCCTGAAAACGGCTCATTTCGAACACTTGCCTGCGTTTGTCGGGCATCTGCTCCAGCGATAATTTCAACAAAAGCTGCAGCTCTTCATGGTATATCTCGTTAAGGGGATCTTTAAATTCGGCTATCTCATCCAACGAATGCAAATTCATCTGAGAGTTTATATATTTAAATTCGATATTTTTCCGTTTAATACGGTTGAAGACATGGTTCTTAACCATTGTGTACAGATAATTCCGTACAAGATATCCTTCCCATAAATCCGGCTGTTCCCATAATTTTACAAAGATATCCTGTGCCACATCTTCAGCTTCCTGCTCCGATTTAAGAAGAATAGCGGCAAATGCCTTGACTTTTGGAAAATACTGAATGAAGATCTCTTCAAATTCTGTTCTGTATGCCTCTGTGTTCACGGAATACTTCAATTACATTAGTTGTTTCCAACGCTCAACAGAGGCAAAACAAGTTTTGACTCTGTGCCCGCTTATCAAAAACATTTAATTACCTGAAATCAACGACTTCCAACCTTATCGTTTTCCATGAGGTTTTCATCATCAAAAATACTCTCATGACAAAGATAATATTATTCAATCAAATATGTTTCTTTGCTCCTGATTTTTGTATCAACTATCCGTAGATGATGTGTCTGGTATTTCAGAACAGAATCCGGTGTTTTTTCATGTTGTTTCGCAATTCTGATGAACCAATTGCTCTCATCGCTTTATTGCCACCTTGAGTATCACCTTAAGTTCTATTTTATACGTTTGGATATGGGCAAAAAATCATCTATTTTTGTCAGATAAAAGAAGGGCCTGTTCTGAAGATTTTCAGAGGGACTCAGAGAGCCAATAAGTGTGCCGAGATAATCGGAATATCAAATTAAAATATTATAATTATGGAAAAAGTGGTAACTGAAAAAAACACGAAAGCTGAAATTTTAACGGCTTACGATGTTCTATTAAAAAAAGTGCAAGAGGAGAAAAGTAATGTTCCTAAGCAGGTTCAGGAAGAGAGGAAAAAGAATGAAATCGTAGAAAAAGTAACCGATTTTAGTAATGAAGGCATTGCAAAAGGCATTACGAATCTGAAATCGTCGTTGATTCACTCTTTGGATGAGTTACAGGCTCACTTAAGCAATGAGTTTAAAAAGTTGGAAGAAATACGGGCTGCTATTGCTGTGGAAAAACAATATCTTGAGGATCTTTATTCGCTGTCGGCCAATGCCGATTCGTTAGCTGCCATGTTGTTGGTGCAGAAAGAGAAGAAGGAGTCTTTCGAAACAGGTATGAAAGAAAAAGAAGAAGCCTTCAATCGGGAAATGAATGAGAAAAAAGGATTGTGGGAGGAAGCGAAAGCAAGACAAAAGAGCGAAGAGAAGGAGTATTTGGATGAGTTGACAAACCGGCGGAAGAGAGAGGAAGATGAATATCAATATAATCTTAAAATCGTGCGTCAGAAAGAAAAGGATGAATATGAGGCCAAAAAGGCTCAACTCGAGAAAGAACTGGTCGATAGAAAATACGCTTTTGAACAAGAGATATCTCAACGAGAGCAGGCCGTTAAGATGGCGGAAATTGAAATAAATGGCTTGAGAAAAGAAACCGCTGAGTTTCCCGGTCAATTGGAAAAAGCGCTGAAGGCTAAAGAGCAGGAGGTTACAAATGCGTTGCAAAATAAGTATGAGTTTGAAATTAAACTGTCGAACAAACAGAGTGAGGCTGAGATCCGCCTTCGCGATCAAATGATAGAGTCGCTGCAACAAAAGAAACAGGAAATGCAGGCACAGCTGAAAGAGTACAGCGACAAGGCGAACCGGGCAGAGGAGGGGGTAAAAGATATTGCGCTGAAAGCCATAGAAAGCGCTGCCAAGATTAAAACAATCGCCGAACGTCCGGATGCCGTATCCAATAAAGAGTGAAGAGATGATTCAGCAGAAAAAAACATTGATCGACATGACCGTCTCCACCGGAGAAAGCTGGATAGGACAGTTAAGCAACAAAGTACTAAGAGAGATATTCGGGTAATTCTCCTGTTTTTATAAGTATTGGGCGATTACATGGTTATTGCTGATGTACCGTACCAAGTAGATCATTTCGTCACGCTTCCGATATCTCGTGAAAAATACGTACCACTGTGTTGCTTTGTTTTTCCGAAAAGAAGCGTAATGCATATCTTTGCCGTATCGGTTAAAATATGAAGGGGCCTTTTTACAGGTTCGAATAGGCAATGAGTTTTCAATTTCAAAAATCAACTCCCTGACATACTGAACAGCGGAATCTTCAAACCCGAAATATTCCTTTTCGAAAAGCACCTCTTCCAACTCATGGAAATATTGTCTGACTTCGGGAAGAAATAACACTTTCATTCTTTCGCTTTTTTACGGAAAGCCGTTCTAATATCAGCTTCTATACCCTCAAGGAGCTCCTCTGCGCTGATGGCCCGCTTTAAATCTTCGTCCGGCTCTAAATATTCTTCTCGTGTTAAAACAAAGGTTTCGTTTCTACCTCTCTGAATAACTATTTTCTCATCCATAGCCAGATCGAGGTACTTTTTCATGTTGTTTCGTAGCTCTGATGAACTAATTACTCTCATCGCTTTATTATTTTATTGTACATTATAGTGTACAACAAAAATAGTATATTCTTTTTGTTTAAGCAAATGCCTTATTTCTTCTTAATCTTTCTCGTAAGATATTTAAAAGTACCCAATGATTCAATGTCACAAGGGTGGGGTGACAACAAAAGTGATAACAATGGTGAAAAAATGAACCAATCCCGATGCGGTTTGTTTGATATGTATTGTTTTATCAACATTTTAAGAACATTAATTCATTTGAACTATGGCACATTCTACTATAATACAACTGTTGGGAGATCAAAGCGACTATCTCCTGAATCATGTGAGCAAGACCGTTGACAAATCGTTAATCCATACTACCGGACCCGATGTCATTGAGAGACTATGGATCGATTCTGACCGGAATATTCCAACTTTGAATAATCTGCAACGCTTGTTCGGCCATGGGCGTTTGGCACATACCGGCTACCTGTCTATCCTTCCCGTCGATCAGGGTATTGAACATACGGCCGGAGCCTCTTTTGCCCCTAATCCCCTCTATTTTGATCCGGAAAATATTGTGAAACTGGCGATCGAAGCAGATTGTAATGCCGTGGCATCTACTTTTGGAGTGCTGGCTTCCGTAGCGAGAAAATATGCCCATAAGATCCCTTTCATTGTCAAAATGAATCATAACGAACTGTTGACTTATCCGAACTCCTACAACCAGGTTCTTTTCGGTACCGTAAAGGAGGCCTGGAACTTAGGTGCTGCCGCGGTAGGAGCTACTATTTATTTCGGGTCGGAAGAGAGTCGCCGCCAGATCGTGGAAGTGGCGGAAGCATTTGAGTATGCGCACGAGTTGGGGATGGGCACCGTATTGTGGTGTTATCTTCGCAATAACGCTTTTAAGAAGGACGGTACGGATTATCACAGCGCGGCCGACCTCACCGGTCAGGCCGACCATATTGGCGTGACGATCAAAGCAGATATCATCAAGCAGAAGTTGCCGACCAATAATGGGGGCTTCACAGCGATTCGCTTTGGAAAGACGGATCCCGGCATGTATGACAAGCTTAGTTCCGATCATCCGATCGATCTTTGCCGATATCAGGTGATCAACGGCTATATGGGACGGATAGGCCTGATCAATTCCGGAGGAGAGTCGCATGGGCAAAGTGATCTGGCTGAAGCGGTCTATACCGCCGTGGTGAACAAGCGGGCCGGAGGAATAGGGTTAATCTGCGGTCGTAAAGCTTTCCAGAAACCGATGAAGGATGGAGTTGAGCTGATTCGTACCATCCAGGATGTGTATATAGATAAAGAGATTACCCTGGCTTGAAGGATGAGCCTCCAACTCATGTTGCCGGGCTGATATCACCTTCTCTCTGCCGATTGTTTTACTTTGTTTTCTATTCAATTGTTATTTATTGTTGATCCGATAGATTGCATCGTATAGCTTATCGGCAAAACGCAGAAATCCCAGATTGATCACCTCCCTGTTGAGCCGGCGGGCAAGAATGTTGGTGTAAGACATTCCCGGCCTCGATGCGCATCCGTCCTGGGTGATACTGGTCCCGTAAACGAGAAGCGGGCGGGTAGTGTCGGGGTAGGGAAGTTCCGGGCTCTTCATACAGGCTGTGGAGTCTATCCCTATCGAAAGAGAGGCCACTCCGTCATAAAGCGGGAGGAACATCATATATTCCCACTCTTGCGGTGTCATACCCGAGATAATGGTCCGTTCGTTCACTTTTCCGGAAGGAAGTCCGGCTTTCACGGGTTGCCAGTGGTCTTCTTCCCAGGCATACAGATCGACTCCTTTGATGCCCGTTTCGGTCATATGGTTCATCCGGTTGTCTCCTGTCACTTCCCATTTTGCGGAGATAGCCGTGCTGTTCGTCCTGAAACGTATTGCCAGTCCCGACGTATTTTTCCCTAAGCTCCATACCGGTGGCCGGCATCTCTCTTTCAGGTATGCCGGAAGCCGTTCATACCGGGTCTCGGTCTCGTCCGACGTTTTTCCAATCAAAGGGAATTGATCCGCATCATAATACACTGTCTGCGCATGGATCTGCGAAACAAGAATGTATAAAACAGCTGTTAAGGATAGATTTGTTTTTTTTATTTTCTTGATAAATTGCTGTCGGATTGCTGATTATCCAATGATTACTCTTTGTTTTGCCGGTTCTTTATACAATATCGGAGAATGCGGATGACCGGCGAAAGCCAATGTGATTACACCCAAAATCAGGGCAGTATTAATATTGAACAACTTGCTTCTTTCTTTTCCGACCGTTATTCATAATGTTCACCAAAGTTAGATTGTTTTTTCGAATTACTTGGTATATACCCTCACATAATCAACCTTAAAAGTAATCGGGTACAATTGAGCCTTATCTACTTTGCCTACCCATTCGGGGTGGGCTCCATGGAAGAGTGCCAGTAGGATAAACATTTTCTTTTGCGGTGTCTCACCTTTGTATGTTTGTACTTTCTGGTTGTCAACATACCAGTTGATTTCGCATCTTTACCCAACATCTCAAATATGTCGATTTCGACGACCCCATCTCCTGCTTTCTTTCGTTCCCCTTGTGGAGTATATTCTTAAAGTCCAAGGCTATTAATTGACTTGCACCGGATTTTGAACGCTTCTGGATGAGGAAGGGTGACCCATCTTAATCTTTCAATTCTTTTATGCGAATATTTCTGAATTTAACAACAGAGTCATGCCCTAAGAAAGCAATATGTCCTTTTTTATAGAATAACGAGGCCGGGATACGATCTGCGGGACTATCTTTGGTAGCTTCCCTTAAATTACCGTAGACAATAACTGTTCCGTTAAGGATGACTGTAATATGATCACCATCCGCTATAACTTCCTGATAATTCCACTCCCCCGTCGGTTTCAGGAAGCCTCGTTTTGCGGGTATCCATCCATACACCGACCCATGGTACTGATACGGTTTTAAATCTTTATAAATAGGCGATTCATTATCCAATATCTGTAATTCCATTCCATCGTACCCGCTTTGTGTGGTCACCATTTTATGTCGCAATCCCAATCCGTTATTTGCTTCGGGGGTCAGTAAAAATTCAAATCGTAAAATAAAGTTATCAAACTCTTCCTTTGTATACAAATTTCCATACCCCGATTTCGGATACATGACAATACAACCGTTTTCTAAAACATATTCATCCGTATTGCTTGTCCATTGCGACATGGATGTACCGTCAAAAAGGACATTATAACCCTCTTTTATCTCTTCTTTCGACAGGTGAAATATAGTTTCTTTACCGATAGGTGCTGGTTGAGAAGCACTGTTTCTTGATACATGGCAAGAGACAGTTATCAGTAAAAAGCCCAGAATAATCTTTACATGTTTCATCATCGTCATTTTTTTATTTTAAGATTTTGAGCATCCCACTCAATGGCTTTATTTTGCAAGTAACTTTCATAACTCAACAGTGCCGGGGCAGCTGTTCTGACTGCAAAAAGGACATCAGCCGTCAAAGGTGTGTTATTCCTTATTCCGTTGATAAAATTAAAATGATGGTCGTAATGTCCTCCTCTATATCCGTTTTCCGCATGAAAGACAAACTCCCGGGGAGATATTTTTTCGGGAACATCCATCCCCTGCCCCAACTGTCCTAATACCTCAAAATCCTTAATATTCACATCTTCGATTGTTTTCAGGACTACTTTATCCCAACCCACATCCAATGAACCTTTGGCACCCACTATCCTGAAATCCATGCTTCCCCATTTCTTGGACACGCCATCCACATAATTAGCTCCTAACTGAACGGTAAAGGCTCCCAGGTTATTTCTGTCCGGATAATCAAAATATCCCAGCATAATATCGGGCGTATCCCGTGAACCGTCAGTATAATAACGTATTCCTCCGGTGGTATAAACTTTTTCAGGACCTATGGCGTCCATGATATAATGGATACTGGATAAGACATGTACAAACAGGTCTCCCGCTATACCCGTTCCATAAGCCTTCCAGTTTCTCCAGGCAAAGAAATGCTGTGGAGTAAAGGGTATTTTAGGCGCATTTCCCAGAAAACGGCTCCACCAAATGGTCTCTTCGGAAGCATCATCGGGGGCCGTATAGGCATTCAACCTGCCCGGAGCCCCAGTGAATTGGCCATCCACAAAATTGACAGGGCCAATAACTCCCTGTTGAACCAACAACCGGGCCGCCCTGTTTCCCAATGATGCCATACCCTGACTACCGACCTGGAACAACACTCCGCTTTTTTTCTGAATCTCAATCAGGGCTTTTCCCTCACCCAATTTGTGGATGACCGGTTTTTCGCAATACACATGCTTGCCGGCATTCATGGCTTCGATGGCGATCGGCTGGTGCCAATGGTCCGGGGTAGCGATGATTACCGCATCAATATCTTTCCGGGAAAGAATTTCCTTATACTCTTTCGTGATGAAAAGTTCATTTCCCCATTGTGCCCTGGCTTCGTTCAATCGCTTATCGTATAAGTCGCAAACGCCTACCAGCTTAACACCATCAACGGATAAAGCCGTGAGCGTATCTGAGGTACCCATCCCCCCTTTACCGATCAGGCCGATATTAACAAAAGAGTTGGGAGACACCGGTGTTCTCACCCCTTTAACTAACTTCTCTCCTTTTGCGGAAAGCAGCGATGGAGCCGAATGGAGAGTTGCGGCGCCTATGGCCATTTTTTTTAGAAATTCGCGTCTGTTTTGCATATTTGTCATTTAAAGTAGAAGATGTTTAGAAAACAAATGTCTCCTAAACATCTCCTTTGTTAATTTATTCTTCACCCCATGCATTAAATTCGGCGATATCGCATCGCGCCCCGCTTGCAGGGCCGGTAACCTGGTTATCATACTCAAAAGCGTCACTGATAACAAATTTAATATATCTGGCCGGAGATCCATCTTGTGCAAAAGTATGTTCACGTGGAGAATTGCTATCAACACTCCAATCCGATAACTTTGTCCATGTAGTATTATCTGAACTGATCTCAAAATATCCGTTCTTTATGTTTCCCCTCCATGCATCAGTAGGTTTCGTAAATCCAATCCGATAAATCTTGTACTCCTTTTTTAGATCAAATACAAAATAATAGGGCAACGGTTTAGGATCATCCCATTTCGAGCCCCAGAAAGTTGCTGCATTTCCATCCAACATCTTCTCTGGTGTACGCTCTAGCCCTTCATATTGAGGTTCTTCTGAAATACATGAATTCCAATCTATAATCTCCCATTCCGATCGATTCAATATGTCTGGATTGAATACAACAGACACAAATAATACAGACTGTTCCGGATTTATTTCATGTTCAGAGACTGATGTGATACGCAAAGGAAGAATGTATTCACCATATAGGGGCGAATTGTCTTGATATAATCCCTGTTTCAAAATTTTAAACTCCAAAGGTTGATAAGTCAAATTCGCCTGCATCTTCCATTGAGTATTATCGAAACTATAAGCTGCCTCAGGCAGTAACTTGAATGTAGTATTATGTTCAGTATTATATTCTGACACCAGCGCCGGATCTACTTCCAAGTTGAACGATAACATGGATTTATTCGGAAAATTCACCTCGATTTTTGTAAAATATTGAACTTCTTCTTGGGACCTTTTATCCATTGTAATACCCAATCGGATCAAATCAACGGGAGAAATTTCCAGATAGTTCCTTTCAAATTGGATGTAGGGTTTTTTGATTACCGGAACGATAATTGAAGAAATTCTTGCCGAGTCTGCCACCTCAATGGAAGCGTTCATTACATTCAATTTACATGGGAGCACATACTGCACTTCAGAATTTTTTTGTAATTCCAGGATAGCATTCAAATCGAATTCGATCTGGAAAGATTTCCGATACTCTCCTTTATCGAATAATAATTTCTTTGACTTTAAACTATAGTATTCTTGCGGAATGACCTGATAATTCGTATTATGCGAAGTATTATACTCAGCAACTAGATTCTCATCTATCTGAAGTTCTACCTCGGCATCCTGTAGTCCCATTCCGCTCTTAATCACAATATAATCATATGTATAATCGCTCCACAGAAACATTTCTTCCGAAACAAGTCCGGGTTTCAATACATAGATTTGGTCATCAACCATATTGTGTAATCTATAACTCTCGTCACAAGCAGTTCCTATTGAAAGGGTCAGAAGTAAAATAAAGATATATATAAAGTTATGTTTAACTGTTCTCATAATGCTATCAATTAAAAAATTACCATCCATAATTTTGTGTAATATTCCGCATTTCGTTCAATTGACTTTGATGAAGAGGAAATAATAAATGTTTGGGTTCACATACCAGTTTTCCAGGAAATACCCGATCTGTTCTTTCCCAAGAATCTTCATAATTCGTGGCCAACAAGTTTAATGTATAATTTGGTTTATTGGATTCTTCTTCAGCAACCATCCATGTTCTTACATCGTAGAACCGATGTCCTTCAAATGCCAGTTCCACCATTCTTTCCTTTCGTATCAGATTTCTTAACAATGTTTTATTGCCAATCACTTCAGGATAGGCTTCTTCAATTTTGTTCAATCCACTTCTTTCACGTACCAAATTGATATATTTCAATGCTTCTGATTCATTCCTGTTAGGTTTTTCGTTGCAGGCTTCGGCATAATTGAGATAAATTTCCGCCAAACGGTAATATGGCCATACATATTGCCCCCATTGACCTTCTTCAATATTATTGGTTGGATCACTGAACCGTCTCCACAGAAATCCTGATTTCACACAGTCTCCGGAAGCAGAATAAGAAGAGGTCCCACCGGTATAGAATGTTACTAATTTTACCCCTTTGTAGGTATTGATCCAGTTCATTCCATTTGCTAATATGGAAGCATAATACCTGGCGTCACGCCCTATGCAGCTATTATGCGCTTTGATAGGAGCAAAGTTATCCAACGGATGAATATACCCTTCGGTAAATCCGGTAGCACGATAACCCGATTGAGGGTCAACAATAGGTTCTCCATTGTTTCTATATCCTGTGATTGGATACCTCCCGGACTTAGCCATCGGATATGAATCGACCAGCTTTAATGAGGGGGCATACCCTCCATACCCTTCTTTTACTACACGTGGAGGGGCACATCTTACATTATAGGAAAAAGCGTCGTTTACCCACTTACCCCAAATTGTTTCTTCATTCCATTTATCAAACCACACTCCCTGATATGATTTTATGGCTCGTTTAAATGGGTCGGATTCTTTTGTATCTTTATATAAAGAATAAATACCTAAATCTATCACATCTTTTGCTGCTTGCGCTGCAATCTCCCATTTGTCAGGATCCTCTGCCTGAGGAAACAGATATTCGCCATAAATGTTTTTCATCCCTTTATACAAGGCTGCACCATTAAACTGGGGACGGGCAGCATACAGTGTCAGCCTCGATTTGGCAGCCATAACAGCGCCTTTTGTTATACGTCCGAACCATGCTTCATCTGTAATCTTAAGAGGAAGAACCTCAATTGCCTTGTCATATTCTGAGATAATAAATTGAACATTCCGGTCAACAGAATGACGGTCAACAGAATCTGGTCTTATTAAACTGGTGGATTCCTGATCACCCCAAATATATACCGGTCCATATTTGCGAAACAGAGAAAAGTACAAATAGGCTCTGATAAAACGAGCTTCGGCTTTCATAACTTCTTTCGTACTTTCATTGATTTCGGTATTTCTGTCCACATTATTCATAAATATGGTAGCTTGATTGATGCCATTATAATTCCGTTCCCAGTTATGGGTATATTCTGTTGTTACTCCCCATGCTCCTTGTCTATTGGATTCCCACTCCCCATATAACCATGAAAAGAGAGCTTCATCACTTCTTGATACAACCGTTCCATCACCTCCTTCGGCATAAATAGGATCTTCCTCCACGGGAAGATACCCATACACTTGTGCAAGATAGGCCTCAGTCGTACTTCTTTTGTCGAACACTTCCTGAAGTGTCATTTGATTCTGCAGCTCTACGTCCAAATAATCACTGCACGAAATACCCATTAAAGTAAAAAACACCAAAAGAAACAGGTATTGTATTTTAATTGCTATTTTGCTCATAACCTTGTTATTTAAAAATTAATATTTAACCCCACACTGATTGTCCTCATATTAGGATATGTTCCTCCGTCTCCAGTATCCAATTCAGGATCCCACAATTTGAATTTCGCAAAAGTTAAAAGATTTATACCTTGTAAATATAATCTCATAGAAGACAGTCCCATCCTACCTGAGATATTTTTGGGAATTGTATATCCGAATTCTGCATTCTTTAAACGTATATAACTCATGTCACGTAGCCAATAGGTAGAAAATTGTTTATTATTGCTTTTATCCAACATCGATAACCTTGGATATTTTGCATTGGGGTCGGGATTCTGCAGAGTCCACCTATTTTTCGCTACATCAGCATAAATTTGTCCATTTACAAGGATACTCCCTCCAGAACCAAATATAGGTCCACCTGAGATCATTCTGGAGACATGATCTACACCCTGGAAGAACAGGGAGAGATCAAACCCTTTCCATCCGGCACTCAAGCCAAAGCCATAATTGATTTCAGGGATAGATGTGTATCCAATGGCTACGCGGTCAAAATCATCAATAATTCCATCGCCATTGATATCTTTATACTTGATATCTCCCACAACCGGATTATCGAATGTTTGCAGAGGACTGTTGGTAATATCTTCTTCCGATTCAAACAATCCAAGTGCTATGAGTCCTCTATGCTGGCCATACGGTTCATTTATCTCTTCCTGGTAAGGCCAAATCGGAGTTGGTTTATCATCATACAGTTTTTTGTTTCTGTTGAAAGTGAAATTAGCCCGTCCCGATAAAGTCCAATCTCCAAATTGTTGCATATATTCTAAAGAACTATCCCAACCGCGATTTTCCATCTTTCCCAGATTGACATACGGATTTATGTTAATTCCAACAACAGAAGGAACGCTTTCTTGTAAGATATAGATTCCTTCCCTCATATCTGTAAAATAATCAACCTGTAGCTTAAGCTTGTTAAATAAACCAAGTTCGATTCCAACATTGCTTTTCTTTGAGCTCTCCCATGCAACATTTGGATTTCCCGGATAACCGGTGGCAATTCCCCCTATCCATTTTCCCGT
The DNA here is from genome assembly GCA_001898165.1 of Bacteroidia bacterium 43-41. Taxonomy (GTDB): domain Bacteria; phylum Bacteroidota; class Bacteroidia; order Bacteroidales; family Dysgonomonadaceae; genus Petrimonas. Next base: position 78,530 of record MKTD01000018.1, read on the forward strand.
TTTACCGAAATGATATCCGCCTGACCATGCCATTTCGGAATTATAGGCAAATCTTCTGTTGCCTCCAATCTGATCATTCCCGATTTCCCCATAAGATGCTTTTAATTTCAAAAGGTGAATTGTTGGAAGTAAACTTTCAAAATACTTTTCGTTACTAATTAGGTATCCCGCGGCTATAGACGGAAAGAATCCGAATCGGTGGTTGGGTGCAAAATTTTCAGATCCGTTGTAACCAAAGTTTCCTTCAATAAAATATTTATCCCGGTAGGAATAAGTGGCTCTTCCGGCAATACCGATATTACGATAGGGAAATGCAGCAATATAATCTCCAGGAAAATTATTTGTGTGTTCTCTCATGCTAAAAAGAAATAATCCACCTACACGGTGAACTTCATTAAATATATTCTCATAGGTAAGTGACGCCTCCAGATTGGTGGTTCTGGTACCCCTGTTGGATCGGGTGAGGGATAAATAATCATTTCCATCGGAATTTTTATGTAAAAGAAGATTACCCTCCTCGTCTCTTCCGGTGGCATAATAAGTAGCCGGATGTTTTCTTTGGTCTAATGTACTTTCATTTACTGCGTCCCATGAAAACTTCAAATTAGCGCTCAGACCTTTAGTAATTATTTCTGAAAAATCCTGGGTCAGACTGATTAGTGATTGGGAGGTATTCCAGAAATCCTGAGAGAATCCAGTACTATTTAATGCATAATAAGGATTATTACCCACCAACGGTTGTGCATGTGTTCCGTCAGAAAACACAGTAGGAGTAGCTATTGGTGTAGTAGTCAATGCCATGGACCACATCGTGGCGAGGTCTGTGCCTAAACGGTTCTTTGTTTCATATTGATTGGATAATCCCAATGCTAATTTTGTGGAAGATGTCAGGTTAATATCTACGTTCGATCTGAAGTTAAACCGTGAATAACGCATTGAAGGATTATAGTTTGCAGATACTTCGGGATTAAAAATTCCGTTCTCCGTATAGAATGAACCGGAAACATAATAGACTATATTTTTACCTCCTCCCGTAATATTCAGGCTAACCCTCTGATTATTGGTATTATCTTTAAAAAGTGTTTTCATCCAATCAACGCTCGGGTATAAATCCGGATCGACCCCGGTAAGATATTTCTGTCTTTCCAAATCAGAAAAAGCAAGACGTCCCGTATTATCATACACAATGTCGTTATAATAGTCGATCCACTGTTCCGTATTCGATAGTTTGGGCATAACAACCGGAGATAATACACCGTATTCTACTTTTGCATTAATTAGGGGTTTCGACGATTCTTTTCCTCTTTTAGTAGTGATTAATACTATTCCGTTTGCACCCCTTACTCCATAAACTGCTGTTGCAGTAGCATCTTTTAGTATAGAAAAGGTCTCGATATCTTCATAATCTACCAAATCCAAAGAACGCTCTATCCCGTCAACTAAAATTAAAGGATTGCTATTGGCGCCGAATGTGCTCACACCTCGTATCCAAAAATTAGACCCAACGCCAGGCTCTCCTGATTGTTGCACAGACACTATACCGGCCATTTGACCAGCCAGGTTATTACTGATCTTACCTACAGGCATTTTAATTTCATTGACAGAGACACTTGTAATTGCGCCAATCACACTCTCTTTCTTTTGCGTTCCGTAAGCAACAACAGTTACTTCATCTAATTCGCTAGACATTGGATACATCGTCACATCAATAAAGGTTTTATCCTGTACATTTATTGTTTGTGAAATCATTCCTATAAAAGAGAAAACCAGCTTATCAGATGGATTAACTCTTATTTCAAAAGTTCCGTCCACATCTGTAGTCACTCCCCTCGTGGAATTTTCAATCAAGATGCTAACGCCCGGTAGAGGTTCATTTGTTCCCGCCTCAATAACTTTACCCCTAACTGTAGTTTGTTGTTGCACTGTTAGTTCGGAAACGGTTTTATCAATCTCTTTTTGAGTGGCTTTTGTTTCGTCCTGATAAACAACGATCTGGTTGTCTAATATCTTATACATGAGTTTAGTATTAGACAGAATATCATTCAGGATCTCATCGATATTTTGGGAATTGGCTGTAAGATTAACTTTCTTATTGATACTCTTTTTAGCGTTTCCCGCAAAAATAAACCGGAAATCGCTTTTCTTTTCAATCTCATCGCAAATCTCTTTGATAGAGGCGGATTTCAGATTGAGTGATAATTTTGTTTCTTGTGAATAACCGGTAGCGGCTTGTGAAAAGAGGATACCGAAAAACAGCAGGAATAAGGCTATTCTCATGATTTTTAGCGTATGTTTGGAATTACTGAAAGGTTTTCCTCTTCCAATAGAATATTTATTCATATTTTTGTATGATTTTAATTATTAATAAGCGAGGTAATTAGAATTATTCGGTCGGACGGTATTCACACTACCGTTCGACTTTTCCTTGTTGATCTGAGCAGAGTTAGGATTTATTCATAGGCATATCCGGGTCTTAATGATTTATTTTTTATAGATATATATCAGCTTGTCTTCCCGCTTGTATTTTGTGTCGGAAATCAACGTTAATGTCGTCATTACATTGTCTAGATTGTCCGAAAGGATGATTTTCCCGGTGCATGTGAGGCCCTGCAAGGAGACATTATTCTCGTAATTGAATGAGAGGTTGTAGTATCTTTCTATCTGTTTGAGCGCTTCAATTACCGGCGTATCTTCAAACGTGAGATATCCCTCTTTCCAACTGATGAAAGGATGGACATCTACTTTCCGTGTATCGAAAGTCCCTGTCGCTTCGGAGTAAACGGCCTGTTCATTGGGTGATAAGAATATCTCCTGCTTCTCTACAGGTTGGAGACTGACACTTCCTTCTATCAGCACTACAGACGATGGTGAGCCGGAGTAGGTGGAGACATTGAATTTTGTTCCATATACTTTCACCTTATAAGCGGGAGTATGCACATAGAACGACTTCTTTTTATCGGGAGCCACTTCGATATACATTTCGCCGGAGAGAAACACTTCGCGCCTCTCTCCGGTAAAGGCAGAGGGAAACTCCATTGAAGAACCGGAGTTCAACCATATCTGTGTTCCGTCGGACAACACCACTTTCGATCTTTTTCCGTAAGGTACGATCAACTTGTTCATCGTATGTTGTTCAATGGAAATTTCTTCAGCTTCCGCATGTTCACTCTTTATCTTGGCAGTCTGGTCATTATCTATCCGGATATCCACATTGCTTTGGAAAGAGGAGGCCTTGTTGCCGGTAATGAATAAAATATCTTCCGACTCCAATTCACTTCCCATAATATAATCTGTGGTGGCTGTCAGTTGCTCTCCGGACCGGTTCATCCCTTTTGGGATAAATAGTATCGACAGCACCAACACGACAGCGCATGCGGCGGCATAGGTGAAACGACGGATCCGGCACTTACGGCCATAGACGCCGAGCGATTGTTCCAGACGGTGTATGGCTTCTTTTTTCTTTTCCTGCGGCATCTTCAACGATGACATGTTTATACTCCTGAAGTGTTTTTCAGCCAGCAGTATATCATCCTTCTCATCGGGATGCCGGCGCAGGTACTCTTCCCAGTATCTATTCAGTTCATCGGTGGAAAATAACTTCCATTCAATGAATTTCTCATCCTTCAAGAACCGGACGAAATGATGATTGTCTGTTTTTAATCGCATAGATGCTTGTTGGGTCTATATTAATAAGACGAACATGCATTGGAAATATCATCTCTTTTTGAAAGAAAAATTGATTTTGCTTAAAATTTAACAAAAAAAGTAGAAAGTGGAGAGAAGTGTTGAATTAGAAAGAGTTCATGTATGAGGAGCGGATTAATGTGCTTTTCAGTTCAGAAGATGCTTGTTCAGACCATATTTATGAGATAATCTTCATTATATACTTGTGATCAAATTAGCTGCAATAATTCGGTGAATATACACGATATCATCGTGTACGGTATAGACAATTGCCATTTTTTTGTAATTTATACGGCGGACATTTGTACCGAAAAGCAAGAAAGAACTTCCGGTTTGTATCGGATAACTTTCGGGAAAACGTTCCAAGCTTTTCAACGTATCGAACAGATTTTCATAATGCTTTAATGCTGTGAGAGGCGCTTTGCAGTCGAACATGATATAATCAATGTATTCCTGTAAATCTATTTCGGCGTCCTGAGATAATATGACATTATAGCGATGACCCACTACAGTTCCGATTTCAGTTGTCGCATATCTACGCCATAGTGTTCGCTTAATTTATCCAATCCTTTTTCATATACTTCCTCCAACGTGTAGTTCTTACCTTCAGGCAGGGGATATTGGAGTTTTACGGCTCTTTTGTTTTGCAACTCACGTACAATCTTGCGCCCGGAAGGGCGGGATATATCAATAGTGGCTATTACTTTGTTATTGTTCATTGAATAGTTCTCCTTTCAATTACAAATATATGAACTATTTCGTTAAGCTGAAAGAGCAGAGGAAAAATTAATATCTGACACTGACCGAACCAATTTCAGGAGCAGCTTCACACAAGCGCTTGCCGAGCATTTTCGTGAGAATTTCAGTCATTTGAATAAAAAAGGGACGGATATAATTTCATAGAGGACAATAGATTTAAACAAAAAGAACCTTGGATTGTTAACTGATTATGTAAAAACTAATTAATAAAAATAAATTATGGAGACATTATTAAAAGAAGTTGAGAGTGGAATTAAACATTGGTATATTCCTCTGATTGTCGGCATCGTTCTGGTTGCGGTTGGAATTTGGTGTATTGCTACTCCCGTTGCATCTTATTTGGCTTTAGCCGTTGTTTTTGCCATCGGATTCTTTCTCAGTGGAATTTTTGAAACTTTCTTTGCTATTGCGAACAGATCGGGTAAATGGGGTTGGACGCTGGCTATGGGAATCATGAGTATCATTGTCGGCTTCCTGATGATGGTTAATCCCGGCTTATCGGCCGTTACCCTCGCGTTTTATGTCGGTTTTATGCTGCTCTTTTATTCTGTGACCGGCATAAGCATTGCATTGGGTATGAAAGAATATTATAACGATGATTGGAAAACATTGATGATTGTTGCTGTCCTTGGGGTAATCCTGTCACTGATCATGCTCTTCAAGCCCGCCTTTGCCGGTATTTCCGTTGTATTATGGACCGCTTTCACCTTTTTCACTATAGGTTTTTTCAGGATTTACGTGGCTATCCGATTGAGAAAGATAAAGAAAATGCTCAAGAACGCTGAATAGCATTTCATTTAATCATCATTAGGAGCAGGGTGATCGGCAGAAAAGATCCTTTCAGCTTGGTGATCGACTTGCTGATCAGGTTTCGACAGGCAGCCACGGAAATTTGCATGATTTCCGCAATTTCCTCGTAACTCTGTTCCCGGATATAACGCAGATAGACGATTTCCCGCTGGCGATCGGTCAGCCGGTCCAGTATGTTTTCTACCTTTCGGCGTATCTCTTCTGCGTCTTCTTTCATGATCAGCTCATCCTCTACGGTTACACGCAGCTGAAAAGGGAGGCTTTCCTCTGTTTCGTCCTGCGCGATGAAGGGAGCGGAATCTTCCCTGCTGATCCGTTTCATGTCTATCAGCCTGTTCCTTAATGACCTGAAGAGATAGGACTTCAGGTTATTTATTTCATTCAGCGAAGAGTGATGGATGCACAGTTTGTAGAAAACGTCGTGAATGGCATCCATCGCGGTCTGCTCATCGAAACCCAAATGCAGGGCGTACGAGTAGAGGGTATCCAGGTATTCGTTGTAAGTAGAAGCTATATTTGAAAACCGAATCATTCTCTTTTGGGGATTTCAATTGTTGAATGCGTTTACAAATATACAAAATATTAAAAAATAAAATAAAAGAAACATATTCAAAGAAAAACTTTCAGGCATAGTTAAAAAGGATTTTTGCTGAGATATTTTCCTAAGGATGTTCCTTTTTGAAATCGACCCAGTAATCTTTGATGGTCGATTTCACTTCCTTATGCAGGATGAGTAGCCCGATCAGGTTAGGAACCGTCATAAAGGCTATGGTGATCAACGATAAATTCCAGATAATGGTTGTATCGGTAAAGGAAGCAAGGAAAAAACTCAGCACGAAGATGATCCTGTAAAACACCACATATTTCGCACCGACTAAGTAGGTGACGCTCCTGTCACCGTAATAAGACCAGGCGATAGCGATTGAAAAGGCAAACAGGAGTAATGCGATAGCGACCATTCCTTCTGAAACCGGTTCGTGCGCCTTGGCTGCAGCATGGGCAATTGGTGCAGAGCCTTGTCCGGCTTCGTTTGAGAACAAGCCCCTGTTCACCCCGTTGTTGAAAGCAAAAGCAAATCCGGCTCCCAAGAATCCGCCTACAGCCGCTGTTCCGGTAAAGACATCGCGAAACAGGGCAATGAAGGAGGGAATAATATTCTGATAATTGGAGAAAATGACCGCAATAGCTCCTGCAAAATAGAGGATCGCCATAAAGGGTACAAGTTTCTCGGTAACCTGGGCGATCCTTTTGATCCCGCCGATAATGATCAAGGCCAGTAAAACGGATAAGATAGCTCCGGTTACCACATGCTGTATGCCGAAAGTGGCAAACATGGCATTGGAAATACTGTTGACCTGCGGCAGGCTGCCTGTTCCGAAAGATGACAAAATAGAGGCTACAGCGAAAAAGCCGCCTATCCAATATCCTGTTTTAATCTGTTTCCCGTTTTTCAGAGTGATGTTCAGCCGCTTCTTCATGTAGTACATAGGACCACCGGCAACCATTCCTTTCTCGTCGAAGTCACGGTATTTGTGCGACAGGGTTACTTCCACAAATTTGGTGCACATCCCCAGCAATGCCGTCATCAGCATCCAGAACAGGGCTGCGGGTCCTCCCAGGTGGACAGCCAGTGCTACGCCGGCAATGTTGCCGGTGCCTACCGTTCCCGAAAGAGCGGTAGCCAGCGCCTGAAAATGGGATGTATCACCCTTATCGGTCTCTTTATCGTATTTCCCTTTTACAATACGGATAGCATGCGAAAAGTACCTGATTTGCGGAAACTTCAGGTAGAAGGTGAAAAAAACACCTGTTCCCAGAAGTAGGAAAATAAACCAGTTGTTTCCTGCAATGTATTGATGTAGAGTGAGGAAAATATCGTTAAGCTGTTGCATAAAACTAAATTAAGGGTGGAATGATCAATGAACAGTTTGCAAATATAGATATTCATTTGAAAAATTAGACATTGATTTATTGATATTTTTTCTCAGTCCGGACTTACGTGGCTGATTTGATTTTTTTATCCAATTTATTCAGTTTCATTCTAAATAGTGTGAACATTTTTACGGCTGTTTCGTTAATAGGGTACGAACAATCAAATTTTCAATTATGAAAGCAATTAGGTCCTCCCTGTTAGCAGTGATTTTTGCAGCGTCCGCAGTCATGTGCAGTAATTCAAATGCAGCAAACAATGAAAATAATAATTTTAAAAATAAAGAAACTATGAAATTTGAAAAAGTAGCATTACCCTATGCAACCGATGCTTTAGAGCCGGTAATCAGTAAAACAACCGTTGAACTCCACTATGGCAAACACCATCAGGCCTATGTGGACAACCTGAATAAGTTAATTGTGGGAACAGAATTCGAAAATGCGGATTTGGAAACAATTGTAAAGAAAAGTAGTGGTGCCATTTTTAACAATGCGGGACAAACCCTTAACCACAACCTTTATTTTACATCGTTTAAACCGAATGGCGGCGGCGAACCCAAAGGAAAATTAGCTGAGGCTATTAAGTCACAGTTTGGTTCGTTCGATAAATTTAAAGAAGAATTCAGCGCTGCCGGAGTTTCACTTTTCGGTTCAGGATGGGTTTGGTTAGCGAAAGATGCCAGCGGTAAGCTGTCGATCGAAAAAGATTCTAATGCAGGAAATCCGTTGACAAAGGGCTTGACGCCGATTTTAGGATTCGATGTTTGGGAACACTCTTATTATCTCGACTATCAAAATCGCCGTGCAGATCATTTGAAAGAACTCTGGAAGATCATCGATTGGGATGTAGTGGGCAGTCGCTATTAATGAGTCTGCGGGCAATAACGTAAAAAAGCGCCATCTCCGAAAAGGGGATGGCGCTTTTTAAGATCTACTTATCAAAGATTTTTCTCAATTTTTTCTGCGAAAAGAGTTTTGGCGCCGGCACCCACCACCTTATCCACTATTTTTCCGTTTTTGATGAAAAGAACGGTGGGGATATTGCGGATACCATATTTTGAAGTGGCTTCGTCGTTGTTGTCAACATCTATTTTCCCTACCACTACACGGTCTTTGTATTCTTCACCCAACTGTTCAATGATGGGGCCAATCATTTTGCACGGTCCGCACCATTCTGCCCAAAAGTCAATAACCACTAATTTGTCTGTCGCCAACACTTCGTTGAGTGTTGCATCAGTAATTTGTAATGCCATAATAATCTATTTAAATTGTTTGATGTTTAATGTCTGATTTTAGATCGCTTTTTAGACAACCGGATTGTCTAATGTCTGTCAATCTTGAACCTTTAGTTAATTTTGAAGTCGATGTTTAAATTGTTTTTTAAGTTATCTATCAGATGTTTGTTTACCTGAATCTTAGACGGACGCGAAAAAAGCCGCACCTGCATGTTTGACTCTTCGCCGATAATGTGAAAATATAACAACGAATTACCCGAATTGTTTTTCATCAGAGCGGATAATTCCGAAACCATGGTGTCGTCCAATTCGGTTATCGGGAGCTGAAGTGTTATTTTGGTAACCAGTTTATCTTTCACCTCCGAAAGCAGGTTGATGCTATTCACCTTTATTTCTAACTCTTCCTGCCTGAACCGTTTGGGTTGGATTTTAGCGGTTATGTAAATAGAGAGTCCGAGACGTGCAAACTTTCCGAAATTTACGCTGTCGTCGCCAAAAAACGCCAGTTCACAACTACCGGCATAATCTTCCATGGTGATGATGGTGTAAGGGCTTCCGCGCTTTGTCTGTCCTTCCCTCACGTTGGTAACCAAGCCGCCAAAGCTAACATCCTTCCCATTAAGCGGATTCAGGTCCTGTAGTTTTGCACAATCGGTAGTACACACATAATTTAAGATAAATTCGTAATCATCCAGCGGATGAGCCGACAAATAAATCCCGATAAGTTCCCGTTCCTTATTCAATCGTATAAGATCGGAAAATTTCTCCACTTTCGGCAGTTCGGGGCGGGTAATCATAAAAGAAGCATCGTCTCCAAAAAGCGAATTCATTGACTGATACTTGTCTTGCTGGAACTTGTTCCCATATCGGATAAGCGTTTCCAAAAAGTCTTCACCTTTACTGTTTGCCGATATAAAGTGTTCCCGTCTCACTCCGGGAAGCGAATCGAAAGCTCCTGCCAGCGCCAGTGATTCTATATTTTTCTTGTTACACGATGATAAATTCACACGTTCCACAAAATCAAAAACATCTTTAAACGGGCCATTTTTTGTTCTTTCTTCAAGAATAGCTTCCACTGCTCCCTGCCCGACACTTTTTATGGCAGCCAACCCAAAGCGGATATGGCCTGATCTGTTCACCGAAAATTTCAGTACCGATTCGTTGATATCGGGCGAAAGAACGTTGATGCCCATCGCTTTGCACTCATCCATGAATTTTGTGATTTCCGTGATGTTGTTCAGGTTGTTGGACAACACCGATGCCATGTATTCCGATGGGTAGTTCGCTTTCAGCCAGGCTGTCTGATAGGCAACCCACGAATAACAGGTGGAGTGCGATTTATTGAAAGCATATTGAGCAAATTTTTCCCAGTCTGTCCAGATCTTTTGCAGGTCTTTCTCTTTGTAGCCGTTGGATTTTCCACCGGAAATGAACTTTTCTTTCAGTGCAGCCATTTTGTCGGCCATTTTCTTACCCATCGCTTTGCGCAGCTCATCCGATTGCCCCCGTGTGAAGTTGGCCAGCAGCCGCGACAAAAGCATCACCTGTTCCTGGTAAACCGTAATCCCGTAGGTCTCGGCCAGGAATTTTTCCATGACCGGAATATCGTACTTTATTTCCTCTTTGCCTTGCTTGCGGGCAATAAAAGAAGGGATGTAATCCATTGGCCCCGGACGGTATAAGGCATTCATCGCGATCAGATCTTCAAACTTGCCGGGGTGAAGTTCTTTCAGGTACTTCTGCATCCCGGTGGATTCAAACTGAAACGTCCCGGTGGTTTGCCCGTTACTGTACAGTTCATATGTTTTTGGATCGTCTAAAGGAATGGTGTCGATGTCTATCTTGATCCCGTGCGTTGTTTCTATGTTTATGAGCGCATCTTTTATGATGGTCAGGGTCTTAAGCCCCAGAAAGTCCATTTTTATCAGTCCGGTCTCTTCTATGACGGAGCCTTCATATTGCGTCACGAGCAGCTTCTCTTTCGTCTCCTTATCGTCGGCTGTGCTGATGGGCACGATATCGGAAATGTCGGTTTGCCCGATAATAACGCCGCAGGCATGTACTCCGGTACTGCGTACGTTCCCTTCGAGCATCTCGGCATATTTGAGCGTATCGCGCACCAGCGGGTCGGGGCTGTTGGCGGCTTCTTTAAGCTCCGGTACATACTCGATAGCACCGCGAAGATTTATTTTCTTTACATTGGGAATTCTGTCGGGAACTAATTTCGCCAACCGGTCTGCTTCTGACAATGGCAGTTTGTGCACGCGGGCAACGTCGCGGATGGACGATTTTGTAGCCATGGTGCCGTAGGTAATGATTCGGGCAACTCTTTCGTACCCGTACTTTTCGGTTACCCATTGAAGCACTTTATCGCGCCCTTCGTCGTCGAAATCAATATCGATATCGGGCATCGAAATACGGTCAGGATTGAGAAAACGCTCGAACAGTAAATCGTATTTCAGCGGATCGATATCGGTAATTCCCAGGCAGTAAGCCACGGCCGAGCCGGCTGCCGATCCACGGCCGGGTCCCACCGCAACATCCATTTGACGTGCTGCGTTGATAAAATCCTGAACAATGAGGAAATACCCGGGAAATCCCATATGGGTAATGGTATCGAGTTCAAACTTCAACCGGGAGACCACTTCGTCACTAAGTTCCTCTCCGTATTTATTGCGGGCGCCTATTCTGGTGAGGTGCCTCAGGTAGTCCGATTCGAGCTGGATGCGGATCACTTTGTCGTATCCGCCCAACCGGTTAAAGTTGGTCTCGCCAAACTTTTCAATCAACTCCGCTTCGGAGAACTTGGCCTTGTATTCTTCTTCGGTTCCAAACGAACTTTCGATGGGGTAAAAAGGCATCAATGCCGGATTATTGATGGAATAAATTTCCACTTTATCGGCAATCTCCACCGTGTTGGCGAGAGCTTCCGGTATATCGGCAAAAATACGGTTCATCTCTGCCGTGGTTTTTATCCACTCTTGTTTGGTGTAGCGTATCCGGTCGGGATCATCGAAGTCCTTTCCCATGCTCAGGCAGATAAGCCGGTCGTGTGCGTCGGCATCTTCTTCGTTTACAAAGTGGGCATCGTTGGTGGCGATCACCTTCACATCGTATTTTTTACCGATTTTGATGATCTCTTCGTTTACGTGCAATTGCTTTGGGTAGGTTGTTTGGTCGGCATCGGTACGATCGGTTTTGTGGCGTTGGATTTCGAGGTAGAAATCGTCGCCGAAAATATTTTTAAACCATTGTACCGCTTCTTCCGCTCCGGCAATGTTGCCGTCGTCTATTTTTCGCGGTATCTCGCCACCCAGGCAGGCGGTGGAGATGATAAGCCCTTCGTGGTATTTCTCCAGCAGCTCCTTGTCGATCCGCGGACGATAATAAAATCCCTCTGTCCAGCTTTTCGATACCATCTTTATGAGGTTCTTGTAACCGGTCAGGTTCTTGGCAAGGACAACGAGGTGCCATCCACTGCCATCGATTTTTTCCGTTTGTGAAAAACGGTCGCGGCGCGCGCAGTAACATTCGCAGCCAATGATGGGCTTAAAATTGAGTTTGGCTGTTTTTGCGGCAATCTCGTCTTTTAGTTTTTGGCTGGCGGGATTGCTCTCCAGGTCCTTACTCAATTGTTTTATTTCGTTTTTTATTTTCGATTTTACACTCTCGATATAGTTCACAAATTCCTTGATCCCGTACATAGCTCCGTGGTCGGTCAGGGCTATTCCGGCCATACCATCGTTCATGGCTTTATCCACGATCCGGTTGATACTGGCCTGTCCGTCTAACAAGGAGTATTGAGAATGGACGTGTAAATGTACAAATGGCTGCATAAGAGAAATATAAATAGATTTTCTGTTTTTAACAACAACAAATTTAGCCAAAAAAATGGCCATCACGAGAAGAAATTGATAGAAGTTATCAACAGAAATTTCTATTTATGGATGGAGCCTCCACTTTTCTGTGCGCGGGTATAGATTTATTTCGCCACCCGTTCGAGCCATTTCAGCATAAATAACATAGTAAACATTGAAATCAGACATGCACCCACAAATACCAGCCATGTTGCCCAAAGCGGCAAACTTTCGTAGAAAATGGTGCCAAATATTAGCAATTGATTTCCGAGTGCGGTCGCTCCAAGCCAGGCCCCCTGCATAATTCCCTGATATTGGGGCGGAGCAACTTTTGATACGAACGATAATCCAAGCGGACTGATAAACAGTTCAGCAACAGTCAAAATAAAATATGTTCCAATTAGCAAAAATGGAGTTACACGTTGTGCATCGGTAAGACCACCCATAGCCCTTGCTGTCTCTGTGTCTGGCAAGCCTTGTGATCCGATTGACATAATCAGGAAAGCAGTGGCTGCAATTCCCATCCCAATTGCTATTTTCTTTGGAGTGGAAGGTTCTTTTCCCCGTGCTCTAAGCCAGCCAAAGAGACTGATAACAACGGGAGTAAGAAATACCACAAAGAACGGGTTGAAAAACTGGAATAATTCAGCCCCTTTTATTCTTGTAAATCCCAAATTGATGTTGATTTTACTCAAATCCGTATATTCATTTGCAAAGAATGTGAGGGTAACCCCGTTTTGGTGGAATGAGAACCAGAAGAAAATCACTACGGCAAACACCGAGAATAGAGCATATAAGCGTTGACGAACTTCCTTTGGATCCATTTGGACAATTGTCGGTTGCGCATCAGAACTTTCTTTAACCCTCGCAGCTTTCAGTGCCGGATCGGGAAATTTCCTTTTGTTAATAATGAAGATTGTCAGAGAGATTAACATGGCGAAAATTGCTACACCAAAAGCATAATGAAATCCGGTATTAAAAACGTTCAAGTATTCGTTGGCAAAAGCAGTCAAGTCGGTCGGTACGGTTTTGCTCACTTCTGTGGAAAGCTCTGAAAAACGTTGTGTGGCTTCCGGTGTAATGCTCCCTCTTAAAAATTGGTGGCAAAGCGCCGGAAGATCGGAATTGTATTCAAAACCATTGTGTTGAACCCACCAGTTACGGATTCCTACAGCAATAAGCGGAGCAAATAAAGCACCGATATTAATAAACATGTAGAAAATCTGAAATCCGGTGTCTCTTTTATCAGAATATTTGGGGTCATCATACATCTGCCCTACCACAGCTTGTAAGTTGCCCTTAAACAACCCGTTACCAAAAGCAATAACAAATAATCCGAAGCAGGTCATGGCTAAAAATAGTGCAAAATTAGGAACAGGAGTAGGCGTTGGAATAGCAATCAGGAAATAACCTATTGTCATTAGTATCAAGCCCCATAAGATTGTTTTCTTGTACCTTTTAGTTTTATCTGCAATGAAACCGCCGGCAAGCGCAAGTAGATATATCAGGGCATAGAATACGGAGTAGATGATAGTGGCTTGTGTTTTGTCTAATCCGAATTTAGATAAAAGGAATAACGATAATATCGCCATCATAATGTAAAAACCGAAACGCTCGCCCATGTTAGAAAGAGCTGCGCTAATAAGTCCTTTAGGATGATTTTTGAACATAAATTGAAGCTTTTAGATGTTTAGGAATTTTATTGAATTTGCAAATATACATAAATATGGAATACAAGCCAATTTAGGCAAATCAGGGACAATTCATCCTGTTTTGAGAAATAAGAGCAAAATATTTCTTCATTTTGTTGTATTATTTAATTTTTGTTGTAATTTTGCAACCTAAATTCGTAAAAAACGAATAAAATGAAACAGAACAATTTTGCATATTCTTTCTATTTTTACTTTTACTTTAGTAGGTAGAACAGGATTTTATGTGCAAAATGAAGAAATAAAAAATAATTTTTTGAATAGAAAATCCTGTCGATAGCACGATGGGATTTTTTCTTTTATAGACATTAGCTATCAGAACAGATGAAAAGAGTTGCCATACAAGGCGGATTAGGCGCTTACCACGACATTGCTGCCCGTAATTATTTCGGGGAAGAGATTGAGATTGTACCTTGTCCTACGTTTAAAGACATTTTTTCGAAAGCCCAAAAAGATGAGCTCCTAATTGGAATAATGGCGATCGAAAATACGATTGCCGGCGGGCTGTTGCTTAATCATGACCTGCTTAAAATCAATAATTTGAAGATTGCAGGAGAGCATAAGTTGCGTATTTCACATACATTATCGGCATTGCCCGGGCAGAGCTTGCAAGACATAAGGGAGATTGTTTCGCACCCTATGGCACTGATGCAATGTTCCGATTTTATTGAAAGCCTGCCTCATGTGAAAATTGTTGAACACGAAGATACCGCTCTGGCAGCCAAAGCAATAATGGAGAATAATACTCCGGGTGTAGCGGCAATATGCAGTAAACTTGCTGCCGAGGTATATCATCTGGAAATTATCAGGGAGGGGATAGAAACCAATAAACGCAACTTTACCCGGTTTTTGGTATTGGCTCACGACGAAATGATCCCTGAAATCCGGAAATCTTCCGATATCGACAAAGCATCGCTTGTTTTCGTGTTGCCACACAGCGAAGGAAGCCTTTCAAGGGTGTTATCGGTGCTGTCGTTTTACGATATTAATCTTACGCGGATTCAGTCGCTGCCGATCATTGGCCGGGAATGGGAATACCAGTTTTACATCGATCTCACTTTTTCCAATTTCGAGAGATACCGTCAGTCCATCAAGGCGATACTGCCTTTGGTGGGAAACCTGAAAGTGTTGGGTGAGTATGTCGAAGACAAACATATTGTTGCAGATTGAATAACAAACGAATAACAATTGAATAACAACAACCAAATGGATAAGATACTCAACATAGAGCCTGCCGGGCATATAAAAAGCATTTCTGAATACTATTTTTCGGTTAAGCTTGCCGAAGTAGCCAAAATGAATGCCGAAGGCAAAAATGTCATTAGCTTAGGGGTGGGCGCGCCCGACAAAATGCCATCGCCGGAAACTATTGAAACGCTGTGTGAAAGCGCTCAGCGCCCCGATGTGCACGCTTATCAGCCTTACTCCGGGATACCGGAATTGAGAAAGGCTTATGCCGGGTGGTATAAAAAAATTTACAACGTTGACTTAACGTTAGACGAAGTGTTGCCGCTGATCGGCTCAAAAGAAGGGATTTTACACGTCTCGATGACTTTTCTCAATTTCGGCGACTCGGTGTTGGTTCCCAATCCGGGATACCCGACCTACAGATCGGTTTCGGAACTTCTCCGTGCCAATGTTATCGAGTATGATTTACTGGAAAAGAACGATTGGCTGCCCGATTTCGATGCGTTGGAAAAACTGGATTTGACCCGGGTGAAACTGATGTGGGTAAATTATCCCAATATGCCTACCGGGAAGAATGCGTCGAAAGCGTTGTTTGAAAAATTAGTGGCCTTTGGCAAAAAGCACCGTATCGTCATTTGTCACGATAATCCGTACAGCCTTATCCTGAACGATGATCCGATGAGTATCTTGTCGGTTGACGGGGCAAAAGAAAGTTGCATTGAACTCAATTCGTTGAGTAAATCGCACAATATGTCGGGATGGCGTATGGGACTGCTGGCATCCAATCCCGAGTTTGTAAAATGGGTATTGAAGGCTAAAAGCAATATCGACAGCGGCCAGTTTAAACCCATGCAGCTGGCAACCGTTGCCGCTCTACAAAACACCCGGGAGTGGCACAGCGACATGAATCGTATTTATGCCGGACGCCGTGTATGGGCGGAAAAAATAATGGATTTGCTGAACTGCAGGTACGACAAAACCCAGGTCGGACTCTTTGTTTGGGGAAAATTGCCGGAATCCGTGGTGTCCAGTAAAGATTTTATTGACGATATTCTTTACAACGCCCGCGTTTTTATTACCCCCGGCGTAATCTTCGGAAGCAACGGCGAGGGATACATCCGGATTTCACTCGGTTCAGCTGTTGAAAAAATGCAGGAAGCGTACGACAGGATTGAGATCTACTCAAACATCAAACATCAAACTTTAAACATCAAACACTAAAAATATGGAATTTGAATCAATTTTATTACCCGGGGTCGAAGACAAGCGCCCGATTATCATTTCCGGCCCTTGCAGCGCCGAAACGGAAGAACAGGTAATGGAAACCGCACAAAAACTTGCTGAAAAAGGAGTGAAAATATTCAGGGCAGGGGTGTGGAAGCCGCGTACGAAACCCGGCGGGTTTGAAGGGGTCGGCACGCCGGCATTGAAATGGCTCCAACGAGTGCGAAAAGAAACCGGTATGTATGTGGCAACCGAAGTGGCAACGGAAAAGCATGTGTATGAATCGCTGAAATACAATATGGATATGTTGTGGATTGGCGCCCGTACTACGGCAAATCCTTTTGCCGTGCAGGAAATTGCAGATACATTAAGAGGTGTGGATATCCCGGTTTTGATAAAAAATCCGGTTAATCCCGATCTGGAGTTATGGATTGGCGCCATTGAGCGTTTATACAACGCCGGGATCAAGAAGATCGGTGTCATTCATCGCGGATTCAGCACCAACGATAAGACCGTTTATCGCAACATTCCGCAATGGCATATCCCTATCGAATTAAAACGTCGTTATCCCAATCTTCCCGTCATTTGCGATCCGAGCCATATTGGCGGGAAACGCTCCATGATTAAAACGATTAGTCAACAGGCCATGGACCTGAACTACTACGGATTGATCATCGAGTCGCACCGCAACCCCGATGATGCCTGGAGCGACAGCTCTCAACAAATTACTCCCGATACATTGGCTGAGATCCTGAGTGAATTGGTTATCCGTGACCAGGTGCAATCGACGGAAGACCTGTCCGACCTGCGCCGCCAGATCGACGACCTGGACAATGAAATCCTGCAGCTGTTATCGAAACGGATGCGCGTGTCACGCGAAATTGGGCTTTACAAACTGGAGCACGATATGCCTGTGCTTCAAACCGGCCGTTACGATCATATCCGTAAGGATCGTGTGGAGCAAGCCGAGAAAATGGAGATGGCGGGTGAGTTTGTACTGAAGGTTCTTGAAGCCATTCACACGGAATCCGTTCGTCAGCAATTCGAAGTCATGGAGAAAGCGAAAAAGTAAGAAATATGAAAATACTCATCTTGGGAGCCGGTAAAATGGGGTCGTTTTTTGCCGATGTGCTCAGTTTCGATCACGAGATAGCTGTTCTGGACACCGACCCCCGGAAACTACGGTTTATCTACAACACACTTCGGATGACAAGGCCGGAGGAGGTGCAGGATTTTGCACCCGAGCTGGTTATCAATGCCGCTACGCTGAAATATACCATCGAAGCGTTTCACAACGTATTGCCCTATTTGCCGCAAACGTGTATTCTGAGCGATATTGCATCGGTTAAAACCGGATTGGAAGAGTTTTATCGTGAACGTACCCGCCCGTATGTCTCCACTCACCCGATGTTTGGCCCCACGTTTGCCAGCCTGAGCGACCTAAGCACGCAAAGCGCCATTATCATATCGGAATCGTCGCACCTGGGAAAGGTTTTTTTCCGCGATTTATACCGCCGGCTTAAACTCAACGTGTTTGAATACAGTTTCCGGGAGCACGACGAGACCATCGCCTATTCGCTTTCCATCCCGTTTGCCTCCACACTGGTGTTTGCATCGGTCATGAAGCATCAGGATGCGCCGGGTACCACGTTCAAGAAACACATGAATATTGCGCAGGGGTTGCTTTCGGAAGATGATTTTCTCCTTACGGAGATATTGTTCAACCCTTATACTCCTGATCAGTTAGTGAAAATCAGAGAAAAACTGAAAGAGCTGCTGGCTATTGTACAGGACAAGGATATTGAGGCTATGAAAGGATTTTTAGCGCAAGTGAGAAAAAATATCGAGTGAAATATCCGGTTATCTATTCCTCCGCATACATCCTTACGATCTTCGCATCACTTTTGGGGCGGTTGTTACCATCCACGGGCAGAACTGCAATTTTATCAATAATGTCCAACCCTTCGATGATTTCGCCAAAAACGGTGTATTCACCGTCTAAATGACGCGCACCGCCGATAGTGGAGTAGGCTTCTTTGAGTTCCGCCGGAAGGAAAAATTTGCCGGGAGCGGCTTCATACAACGAATCCACCACGTGAAGGACCGAATCCAGCATGGTATTAAAGGCTTCGGCATCGGTGGTTTTCAATTTAGCCAGATCATCCTTATGCGGTAAATAATGCTCGCGGATGATTTTGTTCTTGATGGGCACGTTCACTGCCATCTCCATAGAATCCAGCCGTCCCTGAGTATATACCTTCCCGTGCACGATATAGAACTGGGAAGCATCCGATTTCTTCTGCGGATTTTCGTTGTCACCCCTTCGTGGAGCAGCCAGGGCTCCTTTTTTATGAAAATGATTGTCCCTGAATTCCGGCATAATATCCATATCGGTCCGTCCGCCGCCGATTTGTGCTCCGGCAGGAGCATTCTTCGAATCCTGGGCTCCGCCCTGAATCATAAAATCCTTAATGACCCTGTGGAACAGCGTTCCGTTAAAGTATCCCTGCTTCACCAGTTTCAGGAAATGGTCGCTGTGATTGGGGGTGTCGTCGTACAAGATGGCTTTCATTGTGCCGTAATTGGTTTCGATAACAATAACCGGATATTTCGTTTGCGCACTGACGAGCAGCGAAAAAGTGAATAAAACGGTTAAGAAGATCTGTCTTTTCATATTTCAAGAAATTTAAACTTGTCTACAAAAGAGGATCGTAAATCCTAATTGGGTGCCCTTTTGTAGAGGAAAAACGCGATGCCGATAAAAACAATATTGGGAATCCATGCAGCAACAAAAGGGCTCATGCTCCCTTTCACGGCAAACGATGAGCTGATGGTCATGAACAGAATGTAGGCCATACTCAGGGCCAGGCCGAGGCCGATGTTCACCCCCATGCCCCCTTTCACTTTCCGTGCAGAGAGGGAGGCCCCGATAATGGTCAGGATAAAAGCCGAAAAAATAGACGCATAGCGCGAATGGTATTCTATCTGAAACGCCTGGATATTACCCAGTCCGCGCTCTTTCTGGCTTTTTACGTGGCGGTACAATTGAGGAGTGGTCATCATCTGTTGGTCTGAATTGGCCACAATAAAATCGTTGGGGATAATTTGTATAATCGTATCAATAGCGGAGCCGTGAGTGATCTTCTCCTCCAGCCCGTTGAAATTCCTTATCTGGTAATCGTTGATTGTCCAGTGGTACAGTGAATCGTATTTGATGGAGTAGGCTGTCAGGCGTGAGACCAGCTTCAGGCTGTCGAAATGATCAATGGAAAAGTTATATCCCGTTTTAGACTCCATGTCAAAATTACCGAAATAGACAATGGTTCCTTCAGCTACCTTAAACTGTATATCCCGGTCACCTGTTTTTCGTTTGCGCGGGTCAATGTATGTTTGTTCAAAGTCGATGCGGGTTTTGTTGGCAGGTGGTATGATAAAACCACCCATCACAAAAGTGAAAACGGCAATGACGGCTGCCGATATCATATAGGGCCTGAGCAACCGTTTAAAGCTTACCCCGTTGGATAAAAGAGCGATGATCTCCGAATTTGAAGCCATTTTGGATGTGAAAAATATCACGGCCAAAAAGATAAAGAGCGGACTGAAAAGATTGGCGTAATACGGAATAAAATTGAGGTAATAATTAAAAATTATCTCTTTGAGCGGGGCGCTGTTGCTCATAAATTTATCAATCTTCTCGTTAATGTCGAACACCACGGAGATCGACAAAATAAGGGTTATCATGAAGATGTATGTCCCCAGGAATTTTTTGATGATGTACCTGTCTATCCGAAACAATTTGAGCTTATCCTTCATACTCAGTGATATTCAGTCGTTATTATTCGTAACCCCTATAATCGTTGCATGGTCCTTTCCGCCATGATGCGTTTCCAGGCCGTGAAATCGCCTTCAATAATATGTTTACGGGCCTCTCGCATGAGCCAGGTGTAAAACGCAAGGTTATGCACCGAGGCAATCTGCAACCCTAAAATTTCATTCATGTTGATAAGATGCCGCAAATAAGCTTTGCTGTAGAGTGTGTCCACGTATGAAGCGCCCTCCTCTTCGATGGGGGAGAAGTCGTCTTTCCATCGTTCGTTTCGCATATTCAGAATGCCGTTTTTGGTGAAAATTTGTCCGTTCCGCCCGTTTCGCGTAGGCATGATACAATCGAACATATCCACGCCGCGCTCTATCGCTTCCAAAAGATTGGCCGGTGTACCTACTCCCATCAGGTAGCGAGGTTTGTCTTTGGGCAGGATTTCGTTTACAAGCTCCACCATTTCGTACATTTTCTCCGTGGGCTCGCCCACAGCCAATCCGCCGATAGCGTTCCCGTCTGCCTCAAACGAAGCGACATATTCCGCTGCACGGCGGCGAAGATCGGGATACACGCATCCTTGCACAATGGGGAACAATGTCTGCTTATAGCCGTACGGACATTCGGTTTCGTTAAACCTGCCGATACACCTTTTCAGCCACCTCTCGGTGAGGTCGAGCGACTTTTCCGCATAGCCGTAATCGGCGTCACCGGGAGTGCATTCGTCAAAAGCCATCATGATGTCTGCGCCGATTATACGTTGGATGTCCACTGCCTTTTCCGGTGTGAAAAAATGTTTCGAACCGTCAATGTGCGAGCGAAATTCGGCCCCTTCTTCATTCAACTTCCGGTTTTCGGCAAGCGAAAAGACCTGAAAGCCGCCGCTATCCGTCAGAATGGGCCTGTCCCAACTGTTAAACTTATGCAATCCTCCGGCAAGTTGCATAATTTCCAATCCCGGCCGCAGATAAAGATGATACGTATTCCCGAGGATGATTTGCGCCTTGATGTCGTCTTTCAGTTCAGTCATTTGCACCGCTTTCACACTTCCCACAGTGCCCACAGGCATAAATACGGGTGTTTCAATCTGCCCGTGATCGGTCGTGATCAATCCCGCGCGCGCACTCGAAGAGGAATCGGTATGTTGCAGTTCAAATTTCAAAACGATACAGTTATTTTTGTTCTACCGGATTATGTGTGAAAGCATACCCGGTAGTGTTATTTTTAATTGAACGCAAAGATAAGAATTCTGCTCTCACAATCTTACCGGTTGTGGATTAAAAATAGTTTCTCTGCCCTATTTTTGAAAACTCGGGTAAAAATGTTATCTTTGTAACAACACGACACCCACATTGCCCGTATAACGACAAAGATTCTGAGGAAAATCTACTCTCCATTCAGAAATTAACGCCGGATTGTCAAATGAGATAAACACCCCGGCGAGTTATTGATTTGCTTTCCCGTGGCGAAATTAAAAATAATTCAACTTTCGCATGTTTTCTCGGATAGTGCATGCGACTAAAATATCGTCAGACAACGATTTAGTCGCAATCATATAACTTATGGAAGTTCAAAATATAACGATTAAAAAATAAGAAACAAATGAAAATTGCTTACATTGGAACATACCCTCCCAGACAATGCGGGATTGGTACATTCACACAAAACCTAAGTAAATCCATAGCCTTGAACGTGCGGCAGGATATAAAGATTCACGCTAACGTAACAGCCATTAACGACTCCGCCTCTTTGCAACAATACGATTACCCGCCTGAGGTCAAGTTTGTTATCCGTCAAAACTACCGCGAAGATTATATCAATGCTGCGGAACACATCAACTTGAGTAACTCCCAGGCTTGTATTCTCAATCACGAATTTGGAATTTTTGGGGGAGAGTCGGGATTGTATATCCTCTCTCTCATTGACCGGTTAAAAATTCCACTCGCCGTAGTTTTTCATACTGTTTTGAAAGAACCTTCTTTCCTCCAAAAAAACATCATCCGCAAAATCAATGAAGCAGCTGTCAAAATAGTTGTGATGAGCAACAAGGCCGTGGAGTTGCTTACCGATATCTACGGAATACCATCGCACAAAATTGAAGTTATAGAGCACGGTGTACCGGATTATCTGGGCGTTACACATGAAGCGATAAAAAAAGAGTACAACCTGAGTGATCGGAACGTGTTGCTTACGTTCGGTTTTTTAGGGCGGAACAAGGGAATAGAGACCGTGATTGATGCGTTGCCCGCTGTAGTGGAAAAACATCCGTCGCTGCTCTACATCGTTTTGGGAGCCACTCACCCCAATATACTGAAATATTCGGGCGAAGAGTATCGAAATTATTTAAACAAACTGGTACGAGACCGTAAATTGCAAAATAACGTGATCTTTCTCAAATCTTTCGTTACGGAAGATGTCCTTTTTGAATACCTGAGGGCTTGTGATATTTACGTTACTCCGTACAACAATAAAGAGCAAATTACAAGCGGGACGCTCGCTTATGCCGTAGGCGCCGGCGCCGCGGTCCTCTCCACACCATACTGGCATGCCGAGGAATTGTTGGCAGAGGGTCGCGGGCGCTTGTTTGATTTCAAAAACTCCGAGCAATTGGCGGCTATTTTGAATGATCTGCTCGATCATCCCGAAAAAATGAAGGCGTTGAGGGCAAAAGCGTATAATTACGGTAAACAGTTGCGCTGGCCAATGATCGGGAAGCAATACCTCGAACTGGTCAGCACGATGATAGAAGCTCCCGCGACGCCGAAGAAATCCCAGAAATCAATTATCGAAGTAGAACTTTTGCCTGAGTTTAAATTAGACCATGTGAGAAGGCTGACCGACGATACGGGTATTGTGCAACATGCCCGTTATGGTATTCCTAATCTGAAAGAAGGCTATTGCCTCGACGACAATGCCCGCGCGCTTTTGATGTCGCTGATGGCCTACGGGCAAAACAAAGATCCGTTCGCATTAGATTGCATGCGTATTTACCTCAGTTATATCCAATACATGCAGACTGAGGAGGGTACATTCCGAAACTTCCTCAGTTTCAGGCGTGATTTCTTAGATAAAGAGGGAAGCGAAGATTCTTTCGGAAGAACAATCTGGGCGTTGGGGTATCTCCTGTATGCCTCGCCAAAAATTGCTTACAGGGAGTTTGGCAAAGAGCTGTTTGAAAACTCGAGGGAACATTTCACCAGGCTTGAGCACTTGCGCGGTATTGCCGACACCGTGATCGGGATTTGCTATTACCTGAGGTGTTTCCCGGGTGACGAACCGTTGTTGCAATTAATGAATAAATTGGCAACAAGGCTTACCGACTCTTTCCACGAAAACCAAACCGAAAAATGGCAATGGTTCGAACCGTCTCTTACATACGACAACGCCATTCTGCCGTTAAGCCTTTTCCATGCAGCAGAAGTTTCAAATAATGAGCTGTTTAAAGATGTTGCCATAAAAACCACTGCATTTTTAGAAGAGGTGACTTTAAGTAAAGGGTATCTTTCGCCCATAGGGAGTGACGGCTGGTATGTGAAAGGTGGAACACGGGCGATGTTCGATCAGCAAGCCATTGATGTGATGGCGAATGTGCAGTTGTATTTTCAAGCATTTAAAGTTACGGAGGAACCCGATTATATCCATAAAATGTTTCAATCGTTCCTCTGGTTTTTGGGTGAGAACGACTTGCGGGTGCCGCTCTACGATTATGAAACGGGAGGATGTTGCGACGGGCTCAAAAAAGATGGTGTGAATCGTAATCAAGGCGCTGAGAGTACTTTGGCTTACCTTATCTCGCACCTGACCGTTCTTAAGGCATTGGAGTACGAATTATGAAAATAGCCGTTCTTGCTCCCATCGCCTGGAGAACGCCACCCCGAAAGTACGGGCCATGGGAACTGGTTGCTTCAACTATTACCGAAGAGTTGGTGAAGAGAGGATTCGATGTGACACTTTTTGCAACCGGCGATTCTGTTACCGGGGGAAAATTGTCTTTTACTTGTCCCGGGGGATATGAGGAAGATAAAAGCATCGATCCGAAAGTGGCTGAATGTTTGCACATCAGCTCCCTTATGGAACGGGCCGATGAGTTTGATATTATTCACAATCACTTCGATTTTCTTCCCCTGACTTATTCAAGATTGATCGGTACCCCGATGATAACTACCATACACGGTTTTTCGTCACCCAAAATTATTCCCGTGTATCAGCGGTATAACGACATCAATCACTACGTATCCATCAGTTACGCCAACCGCAGTGAGCGCCTCAGGTATATTGCCAATGTGTATAATGGAATTAACCCGGACGATTTTACATTTAATCCCACTGTTGGCGATTATCTGTTGTATTTCGGGCGTATTCATCACGACAAAGGTACGCGCGAAGCGATAGAGATTGCTTTAAGGGCAAAAATGAAGTTGATTATTGCAGGGTATATCCAGGATGAAAATTATTATCATCGGGAAGTGGAGCCTTTTATCGACGGCCGGCAGGTAACCTATGTGGGGAATGCCGGCCCCGCTCAACGGGATAAATTGCTGGGCGAAGCCTATGCCTTGCTTCATCCGATTAATTTTGAGGAACCTTTCGGGTTAAGCGTTGCCGAGAGCATGTTCTGTGGTACGCCGGTTATCGCTTTCAACAAAGGATCGATGGCGGAGCTTATCGAACACGGGGAAAATGGTTTTTTAGTGAACAGCGTTGATGAGGCCCTAACGGCTATCCCACGGATTGACGGAATAGACCGCAACTATTGCCGGCAATATGCCGCATCAAAATTCTCCATAGAAAAGGCTACCGACGATTACGTGAAAGCGTACGAAAAAGTGCTTTCGTTATAGTAGGTCTGCATCTCGGCGGAATGTATGCACCTAAAGCGTTCATCTGACGATATTTTACGACCCATCTTAGCTCGCATCACTAAAAGAGTAGAAACTCGCTTCGCTCAAACAGCTACTCTTTTTTACGTTCATCGCAAGCTATGGGTTCCCCGTAAAATATCTAAAGGTCTCCCTCTTTAGTCGCATACATACTACTCGCGAAAGTTCAATTGTTCAAAATCTTATCCAATAGTTTGCGAACACTTACCGTCATAAATCCCGAGCCGGTATCCGATAACCCGTAGGGGACGAACAGCTCATCGTTGTGGATAATGGACCCACAAGAATAAACCACGTTGGGTACATAGCCTTCCCTCTCTTCATCGTTGGGAACAAGAAGAGGATCTTTAAGCCTACCGATCTCTTTGGTGGGGTCGTTGAGGTCGAGCAGGGTAGCCCCTAAGGAATACTGGCGCATAGGCCCTACGGCGTGCGTAATGACCAGCCAACCTTCGGATGTCTCAATCGGGGCGCCGCAGTTCCCGATTTGAATAAATTCCCAGGGGTACACCGGTTCTTGTATTTTTATCGGTGCCGGCCAAACATTTATGTTGTCGGAAAAGGCGATATAGCTGCTGATCCCGTCAATCCTGGATAACATAGCATATTTACCGTTTACTTTCCGGGGGAACAACGCCAGGTTTTTATTCTTTGTCCCCTCACCGTGGAGCGGTTTAATTTCGAAAGTATAAAAATCCTTGGTCACCAAAAGTTTCTGCAAAGTCACGTAGCCGTCGTAGGCGCTGTATGTGGCATAATAGGTGGTTTCACCGTTATCTTCGGTGAATTTCACAAAGCGGGCATCTTCAATTCCTTTGCGTTCGGTATATGACGTAGGGAAAATCACCCGTTCCGATATGTGTGTATCGCGGGAGAAGTGAATGGTATAGTGCGAATCGGCCAGCCATACTATTTGCTTGACGGCTCGCTGTGTCTCCTCCGCCAGGTTGTTGTTGTTTGACAGATATTCATTCACCGACTTCAATAACTCTCCGTATATGAACTTCTCTTTTAAAGAGTCCATTACCGGTTTTATCACAAATTCGTCAACTCCCATTTCGTGAAGCTTAGCCTGAAAGCTTTTTTTATCGTAGATGTGCCTTTTTGTTACTTCAGCGCTGTCAACGTAATATCCTGCTTTTTCGAACTCCAATTCTCCCCGGTAATTGATCACCCCCGTTTGGAACACGATGCTCGAGATGTGCCCTTCGCCGGTTGCGCGGAAGCTGACAATGATTCGTTTTGATCCCTCGCTCAATCCGGTTTGATCAGGTGATTCAACAATAGACGGATTGAAGAATGCCGCCGAGCTAATGGAATATTCCATGGAAAAATAGGAACCGATCAGCAATTTTTTGACCATACTGATCTGCTCAGCTTCGGTATATTTATTTCCGACAATATTCATGGCTTTCCGGTAATGCTCGATGAATTTATGGGTCAGGTTACGATGCCGTTTGGAGAACTCCCTCAACGTGTACGTCAAAGCTTTGTCTGCAACACTTTCATCCATTTCCAATACCTTGGTTATTAAAGCACTTGTCCGCTCCTCTCCCAAATCCAGAAAACGGATGATTACTTGTTTATTATTGGGGTAAAACTTATTGGGTAGGCGGTTGATAATAATTTTCATACAGTACAAAGAATTGCCCGGAAGTTATTTTCCGGAATAAGAAATTGTTTAAATTTGTTTTGCTATTCAAAAAGAATTATTTTTCAGGAGAGTTCTTTCTTGTTTTGGCGATAATAGCGGGCTATTTGAGCCAAATAAAAGGAAGAAGAATACAAAAAAGAAACTTTTTGAAGGCAAAGATCTTTTATTTACGTCTTTCGTAAGAAATTTAAACAGTTTCTAAGACTCTGAGGCAAATATACACAAATAAAAGGATTTATTCAAATATCCGGCCTCATCCCGGTTATCCGGTTTGAAAAGTCGGGATTAACTCCGGTTTTTCTTCGTTTTAAATGAAACGGCATGGCGCATCCAAAAATAAAATACTATTTTTGTGGTACAGTTTTTAATTAATCACATTAGTCACAGCAAAGAAAAACAATACAAGATTATGCAAAGAAAACCCGATTGGCTTAAGATTGAACTTCCCCAGGGGAAGCAATATCTCGATATAAAGGAGGTTATAGCAAGAAATAAACTCCACACCATTTGTGTAAGCGGAAAATGCCCGAACTTGTCGGAGTGTTGGGGAAACGGAACGGCAACATTTATGATCCTGGGAGAGATATGTACCCGTTCCTGTGGCTTCTGCGCCACCAAAACCGGAAAACCGCTGCCGATAGATTGGGATGAACTGGACAGGCTGGCCGACACGATCTCCAAAATGAACCTGAAACATTGTGTAATAACAAGTGTTGACAGGGACGACCTGAGGGATTACGGCGCGGAATTCTGGGCAGAGACCATCCGGTACATAAAGAAAAAGAATCCGGGGATTACCCTTGAAACGTTGATTCCTGATTTTCTGGGCAAGGCGGAACTCATCCATAAAGTAATCGATGCCGGCCCCGAAATAATCTCACACAATATGGAAACCGTGCGCAGGCTTACTCCGCTTGTGCGTAGCCGCGCTAAATACGATATAAGCCTGAAGACCATTGAAACCGTTGCAAAAAGCAATAAAAGCAAACCAAAATCGGGAATGATGGTCGGTTTGGGAGAGACCCCCGAAGAAGTGGTACAAACAATGGATGATCTCAGGGCCGTCGGGTGCAGGGTTTTGACTATCGGACAATATCTTCAACCCACACGCAAGCATCTTCCGGTGAGTGAGTTTGTTTCTCCCGACCAGTTTAGGGAATACAAGAGGATAGGATTGGAAAAGGGGTTCGAGTTTGTGGAAAGCGGCCCTTTGGTACGTTCTTCTTACAGAGCCGAAAGGCACGTATGAACAGGTTAAACTTTATATGGACAACAAAAAAGTCAATTTTCAAAATCTTGGCCGCATTCGCTACAAAGAAGCCTGGGATTTGCAGGAAGAGTTGTTTCAGTCGGTGGTTGACGCGAAAATACACAATAGCCTGACCAGGCCACAGTACTTGCTTTTTTGCGAGCATGAACCGGTTTACACCTTGGGAAAAAGCGGCAACAGGCAGAATCTGCTTATTGCGGAACAGGTCTGCAAAAGCAAAAATATCGATTATTACCCCATCGACCGGGGCGGCGACATTACTTTCCACGGTCCGGGACAACTGGTAGCGTATCCTATCATCGATATGGAAGAGTTTCGTGTCGGTGTGAAGTCATACGTTCATAAACTGGAGGATGTGGTTATCCATACACTTCAATCCTACGGTATTGCAGGCGAGAAGGACGAAAAAGCGATGGGCGTCTGGATAGATGCACAATATCCTGCGAGAGCCCGGAAAATCTGTGCCATCGGCGTGCGCACCAGCCGGTTTGTAACCATGCACGGCTTAGCGCTCAACGTAAACACCGATTTGACCTACTTCAACTACATCAACCCCTGTGGATTTACGGATCGCGCTGTTACGTCGATGCAGAAAGAACTGGGGCGTGAAGTGGATTTTCACGAAGTTTCAGGTAGGATGAAAGAGGCTTTTGCTGTTGTATTTGGGATGGAATTTGCGGAGTAAGCTTTATATCGTTCAATTCTCTACCCTTAAACATTTTTAACTGCCAAATCGATCAAATCGTTTTAACATTTTCTATTTTTGTGTTTCGAAAGCCGAAAGACCAATTTGGCACTAACGGATTTCAGGCAATTCCTGCAGCACCGCAAATTTAAACAGATTACAATATGAGTCAAGTGGTTGATATCAAAGAATTAAACGAGAGGATTGAGCAGAAGAGCGCCTTTACTCAAACCCTTTTTACCGGAATGGATAAAGTGATCGTGGGACAGAAACATCTGGTGGAGTCGCTTTTAATCGGATTGTTGTCCGACGGGCATATCCTGCTTGAAGGTGTGCCCGGACTGGCAAAGACGTTGGCCATAAAATCACTGGCACAACTTATCGAAGCAAAATACAATCGTGTGCAGTTTACGCCCGACCTGTTGCCGGCTGACGTTATTGGGACAATGATATACAGTCCGCGCAACGAAGAGTTTCTGGTGAAACACGGTCCGATTTTTGCTAATTTTGTGTTGGCAGACGAAATAAACCGTGCACCTGCCAAAGTTCAGAGTGCGTTGCTCGAAGCCATGCAGGAACGCCAGGTTACTATCGGCGAGAAGACCTATAAATTGCCCAGCCCTTTTTTGGTGATGGCCACGCAAAACCCGATTGAACAAGAAGGAACTTATCCGTTGCCTGAAGCCCAGGTCGATCGGTTTATGCTGAAAGTGGTTATCGGTTATCCTACTAAAGAGGAAGAAAAACGAATCGTCCGGCAAAATATTTTTGAGCCCGTGGCTATCGATAAGCCGGTGGTTTCTACCGAAGAGATCATGGACGCCCGAAAAGTAGTACGTGATGTATATATCGACGAAAAAATAGAACGTTACATTATCGACATTGTGTTCGCTACCCGTTTTCCCGATCAATTCGGCTTGAAAGGCATGAAAGAGATGATCGGGTTCGGCGCTTCGCCGCGTGCGTCGATCAATCTGGCATTGGCCGCCCGCACATTCGCCTTCATTAAACGCCGCGGTTACGTTATCCCTGAAGATATCCGGGCCGTTTGCCACGATGTTCTCCGTCACCGCATCGGACTCACTTACGAAGCCGAAGCCAACAACCTGACCTCGGAAGAAATTATCAGCGAAATATTAAATAAGGTTGAAGTACCGTAATTACGGCCGGGTGACTTGGAAAAGGAGAAATAGATGGAAACCAGCGAATTACTGAAAAAAGTACGGCATATTGAAATAAAAGCACGCGGGTTGTCACGAAATATTTTTGCGGGACAATATCATTCTGCTTTTAAAGGGCGTGGTATGGCGTTTTCCGAAGTTCGCGAATACCAGTACGGAGACGATATGCGCGATATCGACTGGAACGTGACTGCCCGATACAACCGTCCTTACGTGAAGATTTTCGAAGAAGAACGGGAGCTTACCGTGATGTTGCTTGTTGATGTGTCGGAAAGTCTGGGTTTTGGCTCATCGGAGAAAATGAAGCGTGACGTTGTGGCCGAGATTGCGGCAACGTTGGCGTTTTCAGCCATTCAGAACAACGATAAAATCGGTGTGATCTTTTTTTCCGATAAAGTGGAAAAATTTATTCCGCCCAAGAAAGGGAGGAAACATATCCTTTTCATTATCCGTGAGATCCTGGGTTTTGAACCCGAAAGTACCGGAACCGACATCAACCTGGCATTGCGTTATATGACCAACGCCATTAAAAAGCGGTGCACCACATTTTTAATTTCCGATTTTATTGACACGGGCGATTACAAACCTTCGCTCCGTATTGCCAACCGCAAACACGATATTGTGGCCATTCAGGTTTACGACAAGCTCAGCACCCGGTTGCCGTCATTGGGGCTGATGAAGATAAAAGATCCCGAAACAGGCGGTGAAATGTGGATAGACACGTCATCCGGAAGCGTAAGAAACGATTACGCGAAATGGTGGCTGGACCGTCAGGCCGAGATGATGCTCACATTCAAGCAGAGCAGTGTGGATAACGTATCCGTTTCAACGGAAGACGACTATGTGAAAGCGCTATTGCTGTTATTTCAAAGAAGGAGATAAAGGTGAGAACAAAGATTCTGTATAGCATATTGCCGTTATTTTTGCTGATAAGCATTACCCATCGGTCTTTTGCGCAACGCGCGTCGGTGCAGGCAACTGTTCAGCCCGCCGAAATTCAGATTGGTGAACAGGCGCTTATCAACCTGAAGGTTATTGCTCCAAAAGATAAAACCATTCAGTTTCCCGTTTATCAGAAAGAGATCATCCCCGGCCTGGAAGTATTGACCATGCTTCCACCCGATACCGTGATCGAGAACAACGTGGCCACAATGAATTTCAAATACGTTGTAACGTCATTCGACTCCACGTTGTATTATGTTCCGCATATGCCCATTTTCGATGGAACCGATACCATCTTCTCCAACTCTTTCGGGTTGAAAGTCACCTCGCCCGTGCTGAAGGATTCTACCGTGGCGTATCTGGAGAAAATGAATACCGGGCAAACCGATTCCATCGATTTCCGGCAGCTTCAGCTTAATGACATAAAACCGATTCAAAAGCCACCGTTCGTATGGACGGATTATATCTGGATCTTGTGGATAGTGCTCGGTTTTATTCTCCTTTTGCTGCTGATTGGCTTGATCATCATCCTGGTGCTTCGGAAAAAGGAAAAAGGCTATTTCTTTACTCCGCCGCAGGTGCTGCCCCCGCACGTCCGTGCCATTCAGGAACTGGATAAACTTAAGGCCGAAAAAATCTGGCAACAGGGCAGGGAGAAAGAATATTACACGAAAATCACCGATATTTTGCGTACATACATGTTTGAACGTTTCAGGATAAACGCCATGGAGATGACTTCGGGTGAAATTCTGACGGAAATAAGAAAAAAATCGGAAGGCGATTCCGTTTACAATAACCTGGTTCAGATTCTATCGGTGGCCGATATGGTGAAGTTCGCAAAGCACAAACCATATATGGATGAGAACGACTTAAGTTTGATGAATGCCTATTTCTTTGTCAATCAGACACGAGAGCCCGATCCGCTTCCCGATAAAACAGAACAGGAGGAAATAATTCATAATTCGTAATTCACTTTTCCAGAATGTCTAAAAAAATATTATGCAATTTGCAAATCCTACATATCTCTATCTGCTGCTGATACTTGTTCCGCTTATCGCGTGGTATATCATTCGCATGTCCAAAACGCAGGCATCGTTCAAGCTGGCTTCCACCAACGCCTTCAACAGTAAAAACAGAGGATTTAAAACATACCTGCGCCATCTGCCGTTTGGATTGAGAATGATCGCGATAGCCCTGATAATTGTTGTTATTGCGCGGCCACAGGCCGTAAATAGCTGGGAAGAGTCTGAAACGCAGGGGATCGATATTGTGTTGGCGCTTGACGTATCGGGTTCGATGCTGGCGCAGGACTTACAGCCCAACCGGCTGGAAGCCGCCAAAAAAGTGGCTGCCGAATTTATAACAGACCGCAAGAACGATAACATCGGGTTAGTCATTTTTGCCGGCGAAAGTTTTACGCAATGCCCCATGACCACCGACCATAAAGTGCTGCTCAACTTGCTGAGCGGTATCGATTTCGGGCTTATCGAAGATGGAACGGCTATTGGATTGGGCCTGGCAAATGCCGTGAATCGGTTGAAGGACAGTGAATCCAAATCGAAAGTGGTGATCTTGCTGACCGACGGTTCAAACAACCGTGGACAGATCGCGCCGCTCACGGCAGCCGATTTGGCGAAGTCTTACGGTATCCGTGTTTATACTATCGGTGCGGGAACAAAAGGAATGGCGCCAACGCCGGTGCAAACGCCTTTCGGGATGCGGCTGCAAAATATGCCGGTGGACATCGACGAAAAAACACTTACCGAAATCGCATCCCTGACCGGAGGAAAGTATTTCCGGGCCGAGGACAACGCCAGTTTAAGCAATATTTATAACGAAATTGATGAACTGGAAAAATACCTCATCAGCGTGCAGAATGTTACCAAAAAGCAGGAATTGTTCATGCCTTTTGCGCTGCTTGCCCTGGGACTGATTCTGGTGGAATTGATTTTGAGAAGGACGTGGTTGAGGAATGTGCCTTGAGAATGTGTATATGACCAAGTAAAGAATAAAAATGTTTAGATTCGAAAATCCGGAATATTTGTATCTGTTTATCGCTATGCCTTTTCTGGTAGCGCTTTACATTTACCTGAACATCAGGAAGCGGAACGATGTGAAGAAGCTCGGCATGCTTTCTACTGTAAAAAAAATGATGCCGGAATTGTCGCTCAAGCGTTCATACCTGAAATTCTGGCTGATCTTTGCCGCGCTTTGTGCGGGAATCATTATGATTGCCCGCCCACAATTTGGGACAAAAGTTGAAAATGTAGAAAAAGAGGGGATCGAACTGGTCGTTGCGATAGATGTTTCCAACTCGATGCTGGCACGCGATGTCTCTCCCGACAGATTATCGCGGGCAAAACAGATCTTGTCGAGAATTATTGATATTCGCAAAAACGATAAAGTGGCACTCATCGTATTTGCCGGAGAGGCTTACGTGCAAATGCCGCTAACGTCTGACACGCAGTCGGCAAAACTGTTTCTCAATACTATTGACCCGAGCCTGGTTCCTGTTCAGGGAACGGCCATTGGCGAAGCCATAACGTTGGGAGTGAGCTCGTTCTCGAGTGACAAGGATGTGGATAAAGCGATGATCCTTATCACCGATGGCGAAGATCACGAAGGAAATGCCAACGAAGCTGCCAAGCGGGCTTCTGAGGCCGGAATCATGGTAAACGTTATCGGAATAGGCTCGGTGGAGGGAACACCTGTGCCGGAATCTGAATTCAGCAACAATTACAGAACCGATAACGACGGGCAGGTGGTTGTCTCACGGCTGAACGAGCAAATGGCACAGGAAATTGCTCAAAACGGAAAAGGCTTGTATGTGCAGGCCGACAATTCCAATACCGCTATCCGGGCTTTGGAAACGGAATTGAATGAACTGGAAACCAAAAAAACAACCAGCCTTTCCTATTCGGAATACGACGAGAAATTTCCGCTGTTTGCCTGGATTTTGTTGGTTATATTGATTGTTGAATGTTTGATTTACGACAAGAAAAATCCGTTGTTTAAAAATATTCGTTTATTCAAATGAAATTGAACATATTGAAATATAGTTTGTTATTGTTGATGATTGCGTTTTCGGTATCGTCGCCGGCACAAAAGGATGTGCGGAAGAACGTCCGGAAAGGCAACAAGGCTTATCAACAGCAAAAGTTTTCGGAAGCGTTTACGTTTTACAACGATGCCCTGACTGAAAATCCTTCGTCGCCACAAGCTAACTTTAATAAGGGCAATACACTTTACCGGCAAAAAGAGTGGGGCAAATCCGTGGAGAGTTACCAGCAATACCTGACTTCGGAAAAGGAAAATCCGGAAAAAATGTCGGCAGCATGGCACAATATCGGAAACTCGTTGCTGCAAAAAAAAGAACTTGAAAAATCGCTGGAGGCCTATAAAATGGCCCTTCGCATGAATCCCGAAGACGATGAAACGCGTTATAACCTGGCGGTTGTCCAGAAAATGATACAAGACCAGCAGCAAGACAAACAACAAGACAAACAGGATCAGCAACAACAACCGCAAAATCAGGATCAGCAACAACAGCCGCAGCCGCAAAACAATCAGGATAAACCGCAAAAACCGGAAGAATCGCAGGAGCCCGAACAAATGTCGCGCGATAATGCCCGCCAGCTATTGCAGGCCATTGAGCAGGACGAGCGGGAAACGCAGGAAAAAGTGAACAAGATAAAAGCTGAAGAGCGGAAGCAGAAGGCCGATGAGAACAAGCGGCGAAACAGAGACTGGTAACGTTGTTTATTTACGAATAACGATTTTAGATTTTATGATCAAATGAGGTGTTTTTTAGAAAAATATAGAATTACATCCTTTTTCCTGGTCTTGCTTCTGACCGGGACAACTGCGTTGGATGCACAGGTTACTTTTCGCGCGTCGGCACCCAACGGGGTAGTGAAGGGAGAACAGTTCCGGTTGAGCTATACGCTTAACGAGGAAGGAAAAGACCTTCGTTTACCTGACTTAAAAGGCTTTGAGGTGCTCTTCGGCCCTTCCACATCGCGGAGTTTCAGCCAAAGCACGATCAACGGAAAAACCACATCCGAAAGTTCGGTTACCTACACTTATATCCTGGTTGCTCCCGCGGAAGGCACTTTCACGATAGGCCCGGCCTCCATTAACGTGAACGGCAGTAACTACCGGTCCAACTCACTTACCGTAAAAGTGCTTCCTCCCGATAAAGCGGCCGAAAACCGTCAAGGCGGAAGCCCGGGCAGTTCCGATTCAGGCTCTTCATCCGCAGCGCCGGCTGCGAAAGTAAGTGCCGACGATGCCTTTATCCGTGCTATTGTATCGAAAAACAATGGTTACGAGCAAGAAGGGTTTACAGTCACTTTCCGCTTATATACTACGCTAAACATCACCGATTTAGGCAAGATTGAATTTCCTGAATTCGAGGGATTTATGGTTGAGGATGTGACTATAGCGTCGAACCAGCAACTCCAGATGGAG
The DNA here is from genome assembly GCA_001898165.1 of Bacteroidia bacterium 43-41. Taxonomy (GTDB): domain Bacteria; phylum Bacteroidota; class Bacteroidia; order Bacteroidales; family Dysgonomonadaceae; genus Petrimonas. The sequence goes on from MKTD01000018.1 coordinate 113,824, forward strand.
CGATATAACGGCAGAAATTACTATACGGCCGATTTGAAGAAAACACTTTTGTTCCCGCAACGATCGGGTAAAATTACTATTCCATCGGGACGTTTGGAAATGGTATTTTCGGTTCCATCCGGAAAAAGAGTTTCCACATTTTTCGGAACACAGGAGGTGATGGCTGATGTGAAAAAAACACTGGTTACTAATCCATTGTCAATAAACGTGAAGCCGTTGCCCGAAGGAAAACCCTTGGGCTTTTCCAATGCAGTGGGGACGTTTACCTTTACTCCGTCCATCAGTACGAAACAAACCCGGGCAAACGAGCCGATTACCATTTCGGTGGATATCTCGGGAACAGGGAATATGAAACTGATCCAGAATCCTGAAGTTAAATTCCCTACCAATTTTGAAGTTTACGATCCAACTGTAAGTAATAATTTTCAGGTTGCCACAAACGGCTTGACGGGCTCCCGAAAAATTGAATACCTTGCCATTCCCCGATACGAAGGTCATTACAACATTCCGCCTATCGAATTTTCGTATTTCGACCTGAACACCAATTCCTACAAAACCGTAAAATCGCCTGAATACAATTTGCAAATTGCAAAAGGAGACCCCGGCAAAGCGTCAGCAAGCAGCTATGTGAATCAGCAGAACGTTCGTGTGGAGCAAGATATCCGATTCTTGAAAACCGGGGAACCGCAATATCAACACAAGAACAATTTCTTTGTCGGATCGCTTGGATACTGGTTGTGGTATTTGATCCCGCTTGTTTTACTGATTGTTTTCTACCTGTTCAACCTGAAAATGGCCAGAGAGAATGCCAATGTGGCGCTGATGAGAACCAGGAAGGCGAACAAAATGGCGATCAAAAAGCTGAAGATGGCGGAAAAGTTTCTGAAAGAGCATAACAAAGAGAAATTCTACGACGAGGTACTGCGTGCGCTTTGGGGATACTTCAGCGATAAGCTCTCCATCCCTGTAGTGAATTTAACAAAGGATAATATCGAAAAAGAGTTGTCTGATTATGGAATTGATAACGAGTTGACCGGTAAGTTCATGCAAATTCTCAATACCTGCGAGTTTGCACGCTACGCACCGGCAGAAAGCGATGCGGCTATGGATAAGTTGTACAACGAAACCGTTGACGCCATTGGTAAAATGGAGAGCAAGCTAAAAAGAAAGTGATTGGTTGAGACGATGTAAAAAAATAAATATTCCCGTATGAAAGTATTCAAATATATATCTTCCCTCGTTTTGTTTTTTTGTACTACTCTGTCTTTTGCGCAAAGCACGGTGGAGTCGGCTTCCGAAGCATACCGCAGTGAAGATTACAAGAGGAGCATCCAGCTCTACGAACAGGTGGTGGCCCAGCAAATATCGGAAGGAAAAGAGTCGGCAGAAATTTACTATAATCTGGGCAACGCCTATTTCAGAAATGGTCAAACGGCAAAAGCTATCTTGAACTACGAACGGGCATTACTGCTTAACCCGGGCGATAGTGATATCCGCCATAACCTTCGTTTTGCCCGTACACGCATCGAAGACAAGATTGATACATCTGAACGTTTTTTCCTGACAAACGGGATAAACAACTTCAAAAACCTATTCAATTCCAACACGTGGGCAACCCTGGCTATCGTGTTCTTTATCGCCTTTCTCTCTTGCATAGCCGCTTTCCTCTTTGTCAGGAGGCTCTGGATCAGAAAAACGGCATTCTATACCGGTATTGTTCTTCTTGTTGTTCTGATCGTTGCCAACATATTTGCTTTCAGCCAGAAGAACGACCGCATCAATCGGAATACCGCCATTGTCATGGCTGCATCGGCATCTATCATGACCTCGCCCGATGCCAACAGTCAGGAACTTTTCCGCCTGCACGAAGGAACCAAGGTAAAACTCAATAAAACCGATGGAAACTGGATTGAAATAGAAATTGCCAACGGTAGTGTGGGCTGGACATCGAAAGAAAATATAGAAGTCATATGAAAGAATTTGTTGAGAATTTATTGCCTTTTGAACGGAATCTGTTTTTTTCCCTAAACGGCAGTGATTCAATTTTCTTAGACCATCTCTTTTGGACTTTCACCGGCAGATTCGTCTGGGTTTTGTTGTTATTGTTCCTGCTGGTGATGTTTTTTTACAAGACATCCCGTAAAGAGGGCCTGTTGGTTGCCTTTTTTTTCATTCTGGTTATTGTGGCTTGTGATCAGGTTTCATCCTCCCTCATCAAAGAGTTCTTTCATCGCTTACGCCCGACGTATCATCCTGCTTTCAAGGATTTGGTGGATGTGGTAAACGGATATCGCAGCGGCGGCTTCGGCTTCGTTTCGGGACATGCGACCAACAGTTTCGGCATTGCGGTGTTGATGTCGCTCATCTTTATGCGCCGATGGGTTACGTTTCCTCTTTTAACCTGGGCTGCTATAAACAGCTATTCGAGAATTTATCTGGGAGTGCATTTCGTTTCGGATATTATCGGCGGAGCCATTGTCGGATCGTTGCTTGCCTGGATGCTTTACGAGCTTTATGTGTGGATAAGGGTGCGTTTTTATCATATACCGAAATCCGAAGGCAGGCTGTCGGTTTATTCCCTTCATAGCGGCAGGGTAGTGGGCATTGTCATTTCGATCTACATCCTTTTAATTATAATTTTCAGTCCTGTTTTAACAACTTTACCGCATTGAAGTTTGTTTAGATAGTGTGAAGTGGCATTTTCGTGATTTTTTTGACGAAAATAATTGGTGTTATCTGAAATATTGTGTAAGTTTATAGCATAATTTACTAACAAGATTTATCAATAATAAAAATTAAGGAACCATGGCAAGAACTCTCACTTTTAACGAATTAAGAGCATTGAAAGACAAGCTCCCTGACGGTAGTATCCACCGGATAGCTGAAGAATTGGGACTAAAACCCGAAACTGTAAGAAACTATTTCGGCGGATACAACTACAAAGAAGGCAAAAGTATCGGCGTTCATATCGAACCCGGCCCCGATGGCGGTATAGTTGTTTTGGATGACTCTACTATATTCGATAAAGCGTTATCAATATTGGGACTTGAGGATTATCCTGTTTATCAGACAGAACCTATTGAGGAAGAGGATAACATCTGATCCATTCTGAGAGAAAAAACCCAATATTTGATAGATTGAAAGCAAATATTGGGTTTTTTCTTTTGATTTTGAAAAACTAATTTAACGATAAGAAGATGGAAAAAGACGATAAAAAAACAGACAATACCGAACAGAAGCTTGTAACTGTTGCGATTCACTCTTACGAGAAAGCGGTAATTCTCAAGACGATACTCGAATCGGAAGGAATTCCTGCTGTTATTCACGGTGTGAGTATCATTCAGCCCACTGTTCCGGGGAACGTGCGGGTAAGGATAAACGAAAGCGATCTGCCGAGAGCGCTTACCATCATCGAACAGGTCGATTTTACATCCAACGTTGAGTCGATGGATGATCTGGATAAAGTAAAGATCAAAAACGAAATATTGATCCCGGTTGATTTTTCGAGTTATACGTTGAAAACCTGCGAATTCGGATTCAATCTTGCTTATGATACCGGATGCGAGGTGAAGCTTATCCACTCTTTTTTCACCCCTTATTATCCGATAGCCATACCTTTCGGAGACTCTTTCTCCGTTCAGACTTCCGATAAAGAGCTCTATAAGGATATCCGGGTAAAAATTGAATCGGAGATGAATGCATTGGTCAAAAATATCCATAAAAGAATTGCCAATAAAGAATTACCCGATGTTAAATTCACACACCTGTTGATGGAAGGCCTTCCCGAGGAAGAGATTATCTCTTATTCAAAAAAACAACGTCCACGGGCTATTGTGATGGGTACGCGGGGAAGCAACGCTAAAGACCTTGACCTGATAGGCAGTGTTACCGCCGAAGTTATTGACGGTTGCAGAACGCCGATTTTTGCTATTCCCGAGAACTCCAAGGATCAGGATATCTCTCAGATGAAAAACATCCTTTTCTTAATTAACTTCAGGGAGCGTGAATTCAAGGCTTTCGATATTATGATGAATTTCATCAAACCTTATCCTATAAAAATCTACTTGGCTCATGTGGCAAAGAAGGAAGATGTGTGGGATGCAATTAAGCTGTCGGGGACTCAAAAGTATCTGGAAGAGCAATATCCCGATCTCGATATTGATTATAAGGTTATTGATCGCGACAAGCAACTCGAAGTTGTACTCGAAGAGTTTGTGGAGGAATACAAAGTAGATATGATTGCTTTGTCGAGCTCGAGAAGAGGATTGTTTGCCCGTATCTTTAACCCGGGGATCGCACGACGGATGCTTTTTCATTCCGATACGCCCCTGCTGGTGATCAAGGGGGTATAAGAATAAAAAGTCCGGACAAGGTGATATGTCCGGACTTTTTTCGTACAATAAATTTACTGTTCCGTTATTGTGTGACTTACAATAGGTTTAATATGCGTCCACACGCCATTTATGTCAAACTGGGTCCCACTTTTGGTATTTCGGATGGTGAAAATATAATTATAGACTCGTTTACAATAGGTGATTTCTCCTCTTATGTGTAGAGTAGAATAAGGTTTAATCAGGATTTTATTATTTTTGATATATGGAGTTGTGGTAAGACCCTCTTTATATACATATCTGTCCGTTGAGTATTCTTTGTTATCTATTATTAATTCCGGCATGTCGATCTTGATATCTTTTCCCTGCATCCAATCGAAAGCCCCGTAAGCATCACTTTCAAAAGTGGATGATTCCACTACATCTTCGAAAATATAACCGGTAGATTCCCAAACGGCTTCCGAGCTATTGTTGCTCAATGTTATGTGGCTACATCCTTTATCGCTTACATAAATTTTACGTTCTGCTTCTATCTCTTCGTATTTGGACTTTACCAATTCGTATTCTGTTCCTGCCTGCTGAATAATAGAAACATGATCGCAATGATTTCCATCATTGATATAGATTGCCAGTTTACGTTCATTCGACGTATCGAAATTTTCTTTTAATCCAATTATGAGTTTATTGTCTTCGGTGTGTGTTAATGTCAACCAGCCATTTGCCGCTTCAACCGTTCCATTCCCTTCTAAGGTCAACGGGTTGCCCTCCTTGTCTAACATCGTTTCATTCGAAGGCAAATACTGAACAGATTCAATATGCCATTTATCTGCTAAAACAGGTATTTCAAGGTCTCCTCCACCGGAAAGGTTCAAGTCTTTATATAAAGGAGCTATCAACTCTACGTTATCACTTTTGTCACATGAGATAAACCCCAGCATACAAACTAATGATAACACTCTGATCCAATTAAATACTGCTTTCATACGCCGCTCTCTTGACTGATTCAACTTCTGCTCATTCATGCAAAGTTAATGAATTTTTTCACTCTAAGGTGTTCAATTTGTAAAATGAAAAAGGAATATGTGGGAAGTAATTAAAAAAATCCAACAACTACAAGGAGCGTTGGATCTTTTAATCAGAGGTGCCTGGCGGAGTTGAACCGCCGTAAACGGCTGATATTCGATGAAGCCGTGAATCTCTTTTACACCGATGATGGCATCGACCGCCAGACCATAAATAACATGATCGCCGAAGATATTTTCAAAGCTGTCAAGTGGTTCTACTCACTGCCAAGAGCTCTGCCGTCGTAACTACCTATGTGTGGTGAATAACAACAATCCCAGATAGGAACATCAATTAATGCCGGTTGATAGGATCCAGACCCATCGGTACCCTTATCCTGATACCAGGAACATGGTACCGGCGGGATCTCCTCCGGAGTACCCATAGCAGGTGGGATTTTCAGGAAATGTTAAAATCACATTTCCCGTCGGAACGGAACGTGCAATTGCATCTGTTCGGCAGAGCGGGGCGGTGTCAATCGTCTGAAAAAACGCTATTTTTCGCTATTTTAATAGGTTTTTTCTCTGTTTCCCAAAACGTTACAAATTTTCATCGTGAAAAAACAGGCAAAAATCGACTAAAGATTCATCAAAAAATCACCATTCTGCGATAAAATACATGACTATGAATTATATTTGCAGAGGAATCTAATTTCTCAATCACATACACATTATATTAAATGTTAAAGATTGGATTTAATTTTTCTAATAAAAAAAACATCTGTACTTTTGTATAGTAATTACTAAACTTTTCATGTCTGGATTTGTTTTAAAAGAAATTGAAGAAATAAAAGGAAGTAAATATGATTTCTATAAATTGGAGATTGATGGTAACTGTGCGTTTGATGAATTTGAAAATAAAATTTGTTCCAATAAACAGCATTTATCTGAATTTACAACTCTTCTCTCATACGCACAACATTATGCTAACGGCGAAAGAATTCCGGATAAAAAACTGAAGCCGATATATTTAAAAATTAAGGATGTATCTACATTTGAATTTAGGAGCAAACACTTGAGAATTTATTTTTTTTGTACAAGTAGCAATCCAGACAGAATAATAGCACTATGTGGCTACAAAAACAGACAAAAATCAGATATATCCAGTCTCACCAGTATAGTTAAAAGGTATTTAATTGATTAAATAATCATGGATAGAAAACAACTTCTAAGTAGTAAAGAGTATTGGCTCTCTAAAATACAAATTGATCTATTCAACCAAGTAACCAACTATTTAGAAAATAACAATATGAATAGAACTGAATTGGCCAAAAGGCTTGGCGTAACCAAAGGTTACATTAGCCAGGTACTTAATGGCGATTCCGACCATAGAATTTCTAAAATGGTCGAGTTATCTTTAGCCATAGGATTAATCCCTGACATCAGGTTTAGAAACTTAGAAGAGTATTTAAAAACAGATGAAAAATGTAAGGACAGGGATGAGCAGGAACTAATGGATTCTTTACAAAAAATTCATGAAAGAGGGTATATGTCTTACAAAAAAGAAAACCTTTTTGAAAGAAGTTCTGATTTACAAGAAATGGAAGATTACTCCATTACTGAATATCCACAAATTTTGAGTGCATAACATTATGATCGCAGTAGAATCAAAACTAAAATTAATTTCATCAGATATTTTTCAGAGTGACATTTCTTACAAACCGAAGAGTGATCTTTCTCAACGTGAAACTATAATAAAAATGAGAGATCTTCCGGTTGATATTGATTTTGATATAAAAACAAATAAAGACGGTAGTCTATTTGTTTTTTCAAATGTGCAAATCAATGCTCACAATGATGCTGATTTCGGATATAGTATATTTGTTGCAGGAATAACTGTATTTACTTTTGCGGAAGGAACTGACGAAGATGAAAAAAAATCTCTCATTGGTTCGGCCGTTAATATTTCTATCACAAATTTGAGAAATTATATTAGTAACGCAACATCATACTATCCGTTAGGTTCTTTTAGCTTTCATTCTATTGACATGAAAGCCTTATTTGAAGCTAAAGCGGGAGAAAAAAAAGAACAGCAAAAAAAAAATGGTCCAGTTGACCAAGAATTTTTTGACGACGAATATAAAAACTGAACCAAACAACACCTTCAGATGACGTTTTGTATTCGCGCAGGTAGATCTTTAGATTCACCATAACGGTATGTATTTGGGTAGTTTTTTGCATTGTTCTGCAAACGGACTACAAGGTTATGACAATCACATGTTTTTCGATTCGAGGTTAAGTCCTGATTATCTAAAAGATAAACGGAACCGGTTATTGTCAATTTCACCGGTTCCGTGACTGTTGAGGTACCTGGCGGAGTTGAACCGCCGTAAACGGTTTTGCAGACCGCTACCTAACCACTCGGTCAAGGTACCGTTTTGCGTAAAAGCAATGCAAAGATAGTATATTTATTTTTGTGACCAAAACTCTTGCTTAATATTTATGAAAATAATAACCGGAATGCGTCGCTCACTTTCCGTACTTGCTCTATTTCAATTTTCACTTTCGACTTAAAACCTTTCAGGTTGTTGGAAGGAACGATGATGCGTGAGAAGCCCAACTTTTCTGCTTCGGTGATGCGTTGCTCGATGCGGTTAACAGGACGGATCTCGCCCGACAGCCCGACTTCGCCCGTGAGGCAGGTGTCCCTGTCGATGGCCATATCCAGGCTCGATGAAAGTACCGAACTGATTACTGCCAAATCCATTCCCGGGTCGTTTACGCGCAATCCTCCGGCAATGTTCAGGAAAACATCCTTTTGTGCCAGTTTAAATCCGGCGCGTTTCTCCAGGACCGCCAGCAGCATATTCATCCGCCGGATATCGAATCCGGTTGCCGATCGTTGCGGATTCCCGCCGTATGCTGCCGTGCTCACCAATGCCTGCGTTTCGATAAGAAAAGGGCGGACGCCCTCAATTACTGCCGAGATGGCAACTCCGCTTAACCCTTCGTGGTTCCGGGTGAGCAGGAGCTCCGAGGGATTGTTTACTTCACGAAGCCCCGATTGGTTCATTTCGTAGATTCCCAATTCCGATGTGCTGCCGAAACGGTTTTTGATGCTTCGTAAAATACGGTACATATAATGCTGATCGCCTTCGAACTGCAAAACGGTATCTACAATATGTTCCAGCACTTTGGGCCCGGCGATGTTACCCTCTTTTGTGATGTGCCCGATAAGGATGACGGGGGTATCCGATTGCTTTGCAAACTTGAGGATTGACGCGGCACATTCACGCACCTGAGAGATGCTTCCGGGCGACGATTCCATGGCTTCGTTGTAAACGGTTTGAATGGAGTCGATAATAACCAGTTGCGGTGAGGTGTTCTTGATGTGTTTGAAAATTTCGTCGAGATTGGTCTCGCACACAATCAGGCAATTGTCGTTTTTAATACCGATACGGTCGGCTCTCAGTTTCAGCTGCCGTGCACTCTCTTCTCCCGAGACGTATAGGGTTTTTATCTCCGACAGCTTCAGAATGGTTTGCAACACGAGTGTGGATTTTCCAATTCCCGGTTCGCCGCCGATCAGCACCAATGAGGCCGGCACCAATCCACCGCCCAGTACGCGGTTTAATTCCTCGTCGTTCATGTCTATGCGGGGTTCCTGTTCCGCCTTTATCTCGTGAAGCGATAAAGGCTGGCTTTTTACATTTTCGAACGAGCGTGTATCAATAATTTTTGACGAAGAATCTTTTCGTACCAACTCTTCCACCAGCGTCCCCCATTCGCCGCAGGCGGGGCATTTTCCCATCCATTTGGGCGATTCGTTGCCACAGTTGGTGCAAAAGTATGTCGATTTTAGTTTGGCCATTTTTTTAGACAAAGATAACGATATTTTTACCCTTCTAAACATTTTTGTATTTTTGCATCATTAAAAATTCTCATTTCAAAATCAAAAAAACAAGATTGAAAATGTCCACCATCCTTTCACTTATCTCCAAATCCCTCCAAATCAACCTCAAAAACGTAGAAAACACCGTCAAGCTATTGGAAGGGGGGGCTACCATCCCTTTTATCAGCCGATACCGGAAAGAGGCTACCGGTGCGTTGGATGAGGTGCAGATTTCCGAAATTAAATCGTTGAACGATAAATATATCGAACTCGAAAAACGAAGGAAGACCGTCCTTTCGTCCATCGAAGAGCAGGAAAAGCTGACCCCTGAATTAAAGGAGAGGATCGAAAACTGTTGGGATGCCATCGAGTTGGAAGATATTTACCTGCCTTACAAACCCAAACGGCAAACGCGTGCAGAAATGGCCCGGAAAAGAGGATTGGAGCCTTTGGCAAAATGGCTGATGTTGCAGCAGGGGGGATCGGTAGAAGCGAAAGCCGGGCAGTTTGTCGGGGAAGAGGTTGCCGATACCGGTTCGGCTTTGAAAGGTGCGTGCGACATCATAGCCGAATGGGTGAATGAGGATGAGAAAGCGCGACAGGCCGTGAGGAATATTTTTTCACGCGAAGCGGTGATAACCGCCAAGGTGATAAAGGGAAAAGAAGAGGAAGGCGAAAAGTACAGGGATTATTTTGATTTCTCATCCCTCCTTTCACACTGCCCGTCGCATCGTCTTCTTGCCATCCGCCGTGGAGAATCGGAAGGTTTTTTACGTGTGTCGATCTCCCCCGACGATGAAAAATGCCTGGACAGGCTGGTGCCCCGGTATGCTAAAAACGATAGCGAGGCTGCCGATTACGTTGAAAATGCGGTGGAAGATGCTTACAAACGATTGTTGAAACCATCCATTGAAACCGAGTATGCCAATCTTTCCAAAGAAAAAGCAGATGAGGCGGCCATTTCGGTTTTCACGGAAAACCTTCGCCAGTTGTTGCTCGCCCCGCCATTGGGACAGAAGCGGATTTTGGGAATCGACCCGGGATACCGGACGGGATGCAAGCTTGTCTGTCTGGATGAGCAAGGAAATTTACTGCACAACGAAACCATTTATCCTCATCCTCCGCAAAACGAATTTTCGAAGTCGGCAAGCAAGGTTTCCAAACTGGTCTCGACTTACAATATCGATGCTATTGCTATCGGTAACGGTACGGCAAGCCGCGAAACCGAGCGGTTTATAGCTAACCTGCGATACGATCGTGAGGTGAAAGTATTTGTGGTGAGTGAGAACGGTGCCTCCGTATATTCGGCATCAAAGACGGCACGCGAGGAATTTCCGGAGTATGACGTTACGGTACGCGGGGCAGTCTCAATAGGCAGGAGGTTGAGCGACCCGCTGGCGGAACTGGTGAAGATTGATCCGAAATCAATCGGAGTAGGCCAGTATCAGCACGATGTGGACCAATCGAAACTAAAACGTTCACTCGACCAGACTGTGGAGAGTTGCGTGAATCTCGTGGGAGTTAATCTCAATACGGCGAGCAAACATTTGCTGATGTATGTGTCGGGCCTCGGCGAGTCACTGGCACAGAACATCGTGGATTACCGTACAGAAAACGGCGCCTTCCGCGCACGCGCAGCGTTAAAGAAGGTACCCCGCTTAGGCGAAAAAGCATTCGAGCAATGTGCCGGTTTCCTTCGCATCCCCAACGCTGAAAACCCGCTCGATAACTCCGCCGTGCATCCTGAAAGTTATCCGGTTGTGGAGAGAATGGCAAAAGATTTGAAATGTTCGGTAAAGGAGCTGATCAGCAATAAACTGCTTATCGATACCATCGACATCAACCGCTACAAAACCGACACTGTAGGTATTGAAACACTGACCGACATTTTGCACGAACTCGAAAAACCCGCCCGTGACCCGCGAACCAAGGTACAAGTGCTGGAGTTTGATCCCGATATCCGCTCCATAAACGATGTAAAAGAAGGGATGATTTTGCCCGGAATTGTTACCAACATCACCAACTTTGGCTGTTTTGTGGATTTCGGCATCAAGGAAAACGGCCTGGTTCACATCTCGGAGCTTGCCGACCGCTTCGTTTCCAATCCCACCGATGTGGTTTCGCTGCATCAGCATGTGAAGGTAAAAGTACTGTCGGTAGATTTGGAGCGAAAGCGGATCCAGTTGAGTATGAAGGGTGTGTGAGATTTATTTACAGATTAAAGCTTTTCCGGTGATGCGGGGTGATTCCGTGTTCCTTTATCGCTTCACGATGTGCGCGTGTGGGGTAACCCTTGTTGTTCGTCCAATCGTAAACAGGGAATTGTTCATGAAGGTTTTGCATATACTCATCCCGGTATGTTTTTGCCAACACCGATGCCGCCGCAATCGACAAGTATTTTCCGTCGCCCTTTATCACGCATGTGTGCGGAATGTTTTGGAACGGGCGAAACCGGTTCCCGTCTATTAAAATATGTTCCGGTGTTACGGTTAGTTTCGCCAATGCTTTGTGCATGGCTTTAACCGATGCCCAGAGGATATTTAATTCGTCAATTTCATCCGGTGTGCACGTTTCAACGGCGTAACACAAAGCATTTTGTTCAATTACGGGGCGGAGGCGGATCCTCTCCTTTTCCGATAATTGTTTGGAGTCGTTCAATTCTTCGCACCGGAAGCCGGGCCTGAGAATGACAGCCGCCGCAAAGACCGGCCCGGCAAGGCATCCGCGCCCCGCTTCATCGCAACCTGCTTCAATGCAGCCGGAGTTCATGCAAAACTGCAAGGGGTCATGTTTTTTTGCCGCTCTCATTCAAAACACTTTCTCAGTCAAGTCGATTACTAACCGGTTATCCGCCGGCGGAAAGTCGAGCTGAAAATCCGAATCGGTTTCTTCGCTACCCAGCAGCCCGGCAAATTCACGAATGGCTTCTTTCATCTCTTCATCAGGGGCTTCATCGCCACGCACATGCATCAGGTTCATCTTAGCAATGAGTTTTATCAATACATCTTCCGTTTGAACCGGGAAGGAGATTCCTAAATTCTTTATCCGGTTTTTCGCTACCCTAAGGGTAATCGTTTCTAACCGCGAGCGGGATTGAGCTGCCAGCTCGGGATTTCCTGAAACTGAAGTCACGAAATGCGTATCGATGGACAACTTTCCATCAACCAGTTCCATCGTGCGGTACGCAAACGGGTATACCGCCAGGCTCGCCGTTTCCACATCGTAAATGGTATTTCCGGATGGCGAAGTAAACAAGCTGATGTCGTTGGAATGAAAATGCCCCGTGAACATTACCTTCAAACCTGCATCCGCAAGGATGCCCGCATTTTTCTTCCACTCTTCTATCAGGTATTCAGCAAAGAAGGCAGATTGGTAGGGCATATGCTCCACCAGGCCGTGATGCATCATTCCCAGGACGGTGATGTTTTTCGCTTTTGCTTCGCGAAGAATATCGAGCGCCCAATCCATCGTTGACGAAATAATCCGTCCGCCCGAAACAGATGTAGTTTTATACTCTGCATATCGGTTGGTATCGAAACAGAGCAACCACGTGTTCTCGTTAATTCCGGCGATATAGCTCAGCGAAGAATCGTCTCTTTTGAGCGCATTTCCGTATCCGAAAGGTGCGTACCACTCAGCAAACTCTTCCTTGGATATGCTTTTTACAGGTACCGGTTTTTCACCGGTGTAGGCTTTTGAGTCGGGAATGTTGACATCGTGATTTCCGGGAACAATAAAAACTTTTGTTCCATTGCGTTGAATCGATTTTAATTTTTCTATTAAATCGAGGTGGCTTTGTCGTTCTCCGTGGTTGGTGAGGTCACCGGAAATAAGCAAGATGTCTGTCCGCTCTTTCTGAAAATTAAGCAAAACAGTGTCCAGCACTTCGTGTGAGTCGCGGATATTTCTTCCGGTAGCGCGTTCGTAAGCGGCGAGCGCATCGCCTTCGGCAGTAAGTTCTTTGGAAAGGAAATGAATATCGCTGATCACACCTATTTTTAGCGGCTTGGAAGCCGATGCGGCCAACGAAAAAAATAGTGTCAGGAAAAGAATGAACTTTCTCATTTCGGAACAGTATTGACCTCCAGACAACTGCCTTAAGATTGTAACAGGCGCTCTATTTCCTCTATATCGGAGCGGAAGCCTTTATCTACTTCAGACAGGTCCCTGATGGTATTGCAGGCGTGAAGGACGGTAGCGTGATTGCGATTTCCCACTTGGACACCGATTTGTGAAAGCGACAATTCAGTATGCTTCTTGATGAAAAACATGGTTACCTGGCGGGCTTGTACAATTTCTCTTTTCCGGGAAGCAGACTGAATCAACTCTCTTTTCACGTTGTAGAAATCACTGACGGTCTCCTGAATTTTTTGTACGGTAATTTTTTTCTTTTCAAAACGGATGTTTTGCTCCATAACGCGCCGTGCCAAGCTGATGTCAATCTCACGGTTGTTGATGATGGAGTGCGCCATCAACGATACAATGACCCCCTCGAGATCGCGTACATTTTCCGTTACGTTTTCGGCAATGAATTCTATGACCTGATCAGAAATAGTCAGCCCGTCGGTCAAAATCTTGTGCTTCAGTATTTTTTTACGAAGTTCTTTATCGGGACGCTCTAATTTAGACGAAAGCCCCCAACGGAAACGTGTCAACAAACGTTCTTCCATTCCTTGCATTTCGGTTGGGGAACAATCCGATGTCATGACCAGTTGTTTGTTGTTCTGATGCAAATGGTTGAAGATATGAAAAAACGTGTTTTGGGTTTTTTCCAATCCGGATAATTCCTGAATATCATCAATAATAAGCACATCAATGCTTTGGTAAAAATTGATGAAATCGTTTATGGTGTTGAAACGCCGGGCATCGGTGTACTGTACTTTAAACAGGTGCGCCGTAATATACAGGACTTTCTTGTCCGGATACAACTCAAGCACTTTCGATCCGACGGCATGGCAGAGGTGCGTTTTTCCAACCCCTGATTTTCCATACACGAAGAGCGGGTTAAAAGCCGTTTTAGCCGGATTTAAACCCACGGCCTCGGCGGCAGTGCGCGCTAAACGGTTGCTTTCGCCTTCAAAGAAGTTATTGAACGTGTATTTGGAGTTTATCTGCGAGTCGAACGCCGACGGCTCAACCCTGTCGAAAGGACTGGGTACCTTTGCAGAAACGGGATTTTGATTCTTTTTGTCTGAAATCGAAAATTTGGGTTCCCCGCGCATCTCAACCGTAGTGTTGTTCTCTGCTTCCACCAAAATACGGTAGTTGAGAATAGTGCCTTCTCCTATCTTGCGGTAAAGTGTTTGCTGGATGAGGTCGATGTATTTATCTTCAAGATATTCGTAAAAAAACTGGCTGGGTACTTGAATGGTGAGAACATTGTCTTCGTACTTCAACGGGACAATCGGACTAAACCATGTATTGAATGCTACTTCGGGAATGATATCACGAATCACTTCAAGACAGTTCTTCCATAAAATTTTGTAGTCAGTGTTCATTCGAATAAAATAACGATTTTCCTCTTCCTTTTGTTGGTTCTGTTTAATTTGGAGAATACAAATTTTGGAAAAAAAAACGAGAAAAAAAAATCCTGTTGTTTTTGTTTTTCCTGAAATAAAAACAGTCGCTTAATTATCAACCGGATAGGTGTATGTAGCTGTTTATAAGCGTGTTTGCTGAAAAGATAGTGCTGTAATTGCTTGATATATAGAGTCCTGCGATAAGTGTATTGACTTTACCTTATTATGTGAAAAAAGTCAGGATTTTATTGCCTAAACTCAATTACTCAAAGGGTTTATCGGAATATGAAAATTACAGCTTATATTTAGAATCATTCTATATAACATTAAATCAACAATTCAATTCAATTTTCGGAAACTTAGAACAGACGCACTCTCACGCTCAAATATCGCTCGGGATTTTCACGTATATCTTCAAGCAGTTTTGTCGCAGTATGTATGGTGTTTGTCAAACTGTCATGCAGTTGCGAATTGTTGGTTAATTTTCCTATTGAATTATCGGTGCTGTTCAGTTTTTCAGACAGGATCTTCAAATTTTCCACCGTGTTGTCGATGGAATTAAACGTTTTCTGAATTTCCAATGAATTAAGTTCAGTCGTGACATCTTTTAAATCGTTGGAGATAACATTGAGATTTTGCGTTATATCTGGCAAATCTTTCCTTATCGATGCCATTATGGCGTTCAAATTTTTGCTGGACTGGTCCAATTGAGTAACCGTAGATCCGATACCTGTCAACGATTGCTCCCATATTGGATTTGTCAACAGTTTATTCAGGGTCAGTACTACGGAGTCTATATGTGTCAGAATGGAGTCGGCCTTGGGAGCAACGTTTGTCACGCTGTTCATCATCCCCTGTCTCTGCCGGCCATATAATGTGTCTCCGGGAACGAGAAGATCCGAAACGTTTTTATTGGCAACCAGGCTCACTGTAGAAGCTCCCAGCAGGTCTGATCCAAATTCGAAATAACTTCCTTTTGGTATCCGGTAATCACCTTCGAGATTGATGTCCACGGCAAATTGTATGGGGTCTGAGCTATGCATCCGGATAGCGTTGACCAACCCGATCTGGTATCCGTTGACATAAACCGGCGATGAAGGGTAAAGCCCGGTAACATCATCGAACAAGACAACATAGGTGTTTTGCTTTTTCAATATATTCGTGCCCTTTAGAAAGTTTACTCCAAAATAAAGGAGAACCAGGGCAATAAGGAACGAGACTCCAATGATAAGATTTCTGCTGAATTTGCCTTGACTTTGCATAATTTGTTTCTTATTTGACTCTTTCACCATCCCTGAACTCTATAATGAATGCATCTTTGAATTTGCCTTGAACGGTTTTGAGTGTTTTGATTGCTTCAGAAAGATCGGATGACCGGCCGTACGTGTATTTATATGTTGTGCCGTCTATGTAAAAATCTACGGGATTTAACCCTTTCAGTTGCGGAGAATTATTGGCCAGTTTTCGTGACGCGGTAAGGAACTGAATCCGATATTCACTTACTCCGCCGCTTGTAATTCCGGTATCGGGCGGATTAACCGCCGTTGTTTTTCGTTGTTGCGGATTGGTGAAGACATGGCTTTTCTTATCGTATTCGCGTTTATACTCCTTAAATGCCAGATAAACGGAGTTTGCCATTGACTCTTGTCCGCTTTCGCTCTTCATATACTGTTCGTCCGTAACATTCGAAATGTAACCCAGCTCTACAAGTATACTCGGCATAGCCACTTCCCTGAGTACCAGAAACCCGGCCTGCCTGACATCCCGGTTGACCCTTTTCGAGTTATTGACCAACTTGTTTTGAACCAACGACGCAAAGTAAATGCTTTGCTGAAGGTACTGATCGGTCATAAATTCGAATATGATGTACGATTCCGGCTCGTTGGGATCAAAACCCTGGTACTTGGCAGAATAATCATCTTCATAGAGGATTACCGAGTTTTCGGCTTTTGCAACGTCTAAGTTGTCCTTGCTCCGGTGGAGCCCCAATACGAAAGTTTCTACCCCTTGCGGCGATCGTTTTTTCCTGTCGAGTGCATTGCAATGAAGCGAGATATAGAGATCGGCTTTCGCCTTATTGGCTATCTCCGCTCTTTTATCCAGTTCTACGAACCTGTCGGTGTTCCTTGTATATAAAACAGTTACATCCTGATGATTGTTCTTGATGAGGTTGCCTAATTTTTTCCCGACAGAAAGAACGAGGTCTTTTTCTTTTGAACTCGACCCGATAGCACCCGGATCTCGGCCTCCATGGCCGGGATCAATGACAACCGTGAATCCGTTTTTTTGTGCAAAAATATCTTCTGCCGGAATCAGAAATAAAACTCCCAAACAGTAAATAATAAGTTTGTTCAGTGGTAGCAGCATTTCCCTGTCTGTTTTATTTCATACAAAAATAGATAATTATTTTGTACGATTAAAATTTAGAACCAAGAATCAAGGTCATTTGCCCCGCGATAAAGAGATCAGGCTCTCCGGGGTATCTCATGTCCATACCCTGAAATTAGCCCCGGAGCCTGTCATTTTGATAATACGTATATCAGAATGATAGGCTTTTTTTATTCGCAGTTATTTTGTATCAAATTGATTAATAATTAGATATTGTCGATAAGGATAGTTTGGCACATGGATGGCATATGCAGGTATAGCTTGCTTTGCTTTACGAAGCAGTTAATTTTTTTAAAATATAAGAGGAGTTATTATGATGGTATTATTGATTATAGCAATTGGAGTGTTCGGGTACATCTGCCACGTATTGGTACGTCCCGAAAAATTTTAAATAGATCAGACCGGATATGAATACGGAGATTTTAGGCATTATCGTAATATTTGTTCTATCGGTCATCCTGGCTATTCCTTTAGGCAAATATATAACTAAAGTTTATGCAGGAGGTAAAACTTTATTGGATCCGGTATTCAATCCGGTGGAGAGATTATTTTACAGGGTGAGTGGTATTGATCCGGATAAAGAGATGAACTGGAAACAGCATCTTGTGGCTTTGCTTACCATCAACCTTATATGGTTCCTGTTAAGTATGCTTATTCTGATGACTATGGGTAGCCTGCCATTGAACCCGGATCACAACCCGGGTATGCCTCCCGATTTGGCTTTTAATACAGCTGTATCCTTTGTGGTAAACTGTAACCTGCAACATTACTCCGGGGAAACCGGTATTTCATATCTGGGACAGATGTGGCTGATGTTCCTGCAATTTATGAGTGCGGGAACAGGAATGGCCGCAGCCGTAGTTGTATTCAGGGCGTTCGGGGATAAGACCACTACGCGGCTGGGTAATTTTTATAATTACCTTGTGAAGTCATGTGTCCGCATCTTACTGCCAATATCTTTGCTTATTGCCCTTGTTTTGGTCTTTGAAGGTACTCCAATGACATTCGAAGGAAAAGACAGCATCACAACCTTGCAAGGAGATCCGATAGAAGTGTCCAGAGGGCCTGCAGCCGCATTTATAGCAATCAAACATGTTGGAACAAACGGAGGTGGTTTTTTTGGGGCTAACTCTGCCCATCCCTTTGAAAACCCTTCTTACCTGACCAATATGGTGGAAATGTTTGCCCAGCTTGTTATTCCGATCGCTATGATTTTCGCATTTGGATATTTTACAGGAAGAAAGCGGCTCTCCCGGATAATATTTGGAGTAATGACTGTTGGCTTTTTATTCCTTGTCGTTCCGAATATAATCATGGAGATGAAGGGCAATCCCGCAATATCCGCAATGGGTATAGACAATTCGTTGGGAGCGATGGAAGGAAAGGAAATCCGTATAGGGGCTGCTGCTTCCGGGTTCTGGAGCATTGTCACGACCGTTATCTCTACGGGATCGGTCAATGCCATGCACGACAGTACCATGCCATTGTCGGGGATGAACCAATTATTGGCAATGATGGCCAATAGCTTTTACGGTGGTGTTGGTGTGGGCATACTGAACTTCTTGATATTTATCGTCCTGGCCGTATTTATTAGTGGGCTGATGATTGGGCGTACTCCCGAGTTCCTGGGGAAAAAGATAGAAGCGCGGGGAAAGGCCCAGGCGGACAGTTTACGCAAAACGAGGGAAGAAACTCCGGCAAGGTTACAGAACGGAAGCGTCATCTCTTCTGCTCAATTGAAGAAAGGAGATGTCTTTGTTTGTGAAGCCGGTGATATTGTTCCTGCCGATGGAGAAATTATCGAAGGGCTGGCAACCATAGATGAGAGTGCCATTACCGGAGAATCTGCACCCGTCGTGAGAGAAGCCGGGGGAGACAAAAGTTCGGTGACGGGAGGTACAAAAGTTTTGTCGGATAAGATAATCGTAAAGGTCGTAACCCGGCCCGGAGAAAGTTTTCTTGACAAGATGATCGCCTTGGTAGAAGGGGCAAGCCGTCAAAAAACTCCGAATGAAATAGCCCTGACCATCCTTTTAGCCGGATTTGTACTGATCTTTATCATTGTCTGCGTCACATTAAAACCTTTTGCCGATTATGCGAACGTGTCGATTACGATTGGAGCTTTTATTTCCCTGTTTGTCTGCTTGATCCCTACAACCATTGGCGGGCTTTTGTCGGCTATCGGCATTGCCGGCATGGACAGGGCATTACGGGCGAATGTGATTACAAAGAGCGGAAAGGCTGTGGAAACGGCGGGGGATATCGATGTCTTGCTTTTGGACAAAACAGGAACCATAACCATTGGCAACCGTAAGGCAACCCATTTGTATCCGGCGGATGGAGTAAACAGGGAAGAGTTTGTCAGAGTTGCCGTTTTGAGTTCTTCGGCCGATCAGACTCCCGAGGGTAAGTCAATTGTCGAACTGGCTCAGGTAAACCCTTCAAATTACAACATATCCTCTTCCCGCGTCAAGTTCATTGAATTTACAGCAGAGACACGCTGTTCAGGAGTCGATATCGGCGATACGCAAATCCGTAAGGGAGCAGCCGATGCTATTCGGGCGTTAGCTGAAAAAGACGGGAATCCCTATCCTGAAGATGTCGCCAATAAGGTAAAAACTATTTCAGAAAAAGGGGGCACGCCTTTGGTGGTGTCTGTCAATAATAAAATTGTTGGGACCATTGAACTGCAGGATATTATTAAGCCCGGCATACAGGAACGTTTCGAACGGTTACGCAAAATGGGAATAAAGACAGTCATGGTGACCGGAGACAATCCGTTGACTGCAAGATATATTTCTGAAAAAGTTGGTGTTGATGACTTCATTGCGGAGGCTAAACCCGAGGATAAAATGAATTACATCAAAAAAGAACAAAATGAAGGGCGGTTAGTGGCCATGATGGGAGATGGAACAAATGATGCTCCGGCTTTAGCCCAAGCCAATGTCGGGGTGGCAATGAACAGTGGTACCGAAGCAGCCAAAGAAGCCGGGAATATGGTCGATCTGGATAATGACCCCACCAAACTGATCGAAGTGGTAGAGATAGGAAAACAATTGCTGATGACAAGGGGCACGCTGACTACTTTCAGTATCGCGAATGATGTTGCCAAATATTTTGCGATCATTCCGGCATTGTTTATAACCGCAATACCTGCTTTGCAAAACCTGAATATCATGAAACTGGGAAGTCCTGAGAGTGCCATACTTTCAGCCATTATCTTCAATGCGATCATCATTCCTATTCTAATCCCATTAGCTCTGAAAGGGGTAGCCTACAAGCCGATAGGCGCATCGGCCCTGTTGAGGCGGAACCTTTTAATCTATGGTTTTGGTGGGATTATGGTCCCATTTGCAGGAATTAAATTGATAGATATGGTTGTATCGTTATTCATATAAAATCAACACAATGAGAAAGAATATTTTACCGGCAATAAGATTAAGTTTGACCCTGATTGTTTTTCTGGCGATACTTTATCCGCTAACAGTCTGGGGAATTGCCCGGTTTTCACCTGATTCGGGCAAGGGAGAGGTTCTAGAACACAATGGAAAAAAATACTATTCGAATATCGGCCAATCGTTTACAGAAGATAAATATTTCTGGTCCCGCCCTTCGGCGGTCAATTATAATGCTGCCGGTTCGGGAGGAAGCAATAAAGGCCCGTCGAACGAAGAATATCTTGCCCGGGTTCGTGCCCGCATTGATACTTTTCTGGCACACAATTCCGATATTGAGAAATCAGCCATACCGGTGGATCTGATAACCGCCAGCGGCAGCGGCCTCGATCCTGATTTTTCAGTGCAAGCAGCTAAAGTACAGGTGAAAAGAATAGCTAAAGCCCGTAACATGGATGAGTCTAAATTACTTGAGTTGATTGACCGGCAAACAGAAAAGCCCTTGTTTGGCCTGTTCGGTCCTGAAAAGATCAATGTGTTGAAACTAAACATTGCACTGGATAATTTGAAATAACAGGCATGCCGTCATTTTATATGCTGAACTTTCAAGTTATTAATTGCGACTAAATCGTTCATCTGACGATATTTTACGACCCATCCTAGCTCGCGCTTACTAAAGAGTAGAAACTCGCTTCGCTCAAACAACTACTCTTTTTTACGTTCATCGCGAGCTATGGGTACCCCGTAAAACATCTATATGTCTCAGCTTTAGTCGCATGTGCTATCCAGGGAAACATACAAAAGTTGAATTTTATATAAACTACTTTTAAAATATATTGTTTTATAATAGGGACTTTTCATACGAAGAACCTGCTATTATCGTCAAAACAAGAAAGAACACTCCTGAAAAATAATTCTTTTTGAATAGCGAAACAAACCTGAACAAGTCTCTTGAGGATGAATGAGGAAATCATAGTAAAACGATGGATGAGGATAGAAAAAGTGCTGAGTATTTTCTCAATTTGATAAAACAATCGAAAAGAGGTAAATTTAAACTATATATCGGAATGATTGCCGGTGTGGGTAAAACATACAGAATGCTACAAGAAGCGCATATCCTTCTGGAAGGAGGTGTGGATGTCAAAATTGGCTATATCGATACCCATAACAGACGCGAAACCGAGGCATTGCTGGATGGAATACCGGTCATTCCGAGAAGGAAAATCTTTTATAAAGGCAAAGAACTGGAAGAACTGGATGTGCAAGCTGTAATAGGTTTACACCCCGAAGCGGTTATCATAGATGAGTTGGCCCATTCCAATGTAGAAGGCAGCAAAAACGAAAAACGCTGGCAGGATGTTCTGGAGATACTCGAAGCGGGCATCAATGTTATAAGTGCGGTTAATGTTCAGCATATGGAGGGATTGAATGAGGAAGTGAGAAAAATCACGGGTATAGAGGTTAGTGAACGGATTCCCGACCGATTTGTAGCTATGGCGGATGAAGTGGTGAACATCGACCTGTCTGCCGATGATTTGATAACCCGTCTCAAGGATGGTAAAATTTATTCGTCTGATAAGATACAAGCGGCTTTAGACAATTTCTTTAAGACAGAGCACATACTCCGTTTAAGGGAGTTGGCCTTAAAAGAAGTAGCCAGCCATGTTTTGAAAAAGGCCGATGATGAGACACTTTCACCTCAACCGGGGTTGCACAATAACTTTATGGCCTGCATCGGCAGTAATGGAAAGAAGGCCAATAACATCATCCGCAAAACAGCCCGCCTATCCAGTTATTACAGTGGCGAATGGTATGTGCTATATGTGCAGACACCTCATGAAGGGGTTGGTAAGATAGCGTTGAACAGTCAGCGAAAGTTGATAAACAGTTTCAAGATGGCTGTTGAATTAGGGGGACAGGTAATACAATTAAAGCATAAAAATATACCGGAAGCCATTTTAGAGCAGGCCGTAAAGAAAAATGTATCGACAGTATGTATAGGTATGCCTTATATCAGCCGATGGCGTATGCTGTTATACCTGGGTACCTATAAGAAGATGTTGAGGGAATTAAAGAAAGAAGGTATAGATTTAATCATTCTGTCATGAAAATAAAGACTAAATTAACGTTCGGAGTGGGGCTCCTTTTCTGCCTGATCATTTTACTGGCAGGGATCAGTACCTGGTATATCAATGATCTGAGGAGAGATACAAAGAACATACTGACGACAAATTACAATACGCTGGAATATTCCCGTAATATGTTGTTTGCTTTGGATGAAATGAACACAGACGGGGAGGCGATATCGGTATTTGAAGCAAATTTAATAAAGCAACTGAAAAATGAAACCGAAATAGGAGAATCCGATGTAACCTTACAGATCTCAAAACTTTTTTCGGATTTAAAGCGCAATACGGGGAGTGACAGCCTTAAAGTGCTGATCCAGAATGATATCGATATTTTAATGAAGCTCAACATGAATGCTATCGTCCAAAAGAGCCGGATAGCGAATAATGCCGCCGAGAATGCCATTGTCTGGATTATTGTGACGGGAGCTTTATGTTTTCTCATCGCTTTTGTTTTACTCATTAAACTTCCGGGAAGCATTGTCAACCCTATATTGCAATTGACTGAAAGTATAAAGCAGATAGCCAATCAAAATTACAGCCAGCGAATAAATCTCGAGCGCCATGATGAATATAGGGATCTGGCAAGGTCCTTCAATGTAATGGCTGAGAAACTGGAAGAATATTCAAACAGTAAGCTCGAAAAAATACTCAAGGAAAAAAAACGGGTCGAGACCCTGATCAATAAGATGCATGATCCCGTTATCGGCCTCAATGAAAACAAAATAATTATCTTTATTAACGATGAAGCTTTAAAAATAACAGGTTTATCACGGAGTGAGGTCTTAAACAAACCGGTACAGGATATTGCCGTGACAAATGATCTAATGCGTGCCCTTATTGTTGATCTGATCAATCCTTCAATAAAAAAAGATGAAGCTCCTTTGAAAATCTTTTCCGATGACAAAGAATCTTATTTTGAGAAAGAAATTATCAATATAGAAATTAATAAAACAGGAGAAAATGTAACAGAACTGATCGGTTATGTTATACTGTTAAAGAACATTACAATCTTCAAGGAACTGGACTCGGCGAAAACAAACTTTATTGCGACTATATCGCACGAACTGAAAACTCCTATATCATCTATAAAGATGAGTACACAACTGCTTGAGCATAGCGAAACCGGATCGTTGAATGATGAACAGAGACAACTGATAGAAGGTATAAAAGAGGATAGCGCGCGGCTCTTGCAAATCACCGGGGAGCTGCTCAATATGTCACAGGTTGAAACAGGAAATATTCAGTTGAACATCCAATCGACAGATCCCGGGATTATTGTCCGGTATGCTATTGATACGACGAAGTTGCAGGCGGAGCAAAAGAAAATAAAACTTCAAATGGATGTAGAGCCGGATATTCCTAATATCGTGGCTGATGTTGAAAAAACAGCATGGGTCCTCATTAATTTTTTGACCAATGCCATCCGCTATTCGATAGAAGATAGCGAAATAATAGTTTCTTTGAGAAAAGAAGATAAAGGGGCTTTATTCTCAGTGAAAGACTTTGGTAAAGGGATCGACTCCAGGTATAAGAAAAAAATATTCGAGCGTTACTTTCAAATACCCGGAAGCTTGAAATCCGGGTCCGGATTAGGATTGGCTATCAGCAAAGAATTTATCGAAACACAGGGAGGAACAATAGGCGTGGAGAGTGAACCCGGCATGGGAAGTACATTCTTCTTTATCGTACCCTACAGTAAAATTTAAATAAGCAACCGGGATGAAAAAGATATTATTGATCGATGATGAAGAAAAACTCCGTAAGCTGATGGCCCGGATAATCGAACTTGAAAGAATGGAAGTGTTCCAGGCAGAGGATGCGACAACAGGATTGAAACTATTGGAAAAACAGGATTTTGATGTTGTTATTTGCGATGTCAGGCTGCCTGATGCTAACGGAGTCGATCTGGTTCCCCGGATAAAGAAAATAAAGCCTTTAGTCGAAATTATACTCCTGACAGCATACGGAAATATTCCGGATAGTGTTCAGGCTATAAAGAACGGTGCTTTTGATTATATCACCAAAGGCGACGATAATAATCGGATAATACCATTGGTGTACAGGGCATTGGAGAAAGTAGAATTGTCGAAGCGGGTCAGCCAGCTCGAACAGAGGATAGAGCAAAAATATTCTTTTGACAATATTATAGGAAAATCTACTCCCATTCTTTCTGCAATAGAGATGGCTCGCAAAGTTGCACAAACGGAAGCTACTGTATTATTGACCGGAGAAACGGGTACGGGTAAAGAAATATTTGCCCAGGCGATACACTACGGGAGTCAACGGAAAAATAAGCCTTTTGTTGCAATCAACTGTTCTGCATTTAGTAAAGAGTTGTTGGAAAGTGAATTTTTCGGACACAAGGCAGGAGCATTTACAGGAGCATTGAAAGACAAGAAAGGTCTTTTTGAAGAAGCTCACGATGGTACAATCTTTCTGGACGAGATCGGAGAGATGCCTGTTGACCTTCAAGCCAAAATCCTGAGGGTGATTGAAACGAAAGAGTTCCTGAAAATAGGGGAAACCAAACCTCAAAAGATTGATGTCCGGATCATTGCTGCCACAAATCGAATCTTGGAGAAGGAGATTGACGCCGATCGTTTCCGTCGGGATTTGTTTTACCGGTTATCTGTATTTCAAATACATCTGCCTCCTCTTCGGGAGCGCGTATCCGATATAAAATTGTTTGTGAACGAATTTGTAAATCAGTTCGCTACCAAGTCCAACAAGCGAATTAATGCAGTTTCTCCGGATTATTTGAAATTATTGGAACAAAATAGCTGGAAAGGAAATATAAGGGAACTGAGGAATGTTATAGAGCGTAGTGTGATCCTGACGGCTGATGATACACTAAGTATCGATACATTGCCCTTGGAGATACAATATCCCGACACGGATTCATCCGATTTAGCAACGGCTATGGCTTTGTCTGATATCGAAAGGATGCATATTGAAAAGATTTTGGATTATACACAAGGGAATAAAGCCGAGGCGGCCCGGATCCTCAAAATTGGGATAGCAACGCTCTATCGGAAAATAGAGGGATATAAGCTGTGAGCAGATAAAAAGAGCCGCACAAGTTGTGCGGCCCTTTAAGTATGAGATAACGGGAATTTATTTTCCCAGCAGTTCATTCAGCTTGTTATGTAATTCTGCTCCACGGAGGTCCTTGGCAATGATGGTCCCGTCTTTGTCCAGGAGAACGGTATGCGGAATTCCGCGGAAGGCGTATAATTCTACAACTGGCGTATCCCAGAATTTAAGTTCAGACATTTGCGGCCAGGTCATGTTCAGATCTTTTATGCCACCCAGCCATTTTTCTTTATCCTTGTCGAGTGAAACGCCCACAACTTCAAAGCCTTTGCTTTTATAGTTTTTGTAAGCAGCAACTACATTGGGCATCTCTTCGCGGCAAGGGCCACACCAGGCTGCCCAGAAATCAACCAGGACAATTTTTCCTTTTCCGGCGTAATCCGACAATGAAACATCGTTTCCCTTCGGATCTTTCATCGTGAAATCAACGAATTTCTGGCCGATGGCCACTTTTTCCGCATTTTCTAGACGCTTAACAATACGTTGAATGCTTTCTTGCGATTTATAAGCTTCATCGGTAAGAGCGAGGATCTCTCTCTGGGTCTCTGGCTCGAACATTTCTGCGGAAGTCGTAAACAGGAACTTACCCAGCGGATTGGTAATATTGGCTTTGATGAAATCGGCAGTTTTGTTGGTCCTGTCGCCTGATAACTTTTCGTACTGTTCGGTAAGTACAGCATCCAGCGAATCTGTCATTGTGCCTGCTGTTGAGGCCTCTTGATATTGTTGAGAAAGCGCGCGGATCTCGTTCGCCGTATTTTCCTGGTCTTTTCTAAATGTGTTGTACGCATCATTCAATGGTGAACCTGAAACTGTAACGGTAGAGTCGAATTTAACAGTGATCTTGCCCGGCTCTAAAATGGCAAGCACTCTCGCCGGTTTTTTCGGGTTGACAGTTTCGTCCAGAGCGATAAAGCGCAAAACAGTAGAATCGGCAGGGCCTTCGAAGGTGAACGTGCCTTTTGTAATAACAGCAGTGTCAACCGGCACCATCTCTCTGCCCGTCATTTCCTGAACATATACGTTTTTGCCTTCATAGGCAGGATCGGTAACTGTTCCGGTAATTTTGTAGTTTTTGTTGTTTTGACAAGAAAACAAAACAAGAACTGTGATTAACAGGAGTGAAAATTTTTTCATACGATTATTTTTTTCTTTTTTATGTTTAAAAACAATACAAAGATACATAAAAAAAGAAAGTTAGCTCAGAAACTGTTTAAATTTCTTACGAAAGACGTAAATACAAGGATCTTCGCCTTCAAAAAGTTTCTTTTTTGTATTCTTCTTCCTTATATTTGACTTAAATAGCCCGTCCCGATATTTTTTTGCTGTCTGAATAATAAATGGACGAGAAAGGCGTTCTTAAAATAAAAAGAGAGAGATGCCTATGCCCGACTTTACCCGACGATTCCCTTTGCCCAAGACGACAGATGCAAAAACTCCAAGCCGTTTAAGTAGTTGTATTGTTATTCAGTATGCAAAATCACTGCGGGTAGAGGAAAAACTGCCTGCCCGCTTAAATTCGTTCATTATCAATTGATTTTTTTTTATTATCTTTGAATATTTAAAATGGATAATGATATGAGTCATCTGGTTGCACCGTCATTGCTGTCGGCCAATTTTCTGAATCTTGAAAGAGAGATCGAAATGCTGAATCGGAGCGAAGCCGATTGGATACACCTCGATATTATGGACGGCGTTTTTGTTCCTAACATTTCGTTTGGATTTCCTGTTTTAAACTTACTGAAAGAGAGAACGCACAAATTGCTGGATGTACATTTGATGATTGTTCAACCCGAGAAATTCATTCCCGAAATTGCAGCTGCGGGCGCGGCATATATGAATGTGCACTACGAAGCATGCACGCATTTGCATCGTGTGGTTAGCGAGATCAGGA
Source organism: Bacteroidia bacterium 43-41 (assembly GCA_001898165.1). Classification (GTDB taxonomy): domain Bacteria; phylum Bacteroidota; class Bacteroidia; order Bacteroidales; family Dysgonomonadaceae; genus Petrimonas. The sequence continues at coordinate 141,466 of MKTD01000018.1, forward strand.
ACCACGGAATGAAAGCGGGTGTTACCCTTAATCCCCATACACCGGTTTTGTTGCTCGAAGATATTGTCAAAGATTTAGATATGGTCCTGCTGATGTCGGTTAATCCCGGTTTTGGCGGACAGAAATTCATTGAACATTCGGTTGAGAAAGTAAGGGTCTTAAAAAATCTGATTCTTCGGAAAAATGCCCGGGCGCTTATTGAAGTTGATGGAGGTGTGAATCTTGAAACCGGGAAAAAACTGGTGGATGCCGGAGCTGATGTTCTGGTTGCCGGAAATTTTGTTTTCGCATCTGACGATCCCGTTCAAACAATTCATAAACTGAAATCTTTGTAGTTTTCGGGGCCCCTCACTCATAAACGTGACAGTTATGAGCGATTTTATATCTAAAATACCGTTTCTCCGGTTATTGCTTCCGGCAGTAACCGCTATAATTATATCTGCTTTTCTTCCTGAAATTCCTTATCCCCGGGTGATGTGCACTGCAGGTGCGGGCGTGATGATCTTCTCTTTTTTCATTCCGGAGAAGAAGCAGTTTGTCTATCGTTGGCTTTTTGGAATGGGGTTGTTTATTTTTGTTTTCGGTTTGTTCTCTTTTTTGTGCCGTCAAAAAAAGAAAGAATCCGAATTTTGTTTTTCGGATAACCCGATAGCCTGTGTGGGTACGGTTGTTGATCTTCCGCGGGAAAAACAGCGCTCTTTCTCCTGCAATGTAAAGGTCAGCTATCCGTTAAGTAAAAAGATCGTGGTCTATCTGCAAAAGGAAGATAGAGCGGAAAACATTGCCCCGGGCGATGAAATAATTTTTGTTGCCCCGATCCGGCCATTTAAGAACTTCGGGAATCCCGACGATTTCGACTATGTCCGGTTTATGCGGAACAAAGGTTTTTCAGGCTCCGCCTATCTGCCTTCGGCCAATTGGCGCCCCACCGGAAAAAAAGATGTCTCGCTCTACATTTGGACACAAAAGTTCCGGAAATCAGCCTTGGAGTTTTACCGTTTGTTTGAGCTAGATGATGGCGCTTATTCGTTCATTTCAGCTCTCACACTGGGTTATAAACACGATTTAACAAACGGGCTTCAGGAAGCGTTCCGTGCATCAGGCACATCGCACGTGTTGGCCGTAAGCGGTTTGCACGTGGGGATAATTTACGCCATTTTCACCTCTTTGTTTTCTTTTTTAGGAAAAACCGGCAAAAAGTTTGTGTTAAGACAAATTTCCGTTATCGTCACTTTGTGGCTTTATGCCTTTCTTGTGGGGCTTACTCCATCGGTTCTCCGGGCAACCATCATGCTTACAATTGCGTCCGTTGGATTTGCTATAGGTAAGAATGGGTTTACTTTCAACACGTTGACTGCCGCCGCCTTTTTAATTCTTTTATATCATCCGATGAGCCTTTTCGATGTCGGGTTTCAAATGAGTTTTGCGGCTGTTCTGGCCATCTTGTCTTTCAATCCGGTGATCAATAATCTGTATCGGCCGAAGAATAAAATCAAAAAATATGTTTGGGGCCTGTTTACTGTCTCTACATCCGCCCAGGCGGGTGTTTTTCCCATTGCTTTGTATTATTTCGGAACTTTCCCGACCTATTTTTTTATTGCTAATATGTTGGTTGTACCGTTGACGGGAGTTATTATCTATGCCTGTATCCCGATGATAATCGTTGTTTTATTGAAACCATTCGATTCTGCTGTTTTCGATTGGCTTTTTCAGGTTTTCGGATGGATTTTAAAAACGTTAATCAATTTTGTGCTGAAGATAGTCTGTTTTATCGAAGCCCTTCCTTACGCACAATGGTCCGATAAGTACGTTTCGGCACTGCAGACGATGTTATTACTGGTTATCGTCGTCACAGCATTTAGATTTTTCAACCGCGGGCGCTCCCGGCACTTGATTGCAGGGTTAGTTTGTTCTCTTGTTTTTGTTTCCACGTTTACGTATGCCGGATTATCCCGGAAGCCCGGCCAGCTAGCGATTTTTAATAAGGCCGGGTTCAGCGATATCGGTCTGTTCGTAAAAGGAAAGCGAGTTTACTTCGATGTGGAAGAGAACGGTTTTATCCCGCACCCATCGAAGTCGATATTGCGTTTGTCCGAAAACAGCTATACGCATGCCGAAACAGCCCGGCCGTTGGAAATAGATGTGTTGATCCTGTCGCAGGACCCGACTTTTTCCATGAGGCAGCTGGCGAATATTTTTCAGGCTGGGCAGGTTGTGCTGGACAGTTCCATTCCGCCTTATGTCAGAACCCGCCTAACCAAGGAGTGTGGAAATCTGGGAATTTCCTTTCACGATGTAGAACAAGATGGAGCATATCTCATAAATTTGTAGTAATTTTGACCTTAATATATAAAAAAATGAATTATTTCGAACCCTTATCGGATGTTATTGATGATCGTTCTGTACGACAAGTGCATGAACTGATTGAAAACAGCAGGCAGATCTTAATTACAGCGCACCTCTCACCCGACGGTGACGCGCTGGGAGCATCACTCGGATTGTATCATTTTCTGAAGTCGAAAAAGAAGAATGTCAAGCTCATGGTCCCCAATTCGTTTCCTTATTTTTTGAAGTGGATGGCGGGATCCGATGAAATTCTTGTTTACGAATATAATCCTAAAGCGGCGCGGGTTATTTTTGACCATACCGATCTGATTTTCAGTATCGACTACAATATACCCAAACGGGTTGGAAATATGGCATTTCTTTTGGAAAAGTCCGATGCCAAAAAAGTGCTTATTGATCATCATCTTTTTCCCGGTGATATTTACGATGTGGTTATTTCGTATCCCAGGATTTCATCTACCAGTGAGTTGGTTTTCCGGTTGCTGTATCAGGCCGATAAGTATGAGGAGATCGACAAGACGGTGGCGGAATGTATATACTGTGGAATGATGACCGACACCGGAGGATTTACATTTAACTCCAATAATCCTGAGATTTATTTGATAATCAGCTTGTTGTTGCGAAAGGGGATTGATAAGGACCGGATCTATTCACTGGTCTATAACAACCTCACCGAAGATCGGTTTCGTTTACTTGGTTTCACGCTGTCTCAGCGGATGAAAGTTTATCCCGACCTCCACACTGCGCTTATATGGCTATCGCTTGAAGATCAGAAACAATTCAGTTACAACAAAGGCGATACCGAAGGATTTGTTAACTACCCGCTTAGTATTAAGAATATTATATTTTCTGCTTTTATTCGTGAGGATGAAGAGTTGGTGAAGCTTTCGTTCCGTTCTCAGAACACGTTTCCCACCAACGAATTTGCTGCACGGTTCTTTGATGGCGGCGGACACCTGAATGCTTCCGGTGGAGAGTTTTACGGAACACTGGAAGAGGCTGTCTCTTTTTTTGAAAACGGCATCGGTTTGTATGCCGAAAAGCTAAAAAATGAAATAAATTAATAACGGTTCACTCTTTTTTTCGTTTTGTTGTACGATTGTTGATTGTATATTATTTGAATTAATAAATATATATTATGACAACAATTCGTGTAAAATTAAGAATATCGACCGTGCCGGATAAAGCCGGGTCGATTTATTATCAGGTGATTCATCGCAGGAAGCATGTTCAGCTGACTTCTTCCGTTAAACTGCATCCTCATGAGTGGGATGCACATAACGCGCGTGTTCACACTACCGGAGAGAGGGCTTCTTTTCTGTTAGCGGCACAACGGACAATAAATGCCGATCTGGCTGTTCTCCATGACATCATTTCCCGGAAGGAGGCAACCGGCGCTCCTTATGATGCCGCCGATATCGCTTTTGCGTTCCGGATGTTTACGCCCGTAGGAGAAGATTTCTTCTCTTTCATGGAAAAACGTATATCTAAATTAGAAGAGGAAAATGCTCATGGAACGAAACTCAATTACTGGCGGGCATACCGTAGTTTTGCGGCGTTCCTGGGTAAGCAGTATTTACCGTTTCCGGCATGTACCGAAACGCTCATTGGCGAGTATGAAAAGTGGTTGCGACACCGTAAAATAAAGCGGAACAGCAGCTCATTTTATATGCGTATCTTGCGTGCGGTTTATAATTTGGCTGCCTCCGACGGATTGGCCTCTACAGAAAATCCTTTCCGAAAAGTATATACAGGTATAGACACCACCCGTAAACGCGCCGTTGACAAGCATGTCATCAGGCAGTTAAGGACGCTAGACCTGACAGAAAATCCGACTTTGGCCTATGCCCGCGATCTCTTTCTTTTCAGCCTCTATTTGCGGGGGATGGCATTTGTGGATATGGCCTATTTGCAAAAATGCGATATACGGCATGGGGATGTGACTTACGTCCGCAGAAAGACCGGAACACGGCTGAGTATTAAAGTGGAGCCCTGTTTACAGGAGATTGTAGAGCGCTACGAAGAAAAAACAACCCATACGCCCTATGTTTTGCCCATTATTACGAGCACCGATGAAAAACAGGCGTACCGCGAATACCAGAACGCTTTGAGTTATTACAACAAGCAGCTTAAACGATTGTCGGAAATGCTGGATGAGGATGTTCCCCTCTCGTCATATACGCCGCGCCATACCTGGGCAACAACAGCGCGCGACAGTAATATCCCTTTATCGGTTATCAGTGCGGGTATGGGGCATTCGTCCGAAAATATAACACGGATTTATCTCTCATCCTTAGATAATTCGATCATAGATAAAGCAAATTATAAAATATTGTCGGTGTTCGATTAAGTTGTTTTAGGTGGTTAAAAAACCTTATTCTGCTCCAGAAACAGGACTTTATCTCCCGCAAAGATATGAAAGAAATCTGAACTCACATTACAAAATATTACATTTTTTATGTAAAGAAAAGTTGGTTTTGAATATATGTAGTTAAGGGTCAGTTATTTGTATCTATAAAAGCATATCGATAAATAATGTTAATCCAAGAGCTGAGTGTTAATAATCTTTCACAAATGATATTTTTTTACTTCATAATGTTTTTTTAAGAGAAAAGAACTATTCTAAAAATAACAGGTTTTGTTATATAAAACGAAACGATACTTTTTGTTTAGTTCATTGTTAATCAGAATATTAAGCCTGTTCATTCCTATTCTCCTGTTTCTGGAGCAGAAATAGTACTTTATCTTTTGGTTGGAATATAAGTATCTATAAATCAATGTTTTACAAATATTGGTGTCCCCAGATAATGTCCTTATACGAAATGAAAACATGACAGCAAGTGATGCTCCATATTGGTATGCGCTGCGGGTTACCTATAGCAGGGAGATGATAGTCAAAGAATACTGCGACGCCAATCAGATCATCAACTTTATCCCTTTGGAACAGAGGGTTTATGAGAAAAACGGGATTAAAATCAAAAAGTTGGAACCCGTAATCCGTAACCTGATTTTTTTGAGAACCAACAGGACCCATATCAGCAAATTAAAAGAGAGATTTCCGGTACGTTACATCATCGATAAAGGGACCGGAGACCCGATTATTGTTCCCGAAAAGCAAATGCTCCATTTTATTGCCGTTGCCGGTAACTATGAGCAACAGGTCGTTTTTTTATCCCCCGACGAATTAAAGGCAAAGACAGGCAGCAGGGTGCGCATAAGGGACGGTATATTCAAAGGAGTTGAGGGAGTGTTGGTAAGAGTCAGGAACGATAAACGTGTAGTTGTGCAAATAGAAGGACTGGTAATGGTGGCCACGCATTATATACATCCTTCTTTGCTGGAATATTTGGAATAATAGAGCATCGATACGCTGTTTTAATGTCGCCTATAAAGCATATAATACCTAAAAGATGGAATTATTTGTTAATTTTTTCTCTGTATCCGTTGTCAGTGCATTTTTTTCATGGATACTCCTTCCCAAGATTCTGCAAATCTGTATGAAAAAGGCATTGTTCGATTCACACGACGAGAGGAAAATACATTCTGGAGTTGTTCCGAGGTTAGGAGGGGTCGCTTTTTTCCCCGCCCTGTTATTTCCCTTTCTTGTGATTCTCAGTATCAACCTCCTACTGCAAACATCCTTGGTTGTTTCGGTTAACATAACGTTATACATCGAACTGATGCTGGCTTTGTCTGCCATGCTGCTTATCTATTTTACGGGAGTGGGGGACGACCTGATGAATATCCGCTACCGGATAAAACTGATGATCCAGATTATGACAGGGATATTATTTACCTCCTCCGGAGTATGGATCAATAACCTTTACGGCCTTTTCGGGTTAAACGAAATAGATGCCGCGATCGGTATTCCCCTTACCGTTGTTGTTATCGTTTTCATTATTAATTCCATCAACTTCATTGACGGTGTCGACGGCCTGGCAGCAGGGATAGGTATGTTTGCCTTCCTGTGCTATGGGTTTATCTTCCTCTATATGCAGTTGTATGTTTATAGTTTATTGGCATTCAGTTCTTTTGGGGTGCTAATCCCATTTTTCTATTATAATGTATTCGGAAAGGCGAACAGGGGAACTAAAATATTCATGGGAGATTCAGGATCGCTTACGATCGGTATGCTTCTCTCAGTTTTTGCCGTTAAGGTATGTCATTATAACCCGGGGAGCCTTTTTCAGTCGTCGCAATCGATTGTATTGGCCTTCTCCATATTGCTCGTCCCGATGTTCGACGCGCTGAGGGTGATCTTATTGAGGATCTGTACCGGCAAAAGTCCTTTCAAGCCCGACAAAAGGCATTTACATCATCAGTTTCTGCAGTTGGGGTTTTCCCATAGGGGTATTATGTTGATGATCCTGACGATCGTTGTTTTTCTGGGGACGGGAAGTATCCTGCTGGCTCCTTATGTCGATATCAACCTGCTATTGGGATTGATTATCCTATTATGGACCAGTATGGATATCTTTTTGAGAATAAGAATAAAACACGCGGCTCAATCTATTTCTGCCAAAAGCAAAAGAATAATCAAACAAGTGTAGCTGCCCAATAACAACCTGTTAACAATTTTATCAAATGAAACAAAAAAAGACTTACAACATTTTTTCGATGATCGTTACGGTTGCCCTCTTGTGTTCGTGTGTATCCGTAAAAAATATCAACTATTTCCAGGACCTGGAACCCGGAGTCGCGGAACAAACGGGCGCACCTTTAGAGATAAAGATACGTTCTAATGATAAAATTTCTATTGTAGTGAACAGTAAAGATGCGGAATTATCCAACCTTTTTAATCTCCCTATTGTTTCACACCGGATCGGAGCATCCACCGGGCAATCCTTGTCCGGCAACGCACAACAAGTATCGGGTTATACGGTAGATATGTATGGTGATATCGACTTCCCGGTCGTGGGTAAGGTCCATGTGGCGGGGCTTACTCGTGCGGAGATTGCCACCCATATAAAACATACGCTCATCACCGAAGACCTGATAAAAGATCCGGTAGTTACCGTTGAATTTATGAACCTGGGTTTTTCGGTGCTGGGTGAAGTAAACAATCCGGGCAAGTTTTATATTGATCGAGACGGAATGACCCTGTTGGATGCCATCGGTATGGCGGGCGACCTTACCATCTACGGAAAACGTGAGGCAGTGTATGTGCTCCGCGACGAACAGGGAGTTCAGGTACCGTACCGTATAGATCTTACTTCCGCCAGGGAGCTTTATGCTTCACCGGCATTTTATCTGCAACAAAACGACGTGGTGTATGTGGAACCGAATACTGTTCGGGCGCGCCACTCCACCGTCAACGGCAACAATGTGCGTTCCACTTCATTCTGGCTCTCCCTGACATCTCTTCTCACAACAATCACCGTCCTTTTTGTCAAATAATTATTTTTCACTTTTCACTCAATAAAATGGATTTAGAAGAACAGAAACCGACAGATGATTTTATCCGGATCCAGGATCTGATACACATAATTGTCTCCAAATGGTACTGGTTTATGCTGAGTTTATTGATCGCGATAGCCTTGGTGGCCATTTATCTGTTGGTAACTCCGCCGATATACACCCGTAGCGCCTCCATACTGATCAAAGATAACTCCAAGAGCGGGGTACCCGCCGGGAATATGGCAGAATTTGAAGATATAGGTATTTTCAGGTCCAATACCAACGTCAATAACGAGTTGATCACACTAAAATCGCCTTCCCTGATGGAAGAGGTGGTTGCCCGGCTGGATCTGGATAAGAGATACATTGTCCGGCAAGGCCTGAGGAAGGTCGATCTGTATAAGGAGTCTCCGGTGTTGGTGACCCTGAGGGATCCCGGCGATCATTCCCTGGAGTTCGATATAGTGCTGTTGCCTCAGGGAAAAGTCCGGTTATTCAATTTTGTCCGCTCCGGGAAAGCTTTCACCGAAGTGACAGAGGGCGACCTGTCCGATACCATCTCCACTCCCGCAGGGGTTCTGATGGTTACTCCTATCTTGCATAACAGGGATCGGGACAATAGTGAAGTACACTTTGTAAAAAGCAACAGTCAAAGTGTGGTCAACGGATACTCGAATGCTCTTCAGGCCGTATTGGGCAGTAAAGACGCCACAGTGATCAACTTGAGTATCAAGGACCAATCTCCACGGCGGGCGGAGGATATCCTCAACACCCTGGTTGCCGTGTACAATGAGAAATGGATGAACGATAAAAATCAGATCGCCGTCAGCACCTCGCGGTTTATCGGCGAGAGGCTCAAGGTGATCGAGAGCGAACTGGGAAGTGTGGATGAGGATATATCCAGTTATAAAAGCGAGCATATACTGCCGGATGTAGGCGCGGTATCGGGTATGTACCTGTCTGAATATGCCGGAAGCAGGAAGGAGTTGTTGGATCTGAACAACCGCCTCTCCATCATGGAGTATATCCGCAGGAACCTGAGCGATGAGCCCGGTAACCGGTTGTTACCCGTCAATTCGGGCATTGACAATGCCAACCTGGAGGGACAGATCAGTGAATACAATGCTTTGTTGTTGCGTCGGAACAATCTGCTGGCCAACAGCAGTGAGAAGAATCCGCTGGTTATCGACATGAGCCAGTCCTTGGCCGAGATGGGGCAGGTGATCGTCCGTTCCGTTGACAACCTGATTTCGTCGCTGCAGACGCAGATCAATAATGTAAAGAAACAGGAAGCGCGTGTTACGGGGCAGATCGCCTCCAATCCCGACCAGGCAAGGTACCTGCTTTCGGTAGAGCGGCAACAGAAAGTAAAGGAGGCGTTGTATCTGTACCTGTTGCAGAAACGGGAGGAGAACGAACTTTCGCAGGCTTTTACGGCGTACAATACCCGCATCATCACCCCGCCGCACGGGTCGCTCAGCCCGACGGAACCCCGGCGGGCGTTTCTCCTGCTGGTTGCGTTACTTGCCGGCACCTTGCTTCCGCTGCTCTTTTTTGTAGCGAAGGAGAGGTCGGATACCACGGTGCGGGGGCGTAAAGACCTGGAAGGGATGACTGTTCCGTTTATCGGAGAAATACCGTTGTACCGCAAGCGAAAGAGAAAGTTTTCGTGGGAAAAATGGGATACGCCGGCCATCGTAGTCAAGGAAAAGAAGCGCAACGTGATCAATGAAGCTTTCCGGGTCGTACGCACCAACCTCGAATTTATGACAAAAAAGGAGAGCAATGCCAAAGTGATCATGCTGACTTCCTTGAATCCTTATAGCGGGAAAACGTTTATCACCATGAACCTTGCCGCCGGTTTCGCCATAAAGGGGAAAAAGGTGCTGGCCATCGATTTGGATATGCGCAGGGCATTGTTAAGCGCCTATGTTGAACATTCCGGAACCGGTATCGCCGATTATCTCGGGCACCAGACCGAAGAGTGGAGACCTGCCGTTGTAAAGGGAAAAAACAGCGGCGAACCGGATATTCTTCCGGTGGGCACCATCCCTCCCAATCCCGCCGAGTTGTTGTTCGACGAGCGGTTGGAACAGATGCTGGAGGAATTGCGTACGGAATACGACTATATTTTTATCGATTGCCCGCCGGTGGAGATTGTGGCCGATACCTCCATCATCAATAAATTAACGGACATGACCCTCTTTATAATCCGGGTGGGATTGTTAGACCGCAGCCTGCTTGCTGAAATAGAGAACTTTTATACCTCTCGGAAATTAGGGAATATGTCGTTGATCCTGAATGGGACCATCCCGGCGAATGCCCGGTACGGTTATTACCGCTACGGCTATCGTTACGGGTATGCGTACGGAAAAAATTATATCAGTGAAGAGGAGTGAGGTTTATGTGGCCCTTTTCAAAACGTTCTTTATTGGCCGATAGCCATATCCTGAACGGGTTTACCGATTACCACACCCATTTGCTTCCCGGAGTGGATGACGGTGTCCTCACTCTGGAAGAGGCGTTGGAAGCGCTATACGGCCTGGAGCGGTACGGGGTGAAAAGCGTGTGGCTTACGCCCCATATCATGGAGGAGATACCCAACACTACGCTACACCTGCAGGCCCGGTTCCGGGAGTTAAAAGCTGTCTACAGGGGCACGATAGAACTTCATCTGGCAGCGGAATATATGATGGACAATCTTTTCGAGGTAAGGTTGGCGGAGAACGACCTGCTTCCGCTGAGAGGCAACTACCTGTTGGTGGAGACCTCCTGCTTCAATCCTCCCATGGATATGGACAACATCTTGGAGCGTATTGTGGAACGCGGATATTTTCCCGTGCTGGCGCACCCGGAGCGGTATGTCTATCTGACGATGAACGATTTTTACCGGTTAAAAACTATCAGGGTACAGTTTCAGTTGAACCTCCCGTCCATCGCCGGAGTGTATGGAAGGACCGTCCGGATTACAGCCGAAAAACTCCTTCAGAAGAACCTGTATGACTTTATCGGCAGCGACATGCACTCGCTGAGCCATTTCCGGCATGTAGTCCATACAAAGGCCGGCATAAAGCATATCCGGCGTTTGAGGGTATTGGCCATACTTCAGCAATACGATCCGGCATACAATAATCCACCTGTGCAAAGGGATGAAACAAACAAACATGATAAGTAATAAAACCATTTTAGTAACCGGAGGAGCCGGCTTTATCGGTTCCAACTTAGTGGAGGCACTTCTGGCATCAGGAAACAGGGTGATAGGCCTTGATAACTTTTCCACGGGAAAACGGGAGAATATTCGGCCTTATTTGGACAATCCCCGTTTTATATTAATAGAAGGTGATATCCGGAATATGGATGATTGCCGCAAAGCCGTGGAAGAAGCGGATTATGTGCTTCATCAGGCGGCCTTGGGTTCCGTGCCCCGCTCCGTCAAAGACCCTGTCACGACCAACGAAGTCAATGTGTCGGGATTTTTGAATATGTTGATGTCTGCCCGCGATGCTAAGGTGAAGCGCTTTATTTATGCCGCCAGCTCATCCACTTACGGAGATTCGGAATCGTTGCCTAAAGCGGAGGGGGTGATCGGCAAGCCTTTGTCCCCCTATGCCGTAACAAAGTATGTAAACGAGCTCTACGCCGATGTCTTCTCCAAAACTTACGGGATGGAGTGTATCGGACTGCGTTATTTCAACGTGTTTGGCAGGCGCCAAGACCCTGAAGGAGCCTATGCCGCGGTTATCCCCCGATTTATGACGCAGTTGATGAGGCATCAACCGCCCGTCATCAACGGCGACGGCGAATACAGCCGTGACTTTACCTATATCGACAACGTGGTCCGGATGAATCTCCTCGCTTTGGAGACAGAAAACCCCAATGCATTGAATCAGGTATATAATACTGCTTACGGAGAGCAAACGACCCTCAATCAATTGGTGGCTTATCTGAGAGAATATCTCGGCGGGTTCGATCCCGAAATCCGGCATATCGAACCCGTTTACGGTCCCAACCGGGCGGGAGATATTCCTCATTCTTTGGCGAATATCGATAAAGCAAAACGGTTGTTAGGCTACAACCCGCAATACAATGTGCGCGACGGGCTGAAAGAAGCCGTAAAGTGGTATTGGGAAAACTTATAAAACTCCATAGAATGGATCAGGAAACAAAAATCGCCGTGATTGGCCTCGGATATGTAGGATTGCCTTTGGCCAGATTGTTTGCCACCAAGTATCCCGTTGTAGGGTTCGATCTCAGTCAGGCACGAGTAAACGAACTGATGAGCGGGCACGACAGCACGTTGGAAATATCCGATGAACTGTTGCAGTCCGCCTTAGAAAACGGCCTCACCTGTACAACCGATATCGAAATGATTCGTCGCTGCAATTTTTATATCGTAGCCGTCCCCACGCCCGTAGATAGGAATAATGACCCCGACCTTCGCCCTCTGGTCGGCGCCAGTGAAACCGTAGGCAAAGTCATCTCCAAAGGCGATATCGTGGTATATGAATCCACCGTCTACCCCGGAGTAACCGAAGATGAATGTCTCCCTGTGGTGGAAAAAGTAAGCGGTTTAAAATACAACGAAGATTTCTTTGCCGGCTACAGTCCCGAACGGATCAATCCCGGCGACAAAGAACACACCGTGGAGAAAATCAGGAAAGTTACCTCCGGCAGTACACCCGAGATCGGCAAGATTGTAAATGAGGTCTATGCTTCGGTAATCACCGCCGGCACTCATCTGGCGCCTACCATCAAGGTAGCCGAAGCCGCCAAGGTGATCGAAAACTCCCAGCGCGACATCAATATAGCTTTCGTGAACGAGTTAGCCAAGATTTTTAACCGAATGGGTATCGACACTCGGGACGTACTGGATGCAGCGGCTACCAAATGGAACTTTCTTCCTTTCAAACCGGGATTAGTGGGCGGACACTGTATTGGAGTAGATCCCTATTACCTTGCCCAAGCGGCACAACGATATGGGTATAATCCCGAAATCATCCTGGCCGGCCGCCGCATGAACGACAGCATGGGCGAGTATGTAGCCGATCAGGTAGTAAAGCTTATGCTCAGGAAAGGCATTCAGGTATTGGGCTCCAAAATACTGGTATTGGGATTCACCTTCAAGGAAAACTGTCCCGATGTACGCAATACCAAAGTGATAGATATCGTTCGTACACTGGAAGAGTACAAGGCCAATGTTACCATTCACGATCCCTGGGCAAATCCTTCTATAGCAAAACATGAATATGACGTGGAACTCCATAATGAACTCCCTGAAGATGTGTTTGATGCTGTGATATTAGCCGTAGCACACGATAAGTTCAAAGAATTAGATGTTCAAGAGATTACAAATGGACGTAGCGTAGTGTATGATGTGAAAAATGTGTTAAAATCTGATATCATTGACGGAAATTTATAAAACAAGTAACAGACCATGCTAGATTTAAACGGAAAAAGCATCCTTATAACCGGCGGTACCGGCTCTTTGGGCAAAGCATTAACCAAAACTATTTTTGAGAAATGGCCAAATGTTAAAAGATTGGTCATCTATTCACGGGATGAGCAGAAACAGTATGTAATGGATCAGGAGTATCCCCATTCAAAGTTTCCTGCAATCCGCTTCTTTGTTGGTGATATAAGAGACAAAGAACGGCTTACCAGGGCATTGAATGACATTGAGTATGTAATTCATGCTGCCGCGATGAAACATGTCCATATTGCAGAATATAATCCCGATGAATGCGTAAAAACCAATATTGGTGGAGCAATGAATGTTATAGATGCCTGTTTGGCGACCAATGTAAAAAGTGTGGTTGCACTTTCCACAGACAAGGCTTGTGCTCCAATCAACCTTTACGGTGCAACAAAGCTTGCTTCCGATAAATTGTTTGTAGCGGCTAACAATATCAAAGGTAATAATCCCATAAAATTTTCAGTCGTAAGGTATGGAAATGTGATGGGATCCAACGGATCAGTAATACCATTTTTTATCAAGAAAAAGAAAGAAGGGAAAGGCATTATCCCAATCACAGAACCAAGTATGACAAGATTTAACATCCCAATTCAGGGTGGTGTGGATATGGTACTGTATGCACTGGAACATGCCTGGGGAGGCGAGATATTCATTCCCAAAATACCTTCGTATCGTATATTGGAACTTGCGGAAGCTATTGCTCCCGAGTGTGAGCATAAGGTTGTCGGGATACGGCCAGGAGAAAAAATTCATGAAGAGATGATCACATCCTCCGATTCATCCCACACTTATGACCTAGGGACATATTATACGATACTTCCCCAACGACCTGTATGGAAATTAGATGACTATATCACACATTTCAATGCAAAAAAAGTGCCCGATGGATTCAGTTATAATTCCGGGGAAAATAATCAATGGGAAACCCCGGAGACACTACGTGAAAAAATCAAAGAACATGTCGATCCAAATTTTAGTGTAAAATGATACAAAATCCAATTCCATACGGCCGCCAGCATATTACTAAAGAGGACATTGTTGCTGTAACTGAGGCCTTGCAATCCGATTATCTTACGCAAGGTCCTAGAATCGCCAAGTTTGAAAAAACTTTTGCCGAATATATCGGTTGCAAGTATGCCGTTGCGGTATCCAATGGAACAGCGGCACTGCATTTGTGTACAATGGCACTTAATGTAAAATCTGGCGAAAAGGTCATTACGACGCCGATTACTTTTGTAGCATCTGCCAATTGTGTTCGGTATTGCGGTGGAGAAGTTGTGTTTGCTGACATTAACCCTAAAACTTACCTGTTGGATATAAATTCGGTAAAAAAGTTATTGGAAAGTTCTCCGAAAGGAACATATAAAGGAATTATTCCCGTGGACTTTGCCGGGAGGGCTGTAAATCTGGAAGAATTTAGAAAACTGGCCGATGAGTATGGATTATGGATTATTGAAGATGCCTGCCATGCTCCAGGAGGGTATTTTGTAGATTCAAAAAAGCAAAAACAATTTTGTGGTAATGGCAATTACGCCGATTTAGCTATTTTTTCTTTTCATCCGGTCAAGCATATTGCGTGTGGAGAAGGTGGCATGATTACAACAAATAATGAAGCATTATACAAAAAATTAATGTTATTTCGCACCCATGGAATTACAAAAGGTGATAGCGCCTACCCTTATAAAAATTCCATTGAATTTGCAAACGGTGGCTATAAGGAGGAAACAGAATATCCCGGCTGGTATATGGAGATGCAGCAATTGGGTTATAATTATCGTCTTACCGATTTCCAGGCGGCTTTAGGAACAAGCCAGCTGAAAAGAGTCGATGAGGGATTGGTTCGCAGGCGGGAGATTGCCCGAATTTATAACGAGGCGTTCAGCGGTAAACCATATATTTTAGGACAGTCGGGAAATATAGAAGGGCATGCATATCATTTATATATTCTGGAAGTAGCCGATCGGTTGAACCTATATCGATATTTGCGTAAAAACAATGTTTTTGCACAAATACATTACATACCGTCCCATTTGATGCCATATTATCGTCAGTTTGGCTGGAAAGAAGGGGATATGCCCTATGCAGAGAATTATTACAAACATTGTATCAGTTTACCGATGTTTCCCACTTTGACCGAAGAAGAACAAGCGCATGTAATAAAAACAATAGAGAATTATTATTCCAAATGAAAAACTTAGCCATTATTCCTGCTCGTGGTGGAAGCAAAAGGATACCGAAAAAGAATATCAGGGATTTTCTGGGCAAACCTATTATTGCTTATTCAATCGAAGCGGCAATTAAATCAAACTTGTTCGACGAGATAATGGTGTCAACCGACGATAATGAGATTGCAGAAACTGCAAAAAAATACGGAGCGTCTGTCCCATTTATGAGGAGTACAAAAACGGCGGATGACACTTCTGGATTAGCTGATGTAATCGAGGACGTCAAAAAGATGTATGCTTTAAAAAACATCGAATTCGAGAATATTTGCTGTATTCTCGCTACATCTCCCTTAACTTCTAAAGAAATTTTACAAGTGGGTCTAACAGAATTGATAAGTAAAAATGCGGATTCGGTACGTCCGGTCGTCCGGTTCCCATACCCCATACAACGCTCGTTAAAAATGGACTCAGATGGAGGCGTGAGTTTTTTTCATCCTGAATTTGCTCAGACACGTTCACAAGATTTGGAAACAGCCTTTCACGATGCGGGAATGTTTTATTGGATGAAAGCAGACAAAGGATTGAAAGGAAATAATAGATTCGGTTTTGAAATATCTGAAATGGAATGTCAGGATATTGACAATGAAACAGATTGGAAAATGGCCGAATTGAAGTTTAAACTTCAAAAAAGATAAATGGATACTTATTTTTTTATCCCTGGAAATAAATTACTCAACGTAAATAAGATAAAAAACTTAGGAGTTGACGAAATTATAATTGATTTGGAAGATGCAGTAAAGGCTTCTGACAGGGAGATAATTTTAGCTGAATTAATTTCCGGTAATGAAAACTATAAAGAATGTTACATCCGCATTCCTCTATATGACACAACCGGAAAAATTGACAACAAATTATTGCTATCGGTACTTGGAAACGGATACAAAAAATTAGTTTTTCCGAAAGTTGCCTCAGCTGAAGATTTTACAATACTGTATGAGTCTTTTAAAAATTTCTCTCCAAAGATTATTTTATTTGTAGAGACTCCGCGTTTACTATTGGAAGCAAAAGACTTATTGTTGGAATATGCAGAGTGCTTTTCAGGCATTGCCGTTGGAAGCCACGATTTTATGAATGTTGTGAGGGGAGTGCATTCTCTGAAGAACCTGGAATTTCTCCGTTTGCAAATACTTTATCTCGCTCGGATGATAAACGTCATGGCCATAGACATTGCCTCCATGGAGTTACAGGACACAAAAAGTATAATAGAAGAAATAAAAGATGGCGCTCACAAAGGATTTGATGCTAAATTATTTATACATCCTAACCAAATTAAAACATTTAAAAGTATAGATCTATATTCACCTGAAGATCTTATCTGGGCACGCAAAGTAAGTAAAGCTTCGAAACAAGTACGAGGTAAAAAAGACGAATTTAACCCGGTTATTATTGATGGAAAAGTAATAGAGAAGCCACATTTGAAACGTGCAGAAATAATTTTAAACTACTATAAAGAATGAATGCGTCTAATTTAGGCAATTATTTTGAAGATTTTGAAACAGGCACAGTAATAGAACATACGTTATCGAAAACTATTTTCGAGAGTGACAATAATTTTTTCAGTCTCCTGACCATGAACCATCATCCGGTTCATACTAATGCTGACTATGCAAGACATCAGCAGCACGGACAAATATTGGTTGTTGGGACATTAGTTTTTAGTCTAGTTGTTGGAATGACAGTACCCGATATAAGCGGTAAGGCAATTGCTAACTTAGAGTATGAATCGATAAAACATCTAGGTCCTGTATTTGTGAATGATACAATTTATGCTCGGACAACAGTTCTTGCCAAAAAAGAGTCCCGGTCAAAAAAAGATAGAGGGGTTGTATTTGTAGAAACAATTGGATACAATCAGCACGGGCAAGATGTAATATGTTTTAGAAGAAAAGTATTAATACCTAAAAGACAACATGAGTGATTTTTTAATGCGGAGCCTATTGTTTGTTCCGGCTCATAACGAGAAATTTATGCGTAGTGCGGCAAAATCGGAAGCCGACATTCTATTGTTTGATATAGAAGATAGTGTCCAACCTGCCGAAAATAAGCAGGTAGCACGAAGTATGGCCTTAAAGTTAATGCAGGAGGGTATTTTCTGTGACCGTATTATATTTCCCAGGATAAATGACCGGGAGAGTGGGCATTTGCTCAAAGATGTAACACAATTGGCTATTAAGGGTATAACCGGGTTCATGTACCCTAAAGCAAAGCGTGGAGAGGATATTTACTTTTTCGACAAACTATTGGAGACTATTGAGTATGAAAAAGGGGTTGAAAAAGGCACTTTTAAAATTATCCCTCTTATAGAAACTACATCAGCCGTAATGAATGTCTTTGAAATATGTACTGCATCGCCCAGAGTTATAGCTATTGCTTATGGATCGGAAGATTTTATTACCGATTTGCAAGGTGTTCATGATGCTGAGCACCAAAGCCTCTTTACTCCGAGGGCAATGATAGCTATGGCGGCCCGCGCATATAATATAGAACCGATCGATACTGTACATGTTAGAGTTAAAGACCTGGAAGATTTGGAAATAAATTTGAAAATTTCACGCAAATTAGGTTTCGGAGGAATGTTGGCTCTTAATCCCATTGAATTACCGCTCATCCACCAGTATTTCTCTCCTTCTGAAATAGAAGTAGAAAATGCTCGTGAAATGTTGCGCCTCGATGAAGAAGCCCGAAAAGATAACAGGGGGGTAGCAATAATGAATGGTAAGTTTATTGGGCCTCCATTTGTGGCAAAAGCTAAAAAGATTTTAAAAAAACATGACCAAATAATGAGTAAAAGAACATGAAAAAGCTTATCATTATAGGAGGATATGGTAATGGTACGGTAGTACAATCAACGGTGGAGGATATAAATACAGTTAAGCCGCAATGGGAAATTTTGGGTTTCCTAAACGACAGAGAAACAGAACCAATCAACGGATATCCT
Organism: Bacteroidia bacterium 43-41; assembly: GCA_001898165.1. Taxonomy (GTDB): domain Bacteria; phylum Bacteroidota; class Bacteroidia; order Bacteroidales; family Dysgonomonadaceae; genus Petrimonas. The sequence goes on from MKTD01000018.1 coordinate 159,845, forward strand.
GTACTGGGAAAAATTGACAGGGAAACGGTAACTCGTTACCTGTCAGATGAAGACATCTATTTTTTCTATACACTTATCTCCGTGAAAATGAATCATAGGTTTTTGCATAAACTACTTGAACTACAGATTCCAGTAGAGCGTTTTGCGACCATTATACACCCCACCGCTGTAGTCTCTAAGTTTGCTCAAATAGGATATGGTGTTTGTATACAGCCTTTTGTGTCGGTAGGACCTAATACGGTAATCGGGAATCATGTTCAGATTTACGCTCAAGCACTTGTTGGGCATGGGGCTAAACTCGACAATTACAGTTATGTAGCCAATAATGCGTGCATCGGAGCTGATGTACATCTCAAAGAGGGCGCTTATTTGGGGACAAATACCTCTACGTTGGAATTTATCACGTTGGGAAAATGGTCAATTTGTGGTATTGGAGCCGTTGTATTAAAAGATGTGCCTGATTTTGCAAAGATGGTTGGGAATCCTGCGCGACAAATTGGGAGTGTGGAATAGTAGCATGATACTGAAAAAAATACTTTTTCGTGTTGATGCGGGCGATCAGGTAGGTTTGGGACATTATTACCGTAGCCTGAACCTGGCTTTGACACTCAAGGAAAGAGGGCATGAAATAGTGTTCGTGCATCTGCCATCAGCTTTTTGGGATAATTTGAAGGAATTTCCTTTTAAGCATTGTGTATTGTCTTTTGAAAGCGCCGAATATGAGATGGTTTCTATTTGTCTTAAAGAAAAGATAGATATCTTTTATGCCGATGGTATTATTCCATTTACATCGCAATTTATACACGAAGTAAAAAAGAAGGCTAAAGTCGTTTTTTATCAGAACCTTTCTGGATCAAAACATCTCGCGAACGTTTTTATTTTACCGTCAATACATCAGGATGATGTTTTTTGGAGAGCCTTTGATGGTTCAGGCACAACAATATACAGGGGACTCCAATATTTCACATTTAATAGGGAAATAGAAAAATATACACCTAAAAATTTTACGTTAAGATCAAATCTTGAAAAGATAGCTGTTATTGCTGGAGGAAGCGATCCTGGGAATGTATTGCTCACGTTATACGAAATGCTTGATGAGGAACTGTTGCAAAAAGCCAGTTTTACATTTTTCTATGGTAATGATTACTTGCATGAGGAAAAAATACCTGTGAGACTAAAAAAGAACACTTCGTTTCAACAATATAAAATCCGCAAAATCCTCTCGCACGATGTGCTTATTGCTGCTTTTGGAGTAAGCGCCTATGAGTTTATGTATCTGGGAATGCCGGTCATTGGCTTGGGACATCAGGAAGCCAACGCAGACGCATTAAAAGTTGTAGCCAGAAAAACAGGCGCTATTTATGATTTAGGGGCAATAGACCATATCCAAAAAGAAACTTTCAACAAAACAATTAGCTCATTACTTCAGGACAAGGATAAACTGGAGGACATCTCTCAAAAGGCAAAGCAGCTATTAGATATTAGAGGAGTTTATAGGGTTGCCGATATTTTAGAAAATTTATGAATAAAGATGCATTCAGACAAGGTTTGTTTATAGTTGCCGAACTTTCGGCCAATCATAACAATAATTTAGATTTGGCAATAAAAACCATAGAGGCTGTTGCTCACGCCGGAGCTCACGCTGTAAAGGTACAGACTTTCACTGCTGATTCACTCACTCTCGATGTGAATAACGAATATTTCGGTCCACGCAAAGATGGGTTGTGGCAAGGATGGCGGCTATATGAATTATACCGGCAAGGAGCTTTGCCTTCTGAGTGGCACTCTACGTTACAAAAAGTCGCAACAAGCAATGGTTTAATATTTTTCTCGGCACCTTTTGCCCGAAAAGATGTTGATTTTCTGGAAACATTGGAAGTACCAATTTACAAGGTAGCTTCTCCCGAAATAACGGATATTCCGTTAATAAGTTACATAGCGTCTAAGCGCCGACCAATAATTATTTCAACGGGAATGGCAGACGAAGAGGATATTCAGCTGGCAATAGACACCTGCAATAAAGCAGGAAATAACGATATTACATTGTTAAAGTGTACATCGGAATATCCAGCAACACCCGATATGGCAAACCTGCTCACTATTCCCGATATGAAACAGCGGTTTGGTGCACGTGTTGGTTTATCTGACCATACAATGGGATATATCATTCCTATTGCCGCAGTAGCGTTAGGCGCAACGGTTATTGAGAAACATTTCATTCTGGATAGAAATTTGGGCGGTATCGATTCCGCATTTTCCATGGAGCCGACAGAATTTGCTTCCATGGTACAAGCATGCAAAGAAGCGTATTTGGCATTGGGAAGCATAACATACGAACTTACCGAAAGAAATCGATTGAGACGACGTTCGTTATTCGCAGTGGAAGATATTAAAACTGATGAGGTTTTTACAGAAAGGAATGTCCAATCGGTAAGGCCTGGACACGGTCTTCACCCCAAGTACTATTATGATATACTTGGGAAAAGATCGGTGAGGGATATCGATAAAGGGGATAAATTATCTATGAAGGATTTAAATGATGTCAAAAGTTAAGTCTATAATAAGAAAGGCCTTTACAAATTCTGCAATCCTTTATATCATAAGTAGATATGGTACATATTTTATTCAGTTTATAAATTCACTGTTTATTTATAATTTTTTGGGGGTTATCATGATTTTTGGATTTATCATTTGCCATACTTCTCCTTCTAATGGTTGAGAAAATGAGGATTATTCAATTGAGAGTTCGATATAATTTTAGTAAATATGTATTCTATGTATCGATAATTGCTATTTTAACCTTTATAATGCATCGTTTTACTTGACTACTCTTACGACAATCCAACTTCGGGTGGTTTTTATTTATAGATGGTTGGGGATGAAGGCAAAATTAGATTTATATAAAGGAAACCCTTAAGTTTTGATTTAATAGATTAAACTTATATCAATGCAAGTTCACATAACTAAAAGTGATCATTTTTATCTGGATATTGAAGTAGATGGAGTGAGCTTTTTTAAAAATACACCTATTCAGGAAAAATCTGAACTGCTTCATTCAGCTATTAGAAAGTTGGAGAATGATATAGTTGAGATTGCAGAAAAATCTAAGGTTAAAACTTTAGGTGCATTCTTTTGGTGCTACACCTACAATATACATAGAGATGATGGAATCAAAGGAACCGTTTTGAATTATTATATTATTGAAATTTTGAAATATATAAAAGCGAATGGAGTAATAGAAAAAATTAGAGTTTCGGTACCTCTTGATGTATATACAATTAAGGCAATTGAGGATAATATCTTTGAAATTCACTATTATAGAGATAGATTTGATAATTATTTAAAGAGTGTTATAAGGCAGCAATTCGGACCGATAAAATATTTAGTAAATTATTTTATTTCTGGATTAAATTTCAAAAGGCCTAAGTTAAATAAAAGTGTTGAAGAATCAGCTTTTATTTTTTCAAATTATCAATCAAACCTAAATAGGCTAAAAGATTTTCACTCGGACTTAAATGTAGATAATGTCTATATCTTAGATCATTCACTTACAAAAATTGTTGATATACATTCCAGAAATGAATTTTCAACTTTTGCTTACAATATTCATACTATATATAGGGCATTGGCTAAAACATATTTATTTTATGAACAGAGAAAAGAAGTAATCAAAGGGACACGAAATAGTTTATTTTCGACATATTTATATAAACAAACTTTTTTCCAAACTTTTTATGTGTTGCTAAGATGGGAAGCTTATCATAAGATATTCGAGAGGCACAAACCTAAACAGATAATCGTAAGTAGTGCTTTTGGTGATCCATTAAGACGAATGCCACTTGGTGCTGCAAGTAACACAAGTTTAAAAACAGTTTTGTTCCTATGTCGGCCTAATCTCAGTTATCTAAGAGCGGAAGATAGATTAATACGCCCTGATCTTCTGGCATATAATCAAACTTCAATTGGTGATGAGATAGTTGTGTTAGATAAATATAGTTATGAATATCTTTGCGATTGCGGGATTTCCCCGGAGATTGTCAAAGTTTATAATTTTAACAATAAAAAAGCACCAGAAGCCAAAAACAGATTTGAAAATGGAGTTTTACTATTGTTTGCACATAATAAATATAACGATGATATAATTGATACATTAGAAAGATTCATTAATCGAGGCCTTATTTTTAATTGTATTTACTTTCGAGAACATCCTACAGTGAAAATAACTAAAAATCAGATCAAAAGATTAAAGAAAATAGCTTCAAATGTGATAAATATCACGAAATTTAATTGGGTGGAAATTTCTTTCAAGAATGTAATTACTTTTACTGCAAACTCCACTTCAGCTATTGATGCTAATGTTTGTGGTGCAGAAGTAGCCTGGTGTCCATTTTATACAGAACATAGCACGCAATTTTATCCAATAATGAAAAAAAATGGTTATATACTAAATTCAGAACAAGAGTTTTATAATTTTCTTCAGAGTCGGTTATCTAATAAAGTGTATCATATATGAACTTAAAAATTGATATTAAAAACCATGTAAAAAATATAATAGGAAAGAAAATATCAAGGAAGATTGTTGTTTTCTGTGTGGATGATTTTGGAAGTATAAGAACCAAGAACATTGATGCATACAACAAACTTGTAAGTTTAGGAAATCCGATTAGTAAGAAATGTATTCAAAAGTATGATACTTTAGCGTCAAATAGCGACCTGAAAAATTTATTTGACGTATTAACTTCTGTAAAAGACCAACACAATAACTATGCTTGTTTCACTCCATTTACAGTAGTAGCCAACCCAGATTTTAAGAAAATAAGGGCTAATAATTTTCAGACATATTATAGACAATCATTTTTTGATACACTAAAGGATTACTGTTCAGATTATGACAATGTAGAGAATTTGTGGAAAGAGGGAATAAAAACAAATATTTTTTATCCGGCATTTCATGGAACAGAACATGTAAATATAAACAGATTTATGAAAGCTTTACAGGAAAATCATAAATCAACAAGAATTGGATTTGAATTGGAATCAATATGTATTCCAGCTTTTCCTGATGAAAAAGCTATAAATAAATATACTGCTACTTATGATGTAAATTCAATAAATGATAATCAACAATTAATTGAAAGTATAAAAGAGGGACTAAGAATTTTTGAAAATTTATTTGGATTTAGAGCAAAGCAATTTGCACCGGGTGCAGGTATATATAGTCCGGATCTAAATAAGACTTTATTTGAGGAAGGAGTAAAGTTCATTAATGTAAACCGATATCGAACAGTCCCTTTAGGAAATAGTAAATACAAAAAGAAAATAACATTTAATAGTCAAAAGATTTATAGTGGTCAATACTATATTGTACGAAACTCTTCTTTTGAACCCCAAGGAGCTGAAACAAATAGGGTAGCCCTTGATACATTAAATCAAATTGAAGCAGCATTTAAATGGAATACTCCGGCAATAATTAGCTCACATCGTCTTAATTTCATTGGCCATTTTGAGCCGAAATGGAGGGATAAGAGTTTAATACAATTAAAGTACTTATTAAAAGAAATAGTGAAAAAATGGCCTGATGTGGAATTTATGAATGCAGACCAAATGGCGGAGATACTTGTTTCATCTGAAAAATGAGAATAATGTGAAACAAGCATGATTGGAGGAATCACCAAAGACCATCAACCAATGTTCAGCGACCAGCAGGAGATAATGCTGGCATGCAAGTTCCATACGACCTTTAAAATGTTATTTACACGTGAAAATTAAGTCTGTTATAACAAACACTTTCCTCAATTTTCCCGGCTGGCATACCCCCCGAAAGATTGTGGTGATTGAAAGCGATGATTGGGGAAGCATAAGAATGCCGTCGAAAGAAGTAAAACAAAAGTTGCAACAGTCGGGAATAATGTTGGAAAATGATCCTTATTCGCTTTTCGATACACAGGCAGATGATAAGGATTTAGAGGCGTTGTTTGAGGTGTTGTGTTCAGTTAAAGATAAAAACGGAAGATATGCAGTGATGACGGCAGATACCAATGTGGCTAACCCCGATTTTGATAAAATTAAAGCGTCGGATTATCAACAGTATTTTTATGAACCATTTACCTATACATTGAAACGTAATCCGGATGGCGATAAGACTTTTCAGCTTTGGAAACAGGGTATCGCTTCGGGCGTTTTTTATCCTCAGTCTCACGGTCGCGAACATGTAAATGTAAGGAGATGGTTGCACGATTTGCGCGAAAAGCATGCGAATGTAAGATTGTGGTTCGATATGGGTAGTTATGGTACTTCTTATTTGGTAGATAAAGCGCAGAGAGGGCATTATATGACCGCTTTCGATTCGGCTATGCCCGAAGATATTGCTTTTTACAATCAGTCGATTGAAGAGGGGTTGAATTTATTTGAATCAATCTTCGGATACCGATCGGAGTCGTTTATAGCCACTACATATTGTTGGCCTTTGGAGATTGAACCTGTATTGATAATGAACGGGGTAAAGTACTTGCAAGGCACTGTTATCCAGAATATTCCTGTAGATAATGGCGAAAAATTTAGAAAGAAAAAGAATAATTTTCAGGGAGTCAAATCAAAATCAGGCTTGATACATCTGATGCGAAATGTGTATTTTGAACCAGCTCAGAATCCGGGATTCGATTGGATAGGCAATTGTTTGCGCAGGATAGATATTGCATTCCGGTGTAGTAAACCCGCTACAATTTCCATGCACAGGCTTAATGTAATAGGGAGACTGGTAGAAGAAAACCGTACGCGCAATCTGGCATTATTGAAACAGTTGCTGAAAGAAATTGTAAAACGCTGGCCCGATGTGGAGTTTATGAACAGCGCAGAGCTTGGAAGACTTGTCGAGGGGAAATAGAATTATGGAAGCTTATGTCAATATAGAAACAGCATATACAAATCGTTCGGAATTGAATTTGGAAAGTATGGAAGCTGTTTATAGGGATAAACATCGATTAAGGCAACTTATTTCAGCAGCTATATCCGGACAATTGACAAATGAGAAAATTGCCGGTAAAAAGATATTGCTCAAGCCCAATTGGGTGTTGCACGATAAAAGTGAAAGCGATATAGTTTGCCTCCGAACACACGATGCTTTTTTGTTGGTTGCTTTAGAACTTTTGCTTGAGATGAAGCCTGCTAGGGTAGTTTTAGGTGATGCCCCGGTGCAGGGTTGTAATTGGGAAAGGATGTTAAGCGCAGCGTTTATTGAAAATGTTAATAAACTTTCGGAAGAATACAACGTGCCGGTAAAGATAAAAGATTTTCGTCGTGTAAGTTATAATCCCGAAACCAATCAACTTAAACAAAACCGGAATGCGATAGAAGATTTTATAATCTTTGATGTGGGTACGCGGAGTTATCTCGAAGAGGTGTCGGACGATGCTCGATCGCCGTTCAGGGTGACTAATTATAATCCGGGTCGTCTGGCCGAATCGCATAGAAAGGGTGTACATAAATACTGCATAACAAAAGAGTTGTTTGATGTCGACGTGCTAATTACTGTTCCAAAAATCAAAACACACCAAAAAACAGGTTTAACTAATGCACTTAAGATATTAGTGGGTGTAAATGGTGATAAAGATTTTTTACCACATCATCGCAAGGGTGCTTTGGACGATGGCGGGGACTGCTATCCCGGCAAAAACCCCCTACGCAAAGTATCGGAAGATATTCTGGATTACGCCAATACAAAAATTGGGAAAAGTTCATATAAATCTCTTTTGCATTTGTCGGCAGCACTTTGGAAGGCTTCAAAACCGGATAATGAACAAAATTTGGCCGCAGGATGGTATGGCAACGATACTACATGGCGCATGGTGCTCGATATTAATCAGGTGGTTTTGTACGGAAAATCGGATGGTACGCTTTCTGATACCGTACAGCGTGAGTTCTATAGTTTGTGTGATGGAATTGTGGCCGGACAGGGCAATGGTCCATTAGAACCTGAACCGCTTGCAATGGGCGTAGTTGCGTTTTCGAACGATACAGCCTATATGGATATTGTGGCCGGACATCTAATGGGTATGGATGTAGACAGGATTTCATTACTACGCAATGCGAAAGATTGGTTAAAGGATAAAATTTGTTTGCTGACCGTGAATCAGCAACAAGCTGAGATAAACGACTTAATAAATTATTCAGTGAAAGCCATTATGCCTCCGGGTTGGTTGAACTACGATAAGATTGATAGATAATTTCCAATAAAAAACATGAATTCACTCGTTGAAGCAGATTTGTATAGATATATACCTAAGAAATTCTCAATTTTGAATTTAATTAAAGGGTTACGTTCACAGGGTTTTCGTTATATGTTCTTTTATAGATTAAAAGAACAGGTTTCAATAAAAAATCCTTTATGGTATATTTATAAATTATTACTCAGGCACTACACTTATAAATATGGTTTCCAAATTGGTGGTAAAATTGGGCAAGGATTTTACATAGGACATTTTGGAACTATTGTAATAAATCCAGATGTGATAATTGGAGATAATTGTAATATTGCACATAATGTAACGATTGGAGTTACCAGAAGAGGAGAAAGATCGGGAGTGCCTAGTATTGGTAATGAGGTCTGGATAGGGACAGGAGCAATTATCGTAGGTAAAATTACAATTGGCAACAATGTTCTAATTGCGCCAGGCGCTTATGTGAATTTTGATGTGTCTGATAATTCAATTGTCATAGGTAATCCTGGACAAATAAAATATTCTGTGCATGCAACAAATGGGTATATCAATAATAAATTCTTTAAAAAAGAAAAATGATTAATTATGATAGGAATTCATTTAAATAATGGTGAAATTGCTGAACGTTGGATAGCCTACTGCGAAAAAAATAATATACCTTACAAATTGATAAATGCTTATGATCATGATATTGTAAGCAAGGTAAAGGACTGTGATGCTTTTATGTGGCATTTTTACCAGAAGAACTACAAGGATCAGTTGTTTGCGAAACAGTTACTGTTTTCGTTGCAATCGGCCGGTATGCGGGTATTTCCTGATTTTAAAACAGCATGGCACTTTGATGATAAAGTAGGTCAGAAGTATTTACTTGAAGCCATCGGGGCGCCTTTGGTACCTTCGTATGTGTTTTACACCAAACACGAGGTTTTTGATTGGATAGATAAGACCGATTTTCCGAAAGTATTTAAACTCAGGGGAGGAGCAGGTGCTGAAAATGTAAAGCTCGTGCACTCAAAATCGGAGGCGCGTAAATTAGTAAAAAAGTCCTTTGGGACTGGATTCAAACAATACCGTCCAGCAAGCAATCTGAAAGACCGATGGACACAATACCGTGCTGGAAAGAGCAATATTAAAGATTTGTTGAAAGGTGTAGTGAGATTTGTGATTCCTCCCGATTTTTCACGCATGATGGCATCCGAAAAAGGATATGTGTATTTTCAGGATTTTATACCGAATAACCACTTCGATATAAGAATAGTAGTAGTTGGCAATAAGGCATTTGCACTGAAGCGTATGACCCGTAAAGGCGATTTCAGAGCTTCGGGAAGCGGCAATATTATTTATCGGAAGGCAGAGATAGATGAACGTTGTGTGAAGATAGCATTTGAAATAAATGAAAAACTAAAAGCACAAAGTATTGCCTACGATTTTGTATTTGCCGAAGGAAACTATCCCCTGATAGTGGAAATTAGTTTTGGTTATTCTGCTCCAGCATACGACCGTTGTGAAGGCTACTGGACGCAGGATATGCAATGGCATGCAGGTGAAAACTTTGATTTTTGTGGCTGGATGGTGGAGAATCTGATCAACAATGTTAATGGAGAAAAAGAGTAAAAAAATTGTATTTTTGATACCGACACTACAGTTGGGTGGAATGGAGAGGGTGATGAGTGAACTGGTTAATTACTTTTCAAAAAAGAGTTATGTAGAAGTTCATTTGGTTTTGTATGGGAAACGTAGAGAAGTGTTTTACGATTTATCCGATAATATAAAAATTCACAAACCAGAATTTGGATTTGACGATAAATACAGAGGTTTCTATACGGTTCGAACTGTTTTTTTTATTCGTTCAATGGTGAAAGGCATTCAACCCGACAGCATATTAAGTTTTGGCGAATTATGGAATAATTTAGTGCTTATATCATTGATGGGATTAAAATATCCTGTGTATATTTCCGACCGTTGTAAGCCTGATAAAAGCTTTAGTTTATCTCAGAATTTACTCAGAAAATGGCTTTATCCTCGTGCAACAGGTATGATTGCTCAAACAAAAAAAGCTAAAGATATTTATCAGAAAGCAAATTTAAATAAGAATATTGTCGTTATTGGAAATCCTATCCGGGAGATAAAAACTAAAACGGATAGTGCTAAAGAAAACAGGGTTATTTCAGTAGGCAGATTGATTAGCACCAAGCATTTCGACCAACTGATCGAAATCTTTTCACGGATAAATAAACCTGAATGGAAATTAATAATTGTTGGTGGTGATGCTATAAAACAAGAGAACAGTATTGTGCTACGACAACAAATCATGAATGCTGGAATGCAAAACAAAATTTTTTTAGACGGAAATCAGAAAGATGTCGAGAGCTATTTGTTACGCAGTGATATATTTGCATTTACTTCCAGCAGCGAGGGTTTCCCAAATGTTATTGGAGAAGCTATGAGTGCAGGTTTACCGGTAGTAGCTTACGATTGCGTAGCAGGTCCTTCGGATATGATAGATGATGGAAAGAACGGATACTTAATCCCTTTATTTGATAATGAAATCTTCGAAGAAAAATTGCGTTTTTTAATGAAAAATGAGGAAGTCAGAAAGCAAATGGGAGCCTATGCACGTAAAAGTATAAGAAAATTTTCAGTAGAAAATATTGGAGAAGAATTTTATAAATTTATACTAAGTGAAAACAAAACTACTCCTTCTTAACGTTACTGCCAACACCGGTAGTACCGGTCGAATAGCCGAAGAGATCGGTCTGTTGGCGGAACAGTCGGGCTTTGAAGTACGCTTTGCGTATGGTCGGAAGGCTGTAAATAGCCAGTTGCGCTTAATTAAGATTGGCAATAAGTGGGATATACGCTGGCACGGAGTGAAGTCGCGTTTGTGGGATGCACATGGCTTTGGTAGTCGACATGCTACTAAAGCATTGATTGAGGAATTGAAAGTCTGGAAGCCCGATATAGTGAATATCCATAATTTGCATGGTTACTATGTCAATGTAGAGATATTGTTTGAGTATTTAAAGCGGGTACAGATACCGGTTGTTTGGACTTTTCACGATTGCTGGCCGTTTACAGGACATTGCAGTTTTTTCGAACGCGTTAGTTGCGAGAAATATAAAACTCAATGTAATCAATGCCCTCTGTCTAAATATTATCCTGAAAGCTGGTTCCTGGATAATTCAAGAGACAATTTCAGAAAAAAAGCAAAATTGTTCAATGGACTGGATAAATTACAAATTGTTACCCCTTCTAGGTGGTTAGCCAATCTTGTGAATCAATCTTTTCTAAAAAATTATCCGGTAAATATTATTCACAACGGAATTGATTTAAACGTGTTTAAACCGACTGAAAATAAAACTATTCTGAAAAAATATAATCTGGAGCCCTTAAGCTATATATTGGGAGTTGCAAGTATCTGGGACAGAAGGAAAGGACTTGATGACTTTCTATCTCTTGGAACATTAATATCTGACAACCAGAAAATTGTACTTGTTGGTTTAAGCGGGAAGCAATTAAAAAGTCTTCCTGAAAACATAATTGGAATTGCAAGAACCGAAAATTTGGACGAATTGGTTCAACTATATTCAAATGCGCTTGTTTTTGTCAATCCCACTTATGTAGATAATTTTCCTACTACTAATTTAGAAGCATTGGCTTGCAGTACTCCGGTGGTCACATATAGAACTGGTGGAAGTCCCGAAGCTGTAAACAGTAATACGGGATTTATATTAGAAAAAGGAGATATTAGAAGCATTGTGCAAAAAATTACAGAAATAAAAACTATCGATATTAATACACAAAAAAAATATTGCCGGAATAGAGCAGAATTAATGTTTAATAAAAATGATCGATTCTTTGATTACATTAAGTTGTTTAAAAGGATTCCAAATAGTATATGACGCAAGAGACACAAAGCCGTAGTCAAAGGATTATCAAAAACACATTCTTTCTATATATAAGAATGTTTTTTGTATTGGCCATTGGGCTATATACTTCACGGGTAATCTTAAAAGTTTTAGGTGAAACTGACTTTGGTATTTACAGCTTGGTTGGAGGTGTAATTACCATGTTTGTTTTTATAAATCAATCCCTAAATACGGCCACACAGCGATTTATAACTTTTGATTTGGGGCTGGGAGATAGAACAAAATTACGTGATACATTTTCCATGAGTATAAATGTATATTTATTTTTTTCCATATTGTTGATTATTGTTCTTGAGTCATTAGGTTTCTATCTGCTGAAGCAGTTGAATATTGACTCAGCAAGGATGGGTGCAGCTCAATGGGTATATCAGGCAATGATTGTAATTACAGTTGTCAATATGCTCGGCATACCCTACAAATCCTTGATAAGTGCACATGAACGAATGTCGTATACAGCATTAGTTGGCGTAATAGAGTCGGTTTTAAAACTTGGAATTGTTTTTATAGTATCGTTTCATGGGTTCGATAAATTAAAACTATACAGCGTTTTATTGATAGGTGTTTCATTGATAAATTACCTTCTAAATTGGTTATATTGTTCAAAGTATTTTGCAAAGGAATCGAATTATAAATTAGTATGGGATAAAAATAAATTCAAACACTTTCTTAAATTCTCAGGAATGTCACTTTATGAGCAAATTGCAGTAATGTTGACATATCAGGGAATAGATATAATGCTTAATATGTTTTTTGGAGTGATAGTAAATGCTGCAATGGGTATTTCCAAGCAGGTACAGGCAGCACTTATGAACTTTATTTCGAGCTTCCAGGGGGCAATGTCTCCTCAAATTACTAAATCTTATGCAGCAAAAGATTACCAATATCTGGATAAATTAATGGTGGTAGCTCCCAAATTCTCTTTATATTTAATTCTGATCATGGTTTTCCCATTGTATTTTAATATTGAACCAATATTAATTTTCTGGTTAGATAATCCACCTGAATATACGGTTGAATTTAGTAAACTTATTTTAATAAGCAGTGTGGTCGAATCAATATCTCTACCTTTACGAACTTTAATATTTGCTCAGGGAAATATCACAAGGTACCAATTCGTTGTTGGTTCAATGTTGTTGCTAAATATAATTTTTTCTTTTATATTGTTAAAAGCTGGATATTCTCCAGTTTCAGTACTTTGGGTAAGGGTTGTTGTTTATTTTCTCATCGATTTAATCAGAATATGGTTTATTAGGGACTTAATTAAAATACCTTTAATTAAGTATATACGCAATACCTTTACACCTGTTCTACTCATAATTACAGTTGGAATTTTGTCCAACTATTATATAAACGAAAGGTTTTCTTTTAATGTTCCTCTGAGTATATTAATTTCGGTGTTAATTACCGTATTTTTAATTTTGGTAATCGGATTAAATACTTTTGAAAAAAACTATATTAGAAACTTATTAAATAGTAGAATATTAAGAAAAAAATGAATATTGCATTTCTATCAAACGACGTAGAGGTTCAAATGGGAGGTGTTGGAATGGTTACTTCCATTTTAGTGAAAAATTTCAAAAAGAAGTTTGATGCAAAATGTTTTTTATTCTATGATAATGAATCGCCAAACCCGGCAATAATATTTGACGCAAAGTTTAGGATAATCGAAGATATGGATGAAGAATCACTTCGTAATTTTATAAATTCGAATAAAATTAATTTTATCATTGACCAGGGAGTTGTAAAGGTAAATCGGGTAATTCTCCGAAGAGTTTCAAACTCTGAAAATAGTAAAATTATTTCTGTAATTCATTCAAAACCGGATTTAATTAAAGTAACTCCGTCTTATAAATCGCTGAGATGGGATTTTAAAAAATTTGGTATAGCAAAAAAAATAATTGTACTTTTGAAAATATTGTTTTTTCCTATTTATAAAAAAGCAAGTAATTTAAAATATATTAAATGGAAACGAGATATTTATGACAATTCAGACAAAGTTGTAGTGCTATCTAATTATTATATAGATAATTTTGTTAATTTGTTGCATCTAAAAAATACGCTGAAAATTACTTCAATCGGAAACCCTTTAAGATTTAATTCGTTTTTTGACAAGGAAAAACTTAATGAAAAACAAAATGAGGTGCTAATAGTATCAAGATTATCGGAACCAGATAAATACTTATCAAGGATATTTGATGTTTGGAGAATCATTGAACAAGATCATCGTACTGATAATTGGAGACTGACGATTGTGGGAGGAGGGAGTGATGAACCATATTATAAAGCTAGAGTTGAAAGTCTAAAACTAAAGAATATTCGATTTGAAGGAGTTCAGAATCCATTTGATTATTATAACCGTGCGAAAATTTTTTTCATGTCTTCGGCGCATGAAGGTTTTCCAATGACACTTCTTGAAGCTCAACAGATGGGCGTTCCCGTAATCGCATTTAATAATTTTGAAAGTTTACAGGAGTTAGTTATCGACGGTTACAATGGATTTGTTGTTGGTCCGAAAGATATTAATTCTTTTGTACAAAGGACTAGAAAATTAATGTTAAATGATGAACTAAGAATAACGTACGCAAAGAATGCTATTGATCATAGTAAAAATTACACTATAGACAAAATACTTGATAAATGGGAGAATCTCTTTAATGAATTGATAAATGAAGAAAAGAAGTAATATATTTTCTCTATTATTATTTGGGATTATTTATCCTTTTGGAGGATTAATTTACAGTATCAGAAATTTTCGTTTACCAGCATCAAAATATCTGTTTGTCATTTTTTGTGCGTTTTTTGGGAGTGTTTTGATATTTCAGAGAGGAGGTTCCGATTCAAATCTTGATGCAGGTCATTATGCATACCTATTCGAACAAGCATATTTCTGGGATAATATTGGACCAGTTGAGTTTTATAATAAACTTTCAAGTCATGATAGATTAGATTTTTTCAATCCATTTGTTACTTATATATTTTCACGAATTAGTGGTAATCCACATTTTTACTTTACAGTCATAGGGCTAATCTTCGGGTTTTTCTATGCCAACAATGTTTGGGATGTTATAAAATATAGTAAAAGAAGTTTTAATATCTATACTGCTTTATTGTTAGTTGCTTTTGTTCTTATTTGTTCTTTTGATACTATAGGTACAGTAAGAATGCATACTGCATTTCAGGTATTTTTTTATGGGATTTTTTCGTATCTGATTTCAGGAAATAAGAAAAGATTAATCTGGGTGCCTCTATCCATATTATTTCATTTCTCAATGTTTTCGATGGTTGGTGCTGTTTTGTTATACTTTATTGTTAATAAATTTGATGCCAGAATACTTTTTATTTACTTTATTGTTGCACATTTAGTAAATGAATTAGATCTTGGCATTATTCATAGATTATTCTCCTTTATGCCTCAGGATGTTGGAGATCGTTTATCAGCGTATTCGAGTGAAGATAATTTATTAAAACTTCAAGAATCAGGTAAATTTTATTTGTCAAATGCTAATTTGTGGGCAAGAATTGATTCAATGATAATACGTTCTTACATTTTAGTTCAGACAATAGTCCTTTTTATTGCAGGTAACTTTAAGTTGATTAAATTACCGGATTTGACAAGATTACTTAAGTTCAGTTTAGTCTTATATGGTACTGCATTGATTTTGGCAAATTTACCCTCAGGTTACAGGTACATGACTTTGGCTGGTATGTTTTTTATGTCATATTATGTGTTATTATATAACAGATATGGCATTTTGATGAAACAAAATCTGGTGATAACGATGAAATTGTTTTCTCCTTTAATGATTGTGTTTGTGATTAAATCTTTACGTAATATTTTGGATGCTACGAGTATTTTTGTTTTTATAGGGAATTTTATTACCAGTATGTTTTTTCATATTGATATTCCGATTGTTGACCTGTTCAAAAGATTGTTATGATTTTAACATGAAAGATTTGAAAATAAGTTTCACGGGAGATATCATGTTCGAACGGCAGTATGTGAAAGCATGTTTGACTGCGGGTAAAAGTTTTGATGCCATGTTTGAGCATGTAAAGAAGTTAATAGGTGAAAGTGATTATGTAGTTGGTAATCTCGAAACGGTTTGTGCCGGCAAAGAACAGAAATATTCACATGAGATATATTCATTCAATTCGCCTGACAGTGTAATTGATGCCCTAAAACAATCGGGTATATCAATGGTGACCACAGCTAATAATCATTGTCTTGACAGAGGAGTACCGGGACTTTTACGCACGCTCGAAGAACTTGATAAGCGTGGATTGGATCACACCGGTACTTTTAATCGAAATAATGAAAAAGAGAAGTTTCTAATTAGAGATTTCTTCGGATTCAAAATAGCATTTGTATCTTACACCTATGGTACAAATTACGTGGAAAACAGAATTGAGTTAAAAGATTCAGAAACAGGATGTATTAATTTGCTGAAACCGCAGAAATCGGGAAAGATAACAGCCGAAGAAGAAAAAGCAAATCAACTTAGAAAAACTTTAGTCAAAATATCACAATCTCTTTTCAGTTCGGATATACGAATGAAGATAAAAAAAATACTGAGATTAAGATTAAATGTGCCGGTGACAGACAAAATCTCAGATGGCTATTCGGATAAAACATATCTGGCTGAATTTGCGTCACAAATACAAAAGGCAAAACAAGTTTCAGATTTTGTTTTCTTATGCGTGCATACCGGCGGTCAGTTTAATGACAAGCCGGGTGAATTTAGTGAGTTTATAATGAACTATTCTGTAAGAAATGGAGTTGATGCAATTATTGGGCATCACCCGCATGTAGTACAAAAGTTTAATCAGATAAATTCAGTTCCGGTTTTTTATTCGCTTGGTAATTTTTCATTTTCTCCGGGTTCGTTATATGTTTTACACGATTTATTACCAGAGTATTCAGTAATGCCGCATTTCTATTTTAGTAAAGCAGAAGGTAAATATCAATTAAAAAAAATCACTTACTCTATACTGAAAACAATAGAGGATAATAAAAATATGGTTCAGGTAGTACCTGTAACAGATTTATTGAAAAAAACGAAAGAAGGTTTGGAAAAGCAGAAGTTAATAAGTGATGCGAATTTTATTGCTGAAAGATTATGTCCGGTTGTAAAACAACTGGATTTTAGTGTTTCAGAGATTGAATTATACTGTAAATGAAGAAACAGAATCTGTTAATATTTAATCAGCATTCGAGCTATATTACGATTGATATAGCTAATGCAATGTATGATTCAGGTAAATATCGACAGGTGATTTTAATGACAGGTGTTGTTAATGAACGTGAAACCCTGCTACACACAGATGTTAAAGTAATCAGAACGCTGAAATACAATAAAAAAAACATTGTAACACGCTTTGCCTCGTGGCTGATTGCATTTCTTCATTTTATAATACAGGTAAACTTTAAATATAGAAAAGCAAAGTTATTTCTGATTTCAAATCCCCCCCTGATTACATTTACACCCTATTTTTGCAGAAATGGTTTCAGTACTTTGATTTTTGATGTATATCCTGATGCAATGAAAGCGGGTGGATTTCTATCTGAGATGTCATTCTTCTACAAATTATGGGTAAAAGCTAATAAACGATTGTTCAGAGAATCGGAACGAGTGTTTACTATATCACAAGGGATGAAAGCCTGTATATCACAGTATTGCAATACAGAAAAAATTGAAGTGGTGAGTTTGTGGAGCAGTTTTAATCCCGAGCTGATTCACAAAAATGATAATTTATTTATCAAACAGATGAATTTGGAAGATAAATTTATCGTGATGTATTCGGGAAATATGGGAAAAGGTTGTGGATTAGAATCTGTTATAGAAGTAGCTGACAGGCTTAGATCAAATAAAAACATTGTTTTTTTGTTTGTGGGCGAGGGTTGGTTGGCTGAGGACCTGAAGAATTTGGTAAATAGGAAGCAACTTGAAAATTGTATTTTTTTACCCTATCAACCTGCTTCAATTTTAAGACATTCATTATCGGCTGCAGATATTTCTGTAATTTCACTACCTCCCGGTGTTAGTTCTATTAGTATTCCGAATAAAATCTATACACTTTTAGCACTTGGGCGACCGTTATTGTGTATTGCTGACGAAAGTTCTGATTTGGGAAGAATGGTTGATGATAATAATATAGGGAAGTTATTTGCTGTAAATGATGTTGATGAAATGACTGGATATATTTATTTATTAAAGTCAGACAAAGAGGTCTTCGAAAAATTTAAAGTAAATGCAATCAGGACTTCCCAGAATTATCAAAAAACAAATTCACATTTTTTTGTTTAATAAATTCTATGATTAAAAGTTTTATAGATAGAGTTTTGTATCTGGGTTATGTATTACTAACCACTTTCAGACACAGAAAAAAACTGTTTATTTTTAGCAGATATTATGGACATAAGTACTCTAAGAGTTATTTGTTTTTCCTGAGGAACGCATATGTTTATTACTTGAAATATGATATGCATCCATTGGATTATTTTTATTACAACGTGTACGAAGATAAAGGCTTTGACCAGGCAGAACATGCTAACACCCTTTTTATGTACCGCTATCATAGAAAAATGAATGATAGAAAGTCGGTAAATTATTTTCATAATAAAATGTTGTTTCACAAACGTTTTAAAAACTATATGGGTCATGATTTTATAGCATTGAAAGAGGTTGATGTGTTAAAGTTGACCGAATGGTTTTTTGCACACAAAGCAACAAAATTTATAATGAAGAGGATGAAGAGTGTAGGTGGCTTTGGAGTGAAAAAAATAGTTGCTGATATAATTGATGGCAAATTGTTCATAAATAATAAACCAATAAAACAGCAACTTAATTATTTAAAGAACTTCGATATGATTGAAGAATATGTTGAGCAACACGAATTGTTAGACAAATTAAATCCAAGTTGTTTAAATACAGTTCGCATAGTTACAGTACTTGATGGCCATCAAAATGTAAATATCATAGGAGCAGTTATTAGATTGGGTGTAAATAACGATGTGGATAATTTTCATTCAGGTGGTATTGCGGTTAATATTGATGTTCAGACAGGAAAAATGTGTGGGAATGGTTTCCGACTTGCTCCTTCAGATAATGTGTTTTTTGATAGACATCCTGTAACGAATATTGTGTTTGATGGGTATCAACTTCCCAATTGGGATATTTTAATTGAAGCGGTAAAAAATGCAGCATTAGTAATCCCTGAAGCAAGAACAATTGGTTGGGATGTTGCCATAATAGATTCTGGTGTTTCCTTAATTGAAGGTAACCATGATTGGGATAAAATAATTATTGAAAAGGCTCTGAAAAGGGGTATTCGTGAACAACTCAAGAGTTATATCTGAAATCTGAAGCAGTGCAAGTTCCTGACGACATTATCACATGAATTACAAACGATTGTGATAATAGCTTAACTAAATCATTATAAAACATTTAATAATTGTAAATGTGATTTGATATGGATTTATATATAGTTGGTGCAGGAAACGTTGGTGCATTTGTTGCCTATCATGCAAAAGATATGGGAAGCTATAACTTAAAGGGTTTTCTGGATATAATAAAACAACATCAAGTACTTTATGATTTACCTGTTTTAGGAGATGAAGACTTACTTTTAGAAATTTCTAAGCCCGTAGCTGTAGCTATAGCCATAGCAAATCCCACGATTAAAAGGAAAGTAATAGATAAACTGAAAACAAATTCTAATATAGAATTTCCAAATTTTATTCATCCTACAGTTTGGATAGGAAATAAAGTTCGTATAGGAAAAGGGTGTATCATTTATCCGGGCGTGACAATAAATTATGAAACAGACATTAAGGATTTTGTTACAGTTAATATGAATGCGACTATTGGGCATAATTGTAAACTGGATGATTTCTCTACTGTATCTCCCGGGGTAAATTTAGGAGGAGGAACTTTAATTTCTAAAGGAGGATTTGTAGGAATAGGAGCATCTACGATTCAGGGAGTAATAATAGGAGAAGACGCTATAGTTGGGGGCATGACAATGGTGATTGCAAATGTTCCAGACAAGGCGACGACTGTAGGTAATCCCAATAAAATAATTAAAACAAATAAATAAAGGGGAATATCTATTCCGGAGATTACATACAAGTGACTCTGTATCTAATTATTAAACGAATTTTTGATTTTACTCTTTCCTTAATGGGATTGGTACTATTGCTCCCCATCTTTATCCCGACTATTATCATTTTGAAATTGACCGGAGAAGGTGAAGTTTTCTATTTGCAGGAACGGATGGGATTGAATAACAGGATTTTTCGTATTTATAAATTTGCTACCATGTTGAAAAACAGCCAATATATCGGTAATAAGACCCTCACATTGAGAAACGATCCCCGGGTGACCAAAGTAGGGAGAATATTGCGAGCGACTAAAATAAACGAGTTGCCTCAAATATTGAATGTGGCGAAAGGGGACATGGCGCTCGTGGGACCCAGACCCCTTATTAAAACAAGTTTTTACAAATATGCGCCGGAGGTGCAAGCGGTAATTTATAAAAATAAACCCGGTATAACAGGTATAGGCTCCCTTGTGTTTCGTGACGAAGAGAAGCTGGTTTCCCTTTATAAGAAAGTTTACCCCGACGGAAATCCTTTTTGCTACTACGCGGAACATATCTATCCCTATAAAGGGGAACTGGAACTGTGGTATTGTTCAAACATCTCTTTTTATACAGATATCAAGATTTTGTTTTTAACATTCTATTCTATTGTAAATAGCGGGAATGAATTGGTCTATAAGTGGTTTAAAGATTTGCCCTTAAAACCTGAATCTCTCACGGTGAAAGGAATTTTAAAAATGAAGTGAATTTTGAAAATTGTGAGTTCAAAAAATATAAGATATAAATGATGATACCTTTATCCGTCCCTTGTTTGGAAGGGAATGAGTGGAAATATGTGGAGGATTGCCTCGATACGGGCTGGATCTCTTCGGCGGGCGCATACGTCAACCGGTTTGAAGAAATGATGGCCGGGTACGTAGGAGCAAAGTATGGCGTGGCGTGCATGAACGGGACATCGGGTTTGCATATCGCACAGGTTTTATCGGGCATTGGTCAGGGTGACCACGTTATCGCACCGGACCTTACGTTCGTGGCGACGCTGAACGCCATCAAATACACAGGCGCACAACCGATTTTGGTGGATGTGAATGAAAACAACTGGCAGATGGATCTGGATTTGCTGGAAGAATATTTGGAAAACAATACTTACCCCGTGGAAGCCGGAGCCGCTGTGCATTATTGTTTGCAGAGTACACACCGGCCGGTGAAGGCTATTGTACCCGTGCATGTGTTGGGAAACGTGGGTAATATGGACAGACTGCTTGCCATTGCCGAAAAATTCCGCCTGACGGTGATTGAAGACAGTACCGAATCGCTGGGATCATTCTACAAAAGGAAGCATACGGGGACATTCGGGAAGGCAGGTGTATTCAGTTTCAATGGAAACAAGATCATCTCTACCGGTGGAGGCGGGATGATTGTGACGGATGATGAAGAGTTGGCGCAAAAAGCCAAACACCTTACTACGCAGGCAAAATCGAGCGCCGAAGAGTATATCCACGATGAAGTGGGATATAATTACCGTTTGGTGAATATCCTGGCGGCAATCGGAGTAGCCCAGATGGAACGGTTTCCCGAATTATTAGCAAACAAGCTGAGGATGAATGATTTCTACCGTTCGGAGTTGGCAGATACGGGCGACATAGTTTTTCAAGAGGTGTCGGAGGATGTGGATCCCAATTACTGGTTGTTTACTTTCAAAACCTCACGGATGCGTGAGTTGCTGCTGTTCCTTAATTCCCGGGGAGTGATGAGCCGCCCCTTTTGGATGCCGATGAACCGGCTTCGGATGTTTAAAAACGACATCTACGTGAGCAGGCGGGACAGCGCTTACGCCATTTATCAATCCTGTATCAGTATTCCGAGTTCGGCAGGGATTACCCATGAGCAATTGGAAGAGGTGGTGGGGCAGATCAAACTATTTTTCTCTAACACAAAATAGAAATGATTTCAATCGATATCCCGGAGTTTATAAAAAAACATGTTACCAGGCGACCCGAAAGCTTGTTCTTACAAGATATCGAGAACAACAAAGAGCTGCTTTCAAGAAAAATTAAAGGAAAATCGGTATTGGTGATCGGCGGCGCGGGAACCATCGGCTCTTCCTATATCAAGGCAATATTGAAGTTTGAGCCCGGACGCCTTTACGTGGTGGATATCAACGAGAACGGGTTGACAGAGCTGACCCGCGATTTGCGGAGCAATACCAATCAATACGTTCCCAGAGAATACCTTACCTATCCGATGAATTTCGGAGATGAGGTATTTGCTAAAATGTTCGTGAACGAAGGCCCGTTTGAGATCGTCGCTAATTTTGCCGCCCACAAACATGTCCGTTCCGAAAAGGACAAGTATTCGATTGAAGCGATGATTGAGAACAACGTGTTCAAGGCCAAAGCTTTTTTAGACTTGTTGTTACAATACCCGCCCGAACACTTTTTCTGCGTTTCGACCGATAAAGCGGCCAATCCGGTGAACGTGATGGGAGCATCGAAGAAGTTGATGGAAGAGGTCATCATGGCCTATAGCGACAGGGTAAAAATCACTACCGCCCGTTTCGCGAACGTGGCTTTCTCCAACGGTTCGTTGCTGGCAGGATATATGGAGCGTTTGATGAAAAGACAGCCTGTTTCATGCCCTGCCGACGTGAAACGGTTCTTTGTTTCGCCCGAGGAGAGCGGACAGATATGTATGTTGGCCTGCATGCTCGGACAAAGCGGCGATATCTTGTTTCCAAAATTAGGAGAAGAGGAGATGGTCTATTTCAGATCGATAACGGAGGATTTTTTCAATGTGATGGGACGAAGGACACACAAATGCGAATCGGAAGAAGAGGCCCGCATGAAAGGCGATTCGTTAACAGCGGAGGCTCCGTATCCGGTGTACTACTTCGTTTCCGACACATCGGGCGAGAAGCTGTATGAAGAGTTTTATACCGAAAAAGACGTTTTGGATATGGATACATTTGTAAGCTTAGGTGTTGTCAAAAATGCCCGAAAAGAGTCCTTGGAGAAGATCAATAATACGTTGCACGACTTAAAAAATCTGATGAATTCGGATTATTACGACAAAGCTGACATTGTTAACTTGCTGAAAAACTACATTCCCAATTTCGGGCATATTGAGACGGGAAAGAACTTAGACCAAAAAATGTAAGTGTATGTATTTGATTTTTAAGCGTTTTTTCGATATACTCTGCTCAGGGTTAGCCCTCCTGGTTTTGTCGCCCCTGCTGATCCCGATTATCATAGGCTTGAAACTGACCGGTGAGGGAGAGGTGTGGTATCTTCAGGTGCGGGTGGGATATAAGAACAAACTGTTTAAAATTTATAAATTCGCGACTATGCTCAAAAACAGTGAGCATATGTCGGGAGGGATCATTACCACCAAAAAAGACTCCCGGATCACGCCGATGGGCGGATTTTTGAGAAAATCGAAAATCAACGAACTGCCCCAATTGATCAATATTTTGCTGGGCGATATGTCTGTGGTGGGGCCACGTCCGGTGATGCCACAGAGCTTTGCCGTTTATCCCGATGAAGTGCAACAAGTCATTTATAACGTAAAACCGGGATTGACCGGCATCGGCTCAATTATCTTCAGGGATGAAGAGGAATTAATAACACAAGTGAAAAACAGGGGAGAGGATATGTGGAATTTTTACGAAAACACGATATATCCGTTCAAGGGGAGTTTGGAGCAATGGTACCAGAAAAACAGCTCGTTCCTTACGGACACAAAAATTATAATCTTGACGGCTTGGGTCATCCTGTTTCCGGATAGCCAAGCCGTATATAAGTGGTTTGGAAGCCTTCCCAAAAGGCCTTTCTAACTGATTCTGTCAATGACACTCCTACTCGTTCATAACATTAAAGCATATATTATGAATCCATTGTTAAAAGAGTCTTTTGAAAAACTGAGGAGTTATTGTGAATCGCAGGATTTTGCCGGATGGGAGCCCTATGACGGGTTGAACTCGAAAGTGTTCCAGGCGTTACCGTTTTTTAAACGCTCGGCTTCCTGCCGGCTGGCGGTTGTCCGGAAATTCCGGCGCAGCCCGGTGAATTTCAGGCGGATCGCCCGGGTCCCGAAAGAACATAACGCCACAGGCATCGCCTTGTTCTTGAGCGGTTATTGCAATCTTTACCGTGCCGTTCAAAGGGGAATGAAGCCGGAAATACCACAGGATGACTGCCTGGAAAGGATCCGTCACCTGGCCCGTCTGTTGCTTTCCCTTAAAAGCAAGGGCCATGGCGGGTCTTGCTGGGGGGATAACTTTGATCGGCAGGTCCGGCATAAACCCCTGTTCCCTAAAAATACGCCTACGGTGGACGCCACTTCTTTTGCCGTGGCCGCCTTGTGTGAGGCTTACGAAATTACGGGCGACAAAGATTACCTGGACGAAGCCTTGTCGGCAGCGGATTTTGTAACCGATGCCCTGCATGAGGACGCGTGTGGAGCCGATGCTTCTAAAATATTGAGCACCTGCTATCGCTACACAAAAAATGAAGAGTATAAACTGTTGGCCCGGACATCGGCTGAAGCCTGCTGTGAAGCTCAAAATAAAGACGGCTCGTGGGCGGACAGCCTTGATACCGGATACAACTTGGAGGCTTTGCAGGTTTTTCAGGATCTGACCGGGGACCACTCCTTCCGGAAAAACATCAGCAGGGGGTTCGATTTTTATATCCGTAATTTCTTCCTGGCGGATGGCATCCCAAAATATTACGAAGATCGCATTTACCCGGTTGATATCCGTTGCCCGGGACAACTGTTCGTAGTGTTGTCGAAATCAGGCAAGTACGGCGACTGGCAACACCTGACTAGAAAGGTGATGCGCTGGACATTGAAGAACATGCAGGACAGGGATGGATATTTCTACTATCAGGTAAGGGCGCATTCCAGTTCCAGAATCCCTTACATGGGCTGGAGCAACGCGTTCATGTTCCACGGGTTAAGCTGTTTCCTTTTAAACGGTTACCGGCAATGAGCCCCGTGTGATTGAAACCCTTTTAAACAAAGAATCGTATGGAGGACACCCAATTAAAAAATGACAAAGAAAAGGAAGTAAGCAGATATCTGCTTACGGATGTGGCGTCATGCACGTTCACATTCTCGGACGGATTGTCGAGCAAAATGGACCCGTCCCCCGGCAAAGAGATCGTGCTGGTGAAGCTGATACCGCACACTGCAAAATCGAAAATATTCGCGGAGAGCGTGTTTAAAAACTATGTGCATGCAAGGAATATGAACGGACTGGCGAAACTTTGCGGATACGATTGCACCAAAACTTTTATGCGCCATTTCAAGAAATATTTTGGACAGACGCCGTATCAATGGATGTTGGATCGGAAAATGGAAGAGATCTGGCTACTGGTGGAAAATTCGGAGTTGACCATCACGGAAATAGCCGGAATGTGCGGCTTCAAAAGCGTGTCGCACCTGGTGAGCCTCTACAGCAGGCGGTACGGGGTACCACCCCTTAAAAGCAGAACAATAAAGTCTGTATGATTTCCGGATCTTAAAGTATTATTAAAATGAGACACAAGACCTCGGTCCTGATTGTTAATTCCAGGGAAAGGGAAAGCAAAGTCCGCCAGGTTCCCACCCACATCATCATGAACTGGCG
>MKTD01000019.1 GCA_001898165.1 Bacteroidia bacterium 43-41
ATAAATCCTGCCATATTTTTTCTCATTCTTTGCTGTACGGATTATTTTTCTTATTTTTGAACAAGTAAAAACGATAATGGATATCCATACGCATCGAGAACAATGGGAAAAAACAATAAAAATAACGTTCCTGTCTTTTCGCCCAATCTGTTTTGGGACGTAAATGCTGATGACTTGGATATGGTGCAGCATAAAGCTTTTATTGTCAACCGTGTGCTCGATTATGGTCAATGGGACGATTGGAAAACTATACTTAACTATTACGGTTTGGAGCAAATCGCTTCCATAGCCAAAGATTTAAGAAGCCTGTTCCCAAAGTCATTAGCTTTTATATCAACAGTATCCCGTATTCCTGAAAATCAATTCCGATGCTACGAACTTTTACAGTCGAAAGACGAACTCTGGCACTTCTGAAACAGCTACAGCAAATGTCCTTGTTGCAAAACTCGAGGCTTGTCGGTGGTACTGCACTTGCATTGCAATTGGGTCACCGGAATTCCATAGACCTTGATTTTTTCGGTGAGTTCCAAAATTCGTATATTGATTTTTTAAATACATTTAATAACGAGGGGCTTACAGTGAATTCTTTACAAAATACGAAATCCATCCATATTTTTGAAATAGAAGGTGTGAAAGTAGATATTGTAAACTACCCTTACAAATGGCTGGAAGATCCAATTGAAGATGATGGGATAAAGTTGTCGGGATTGAAAGATATTGCTTCGATGAAACTTGCTGCGATCACCAATAGAGGAACCAAAAAAGATTTTATTGACATGTATTTCCTGTTACAGCATTTTTCATTGAACGAAATGGTGGAATATTACAAAACAAAATACGATACAAATTCCATTTACAATGTAATTCGTAGTTTAGTTTACTTTGCCGATGCCGAAAACGATCCCATGCCTAAAATGTATATACCGGTTATTTGGGACGAAGTAAAATCAGTCATCAAAGAATCTGTAGAAAAAATTTCTGTATAGTAGTAATCATAGAAGACTACTGGTTAACACCTATCCCCCCGGCAAAAACAACCTTTTACATTTCTATATCCATCCTGGTTAAACAGCACATTCCGAAATTTTCCAATCCCGTAGCTACGATCATTCGGGTACAGAGGAAATTGGGGACCAGAGGTCAACCCCAAAACCCTTCACATCTTTCAACCCGGTTCCCCAATAAAACAACCGCATCGACCGTCAAATCCCCAATTCCCCCTGTAACCCTTCCAGGCAAAGGATGTTTTTGCCTCACCGACAGTGAAACCCGTGTTCCGTCTTGTGTTCCTTTCAACATCCCCCGGAAGTCCTGATACCACCCTCATCCCTGTAGTGCACCGATGAATCCTACCGGCAGTCCAATTTCCAACCCTCACCCCGGTAGTGATCCCGCCCCATCCCGGTATTCTCCCGGGATGCAGTCCACACGGTTCTTTAACCGGAAACCGTAAAACCAATCATCCCGTTTCTATTCAGGTAAATTCCAGAACCCACCGTCTCCCTGTACAACCAAACAGGTTATAAGGTGTTCGTCAATCGCTCCCTTAGTTCACAAAACATGTGAGCAAGGGCAAGCAAGTGGCTTGAAAAAATCTCCACACCTCGCTCCGCTTCGGGTAGTATTTTTTTAGCCACCCTTGCACACACCGCAGCCACACCTTACGCTTCCGCTCCAGTCCACTTCGCTTGCAGACGACAATCCATATCCATACCAGCCTATCACATCCGAAAAACAGATACTCAATAAGAAACCCCTTCAAAACGCTCCGTTTGGTGCTCATCGTGGCGTGGCTGGATATTCCGGTAATGTTGACCCCTCGTTCCGGTGATATTGACCCCTCTTGATGGTCTTATCTCAAAGAACGAAAGAATCTGACAAAATATAGTATTCCCCATTCTTTGTACTAAAATATCAGCAAGTTAAGCTAAAGATTTGTCATTGTTAAAAATAC
>MKTD01000020.1 GCA_001898165.1 Bacteroidia bacterium 43-41
TGAATTTATCGAAGCGTTGAAGCGGGTGACGGATGAAGACGGCTTACCATGAAGAACTGCGTAAATTGATGTTTGAACCTGATAATATGCCGTCTCTGAATGAAGTTATTAATACCATAACATTGCTACAGAATCCGTTGAAACGGTTTGACGAGAGATATAGGATATAACACACTTATTTGGATAGTGTCTCCCCAAATTAGCAGTCTTTTTATTTGTATAAATTTAATAATTCTTCTTCGTCAATTAGTAAACCTGCTTTTACCAATTTTTCTTTCTGTTTAGTAAACATTTTTCTGATTTTTTGAGATTTCGAGTTCCATTCTCCGCAATGAACTTCTCGATGACAATTTGGACAGAGACAAACTATATTTTCCACACAATCTATATTTTTATGGTATTTATCCATAAACAGTTCGCTGTTTGAAACTGTGCAAGGAATAAGGTGATGCCCTTCCATATATGGGGTCCCATTTGTTGTAATAAATGTTTTATGTGATTGATTTATAACGCAGGTGTATTTTGCCTCAATTAAGGCGGATTTTGAGATTCTGTTATTCTTTGCTATAATCTTACCTTGATTACTATCTACAATATTTAGTGGCTTTTCTGGCGAATATTGAATTTCAGTTTGGGTTGCAGGCTCAGACCTCTGAATTTCTTCTTGCTCATCACTATTATCATTGTCAAGAAACTCTCTATTTTCAATAACACTCTCAATATATGCAATAATTTTTTTGTCTAGCTCTGGATATTTCCCTCCATAAAACCTTTGGCTTCGAAACATTCGATTATTATATTCATTAATATTTATTTCGAATTTGTTATATTTGTTTTTTAGGTATTCTAAATTATTACTTTTAATCGAATATGTAGCGACACTTTCTTCTCCGTCTTTATCTTTAACATTACGACATAGCTTATCATCAAATTGTCCTTTCCTAAATACTCTTGCGTTTAGGCAGAAAGCTATTATTTCTCGATTATTACTATCTTTCTTTTTGGTCACATAAACGACTAAAATATCATCAACGAATTCATCCGTTCGATTTGCGCCAAATACACTTATATTGATTCCATCGTGTGGTGGACAATAACCATAGAAATAACCATCCACGGGATTTCTATCCAAATTATACAGTTCGTGTCCTATTCTTTCTTTGTTGTAGCTTCCTGCATATAAATCCACTACGACCATTTTTCTTACATCGAGCTTGTTCATTTTTTGTAAATTTTTCTAATATTTTTTCGTACTATTTTTCAAACGCAATGATCTCTTTTACCGGTTTTTGGCCCGGTGGCTCCCCGGTGCAGCGGATTCTTTTCTCTTTCAAAAACCGCCTGTTCTCCTGGGTGAGATATATCTTGTCCACCTGAACCGGTTCCGGGTATTTACAGGTCAGTTTTCTAAATCGTTCAACCTATGCCTGAAGATCCTGTCCCTCGTTGAAGGCATCCCGGTCAAAATGGTCCACCCTGGCATATCCATCCAACAAGCTAAACCGAGTCAACTTTCTTTGGGGATAAGAACTACAAGCAGTCAACCTAAACCAGGAAAAGACAGTCATCTTGATCCTCGTTTATGTTTACTCTTTGGCAACATAAACAATTCAAAGTGGGGATAATCTTTTACATCCGGATGGGGTTAGTATGACGGAGCGGCAGCAGACGGACATTCCGGCATGTTTTGATATACCTGACCATTTATCAATTTGCCGTTTGCTTTCTTATTACGTTTCACACCATCACTTCCCCAGGTTCCCCACTGTTTAAAGAAAAACGCCACTCCATTGATATCGGCCTGTTCTTGAATGGATAATACCCAATCCACATCCATTGGACGTGCTTTTGCTCCACTTTCACCACCAACGATAATCCAATCAATTCCAGTCAAATCCAATACACCTAAATCCTCTATAAGAGGCTCACAAGATAAAAATTTAATCGACGCATTAAGATGCCGTAATTGATCAATTCGCTTTTTTGTAGATTTTTCTTCAACTGTTACTCCCAACCATACATTATTGGGAATTCTTCTCTTTGCAAAAAAATGATTCATGCGCTCAGCCCTCTTTGTCAATAATTGATATTTGTGTTGAGGCGTATTTTCAATCGTTGTCAATACTTTTTCTATGAACGATTCAGGAACTCTTTCATGAAACAAGTCACTCATTGAGCACACGAATATTATGTGAGATTTTTTCCATCTTAAAGGCTCCTCCAATGTATCCTCGTGTAATCTTAAACTGAATCCATCTTTATATTTCGGTACACCCATAGCCTGCAATCGGTGAGCCATAGTCTTAGCATAACAATTCATGCAACCGGATGACACCTGCGTACATCCTGTTATTGGATTCCATGTTTTATCTGTCCATTCTATTTTCGTCGTTTTCATTTTGATACCCTAATTTTATAAACATCCTGATCTTTAATTGAATGTATTGATGTCCTTTTTCTGTTGAAAGTACCTTCGATACTTAT
This sequence comes from Bacteroidia bacterium 43-41, assembly GCA_001898165.1. Lineage (GTDB taxonomy): Bacteria > Bacteroidota > Bacteroidia > Bacteroidales > Dysgonomonadaceae > Petrimonas. The sequence continues at coordinate 2,485 of MKTD01000020.1, forward strand.
TTTTCTATTAGATAGCAATTCCTTGACTGCCTCAACATATACATCACCCAAACATCCCCGTTGAAGTGCATATTTTAATCCTGTTTTATTATCAGTAATACGTCCTCTTAAAATTTGTTGTTGTATATCTTCTTTTACTATGCGTTTTTTCTGGGGTGGTTCAACACCTGCAAATAATGTGTTTTTCCCCCAATCATTATTAATTAATTCATCTGATTCGCCCGCATATTCGTCTTTTCTCCAACAAACATTTAAAAACTTCTCCATTCCATATGTATGGCCTGTGCCGAAAATTAAACCATATCTATTCGGACCCTTTAAAATACTGAAATGGTGAATGTAATACTCTTTATCTTGTGGAACAAGACTTCTGTAGTGGTCGGCAATCTGTCGATGAGATAATTTCGGATTATCCACATCAAACTCTATCCTGGAACTATTGATATGTCGTTTCACTGATTCATGTTCCTTAAATCGACGAATCGTCGACGATGATATAAAAAAGATAAAATCCATGGCAGGAAATTCTATCAATTTTTCAAACACATCCTCTCCGACTTGTTTAAAACCATATTGATCTAAAACAAGAAATTTTCCATACTTTTTATTCGACGCAATATTAATAAATTCTTCACTATTAAAAATAACACCAAACTTATCGGAAGTGATTTTCACTTTATCAGCGAAATAACAACCGTGAAGATTACAATTCTGTTCGCACCTTCCAATAAAAGAATCAACATTCATGTTAAGTTCTTTGGCTTTAGAGGGCTCTGCCTCGTTAAACCAGAATCGAATATCTCTCCCTCTCTCTTTTGCCGTTGAACAAAAAGATGATTCGGGCCCCCTAACCTCATCCAGTAAAATAAGAGGAGAGCCAAGATTCCTTTCTGGGTCAGTTCCGCTACCTGCAAACATGTCCATAATGTATATCCTTTCAATGAAAATGTTATTTAAAAAAACAGGGAACCACTCTCGAAAACATTCTCTAAAAATATCAAGTTTTAATAATGTTTTCTCATCAAATGCTTTTTTGTTGATATCAGCTGGCATATTAAGATCAGATATTGTTACGATTCAAAATTAAGCAATTACTTCTTAAAACACAAACTTAATTAGAACAAACAATAAAACACTGCACTTTGATTTACCGGAATTACTGCATTCTTAGTTACCGTTAAGAGTAATTTTGTCAAAATGATAATTTAACAAGTGGGTGCATATCACCGGAAACGCTGGGTGCATATCATCGGAATATCTAGTGGCGGAAGAGTTTCAGATGTTACTCAATACCTCTATCGAAAATAAAACGTTAAGCCGTACCCGTGATATGTTTGTGTTTTCGAGTTTTACAGGCTTATCGTATGCGGACATGAAACAATTATCTGAAAAGCACCTTATACGGGAAAAAGACGGTACGCTTTGGATTAAGATAGAACGACAGAAGACCAAAACGGAATGTAATATACGACTGCTTAATATTGCCGTCCAAATCATTGAGAAGTATAAAACCGAACGGAAAAGCGATAAGATATTCAATATGATAACCTTGTCAAATACCGAACGCAACCTGAAAAAGATTGCAACTCTCTGTGGTATAGCGTCTAATCTGACCTATCACATGAGCCGTCACACGTATGCCACTACTATATGTTTGTGAATTATCCCACTGATAAACAATGGATTACAATATCTCATTTTGAAAAGGGTAATGGTTTAGCAACGTGCTATTTACTTTATTATTCTTAAGATTGCATCATTCTAATAACTGATTGTAAAGGTAGGCATTTATTCTGATTTTACAAAATTCCCGGAAATTTCTATTTATAGCACCCATTTTAGCTGATTAAATGCGTCTAACATTTTGTTTCCACAGGCAGGATCTATAGACCGAATAAACATAATACGCCCTTTTAGCCAATCCTTATAAAAACCTTTATCAGGATATCTATATTGGCAATGAGCGTAAGGCGTGAATTTTTTACAACAATATAATTCCTTCCACACTTCTTTTCTATACTTTTTAGGCACAAAAACCCCATGTGTAACAGTTAATCCTGTGACCATTTGGCAATTCCCTCTTAATCTAAATTTTGTTTTTTGGCGATTAACAAGAAAACCATTCTGGATAATGATTTTTTCCAATTCATTGATTGATGGAGTTTCGTCTATATATATACCAGAAAATGTTAAATCATCTGCATAACGGGTATAACACCAGTGATTTTTAGCACATAAACATTCTAGCTCTTTATCCATCTCTCGAGCTATTAAATTTGATAATGTTGGACTAGTTGGGGCTCCTTGAGGGAGTCGATAATGAAGAGTGCAGAGTTTAGCTAACAATTCACATATATCTTCTGTGTATCCAATAGATAAAAAATATTTTTTTACTCTTTCTTGTTTGATCGTATTGAAAAAATCTTTTAAATCCATATTAATCAGCCACTTGCATTTTTCATGTGCTTGAGCATTAGAGAGAATAGTTCTTTTGGAATCAAATTGATCTTTAGGAATAAATCCATGCACATGTTCTGAGATAGTAATATCCTTCAAAAGTATATTATGATAAATCCAACGTTGTATATATTTCAATACTTGATGAGGTGCACATAAATGGCGGGTTCCACCACTTTTTTTCCTTATATCATATTCCGCATAATATCTAGGAGGGCACTCAATAATTGACTTTATCAAATCAATGTCCAAATTCCAATATTCAGATAGATGATTAATATCAAATATTACTGGTAAGTTTTTCTCATGCAAATGAAAAGCATACTGCATGCACTCATTAATATATTCATCAGAGTGCTTTTTTTTAACTGCTTGTTTTTTAAAGAGAGACTCCCAAGTTTCTTCCATAACTGATTACGTTTGTGAACGAAGTGAACAACTGGAACCGCTGTAGCCTGCGGAGGCGCGTTTCAGTTATTCAGTATAAAGTTGTTTTAATAAAAGTAAGTCCAAAAGACCAACCCGTATATTTCTATACTGATAGCTAATCAATTATGTCAATCCCTTGAAAGTCTCTGGTATATACATGATTTCTTTATCTTTTACAATTTCAGAAATTGCTTTTTGCAACACTGTTGATTTGTATCTAGCTTTCTTTTTTGCATCATCATACAGATCTCTACACCAATCTGTTATTTGATATTCCATATTCCAAAATCCAGCAATTATTCCCTCATCTCGTAACTTTTGCAGATCATCAAAAGTAATACCCATTTCATTGACGATGATGGATTCAGGTGTACGATTTTCCAATAATCTCAACAGGTAAACAAGGTTATAATTCTTTGTTGTGAACAATTCTTTTAGTTCTAATTGTACTCCACCTTGATCAAATGCGCTTTGCAATCTACAAATCCATCGATTGTTATCCGTACGGCTTTTAAATGATCTATTCGATTTTAGTTCATATTTCCTAGGAATAAGAGGATACCAGTTCTTTTTATCTACTTTTACATAATTATCACTCCAAATAATAGGTAAAGTATTATTTGGTACTGCATGTGCAAAAACAATTAGTGCTTGTGAATTTTTATATCCCAATGGTCCTCCCTTGTATATTTTAGCACCATAGCTATAACAAAAATCTCTAACTCTTTTTGCCCGAACATACCCGCCATATGGTGATTTTCCTTTTTCAAATGCTTTATTTCTTATTTCTCCGAAAATACGCATCGTTGGATATTTTCTATTCAAGAAACGTAGTCCAAAGTCCATAATTATTACACATAAAAGACTCGTGTGAAAGATTGTGTTACCCAAAAATTTTGCAATATTCTTTTGCGAATCATTTTTAAATTTCTCCACATTTTGGTCGAATGAATTACCTGAACCTATAATATCATCTAAAAAAATAACATAATCCTCATTATTCAATGTACTAATATCAATTTCACCAGCCCACCGATAGAATTTTATCAATTTTGGTTTGATGAAAGAATTGCCTTTCAAAATCTTTTGCATAATATAAGACATTGCATCCCCACTTTTTCCTGCATCACCCAAAGGAAGAATATATAAATTTACTTGGCTCAAGTCTTTTGGAAGTAATTTAGTCAAACTATTTTGCAGGTTGTTTATAATATCTTCTTCACGATAATATTCAAGGCGGCTTAATACATTAATAGCTATATCCATTTCATCATCTTTGAAATTCTCCAACCATTTATATACATCATAGATATCTAGATGGTCGTAAAAACGATCATGAATAACACTATCTATTTGCTCTTGTTGTTTTTTTGTCGGCAACTTCATAACTGAAACAGCATTTGCACAAGGCGATTCTTAACTTCTTGTATCATTTCTAATAACTTCAATCGCATTTGGGATTAACCATATGTGCAAATATAAAAAAATATTATTAATTATAGAGATATTGGAAGTCTTTTAAACAAGTATAATATTACAATCTGCGTTTTTTCTTCTTTTTCTTATTGGATTTAGGTATTTTTTCCTCTGGCGTTGTCTGATATAGTTATAGTATTCCCTTGACTGGCTATGTTTCCGCAAAGGGGAAGGACGTAAGGATAAGTCCGGCATCAAGGAAATGGTTGAAACGATTACCTATACCCATACTTGTAAAGTGATGGGCAAAACTATTTATCAAGCTCCGTTCTTATGTGATTTAATATACCAAACCACCATTTGAGAACTTTCTCTTCACTATCAATTTTATGAATATTAGTTTCCGAGTTAGACCAATTCCCATTCATTGCAAAATGGATTTTCTTAACATCAAAAACTCGTTGTTTTTCATTTTCTAGTAAATCGACAAAGTCTTTTTTGTCAAAACCTATTGCATAAGAAACAAACGTTTTTTCAAGGGCTTGACTGGATGTTATATGCCAATGTGGTTGAGAATGTATTTCATCGGGATTGCAGAAATCGTCCCATTCTGCTCTAAACAATTGATACTTATCTTCGTCCGAGGTCTCCCCTTGAAATACGCACAAAGAAATATTTATATGATTTTCTAATTTTTTTATAGTTTCATTTATATTACTAATACCTCTGAGTTCTAAAAAAATCCAATAGTCATCAAACCATTTTAACACTTTAACTTTTTCTTGTGGTGTATCAAATCTATTCAATGCTAATGATGTGCCCTCATTTCTGTAAGTTATCATCCTTGATGTCTTCCTTACTTCCTTAATATTAAAGAAATCATCAAAGTAAATTCCGCTTTTACTATTCAATTCTGCTGTAAGTTTATCTAAATCAATCATTTCTAACTTCTGGGTAAAATTTAACTAATTGATTTTTAGATAGTGTTTTAACAAACGTATTGCCATTTGAAAGCTCCTTGCCAATTTCAACTAGCTTAAAGTATGCTTCGGATTTATTAATGAAAGAAGAATGAACATCAGGTATAGGAATCTTTTTTATGAAATTATTGCCTAAGTCATACCATTTACCTCCAGCTAATTGCTTAGAAAAGATAGATAATAAATAATCAAAATAATCACTAGAAAATACTGCCAAATAAAACAATAAATCTTCCTCTGACATTTCCTTTTTAGGAAAAAAAGCGTTCCCCTCTATTATTACTGCATCCCCAATGTTATCATATCCAAACGAATTTGAGTTTCCAAATCTAGTTGAATATAAACGTTTCTTTTTTGTAAATTGCCAATTTCTTGGTCTTGTTAAAGCCCACCATTCTTCACGATTTTCACTTCTTTGTTGTAGCTTAAGTTTATTCGGAAGCAAATTGTTTTGAGCAAAAGTAATCTGATTTAATTCCGTCTCATCCTGAATCATTAATCCATTTTGATCATAGGGATACCAGACATATTCTGTAATATTGATACTCCCTTTGCTTATTGCGGAATTATTTAATAATGGTCGGAAATATATTTTTTCTTCATCAGAATAATCTAAATATTCATATTTTGATATGGTAAAAACATTTTTAGTTCCTAATAATGCTCCTTGATAAACCGTAAATATTTCTTGAAGTTTTACTAATTTTCTTGCGCCAATGTAAACATTAAGGTCAGTAATAAACTTGTTTTCATTCAACGAAATAATCCTCCAACTGTTCTCTAAAATCGGGAATTTTTCGGGAGTATAAATACTGTAAGAATTCTTTGATACAGCTATCTCATTATTTGCTTGCAACTTTCTTAACTCCCTTAATGCTTCTTGTACTATTCCTTTCTCATTTTTTGTCCAAATTAATTTAGGCGAAAAACTTATTCGATTCTTTGTTCCAACAACAATACTTACATCAGTAAGGGCATCTTCAAAAACATAGTTTCCTAATTTTCCAATTATTTTGAAATTTGAAATTTCAGAAATGTGATTTCTTAATGAATTATATATGTCTAATGTAAAGATTGAGCTTGGTAAAACACAACCGAAGACAGCATTCTCAGATAAAGAATTAATTGCTTTTAAGAAAAAAGCACTAGCCTGATTTGGTCTCCCACTTTTTACAAAATCGCTTAATACGGATTTAATTGTTGCTTTTATCTCTTTATCTTTAATGAGTTCGAAAGAGGTAAATGGGGGATTCATTAGCAAAACATTATTTATACCCCAATCCTCTGTCAATGAATCTTCAACCACCCTCAAATCAATTTTAAGAGAATTATTCCATTGAGTTCTATTTTCATAATTTAATAGAAACCGAGACGTTTCTATAGCATTTTTGGAGTTGTCAAATCCTTTAATATTAATGTTTCCGGTATAATTTATATTTTTTAACTGTTTAAGTATTTCAATTAAGAACTCGGAAGAACCACATGAAGGATCTAGAATTGAAATCTCATTTAATGTGGTTAATCCCAGATTGTTTAGACAATTTTCTACTATTGTTCTTGCAAGGTATTGTGGAGTATAATGAATGCTCGTATATGCAATAGATTCCGTAATTAATTTACTGGATACCCCTCCGAATAAATCTCTCTGGGGATTAAAGGATATCACATTTCTATTGGCTTCTTGGAACAATCTACCAGACGAATGTCTTAATATTAGGTCTAAATTAGGCTTTGCCGTTTTTACCCCCTCCCTGATTCTTTCAACGAAATAATCAAACGAATGGGGTAAGTTTACATTTCTAATTCCCCAAATTGCTTTATCTATATTATTATAATCCTCTTCTATTGAAACTAAAAGTGTAAACAATAAATTTAATGCTTCAAGAGGCTCTGAACTTTCTTGTGTGATATTTCTTAATTGATTAAATAAATCAATTACAAAAGGTACTATGTCACTCTCTGTTTTGTATGATTTATTAAAAATGTAATTATAAAACTGATTGAAATTAGATATGACCTTATCTTTTTTTACTATTTCCGTTTTATTCTCATACCAATTTCTAATAACAACATCGTCAGTTATAATTTTCAAATAGTTTTTCACATTTGAAGACCATGCGATTTTATCTAATTCAGAATCAGAATCATCAAATGACTGCAAACAAAAGTCAGAGTAGCCACCATTTAGCATAAGATAGCGTTCTTCTGCTAAAATAGGATTCAACTTAATTGGTAAAACTCCAAATTGTTTAGTCCACGTTTCGTTGTTTGTGATATCCATCATCTTCTATCTTTCAAATTGTAAAATTACTATTTTATTACACTCCACACAAATCGTCGATAACTTAAATGTTTGCCATTATGTCTGTAATACATAGGCCTAACACTCATCTGTCCAATTTGCCAATAAAGTTAGCAAATATTTGATAAACAGCAATAATAACCTGCGAATTCCGCAGGATCAACGCATGAAAAAACTTAAAAAATACGAGCTGTTAACAATGTATAATATTGTATGCTAATAACTTAACTTGGATATTGTTGCAATAAAATCATATCTTTGACTAAAAAAATATGGCAACACAAACTATCTCATTACATACATTTTTTGAATGTATCCCCGACCATCGTATCAACAGGAATAAAAAACATCTTCCTTCCGATATCATTATTTTACCTATTCTCGCTGTTATTTGCGGTGCAGAATCGTGGGCATTGAGGACTTCAAGAAACTCCTACTCTTTCGCTTTTTTAAAATCTTCAAACTTCTCCCTTCCAATTTTTAATAACTCCTCAAATAATTTTACTGCCTGTAAAATAGTACCTACTCAAGTGATTAGAAAGAGAGAGACTGTAATCTTATTTCCTCTCCTTCAACAAGTTTTCTAAAAGAGCGTTTTTTTCTTTCTCCAGTTCGAGCATCCGTTCGTAGAGGGCGATTTTTTCATTAGATAATTCTATAAACCGGTCAATAGGATCGGGGTTATTATTGATATCTCCATCATTATAATAAACGCCAGCCATACAACCTTTTTCAAATGTATTGTTCTCAATGATAAAAGTTACCGGGTCTTCTTCCAGTTCCTTGATCAATTCAGGGGCTATATTTAATGCTTTGGCAAAACGCTCGATCACATCGTCGTTCTCTTTCCTCTAATAATGGAGCACTAATATGCTCCTGAATTTTGATTTGGTTTTGAAATAAAGTTTCTATCATATTGCAGTTACGTCTATTAGAGGACGGCTGCAATTTACTCAATCATTATGTTGTGAAGGTCATCAATGCGTATTTAACTACTAAGGGTTTATGCTACGATGCCAACATAATTGTATGGCCAACATAAGGAAGAAAAAATTATTTATTCTGTGGCAATGACGCTTCCGCATACAGGGCTTCCATCGTGTACTCCCTGATTGGCACATACAATGCTGCCGGTATTGAGCCCCGGAAGTGGCTGGAAGATATACTTAAGAAAATCCCATATTATCTTCGTGCCGGTCGGGATATGACAGAACTACTTCCACGAACTTGGGCCGACTTGGCTTCTACTCACAACGAATAGTGCCAACTTGCACCTACTAGCTCCGAATATGAAATATAGTATTCCCCATTCTTTGTACTAAAATATCAGCAAGTTAAGCTAAAGATTTGTTATTGTTAAAAATACATAAACTTTTTAATT
>MKTD01000021.1 GCA_001898165.1 Bacteroidia bacterium 43-41
TTATAGAGCTGTTTAACAGTGCTGAAAATAATGACGTCAATGAACTTTTGTTTAACCAACAACTGTCCTTAAATTTTTAGTGGACAGTAATGAAAGCATATATGTAAACAATTCCTACATTTGTGCTGTTATTGTCTAAAGTATATTTGCCAGATATTAATGACTTAAAATGAAAAGAATAGCATCCATATCACTGATTTTGTTGACACTGCTTATAGCTGTGCAACCGGTGCTCTATTTTCATTATTGCCAAGGCGAATTAAATTCAGTCGCTTTTCAATCTACTCAGGATAAAAACTGTTGTGGTGAATTGCCTACCGAAGGCATACACGAAGCAGGATGTTGCAATGATAATACTGTTGTTCTATCTACAGATAATTATCAAGCACAACAAGTTAATTCCAATTTCAGTATAATAAGTGCGTTTGTTATTGTACAACAACACTTGCTTATTACTTCCGATCACAGTACGGATTTAAAGGATGAGGGATTTATCCCTGTTGAGACTCTGTTCAGAAAAGTCTTGGACAGGCTTGCCTTTATTTGCGTATATCGAATTTGATTTATTAATTTTACCTCGATTTAACTCTTTGAATTAACATTAAGTTGATTCATGTGAGTTCTATTTCTATTGTATAATTTGTAACATATTAAAATTCGATAAAATGAAAAATATTATAATTATAACAGGTATAGTCCTGTTCTCTACTCTATTCAGCACAAAATCATTTGCTCAATCTTCTCATTCCGAACACAAAGAAAATTCATCGTCATGCTGTTCTAATAAGCAAAAACATGAGAAGGCGTCATGCCATAAAGATGAAGATCATTCAGCCCATAAGCAAGGTAATCTAACAGAACACAATCATGCTGAGCATACTAAATCAGCACTTTTTGTTGAATATTTCAAACTCAAAGATGCTTTTGTCCGTTCCGACTTTGAAGCTGTAAAAACAGAAGCTCAAGCTATTGAAAAAACAGCAAGAAACCATAAATTCAATCAGTTGTCAAAAGACATTTATTTGGCAAAAAACATTGATGCTGCCCGGATTGTTTTATCTAAGTTAAGCGAGGAGTATATTATTTTAGCAAAAGAATCTAAAGTTGGTCTGTATATTGCTCATTGCTCAATGGCTCTGAACAACAAAGGAGCCAATTGGTTAAGCCTTGAAAAAGAAATAAAGAACCCTTATTTTGGAAATAAAATGCTTACATGTGGAAACATTGTAGGAAAAACTAACGAATAAGAATCATGTTAAAGAAAATAGTAGATTATTTTTTAGACAACCGGTTAGTTGCAATATTATTGCTTGTAATAATAATTATTTGGGGCATTTCAACTGCCCCATTCAGTTGGCATGGAGGAATTATACCAAGTAATCCGGTTGCAGTTGACGCTATTCCCGATATTGGGGATAATCAACAAATTGTTGCCACCGAATGGATGGGGCGTTCACCAAAGGATATACAAGATCAAATAACTTATCCATTGACTACCTCATTATTAGGCATCCCGGGGGTAAAAACAATCCGAAGCAGTTCCATGTTCGGCATGTCATTTATTTATATCATTTTTGACGATGACATTGAATTTTACTGGAGTCGGTCAAGGATACTGGAAAAATTAAATTCTCTGCCATCTGGAACTTTACCGGAAGGAGTACAACCAAGTTTAGGACCGGACGCTACAGCTTTAGGTCAAATTTACTGGTATACTCTTGAAGGTCGAAATCCCGAAACAGGCAAGCCTGCCGGAGGATGGGATCCCGATGAGCTTCGAACTATACAAGATTTCTATGTAAAGTACTCTCTTGCGGGAGCTAAGGGCGTTTCGGAAGTGGCCTCGGTTGGAGGTTTTGTCAAAGAGTACCAAGTAGAAATAGATCCTAATGCTATGCGCTCATTCAATGTGTCTACAATGGATATAATGAATGCCGTACAAAAGAGCAACCTTGACATTGGAGCCGAAACTGTAGAAATAAACAAAGTAGAATATCTTATACGTGGTCTTGGGTATATTAAAAATGTGTCTGATCTTGAAGAAGCGGTAGTCACTGTTCGGAATGGAGTTCCTGTAAAGATAAAAGATGTCGCTTTTGTAACACTCGGGCCCGCACCTCGCAGAGGCGGTTTGGATAAGGAAGGTGTGGAAGTAGTCGGAGGCGTTGTTGTAGCACGTTATGGTTCAAATCCATTAGAAGTAATTAACAACGTTAAGGAAAAGATAAAAGAGATGGAAGCCGGATTGCCTCAAAAGACTCTTGAGGATGGTACGGTTTCTAAAGTAACCGTTGTTCCGTTTTATGATCGTACTGGTATCATTAAAGAGACAATAGGAACGCTTGAAAGCTCTTTAATGGAAGAAATACTTATTTGTATTATTGTAATCATAGTATTGGTTCTCAACCTTCGAGCCTCAGTCATCATTGCCAGTTTACTGCCGATAGCTGTATTAGCCACATTTATCCTGATGAAATATACAGGCATAAGTGCAAATATTGTTGCACTATCAGGTATTGCAATTGCAATCGGGGTAATGGTTGATGTGGGGACAGTCTTTGTCGAAAACATTATCCGGCATATGGAAATGCCTGAAAATAAAGATGCCAAGAAAGGGAAGCCATTACTTCAACTAATCAAAAAGGCTATTGGGGAAGTGTCAGGAGCATTAACTGTTGCTATGATGACTACTATTGTTAGCTTCTTACCCGTTTTTGCAATGGAAGCACAGGAAGGGAAATTGTTTGCTCCTTTAGCTTATACAAAAACCTTTACTCTCGGTTTTTCATTTGTATTGGGATTGATAATACTTCCAACGCTTGCTTATTTCGTTTTTTCGTTCAAAATTAATTCTGCTAAAATCAGAAAAGTACTGAATTATATTCTGATTGCTGCCGGTTTAGCCTTTTTAATTGTTTATGGTAATATACTTGCGATAGGCTTAATCACTCTTGGAGCAAACAATTTATTTGCACATAAATGGAAAAATAAAAATCTAAGCAACTATATCAATATTGGCATTGCACTGGTTATCGTTACATATATTTTGGCTCAATCGTGGCTACCATTAGGCCCCGAAAAAGGAATGCTTGTCAATATCGTATTTGTATCATTGGCCATAGCTGTGGTAATGGGGTTAATGTGGACGATTGTGGTTTTTTACGAAAAAATTCTACGATGGTGTTTGGCAAACAGATTCAAGTTTATGATGTTGCCAATAACTGTAGTAGTTTTTGGATTAGTTATTTGGATCGGATTTAATCGAGTGTTTGGCTTTGTTGCTACAGGCTTTGAAACTGTTGGTTGGAAAGAATTTAGAAAAACAGCATTTTGGGAAGCAGCAAGCGAAAAATTTCCGGGCATTGGTCAGGAGTTTATGCCCAGTCTACATGAAGGCTCATTTTTATTGATGCCTACAAGTATGCCACATACAGGGATTGAGCAAAATTTAGAGTTCATTGAGCTATTAGATAAACGTTTAGCTAAAATCCCAGAAGTGGAAACAGCAGTCGGTAAGTGGGGGCGAGTTAACTCTGCCTTAGACCCTGCTCCCATACAAATGTTTGAAAATACGATCAACTATCGACCTGAATACGCTCTTAATGAAGACGGGCAGAGGCAAAGGTTTAAGACAAACTCAAAAGGAGAATACTTGCTGATAAGCGGAAATACCTATAATCCAAAAGACGGATTTAGATTAATACCTGTCGATAGTTTGGTTAAAGATAAAAGAGGTGATTATTACAGGCAATGGAGGCCTAATATCAGGAATACGGATGATATATGGCAGGAAATTGTGAATGTAACTCACATGCCGGGACTAACCTCAGCACCTAAGTTGCAACCTATTGAAGCTCGCCTTGTAATGCTTTCAACAGGAATGAGAGCACCAATGGGAGTAAAAGTTTACGGCCCGGATTTGGAGTCGATTGAGGAAGGAGGAAAAGCCATAGAGCAAGTGCTTAAAGGAGTACCATCCGTAGTCAGTTCTTCCGTTTTTTACGACAGAGCAGTAGGTGCCCCTTATCTTGAAATTAAGCTCAATAGAAGAAATATGGCAAGATACGGCGTTAATGTCGGTGATTTACAAGAGATATTATCTGCGGCTGTAGGAGGAATGAGTCTAACAACAACCGTTGAAGGCAGAGAGCGTTTCCCTGTACGTTTACGTTATGCAAGGGAATTGAGAGACAGTCCGGAAGAATTAGGCAAGTTGCTTGTTCCAACTGCTACGGGTGCTCAGGTACCGCTTAATGACCTTGCCGACATAATTTACACCAAGGGCGCACAAATGATTCAAAGCGAGAATACGTTTTTAGTGGGCTATGTGATATTTGACAAATTACAGGGCAAGGCAGAAGTTGATGTGGTAAAGGAAGCTGATAAAATTCTTTCGGAGAAAATAGCTTCAGGCGAATTAAAACTACCGGAAGCAGTAAACTATAAGTTTGCAGGTAACTATGAGCAGCAAGAACGTGCAACAAATCGTTTAATGATAATTGTTCCTTTGGTGCTAATGATGGTACTCTTAGTTCTTTACTTTCAGTTCAGAACAGTTACCGCATCACTTATCCACTTTTCAGGAGTTTTTGTTGCATTTTCGGGAGGATTTATTTTATTATGGCTATACGGTCAGGATTGGTTTATGAACTTTGCAGTGGCAGGAACCAATATGCGGGATTTATTCCAAATGCATCCCATAAATCTAAGTGTTGCCGTATGGGTCGGATTTATTGCTCTGTTTGGCGTTGCAACGGATGACGGAGTGTTGATGGGAACATATATACATGATACATTTATTGAAAGAGACCCAAGAACCAAGGAGGCTATCAGAGAAGCTGTGGTATCCGCAGGACTCAAAAGGGTACGTCCTGCAGCTATGACAACAGCTGCATCATTGATAGCCTTATTACCTGTTCTAACGGCTCAAGGCAAGGGTGCAGAGATAATGGTTCCGATGGCAATTCCTACCTTCGGAGGTATGCTTATTCAATCCATGACCATGTTTGTGGTTCCGGTATTTCAGTGCTGGTGGAGAGAATCGGCAATTAAGAGAGAAAAGAAAAAAGAAATCACAGAAAATAATAATGATTATGCTTCGGATAATATTTAATAAATATATTTTAGTGTTTGTATTAATAGTTAGTGCAAATACCATCCATGCTCAGGAAGCTGATTCATTGCAGCACTATTTGAGGATTGCAGCGTATAACAATCATTTGTTGAAATCAGAATTTGCCGTATATGAGGCTTCTCTTCAAAAAATACCTCAAGCCGGTGCATTTGCAGATCCACAATTGGAAATAGGTTTTTTTCTACAACCGATGGATATTATTGATGGTAAACAAGTAGCCGATTTTAAGCTGATGCAAATGTTCCCTTGGTTTGGTACACGAAAAGCTGCAAGAACGGAGGCTCAACATATGTCAAAAATGGCATACGAGAAGTTCAGAGAAACTCGAGATAATCTATATTTCGAAATTTATAATCAATGGTTTGTTTTGTGTAATCTTCAACAACGTTTGGTAAATACGCAAGCTAATAAAGATATCTTGACACATCTCGAAGAGTTGGCTTTACGCAGATTCTCAAGTTCAAATACAGGAGCATCATCAAAAGCTGCTTCTACCCCTTCTGCTTCAACCACACCTGTTGCCGCAAACTCATCAGGAGGAATGGGAGGAATGGGTATGGGAGGCGGACAAGCTGCTCAGACTACCACTGCGAGTATGTCTGCTGGCGGTGGCGGCATGGGGGGAGCCTCCTCTGGCATGTCCGATGTATTAAGAATACAGTTGGAAATCGCTGAGTTAGATAATAATATCAAAAGCATCAATTCTGAAATGATAGCAGCTAAAGCTAAGTTTAATTCTCTTCTAAGTCGACCTGCTAATGAAAGTGTTGTTATACCAGATAGATTTGAAAAACTACCATTTGTTTATGATAATGAAGAAAGTACATTAGAAAACATTATGGATAATAATCCGATGCTGAAAATGATTACAGAAGAATCGTTAGCATACAAAGCAAAAGGCGAAATGGATAAGAAGATGAGCTATCCGATGTTTGGTGTTGGTATTAACTATACCATGATTAATAAAAGAATGGATGATGGTATGGGACTTCCCATCACACATATGAATGGGAAAGACATGATAATGCCTATGGTATCGGTAACCCTGCCAATATTCAGAAAAAAATACAACGCACAACAAAAGGAAAGTATGCTGTATTGGCAATCAAGTCAGGAAAAGTACGCTAACACACAGAAGGAGTTGGAAGCTCAGTATTACACTGTTAAACATCAAATCAACGATGCAGATAGAAAAATTGAGCTTTATATTAAGCAAACGGAACTTGCTCAAACAACTTATAACATCATTATACAGGAATTTATTTCAGGTAAAAGCGATTTGACAAATGTTATGCAAGTTCAACGACAGCTTCTTGATTATCAATTGAAACAATCGGAAGCAATTGCTGAGTATAATACTATGATTGCATCATTACAAAGATTAATATCAAATACAGAAAAAGAATAATTATGGAAAAGATCAAAAATATATTCAAAAGCAAATATTTAAGATATGCTTTATTGCTTTTGATAGGACTGTTCGTTGGGTGGCTCATTTTTGGAGGCTCATCAAGTGGACATGATGAAAGCGAACATAAAGAAGTTGTAGAGAACCAAGTTTGGACATGCTCGATGCACCCACAGATAAAACAAGACAAACCCGGCAAATGTCCTATTTGTGCAATGGATTTAATTCCTTTAAGAACAGGCGGTTCAAGTGATATAGCTGATGATGGAGCAATAGAACTATCAGAGGAAGCTGCGGCACTTGCTAATGTTCAAACTTCTGTAGTGAGCCGAGAAAGGCCGATTAAAGAAGTGTCTTTGTACGGAACAATCCAGCCTGATGAACGAAGCCTTCAATCACAAACGGCACATGTCGGAGGGCGTATTGAGAAATTGTATGTTGACTTTACAGGAGAAAGTGTAAGGCAGGGGGCAACCATTGCAACCATTTACTCTCCCGACCTGCTAAATGCTCAACAAGAATTGTTGGAGGCAACTAAACTGAAAGAAACTCAGCCGAGATTAGTTGAAGCTGCAAAAGAAAAGTTAAGATTGTGGAAATTAACAGATGAGCAGATTTATAAAATCGAAACGTCGGGTAATGTATCGCCGAATATTGATATTAAGGCAAATACAAGCGGGATTGTTATTTCGAAGAAAGTTAGTCAGGGAGATTATATTACAGCCGGAAGTGTATTATTTGACATCGCAAATTTATCAAGAGTGTGGGCAATGTTTGATGCTTATGAAGTTGACCTGCCATTTCTTAAGGTTGGCGATAAGCTCGAATTTACCCTACAGGCTATTCCGGGCAAAAAGTTTTCTGGCAACATATCCTTTATTGACCCTATTATAGATAAAACTACACGTACTGCAAAAGTCAGAGTGGAAACATCAAATCCCGGGATGGAATTGAAGCCCGAAATGTATGCAAGCGCGATAGTAAATGCTCCGCTAAAACAATTGAAGAATGAAATTGTGATTCCAAAAACAGCTATACTTTGGACAGGGAAACGCTCAATTGTTTACGTTAAACAGGCGAATAGCAATTCCCCTATTTTCAAACTGCGTGAAATTGAACTCGGGCCGTCACTGGGCGATTCGTATGTCGTATTAGAAGGTTTAACAGAAGGCGAAAGAATAGTTACAAACGGTGTATTCTCTATTGATGCAAGCGCACAACTTGAAGGCAAAAGAAGTATGATGAACAATGAAGCATCACAACCAATGACCGGGCATGAAGGACATGATATGTCAGGTGGAACTTCAAGCAAGAGTAATGCTAAGACAGAACACGCTGCGATAAATGTAAACGGCAGTTGCGAAATGTGTAAGGAACGAATTGAAACGGCAGCAAAGACAATTGCCGGAGTTACCACTGCAACTTGGGATCAAAATGCTAAACAGTTACATGTTAATTTTGAATCATCGAAAACATCAATAGACGCTATCAGTAAGGCTATGGCTAAAGTTGGTCACGACACCGATAAATACAAAGCAGACCAAGCAACTTACAACGCTTTACCTGATTGCTGCAAATACCGATAGGTTATGACACATAAATTTAAAATCGGCAACATGACATGTCATGGTTGCTTAAGTAAAGTAGAAAAAGCATTGAATAGCTTAGAGGGTGTTAAGTCCGTTGTAACCTTAACACCTCCTGAGGCTATCATTACGATGGACAAGCATATCCCTACTCAAACATTTCAAAAAGCATTATCCGAAATTGGCAGTTACACAATTGAGGAAATCAAAGGAAATGAACATAAAAATCATTCAGGTTGCTGTGGTTCTGCAAGTATGAAAACTCCGAAGGTCGATAGAGGTAAAGGAATATATTACTGTCCTATGTATTGCGAAGGGGATAAAACTTACGAAAGATTGGGAAGTTGTCCTGTTTGTGGTATGGATTTGATAAAGCAGCCTGAAATTACAGCAAGTGAGTATACATGCCCGATGCACCCGGAAATTATTAAACCTGAACCGGGAAGCTGTCCCATTTGTGGTATGGATTTAGTGCCCATGCAAACTGAAGAAGAAGATGCTACCTATAACAATCTATTGAAGAAATTCAAAATAGCAGTACTTTTCACCATCCCTGTATTTGTATTGGCAATGCTTGAAATGATACCCGAAAATCCTGTTTCAAAAATAATTTCACCTGCTATTTCAAGTAAATTACAGTTTGCACTTTCAATTCCTGTTGTATTCTACGCTACTTGGATGTTTTTTCAGAGGGCATGGACTTCAATCAGAACAATGAATCTAAACATGTTTACTCTGATAGGTATAGGTACGGGAGCAGCATTTACATACAGCATAGTAGCGTTATTATTTCCGTCCATATTTCCTGATCAATTTAGGGGACATAATGGTCAAGTGTTTTTATATTTTGAGGCAGTAACAGTTATCCTTACTTTAGTCTTACTTGGACAACTTTTAGAAGCTAAAGCGCATAGTAGAACAAACACTGCATTGAAAGAACTTTTGAAATTAGCTCCAACCGAATCGACATTGGTAATTAATGGAGAGGATAGATCAATACCTATCAGTGAAATAAAAAAAGGTGATGTTTTACGTGTAAAACCCGGAGATAAAATCCCGGTTGACGGATATGTATTGGAAGGCACAGGCAGTATTGATGAGTCAATGATTTCCGGCGAACCGATACCTGTGGATAAAATAAAAGGGGATACAGTTACTTCCGGCACAATAAACGGAACAAGTTCCTTTACAATGATAGCAGAAAAGGTCGGAAGCGAAACTATTCTATCTCAAATTATAACAATGGTTGAGAATGCAAGTCGTTCAAAAGCACCTATCCAAAAGTTGGCAGATAGAATATCCCGCGTATTTGTTCCAGTGGTAATTGTTATCGCCTTACTCACATTTGCTGTATGGTTGATATGGGGGCCTGCACCAGCTTATGTATTTGCATTTAGCAATGCACTTGCAGTATTGATAATTGCCTGCCCATGTGCATTAGGACTTGCAACTCCTATGTCTGTAATGGTTGGTATAGGAAAAGGAGCTCAGAATGGAATCTTAATAAAGGATGCTGCTGCTCTTGAAAAATTTGATAAGGTAAATGTTCTTATTGTAGATAAAACAGGTACGATAACAGAAGGTAAACCAACAGTTGGTAAGGTAAGCTCCTTTGGAAGTTTTACTGAAGAGGATGTTATATATTACAGTGCTTCACTTAATCAGTATAGTGAACATCCATTAGCTAAAGCCGTTGTTGATTATGGTAAAACTGTTCAATCTAAAACAGATAATATATCCGATTTTGAGGCTGTTTCTGGTAAAGGTGTTATCGGATATGTTGCAAATAACAAACTTGCTTTAGGTAATAAGCAACTAATGGAGCAAATAAATGTTCAAATTCCTGAATCAGTAGAAAGAGAAGTAAAGCAGGAACAAAGTATGGGCAAAACCGTATCGTACCTTGCAGTAAATGCTGAGATAGCAGGTTATATTTGTATTACTGATGCAATAAAGAAAACAAGCCAAGAAGCAATACATATGCTTTTAAAGCAAAATGTACAAGTAATCATGTTAACCGGAGATAATGAACTTACGGCAAAGGCTGTTGCAGATGAATTAGGATTAACTGATTTTAAAGCACAATGTTTGCCCGGTGATAAATTGAACGAAATACACAGATTACAAAAAGAAGATAAGGTGGTTGCTATGGCTGGAGATGGAATAAACGATGCTCCGGCTCTAGCTCAATCAGATGTCGGTATAGCCATGGGTACAGGTACGGATGTTGCAATTGAAAGTGCTTCTATAACACTCTTAAAGGGAGACTTGTTGGGAATTGTAAAGGCTAAAAAACTAAGTCATGCAACAATGAAAAATATAAAGCAAAATTTATTTTTTGCATTTATATACAACGCATTAGGTGTGCCAATTGCTGCTGGTGTTTTATATCCATTTTTTGGAATTCTATTATCACCTATGATTGCTGCTATTGCGATGAGTTTAAGCTCGTTTTGCGTTATACTAAACGCTTTGAGATTAAAAAATATAAATTTATAATAACAAAAATTATCTAATGAAAAATATCATTAGTGTCCACTTAAAATATATTTTCGTTCTTTGAAATCATTATATTTTAGCATGTTATAAGCTTTTTTGTTCC
>MKTD01000022.1 GCA_001898165.1 Bacteroidia bacterium 43-41
ATTGTGCCTTTGAGCACGTTAATTATCTGTAGAACAGTTGGGGTCTCGATTTTTATCGGACGGCGTATAAAAAAATAGTTTTTTTATGTAAGTTTGCAGCTTGAATTTCTTTTTACGAAGTATTCCTCCAAATTTGGTATTTCTGTAGATATATATGTTTGAGAAACATTGGTTTATTCATTTACCTGATTATTTAGATAATTACACATAATGCAATATTTATATATAGCTACAGTCTTTGCCGGTGCACTGGTCTGCCTGCTCGCTTCTCTATTACTGTTCGTTCGTCGTAAGACCGGGGAGCGTTCCCGGGTAATTCTGGCTGTTATTGTCTTTTTTTCCGTGTATAATTATATTACGCGGTTTATTGCACTTTGCCAAGGCGATGTGCCTGAATTTGTGGTTTCTGCGAAAATGTTATTGCAGGCTAACTTTATGGTTATCGCTTACATTGTCTATCCGATAGAGGTGATTTTGCCCGGCTGGTTAAACTTCCGGAGGATTGTGAAACTATACGCTCCTTGGTTGTTTTTGCTCTGTATTTATCTTATTAGTTTGTGGACAGGCGTACAATACACCCCTTATCGTTCTCTATTAGAAATGTTTGCACACGCTGATCGGTTTGAGGTCTGGTTTCGTCTCGTACTTTCTCTGTTAATATTCAGCCCGGGACTGGTGGTCTTTTTTATTCATCGTACGAGACACTTTCGTAATTCAGATCACGTATGGATGAGGAAGTATCTTCTGACATTTTCGGTCAATGTTTTTGCCTATATTCTGGTGTTGATGTTTAATCACCCCATATTACATGTTCTTTATTACTATGTCAGCGTTGGGTGCAGTCTTTTTATTGTTTATATGGAGCTGTTCGACCGCTTGATAGGAAAACCCATAGCTACCACTACTATCGGGGAAAAGAATACACAACAGGAAAAAATTGCAACAGGAGCTGCAGATGTTTCTTTGCCTTTTGAAAAATACGCCATTGAACAAAAAAATGCAGTCCTGGTTAATCGGTTGGAGACCTATATGAAAGAAAACAGTGCGTGGCGAGACCCTGATTTATCTCTTAATACATTGGCTTCCGAGCTTTTCACTAACCGTACTACCCTTGCTCAGGCTATGCGCGAGAATGGATATGAAAATTACACCCATTATATTAACAGATTGCGCATTGACGATTTTGTGCAACAGATTGAATCCGGACAGTCGGAAAATTTTCAGGAGGCTTTCTTTGCTGCCGGTTTTCGCTCGCGCGGTACTGCCCTGCGTAACTTCCGGCAGTTTGCCGGAATGACACCTTCTGAATATTTTCAAAAGAAAGATACAGGGATAGAAAAAAATACCGCGGGGGGAATACTGACTTAAAAACCAGATTCAAGTTTGTGTTGAATATGGCTTGGTCATTACAAGTTTATTGTAAATACGGTAGTCCCGGGTGAAGATGCCACCTCGATTACCCGACCCCTTGTTGATCATTCTTATTTTGCGGCGTCCGCCGGGGCTCACCTACACGCGTGTCTTCACCGGGCTTGTTACAGAGCTTACCCGCAATTCGATGGTGAAGTTCTGATGGTCATCTTCTCCAAATCGCACATAATCTTCTTTGTATCCGAAATCGATACAATACTTGAGTCCACCCCGATAATACTATTTTTCAAAATGTCGAAAAATTACGGTACTCCGGAGAAATCTGAATTATTTTCTTAATTGAGAGTGCGTTCACAATAATATACATATTAGTTCCTATGTTTGTAATTTGAATTATCGGCCGAAAATAGCATAAGCCAAGAGAATTATTACATTTGCAAAAGAAGCAGACAAACC
>MKTD01000023.1 GCA_001898165.1 Bacteroidia bacterium 43-41
GATGATAGGTCACTTTCAAAGAACACTTGCCTAATCCTTGCCAAAGGGACGATTAATATACTACCTTGACTGGCGCACCATAAAAATAAATGCGGCAAGCGCTCCAAAAACCAGAATAAATCCCTGTATCACATCTCCCCATACTACTGCTTCCATACCACCGCTGGTGCTGTAGATAATAGTAACCAGCCCCATCACCACAATAGAAAGATAGATATCAAATCCTGTAACAGCGTTCAATGCCAATGCCGGTAAAAACAGCACAATAGCGATACGGCTTACCATAAAAATGACAAATAACGCTGAGGCCAGCCATCTTACCGTGCGATTGAAACGTATCTCCAGATATTCATAAGCCGTACCCAACCGAAATCGGGTAAAGAAGGGAAGAAAATACCGGATCACGATAGGGACAATCAGTATGATGCAGATATTAAAGACAAGCATCCGCCAATCACTGGCATAAGTTTTAGCCGGGATGGACAGAAAGGTAATAGCGCTGAGGGTAGTGGCAAAAATACTTATGCCCGCAGCCCACCACGGGATACGACCGCCCGCTTTAAAGAAATCCTCGGTACTCTCATTTCGTTTCATGAAATAGAAACCCAATAACAACATGCCTCCGAAATAGAGAAAAAGCACCAGATAGTTAATCCATCCAAAAGAGGGTTTTGATGTGTAATAGAGTTGCGTTATATGGGGCGAGCGCACTCCGGGGCGAATCTCTCCACCGGCAATATAGACATTTTTTCCGTCGGAGACATTTGCCGTAACGGCAACAGGCGGATTGGACGTTTCTCCCGCCTCAAACCACGCATCGGTGATGGTGTTATAAACCAATATCTTGTTGTTAAACCCCGTATGAGTCATCCACAAGCTGTCTCTTTTACTTGTATCGCCCGTACTCAAAGCATTTTCCACCTGATTAAAAATATTACCGGTATCTCCGCCATAGAGCAGCACGTGTGAGCCACCCACCGATGAGGCGGTTGCCATTGCCAGAGGAACGGACGCACCATCATCACGGCGTATATCACCTTTTTTAACCCATCTGTTTGATGAGGGGCGAAAATGATATACGGAAGTGTAAAAGGTGGTAGCAGCACCTGCAGTTAGTTTTGCCCTTCCTCCGAAGGAGAATAGAGAGACCTCCTCCCCATCCTGTTGAGAAGCAATGGCTGCTCCCGAGACCGGTACCGGAAAATTGGGCAGCTCCTCCCATCCTTTCGCCGGATTGGTGATATCAAGTGCCAGAAATTGGCCGGACGATGTGCCGTCTGCCAATTCGCCGCCAATCAAATAAATTTTTGATCCTATCGCTGTTGCTGTTGAGTTTTTCACCGGTAAGGGCAAGGAAGGATATTCAGTAACTCTTATGCCACTACCGGAATAAGACAGCAACCAGGATTTACGGGTGATGCCGTCCGGTGTGAGTCCTCCCACACATAGCAATCCGTTCGGCAGGGTTGCATAAGAACCCTCCGCCAGGGGTATGGGCAGATCATTCCCCTGATACACTATATTAAACTGGCCACCTGGGAGCTGTTCAAAAACAAACACCTGATCCGAAAGATGTTTGATACCATTCTGCCACGGTTTTTCTCCGGGGAAAGAGGATCCCCCGGCCATAATGAACCAGTTTCCCTGTTTCCCGAAAAAGGCACCAGCCAGTCCTTCATGGAGGCCAGTATCTTCCAATGTCTTCATGGAAAAGAGGTTAATCTGGTGAAGAGTGTTGAAATTATCCGCTCTGGCGGAGAAGGAAGCGGCAGAAATAAAAAATTCCACGCAAATAAAGAGATGAATAAAATGAAATTTTTTTCGGATCATGTAATTTTTTGTAGAAAAGTGAACATATTATGAATACCTGAATATCAACAATGTCAATCAATGAAAGATTACAGTATCTCTTCCAGCCTGACGGTCTGGAAGACTATATCCGCCTGACTGCTCTCATAAAGGATACCAATGGTTGAATCATTCACAGAGGTGATACAGGAATAGCCGCGGCCGTCATATTCATCGAGCAGAATATACTTTTCCCCGGGCCAGGTGTTACCATCGTCATAACTCACTTTCAGGGTGATGTTGTTTCGTTTTAAGGTGGATGCCGGATTGACAAAAAGCAGCACCGATTTCTCCACTCCTCCTTCGTTATACATATGTTTATGCAGGCTTGCCATGCAGGTAGGTTCTATGAGGGCTTTGCGGGAGGTGGGATGCTCTCTCCATGTTTCTCCCAAATCACCGGTAATAAAAACAGAACGGCCGTTCACCTTCTCATCTCCCCGGTTACGGTTGTCCCGCATATTCAGCATCAAATCTCCATTTTGAAGTTCTACCACCGCGCACTCAGTTGTATTTTTGGTTGCAGGATTGCCGGTTATCCAGGTCTTTCCGCCATCTTTACTCCATGTGATGTTGGAGAACGGCTTTCCGGTTTCATCCCTGCCTTGGGTTGGAAAAACCAATGTGCCGTCAGACAGGGTAATCCCTTGTCCCGGCGCCGGAGCAAAAAGCCACCACTCTTTCTTTTTTGCCCGGGTGATATTTACCGGTTCGCTCCAAGTGAGGCCGTCATCGCTGCTCTTGGTGATGAGGAACTGTGAGGTCTCCTTTACGCCAAAGCCGGGCTGCGAACCTTTGGCCAGCCATTGATGCAGCCAACGGGTACTGTCTGCTGTTAGCCCTTCAACCCATTTTCCGGTTTCCTTATCGAGCAGGCCATACATCCAGAGGCCTGCCACATAAATATCTCCGGTATGGTCATCCACCAAGATACAGGCATCGCTCACGCCGTTGTACTTCTCCGGCATGCCGCCCCACTCTTTCATATCCAGTACCACCTGCATCGGCTCCCATGTGCGCCCGCCATCATGGCTCCGGCTCATGGCGATATCCATATGCCCCTGCAGGTCGCGCGCACTCTCATAGCGTGCGTCATAAATAGCCATCAGGGTACCCCGTTTTGAAGTAGCCAGGCCTGGAATACGGGAGGTATGTACCCCGTCCTGCATATGCTGACGGACCGCCACCCCCACCCTCAGTCCTTTTGTATCGTAAGGCGGAATTTTCACCTTTCCCTGATCAGTTACGATCTCTTCGCATCGTATCATTATTTTGTGTGACAGGTCGATATTCTTTTTAAGCGTAACTGAAACCCAGAGAGAAAGTGTATCTTCCGTTATGGGGAAGTGAGTGGTAAAAACCGCCATGTCACCCTGCGGCACTGCTTCCCCTACTGCTATCCTTGTTTCAAAGTTACCCTTCTCACCGGCTTTAAAGAGCGATACTTTTGCTATATCGCCGATATCGGTCGTCCCTTTCAGAGAAAGTATCAATTTTTCAAGCATATACTCTTCTTCTGCGTGGCCGGTTCTCTCGCGAATCAATTTGATTTTTTGCACCGGGTTGTACTCTTTTCCTGCCAATACGGGAAGGGTTGGTGAGTCAATTTCGACTTCTACATCGTCGCTGTATCCGCATGAGATTATCAGTAACATCAAAGAAAATAAAAACAGTATTTTTCTTTGCGCTATAGCTGATTGCTCCTGCCTGTTTGTTGTCATATGCGCCTGTCCGTTGTTCTCACAAGACGGATTGGTGATATTTCTTCTTTTTTTCTTCATATCGTTCAGATTAGAAATGACTTGTTCTATAATTATTCTTTCACTATCTGTATCTGCCGGGAACAAATTAAAATACGCCGCATTTTTACCGCCATCCAAAATATAAACTTCACCTTTAACTCTTAATTAATTATTTTCTCAATTTTCATCCATCGGATACATCTATCAAACCACTCTTCGAATTCGGGGATTTGAAGAAATCCATGATCGCCCCGGGAATAAATGTGTAACTCGGCGGGCACATCATTTCTATTCAGTTGTTGGTAAAAGAACAAACTATTCTTTACCGGAACAACCTGGTCATCATCAGTATGAATCAAAATAGTTTTAGGTGTCTCTTTATTGACATGCAATTCATTTGAGAAAAATTCAACTAATTTGCTGTCAGGAGCTTTTCCTAACAGATTATCACGCGATCCAATGTGCCCTATGGTGTCCGTAAAACTGATAACGGGATTAATAAGAATCATAAAATCAGGTTTCAAGCTAATTTTGTCTTTATTATTTATCAGTGTCGAATTGTAGTGGACACCTAATGATGCTGCTAAATGACCACCAGCCGAAAACCCCATAATTCCGATTTTAGCAGGGTCAATATTCCATTTTGCGGCATTTTCTCGTACTAATTGAATGGCTCTTTGTGCATCGCTCAGCGGAACAAATGATTTGTTACGGACAATCTCTTCATCCGGCAAACGATACTTGAGCACAAAAGCAACCACTCCATTCTTTGCAAACTCTCCGGCTACTTTATAACCTTCTCTCTCCATTAACATCGTGTGATAACCTCCGCCAGGGCAGATAATTACTGCGCTTTTATTTTTTTCACCATTTATGGGAATAAATGGCACGATTGACGGATTCGTTACTTTCCTTACCAGTAAGCCGAATACAGAATCGGGCACATGCACTTCTTCAACCTTTTCTTTCAGGCGAGGATAAAGCAGAATTTCTTCTTCGTGTTTATAGGATAAATCTTGAGCAAAAACATTAAGAAAAGGTAATAATAAACCGGTGAAAAATAATATGCGCTTCATAGTTTCATCTTATTTCAACATTTTTATAAAAGTATATTTTCCGCTTCTGTCTCTTGAAAAACAGCGTGGGCGGTCCAAAACTCACTTGCATTTTGGTATAACGCCCACCTTGCTCATTATGAAAGCCGTTACCTAAAAGAACACCTATGGTGTTTTTATCTTTTAATTCTTTTGTTATATTATATGCATTACAATAAACCGTTTTATCGTAATCGCTCCACATGGGATTAAACTGCTCATCGCTTATCCTATTTCCATTTAAAGACAATTCATAGTGTCCCGGCCCGCTAATATAAATAATTTCTTCTTCGATCGGTTTATTTAATAAAAAATCTTTTCTCAAATATATATTTCGTTTCGATAACGGATTAGTTTCCAGCCATCTTTTGCTATCCTCGGCCGAAATTGCCAATGTATGGTAATTTCTCCCCTCCGGAAGGTTTGTCTCTTTTTTTGTGATTGCATCAATCCATTTGACGTTTGCTTCTATATCATACGGTGCCATACGAAACATATTTGTTTTACTCCGGTCAGATACCCTGTTTCTTCCATCCCAAACCTGAACTCTCCAAAAATATTCTTTTCCGGGCTGCAATAATTTCTCACCTGAATATTCAACATGCTGGTTCTGATTTGATTTTATCTTGCCAGAGTTCCAGATTATATTATTTTCGGCATCAGTAATTTCAATAGAATAAGCCGATTGCGCTACCTGATTTCTGTCCGAAAATATCTGCCATCCAAATCGAGGTGTTCTGGTATTTACCAAAAATGGAGATTCCTGATATTCACAAGTAGTTTTTTGTATTGAAAGATTACCGGACGAATCACAACTAACAAATACAAAAAATACAAGAATAGTCAACTGACAAAAAACACTAACGTTTATTTTCTTTAAATTAAATAATCTTAAATAGTTCATTTATTGGAAGTGTCTAAAGTGTTACGCATTTCTATAACTGTATTGAACCCATCATAATACTCAAAGGTGTGCGCTTCGTGAAGGCAGATGCCATCAACTCCTGTTTCTATAATAGTTTTAGTTCTCATACGCATTTTCAGGCATATTCTACACTTAATCCATGCATATTTTACGATTAAACTATTTCACTGAAGTTTGGGAACTATTCTGTTAATCAATGAGCAGGAGTTAAACCGGATGATTGATGATCATATTAAAACTCCCTATTTATCATAACCCGGGGTCTGTTTGAGATTAGGATTTTGATTGATAGAAGCTTGTGCAACAGGCCACAACAGGACGTTCTGCTCGCTGTCCCGTCCGACAAGAAAAGGATTTTTTTCAAATGCAACATTAAAACGGATATAATCCCACCATAGCTTACCCTCTGCAGCAAACTCCTTCATTCGCTCCTTTAGAATTGACTTATCTATCTCTGAGGCAGTAAGTGTATTCGGATAGAAATTGTCTGTTGCATAAGCACGTCCGGCAATTCTGTTGAGAGCTGCCACAGCCCCTGTACGATCATTTTTTGCGTTTTTTATCTCAGCATCAAACAATACCGCATCTGCATAGCGATATACAATTACGTCCGAATCGAAAATACGGGTGCCGCTCATCCAAGAGCCGGCAAATTTGTTGATCCACTGGAAAGTCCCTTTTTTCTTATCATCATAGAAGGTTTGATAGCTGACCATGGTTCGCTGGTCGTTTTTATTTTCTGAAAGTAATGCCTTGTAATCAGACGTATAGAAGCACCATTGTTGATGGCTTCCCACCTTCACAGGATTTTCAATGTATTCGGGTGAAATATATTGGGAGGGTACCAGCCAATCATTCGTGGCGCCACCCGTATGTTCATCCTGCAGATAGCTCCAGGCAAAGATCACCTCGGGGCCTTTCTCTTTCTTAAAGATCGAAGAATAATCATTCACCAGGCTGTAATTACTGTTTCCCAACACTGAATCAATAGCCTTAGCTGCGTTGCTCAGCGCGGTTTCTCCTCCATCACGCACCTTATACATCCACAGGTTATAATCAGCTATCAACATCTGAATGGCGGTAAAAGAAGCCAGGTTACGATCAGTTACCGTAACAGGCATATACTTCAGTGCTAACTGGAGATCATCACCGACCTGTTTAAAGACTTGTTCTGCCAGGTCCCGTTCGGGATATAATCCGGCCTGTTTATCCGACTCAAACCCTTCTAACAATACCGGAGCATCTCCCCATATTCGTCCGATCCAGTAGTAACAAAAAGCCCGCACAAAATAAGCATTACCCAGCACCTTATTTTTTGCCTTCTCATCATTAAATTTAATCTGTGGAGTATATTTGAGAATCAAATTAGCCTGATTAATGGTTGTATATAAATCGTTCCAATTGGCATATTCATGATTGGTTGGAATTTGATTCTGATAAACCTGATCGCGCTCGGTCTGACCGGTAAGGCCATCGGCCCATAATCCCGTCCGGTACTCACCCCAATACATATATCCCTGCTGAAATGCAGATCTAAATCTGTTATAAAGGCCATATACGGCTGATGTGGCATCCCCTTCATCCTGCCACATTGAGTTGGCAGACACCTCGCTCTTCTGGATGATGTCGAGATCTCCGTGACAAGCCGTCAAAAGAGCACAAATTGACAAAAAGACAATAATATTTTTACTTTTCATAATTTTCATTTTTTAGTTTTGTCCTTTAAAATGTAACTTTTATTCCAACTGAATATTTGCGGGTTGGAGGATAATTATAGTAATTGCCACTATAGGTTGTAGAGGCTCCCACTTCGGGCGATACGCCTTCTACCGCAGTGAAATAATGCAGGTTATTGCCCGCAATAGTTATTGCAAGATTTTGCATACCCAACTTAGTCAGTTTTGAAGCAGGCACATTATACTGCATACTTATTTCACGAATACAGAGATAATCTCCTTTATAGTTGAATACATTGGAGGTCCGGCTGAAGTTTGAATTCCCGTCGTCCGGGTCATTGGCGGTAAAACGGGCATACTTCGTCTGATCACCAGGTTGCTTCCATGTTTGCTTCACCTTATCTATAAGAGTATAGTTATTGGCAAAGGTGTTCATAAAATAACGCATCTCGGAATTATTATTAATGGAGTGACCTAAAGCCCAATCGACAAATATATTCATTGAAAAGTTTTTGTAAGTAAAATTATTTGATAATCCGCCGGTTGTATGGGGAACAGTATAGCCTAAAAGGAACTGGTCCTGGCTGTCAATATAATCTTTACCATTCTTTGTCTGGCTTCCGGGACGATTCACCCATTCATAATCGCCTATCTGTTTCCGGCCTGCTATTTTCTTATTGTCAGTTTGACGATATCCTTTTGCCGAATTGTCATACATGGCATTATCAGCCTGTTCCTGAGTCTCAATAATATAATCTGCCATGTAACCATAATAACGGTAGAGAGGCTCTCCTTCAGCAGTACCTCCAAAGGCAGTGCCGTCAGCCAGTGTGATGCCGCCAATCCGATTACGGTCCCGGCCATTATCCGGCAACTTCAATACCTTATTTTTTACAAAACTCAACGTAAATTTAGAGTCCCACTCAAAATCTGATGTGCGGATATTTGTAGAAGCAATTTCAAGATCAAACCCATAGAATTTCACTTCTCCTATATTGGTTTGTACTGAAGAGAAACCGGTAGTATTAGGCAACTCTTTACTGAAGAGAAGATTTTCTGTTCTTTTATCAAAATAATCGGTTGCCAGGGTAAGGCGGTTGTTGAATAGGGACAGATCGAAACCTAAGTCGAGTTGCGTAGATGTCTCCCAGGTCAGGTCCATATTGGGCATGGTGGAAGCAATGATACCTGCGTTGCCATCATATCGGGCATTAGTTGAATACTTGCCATATGCATCGTACAGGCCGATTGCGTTGTTTCCTGTCTGACCGTAACTCACCCTGAGTTTCAGGTTATCAAGGTTCTTTATTTCCTGCATGAACGCTTCATCAGAAATAATCCAACCGGCAGAAAGTCCCGGGAAAAAGCCCCACTGCTTTCCCTTGACAAATCGGGAAGAGGCATCCTCACGGAATGTGGCAGAAAACAGATATTTTTTCTGAAAATCATAAGTCAAACGACCAAAATAACCGATGGTTACATCCCGCGTAAAACTACTTGTAGCATCCTTTTTATTAGGACCGGCAGTCAGTGTGGCCACTTTATCTGAACTTGCCCCGTCAACTGATGCTCCCAGAGACCGGTTATCGTCCTTTTGATAGGAATATCCCCCCATCATTGAGAAGGAATGATCATCGATTCCTTTGTTATAGGTTGCATAGGTCTCTAGCTTATCACGTCTCAGCTCTCCAAATGATGAACTGGCCGGACGAAGTCCGTTAAATTCATTGGCTCTCTGGAAACTGTCGCTCGTGTAATGATGATTATAGGTTGAGAGTTGTGATTCTACCTTCAAGCCATTGAAAATGCGATAGGTAAGTTTTCCATAAGCAGATAATCTTTTGTCTTCGCGGCCTTGGTCGTTATAATAAGCATACCATAACGGATTAGGCGAAGTTGCATTGTATCCTTTTGTGGGAGTTCCATCTTCATTGTATTTCTTCTGAGTGGGAGGAGTTGCCAGGCCGCGGGAGATAACGTTCATCTGATTGGGATATTCCTGTGAATTTGCTCTGGAATAATCGAACCCGGCAACTAATGACAAATATTTATTAATGTTCACATCAATGTTACTTCGTAAATTCAACCGGTCAAAACCTGTTGCTAAAGCTATACCGGCATCATCGGTATATCCAAGGCTTACATTATAACGAACCCCCTCATTGCCACCATCGAGGCCAACATAATAATTTTGCCATACTGCCTGTTTATAAATTTCATCCTGAAAATTGTTGTCCTGAAATATCAGGGTTTTTGTCGGATCAAGCGGATCAGGCATAGAATGATAACCGGCCGGCACTGCCTCCCCTTCGCCCAGATAACGAGTGGAATAGATGGAGGTGGCTGTATTACCGGAACTGGCCGAATAACCATCCATCCAGTTGAATTTTGCGTTGGGTCCGGCAGCCACCGCGGGACGTACGATATTCAAATAATCTTCAGCATTCATGAACTTGTAGAGCATTCCCGCTTCCTGCAACGCCATGTTTGCTTCGAATGTAATGTTTGGAGCTTTTCCGGCAGATCCCTTTTTGGTGGTAATCAACACCACGCCATTAGAGGCTCTCGAACCGTATATTGCTGTGGATGAAGCATCTTTAAGAACTTCAATAGATTCTATGTCATTAGGATTTATCCCGCCGAAAGCTCTCTCCACGCCGTCGACAAGGATAAGCGGTTCATTGCTCTTGTTGATGGAGGATCCGCCGCGAATTCGAATAGTTGCATCTTCACCCGGCGTGTTGTTGTTTGAATAGATACGCGTGCCGGCGATCTTACCTTTCAATCCCTCACCAACTGTATTCACAGGTACATTTTGCAGCACCTCTCCACCTACTTTCGTAATGGCAGATGTAATGGTACGCCGGGATTGCGTTCCATAACCCACAACAACCAATTCGTCCAGCCCTACAGTCGAAGTATTTAAAACAACATTCATTTTCCGAGAGTCTGTCACCTTGATTTCCAATGTCTGGTAACCTACATAAGAAAATACAAGGGTCGTGCCGGAAGTAACTGCCAGTTTAAAATTTCCGTCTATATCAGTAACTGTACCATGAATGGTGCCTTTAGCAACCACAGAAACACCGGGTAAGGTTTCACCCTCGTTATCGTGCACTTCGCCCGTGACGGCAATCTCCTGTGCCCGGAGAAAAGTAATTGAGGCGATTAAGCCAATTAATAATGCCAAAAATCGATAAATTTTTCTCATCTTTGTACTGATTTTAAAAATAATTGTTTTTTAAAATTAATGTAGAGAGGGGTAGTGTATGGTAAGACAGACCCCTTTCTTTTATTTCACCGAAAAACCAATATATTCTAGATCTTTCTTGAGCGCATCATACTCCTCACTAATAAAAGGAGAAAGAGGCAACCGGCACGCCCCGCATTCAATTCCAATCAGATTCATAATGGCTTTGCCACCCCTAATCCCTCCTCCGTACCGGATAATGATCTTAACGATCTCCACAGACTGCATCTGAAAGGCTCGCGCTCTCTGCAGATCACTCTCTTCCATTGCTTTCATGATATTCAGGTAAACAGATGGCAGGTAGTTATAAGTACTTCCCACGCCAGCCACAGCTCCCAGCGCCAATCCGCAAATGAGCGTCTCATCAAAGCCATGCAACACTTCAAAGGCACAATTGTCCAGATGGATACAGTCGCTCATCTCCATCAGGTTATTGTGCGTAAACTTCACTCCGGCCAGATTCGGAATTGTTTTTTTCCCTTCATGGAGGAATTGCGCTACAGAAAGGGTTACGCCTGTCATTGATGGCATGTTGTAGTAATAAAATGGCAATTGCGGAGCAGAAGCAGCGATTGGTGCCAAGAAATCTATCAGATTCTTCACCGTTTCCGGTTTAAAAAAAGAAGGAGCAATGCACCCGATGCCGTCAGCTCCGCTTACTGCAGCATGATGAGCCAACTCAATCGCCTCACGCTGGTTGTCGCTTCCAACATGAGAAATGACTTTAAATTGCCCTTCACACACTCTTATCCATTCTTCTAAAATCCGCTTTCTTTCGGCTGTTGTTAATGAGGTAAATTCTCCGGTTGTTCCGCAGACAAATACACCCGATATGCCCGAATCTTTTATGTGTCGCGCATATTCACGGATTACGGAATAGTTTATGTCACCATTCGCATACATGGGCGTAAAAGTTGCAGCTATCAACCCCTTAAGTCTTTGATAATTAATCATACATTTTATATAAATTGGTTATTTTCCATTCATTACCGGCAGTATCAATCGTTATCTTTGCCGTTTTTCATGGCTGCGTTATATTCGTTTTTCCGATTTACAAAAATTCTATAAACCTCAAAATGCTCCTCCAATGCCTTCCTGTAACCATCTTCATCTCCATCTTTCAGGTATTGCAGCAGATCCTGATGAGTAACTATGCGTCCTTCTTCTTTCAACTGAATATTTATCGGAGCCAGGAACTCCTGAAATTTATCCTTCACGAAAGTCATTACCGGATGAATAATGTTTTGAAATTCAGCAATAGTTTTATTTCCAGTTATTTTATACAATTTTGCATGAAAGGCAAACTCACTGAAAGGAGCATATTCGTTGTTTTCATACATGATCCCCACATTTACAATCTCTTCAAGGCTATCAATATCGGCAGGGGTAATTTTTCTGAATATTTCACTGCAAATCCCTATTTCAAGTACTATCCTGAATCCCAGTATATCAAACAGAGTATCCTCGCTTAATATCCGGGGATCCACAACCCTTTTCATTCCGCCGAGTAAGGAGGGTTCCGAGAGAATCATTCCACGACGGGTACGGGTTTCAACGATACCCATCATTTTTAACCTGCTCAACGCCTCCCGTACTACACTCCTTGAAACACCCAGCGATACTGTTAACTCCATTTCATTGGGAATAGCGTCTCCTTTTCTTAGATCTTTCTCTCTAAAATAACTCAAAAGCTTGTCTTCAACCTGATCTACAAGGGTGACAGAGTTATTTTGAATTTTAAGTCTTTCCATAGAATCATCTTTTCAGATACTATAAATATTATTTGTCTGACAAATTAAATAACAAAAAATTAAATTTCAACAACTATTTTCATTTTTAACGTTTTATTTTTCGCTTTTTAACTTTTGCTTAGGGTTTAAAAGGGATACTTCCGGCATCACATCCCTTGTACTAACAGGATAATAATAAAAATTATTTCACCTGTTGAAAGTTATATCAAAAAATCATAAAAATATTAACCGAATCGTTTATCGTAAAGCGTAACCACAGCCGTGAGCGACGGCACAATCGCCATACTCAGCACCACCGAATACGTGAGGGCTAATGATTAAATTCCCGTTTGATCTTATCAGAAATGCTGAAGCCCGTTGCCATAATCCCGGCAGCAGGTTTTTGGATTTTTCTTGCATAATTCTGGACTTCCGAGTTATGCGTTCCGTACGATAGTTGTTGTTAATCGGATTATTCTAATAACGAAAGGTCGCACTTTATCCTACTTTTGTCCACATAATACTTTCCAAACAACCTTTTTTAAGTTATGATGAAAACAAATGTTATATGGGTTATATTCTTCCTATCGGCGTTAACCCTAAATGCTAAAAGTTACAAAGTAATGTCTCCTGACGGAACTATTATTGTTGATGTGAATGTAGGTGCAAATACGACCTACACGGTAAGCGTCGACGGTAAAACTATCCTAAAGCCATCCCCACTTTCTATGACTTTTGACAATGGAATGGAAATAGGTAATAATATGCAAGTAACAAAAGTGGATCACTTTAGCGCTAATGGCATACTGAAGCCAATTATACGGCAAAAATCGGAAACTATCGCAGACCATTACAACGAAATGACGCTAAAAACTGCAGCTTACAACATCCATTTCCGGGTTTATGACGATGGTTTGGCATACCGTTTCAGTACCAATTTCAGCAAACCTGTAAAAGTGATCAGTGAAAATGTTACTTATAATTTTGCCGATGACTATACGGCTTTATTTCCCGAAGAGAGAAGCATGATCTCTGCACAACAACCTCAATTTTATCCCATTAAATTATCTGAAATAATAACGGATAAGTTTTGCAGCACACCGGTCTTGATAAAAACCGATTCGCTCGCGCGCGTACTGATTACAGAATCCGATTTGGAAAGCTATCCGGGAATGTTTTTACAAAAACAGAGCGAACATGAATTGCAAGGTAAATTTGCAGCCTATGTGTTGGAAGAAAAACCGACGGAAGGGCGTGTATGTTACCCCACGAAACGTGCTGCCTACCTCGCAAAAACGGAAGGGAAAAGAAATTATCCGTGGCGGGCAATGGTGATTGCTAAAAACGACAAAGATTTAATGCTCAGTCAATTGGTATATAAATTAGCGCCCGAATCAACAGGAGACTACTCTTGGGTAAAACCCGGTAAAATAGTATGGGACTGGTGGAACTCCAACAATTTATACGATGTAGATTTTAAAGCCGGTATCAACACCGACACCTATAAATATTATATTGATTTTGCTTCCAGGTACGGGATAGAATACATCGTTATTGATGATGGTTGGTCCGAAGATTGGGATGTAACCAAGCCCATCGCCCAGATGGATATGGAAGAACTTACTGCTTATGCGGAGAAAAAAAACGTGGGCATCATCCTTTGGGTATCCTGGGTACCTTTTGAACAAAAAATGAAAGAAGCCTTTGAACAGTATAAAAAATGGAACATTAAAGGGCTAAAAATTGACTTTATGAATAGGGATGACCAACGTATGGTCGATTTCTATTATACCGTGGCCAAAGAAGCTGCTCAATATAAAATGCTCATAGATTTTCACGGTGCTTACAAACCCACCGGATGGTCAAGAACATTTCCCCACGTACTCACTTCCGAAGGTGTAGCCGGATTAGAAAATCACAAATGGGCAGAATTTGTTACGCCCACACACAATCTGATATTACCCTTTTCACGTATGGTGGCCGGGCCTATGGATTACACTCCGGGAGCCATGCAGAATTTCCATGCAAAGGATTTCAAAATATGGTTTGACCTTCCCGCCTCTATCGGAACTCGTTGCCATCAATTAGGCATGTATGTGGTGTATGAAAGTCCGCTGCAAATGCTGGCAGATTCACCATCCAACTATTACAGGGAGCCCGTGAGCATGGAGTTTTTAAGCGCCGTACCCGTGGTGTGGGACGAAAGCAGAGTACTTGAAGCCTATGTGGGCAAACAGGTGATCGTAGCCCGAAGGAAAGGAGACACCTGGTACATTGGCGGTATGGCAGGAGAAAAAGGAGCATCCTTCGATATTACGCTTGACTTTATTACCGGTGAACGCACACTGACCAGCTGGGAGGACGGTATAAATGTTGACCGGCAAGCACGAGATGTAACCAAAAACACAAAAACGGTAAAGAAAAACGATAAAATAACCATAAAAATGTATGACGGGGGAGGCTATGCCGCAATTATAAAATAATAAAGACACTCTTCCCTCAAGTTGTACAAAAAACACCAAACATCAATCGAAAAACAAGTTATTAATTAAAAATCAAATGAGGATGAAACAGAAAAATTCATTTATCAAGCGTAAGGTTCTACTATTTACATGCATGTGTATAGTATCCTTAGGAGTGTTTGCACAAAACATCACGGTAAGAGGAACCGTAACCGACGCAAACAACGAACCTATTATAGGCGCATCCGTATTAGTGCTGAAAAGCAATCCCCCACAGGGAGCTACTACCGATGAACATGGAAATTACGTATTGTCAAACGTAGCACCTAATGCCATTTTAAGAATCAGTTACGTGAGCATGCAAACACAAGAAGTAGCCGTGAAAGGAAACAGTACGGTGAATATCGTCTTGAAAGAAAGCGATGAACTGCTGGACGAAGTGGTAGTGGTAGGATACGGTGTACAGAAGAAAGCTTCGATTACCGGATCGGTGGCCTCCATAAAAGGGGATGAACTAAAAACATCCGGTATGGCAAATGTTTCGAATACGCTTGCCGGACGCTTGCCGGGAGTTGTGGCGACAAACCGCTCAGGTGAGCCGGGAGCCGACTATTCAAACATCATTATACGCGGTAAAGGCACATTGAACAACAACAGCCCCCTGATTGTAATCGACGGAGTAGCCAATAGGGCCGGATTAGAACGCATCAATCCAAGCGATATTGAATCCATCAACGTATTAAAAGATGCCTCAGCCGCTATTTACGGAGCACAAGCTGCAAACGGAGTTATACTGATCACCACCAGAAGAGGTACAACCGGCAAGCCTACCATCACCTACAACGGAGCTTATACGCTCTCTCAATTTACTCGTACCCCTAAACTGTTAAATGCTTATGAATATATGACCTGGGCAGATGAAATTGAAGTGGGGAACACAGGAACCGCCAATCCAAGATACGCCAATATCAAGGGCGGATATCTGGATGGAACGATTAACCGTAAACAGTATGGCGATACGGACTGGATGAAAGCGACCTTTCGCGACTTCGCACCACAAACGCGCCATTCAATATCGGTGAATGGAGGTAGCGAAAACGTGAAGTACTATCTTTCGGGGGATTACTTTTATCAGGAACCCAATTACCGCAATACCGTTTTTAACTTCCAAACCACACAACTTCGTTCCAATATAGATGCCAAGATAAACAACTATTTAACGGTTAATTTAGACTTGGCCGTACGCAACGAAGACCGGAACAATTCCATTTATGGCACGGGAACAATGTTTTGGGAAGCCTTTAACGCCTATCCGTTTTTATACGATTACTACCCCAACGGGCTACCCGGGCCGGGATTGGCAAACGGGAACAACCTGGCGGTATTGGCTAACGGGAGCGATATAGGATACGACAAGGTGAAGGATCTTTTCCTTGACACCAAAATAGGATTTGACTTAAAAATGCCCTGGATCACCAAAGGATTATCCTTATCGGGATACGCTGCTATCGACAGGCGCTACCGCAGCGAGAAAAAATTCTGGGATACGTGGGATACGTACTATTACGACACAGTCAATGACGACTACGTTAAGCAAACAACCAATATGGACGGCAATATGATTAACCTAAATCAAGAGGCATCCAATGATTTGTCCAAAACGTTCAACCTGAAATTGAATTATGAAAAGACATTCGGCATACACAACATCGGAGCCTTTGTCGCTTATGAGCAAAATCAGTTTGATACAGATAATTTTTGGGCCTGGAGAGGATACTATATGAGCAGCCGTCCCGACTATTTGGATTTTGGAGGAGAAAAAGACAAAACAAACGGGGGAAATGCATTTTCTTCGGCCCGCCAGAACCTCTTCGGACGGTTCAATTACGCCTATAAAAACCGTTATCTGGCAGAATTCACGCTGCGCCACGACGGTTCTATGAATTTCCCGAAGAGCAAACGTTGGGGAACT
The DNA here is from genome assembly GCA_001898165.1 of Bacteroidia bacterium 43-41. Classification (GTDB taxonomy): domain Bacteria; phylum Bacteroidota; class Bacteroidia; order Bacteroidales; family Dysgonomonadaceae; genus Petrimonas. The sequence goes on from MKTD01000023.1 coordinate 16,700, forward strand.
TTTCCCGGCTTATCGGTAGGCTGGCGCATGAGTGAAGAAAAATTCATACAAGAGGCTCTTCCTTTTGCCAATGACCTGAAACTAAGAGCCTCTTGGGGTAAATTGGGAAATGACAGGGTAGATGCGTTCCAATACCTGAACACATTCAATATGGTCAATGGCGCTATTTATGGAGAAGATCCGGCGCTTCATAAAGGATTCAAGGTAGGACGTACCGGTAACCCCGACATCACCTGGGAAAAAGTGGACTCTAAAAACATAGGGTTGGACGCTATTTTATGGAACGGGTTATTGAGTTTTAGCGGTGAATATTTCTATCAAAAACGAAACGATATTTTAACTAAAAAACAAGCCTCTATCCCCGACTATACCGGACTCATCCTTCCCGACCAAAATATCGGAGAAGTATCCAACAAGGGCTTTGAACTCTCTTTAAACCACACCCGCAGCGTGAATGAAATAAAGTATTACATCGGCGGAAATTTCACCTATACTAAAAACACCATCCTCTTTTTTGACGAAGCGGCCAATGTACCCGACTGGCAAAGAAGAACAGGACACTCCATGGATACCTGGCTCTATCTAAAATCCGACGGCATCTATCAAACGCAGGAAGAGATAGACAATTCGCCACACTTGCCCAACACCAAGCCGGGCGATATAAAATACGTAGATATAGACGATGATAAAGCCATAACGGACAATGACCGCATCCGAAGCTCAAACGGAAACATTCCCCGCATCGTGTACGGGATAAATATGGGAATAACCTGGAAAGGTTTTGAAGCAAGCATGCTGTGGACAGGACAAGCTCAAGCTTACCAAATGATCGTTCCCTACGCGCTGAACACGCAAAAAGAATTTTACGATAACCGCTGGATCTCGGCAGCAGAAACGCCAAACGCCAAGTATCCAAGAGCGTTTGATAAAGAAGCAGGCAGTAATAACAACACCCGCTGGAGCGATTTCTGGCTTTACGATGCCTCATTCATCCGCTTGAAAAACGTAGAAATTGCGTATAACTTACCCAAAGAATGGACGAAAAACCTACAAATTGAAGCACTGAGGGTGTTCTTGACCGGGAATAATTTATTCACTATCGACAAAATTAAGTTCCAAGACCCGGAATCAAGCGCCACTTCTGCCGGCCAGTATTATCCGCAATCGAGAACTTATACGGTAGGTTTGACATTGAGTTTCTAAAAAAAACGAAAATAAAATTATAAACAGATGAAAACACTGAAAATAAAATACATAATAGCAGCCATTACATTAGGCATATTTACCTCCTGTAATATTCTTGATATCGACCCCAAGGACTCCTATACGGAAAAGGGAATCTTTTCAGACCTTGCCCTCACAGAGGCTTATCTTACCAAGCATTACGCGTTCTTAAAAGCCGGGTGGGGAGCAGACTGGGTCTATGCAGATCAATATTCACTACGATTCGTAAGCGATGAATCGATGTGTAACTTTAATTGGCAAGGTTATCACAATGTAAACAACGGTGCTATGACCCCCGATCAAATCGGAGGCATAAACATTTGGTCTGACTATTACGCCAAAATAAAGGACATCAACATATTTTTCAATAATTTAGACGTGCTGCAAGCGCTCGACGAAACGTCAAGAAATACATTGACCGGTGAAGCCCACTTTTTTCGCGCGTTTTACTACATGAGTCTGGTAAATATGTATGGAGGCGTCCCTTTAATCACCAAAACACTGAACTTGAATGATCCCGATTTAATGGTGCCACGAAACAGTTACGAGGAGTGCGCCGACTTTGTGGTGAAGGAATTTCAGAAAGCGGCCGACTTGCTGCCCGAAAAACAGACCGGAGAGAACTTCGGGCGCGCCACCAAAGGCGCTGCGCTTGCCCTGAAATCTCGTATGCTGTTGTATATGGCAAGTCCGCTGTGGAATACCACAAACGACAAGGCAAAATGGCAACAAGCGGCCACAGCAGCCGAAGAAGTGATGAAATTGGGATACCGCCTGGATAACGATTACCAAGGGTTATTCCTCAATCCCAGAAGCTCCGAAATTATTTTCCAACGCTTATACACCCAGGAATTTGGCACCTATTTCGACTGGACCAATACGCCAAACGGTTGGGGAGGATATTCCGCCACCTGTGTATTGCAAGGCATGGTGGACTCTTACGAGAACGAAGACGGCACTATGCCCAATCCGGCCAACTATGCAACCGCGACCTCTGATCCGTGGAAAAACAGAGATCCCCGCTTATATGCGTCTATCCTTTGTGACGGACAAACGTTCAGAGGCGACGTTGTGGATTTTTGGGAAAATGAAGACGGAAAATCCGGTGGCCGTAGCAGCCGATTCGGCAACGAAGGATGGAACGCCGCTAAAACCAGCTATACCCTGCGCAAGTTCATGGACGAATCGTTAAAAAATGCTTGGTCGGACAAGAGCAAACAACCCTGGGTATTCTGCCGCTTAGGCGAAATATACCTAAACTACGCCGAAGCCAAATACCATTTAGGCGATGAAGCTACTGCCCGTGAATACGTGAATAAAATCCGCGCCCGGGCACGTGGCGGAAAAGCCGGAATATTGCCCGATATCACAGAAACAGGTGACGCGCTGCTGAAACGCATACAGCACGAACGCAAGATTGAACTGGCGTTTGAAGACCATCGGTTTTTCGACGTAAGGCGCTGGAAAATAGCTGAACAGACAGACAATATGCCCGGGAAGGGAATAAGAGTTGTACGCAAGCCAAACGGAGATAAAACATACACCATCATCACCGTACAGCCTGATCGCAAATTTATTGTTCCCAACCACTATTTATTGCCTATTCCGAGAAGCGAAATTCAGAAGAACGATAAACTGATACAAAATCCGGGATATAAATAACCAGTTGTTATTTTCGGGAATAGGACATTTGTTTTATTCCCGAAAATTCATTTTATTTACTATTCAAATCCCTTAATTTCTCTGTCGTTATGTATAAAAAAAATCTGATCTGGGCAGCCTTTGCTCTTTTGACCCTATTCTCAGCCAAAGCAAATGAACAGCGTTGGAAAATAGCCGATGACGGCAGCATCTATTGGACAATAGGTGCCGATATTCCCCACACCGATCACATTGAGATGAGCGGCAAGAGCGTATCGGTAGTGCTTCGTTACGGAGTAAACAGCCAAGGCGCATTTACCCTCAATAAAAGTATGGTATGGCCCCTGCTCAGAACAATACCTAACAATACCCACGCGAGCCTGATGCGTCGTTTTAACTGGAATCCGCTGGATCTTATTACCGTAAACGGACGCGAATTGCAAAATGAAAAAGTACAAAAAATAACCCTCAAAGGGAAATTATCCGTAGAAAGCCGCTTTGACCTATGGAGAGACGATAGCTTTACGTTGCTGCGCGAATACTTTCCTTCTACCGATAAGCCTTTCCTGATTGAAACATATAAAATCATTAATACAGGGAAAAGAGCTCTGTATATTGAAATACCCGACTCTAAAAACAGGATCTATACCGATAGGGTCAAAGGTGTGGATGGCACTTATAGAATAGAAACAGCCATTGTCGAAAACGGAGCCTTCAACCTAAACCCCGGAGAAGAATTGTCTTTCAGCGCTTACATTGCTGCCTATCGAAAAGACGAAGCCTCTATCGACCTGAATATTAATCAGGAAAGAGCAAACAGGGACAACCTCGTTACATCCTGGATGAATAATCTGGAACTCGAAACTCCCGATAAGATAATAGACCATATGTTTGCCTTTTCTAAAATCCGGGCCTGCGAAAGTATTTACCAAACCAAAGGCGGGCCTATGCACGGTCCCGGCGGCGAATCATACTACGCTGCCATCTGGGCAAACGATCAGGCAGAGTACATCAATCCCTACTTCCCATTTACCGGATATGAGTATGGCAACGCTTCCGCATTAAACTCTTTTATGCACTTCGCCCGTTTTATGAATCCGGAAAACAAACCGATACCCAGCTCTATCATAGCCGAAGGCCTTGATATTTGGAACGGCGTTGGCGACAGGGGGGATGCCGCCATGATTGCATACGGGGCCGCCCGGTACGCTTTGGCACGCGGCAGTAAAGCAGAAGCCCTTCAGCTATGGCCCCTTATAGAATGGTGCTTACACTACAACCAATCGAAACTGAATCCTCAGGGTGTAGTCATGTCGGATACCGACGAGTTGGAAAACCGTTTTCCCTCGGGCGACGCCAATCTTTGCACCTCTTCACTCTATTACGATGCACTCCTGTCGGCAGCCTACCTCGCGGATGAGATAGGCCAGAAAGGAGCAAAAACCTATCGCGACCAAGCGGCCAAACTTCGGGAAAATATAGAAAAATATTTTGGCGCTACCGTAGAAGGATTCAACACTTATGCTTATTATAAAGGTAACGATGTCCTGCGCTCCTGGATATGTATTCCCCTCACCGTAGGAATTAACGAAAGAGTTTCCGGCACAATTGACGCTCTGTTCTCTCCCCGCTTATGGACAGAAAACGGACTGCTGACCCAAGCAGGCAGCGAAACATTTTGGGATCGTTCTACCCTTTATGCTTTACGGGGCGTATATGCCATAGGCGAAACGGAAAAAGCTACAAAATTCCTGCATCACTATTCGGCAACGCGCCTTTTGGGCGATCACGTGCCTTATGCCATTGAAGCGTGGCCCGAAGGCGAACAACGTCACCTCTCTGCCGAAAGCGGGCTCTATGGACGGATTATCACCGAAGGAATGTTTGGCATCCGCCCCGTGGGACTAAAGAGTTTCACACTTACGCCCAGGCTGCCCGCCGAATGGGACCAAATGGCACTACGTCGCATCCACGCTTTTAATACCGTTTTTGACATTGAAGTAAAACGGATTCCCCAAAACCGTTTGCAAGTGGAAATTATACAAAACGGCAAAACAAAAACTCTTACTGTAAAAGAGAGCGAAACCATCAAATTTACATTGAAATAGAGGATGTAACTTTCGCATGCACTATCCGGAAAAATATGCAAAAGTTAAGTTAATAATTAAACAGGCAAAATTTATGAAAAAAATATTTTTAAATTTTATATTTATCTCAATACTGTTCTCAGTCTTGCAGGGGTGCAGCAAAAACACTCCTGAACCGCCTGTCCCTACAAATAATGTGGTGGCGGAAATTAATACTCCGGCAGGAGAAAAAGGGTATATTTACATTGACGGGAAATACATCGAGCGAGTGGCTCCGGCAGCGGTTTCATTGAAAAAAGGGAAACATGTCGTAGGAATAGCACTGAAAGACAGCTGGAAATATCTTAGAAAAGAGATGGATTTTCAAGAAAACACGGTCTTGACGTTTACCGGCGAAGACCAGCCGAAGCCCAAGGTTTGGAAAGCCCTGTGGGTCGGTATATCGGCTGCCGAAGGAGGCGGTTGCACCACCCGGTTTTCCAAAGAAGAGCTAGATGCCGGATACAACTATTTCCAATGGAGCATTACCGAACATTTTGAAAAATACGCTTATGGCACCATGCAATGGGAAGTTACACGAAAAGACCTGGATGAAACCGTAAAAGTAAATCTATCAGATTCCAGATATGTATTGGAGCCTGAAGAACTCACCCGGCATATCGATATAAAACCGGGCGATTATGACTGTATATTCGTTTTTTGGCGCGAAAAGTTCGAGGAATGCGAACTGGCGGGCAACTATTTAGGCCTGGGCTGGACCCAGCCTATGAGCAGCAGCATGAAAACGGGCTATGTAACCATCAAATTTGATGTGGGCAACGGGACAATAGAAGATAAACTGTCTTATTTCGGGAACAATGATCCGGGCATGTGGATCCACGAGTGGCTGCATACCGTGGGCGAAGTGTATTACACATCACGCGGCTGCGTCCTTCCGAAGCAAGCAGGCGACGGTCTCAGGGTGCACGCTGCCGAAATTTACAACTATAAGTTCCCCTGGTTGGATTGGTATCGGGATTTCATCTCTGCACGCGTAAAAGATCCCTCTTACGGTTATGTAGGCATCGGGCCTGAAATGTTGCTGAAATGCTCGTTGAGAGAAGAAGCAGGAAATATATGTAACGAATAACACTCTGCTGACGGCTCACTTATTAAGGTCGCTGTGAAGTTTTGCGTCGCAAAACATTTGTCCGGATACCAAAAAAAACGTAACATTGTACTTTAAAAATAGATTTGCCTTTTTTTAAATTCAATCCTGGTAAATGAAAAAAGAACGCCTCAAATATTATTCTATAATCCTTATGTTGTTTTGCGTACTCTCTGTTCACGGACAGTTCTTCAGGCATTACACCATCAATGACGGATTGTCGAATAACGCGGTGTATAGTATTTTCCAGGATAGCAAAGGGCTTATGTGGTTTGGTACTATTAACGGGCTCCACTCTTTTGATGGATTGCACATCAGCGTAGTTAAAAATTCATCGGATAAAATCACTCTCGGAAATGTTATTTACTCCATAAGCGAAGATCATTTGCGCCGTTTGTGGATTGCTTCGGACAGCGGATTAACCCTTTACAGTCTAGAAAAAGGCTCATTTCTACCTTTTGAGCAGGCTACCGATAGCGGTGTGAAAATACACTCGTACGTAAGTTACGTATTTAAAGACAGCCACAACAATATGTGGATTAGCACGGTGGGCCAGGGTGTTTTTTGTTATTCAGCCAACGGAAAGTTATTGCAATATACTGCCGGACAAATTCCGTCAAATAACATAAAACACATTACCGAAGATAAGTCCGGTATCATCTGGATCACTACTATTGACAAAGGGATTTGTAGTTATAATCCGTTAACACATGCATTCTCTTCTTATATCGATGCCGACGCACTCAAGAATCTAGTGGTTTTTGAAGATTCGCAAGCCAATTTATGGGTAGGCAATGCCGGAAAGGGACTTTTCCTTTTTGACCGAAAAAACGGCAAATTCAATCCAGTCATAAAACCGGAGTACCCGTATCATATGCTTCAAATAAGAAGTATCGTGGAGTATGAACCCGGCACCCTGCTTTTGGCATCCGACGAAGGGCTTATTTCGTATTCCGTTGCTTCCGGTAAAATAAATTGGCTAAAACCTGCGGAAAACAATTACAGAGGGTTGAACGACAAGTTTCTTCACTCCCTGTTTATTGACAACGAAAAAGGGCTTTGGATAGGCACCTATTTTGGAGGTGTAAACTATCTGGCGCCCAACAATACAAACTTTTCTTATTACGGGCGCTCAAATACTTCTATCAACGGGCGTATCGTCAGCGTTTTTGCGAAAGACGAAAAAGAAAACTTATGGTTAGGGACCGATGATGCCGGATTGTATTACTGGGATAGGGAAAAAAACGAATTTATATCTTATCAAACCAAAGTGACGTATGAAAATATACACGCTTTGCTGTGGGATAAAGACCATCTGTATGTAGGGATGTATATGGGAGGATTGGACGTACTCAACCTTAAAACAGGAAAGATAAAAAATTACAATACCAATGGCTCGTCCCATTCGCTCTATTCGTCCGGAGTGTATGCTCTATACAAAGACATATACGGAGTTTTATGGGTGGGCACTTCACTGGGGTTGAATTGTTATAACCCGCTCAGTGATGATTTTACCCGAATTGAACAGATGCGCTCGGCCGATGTGACGCATATATTGGAAGATGTGAAAGGTTTTCTTTGGGTAATGACATTGAATAAAGGTATTTTCAGGTTAGACCGCAAAACCAATCTGTGGGAAAACTACCACTATGACTCCAACAGGAGTAACGGGCTTCCATCCAATAAGATTGTAACAGCGGCCATTGACGAAGAACAGAAACTTTGGATAGGTACAGACGGTAAAGGCCTTTGTTATTTTGATTATGATAAAAACATCTTTATTCCCGTTCCTTTAACGGGCGCTCCAAGCGATGTGATTTATAAGATCATACCGGACCACAACACACTCTGGCTCTCTACCAGTAACGGACTGCTATGCTATTATCCGGAACAAAACAGCTGGAAAGTATATACCAAATACGATGGATTGCAAGACGACCAATTCTCGCCCAACGGAGGGATAAAAATGTCAGATGGCACCCTCTATTTTGGCGGTATAAATGGATTTAACGGATTCCGGCCTACCGAAATAAAACAAAATTACCGCCCGCCCCAACTCGTATTTACCGACTTCTCCCTTTTCAATAAGCACGTGGACAGTGAAACCAGCGACTCGCCACTTAAGGGATCCATTACATATGCAGAAAAAATCGTACTGAAAAACAAACATTCCATCTTCAGCATTAATTTTGCCGCATTGAGTTACATAAGCCCTCTGAAAAACAGATACAAATACAAACTGGAGGGTTTTGAGAAAGAGTGGACGGAAATACAAGACATACCCCGGGCAAGTTACACAAATTTACCTGCAGGGAACTATGTCTTACGCGTCATTGGCGCCAATAGCGACGGCGTTTGGAATGAAAAAGGCATATCCTTACGCATCAAAGTCCTACCGCCGGCATGGCTCTCCCTGCCCTTTATTATTATCTATGTCCTTCTCTTGCTGGGGTTGCTTTATTATTTCTTGCATCGAATGCAAAAAGAGCACAAGAAAAAGATAGAATACCTGGAAATTGAAAAAGAGAAACAACTTTATGATGCTAAAATTGACTTCTTTACCAATGTAGTACATGAAATACGGACCCCTCTCTCCTTAATTCTGGCGCCACTGGACCACATCATGCAGTCGACAGGTAAGATTACCGATTTTATGCCCGATTTACAGATCATTGAACGCAACGCCCAACGACTGCTTACCCTTGTCAATCAATTGATGGATTTTAGAAAAATAGAAGAAGGCGGAATAAGATTAAATTTTCAAACGATAAACTTAAACGAACTCGTAGCCGATATTTACACGAGATTTAAATTATCGGCCGATTTAAAAAACATTCAACTGAATATCGCATTGCCGCCCAAGGGATGTTATCTCTATACAGACCCCGACGCCCTCACTAAAATTGTCAGCAACCTTTTATCCAACGCCCTAAAATTCACCTCCAACACCATATGGATAGAATTGACCGAAGATGAAAAAACAAAACAAATCTCTCTACGGATAAAGGACAATGGAATAGGAATAAATGAAGTGGAACAGAAAAACATATTCAAACCTTTTTATCAGATCCGCCAAAACAACCTAAATGACCAAATAGGCACAGGTATAGGACTGTTTTTAGTAAAAAGTTTAATCACGCTTTTAAATGCCACACTCACACTCAAAAGCGAAAAAGAAGAAGGATCGGAGTTTATAATAGAACTGCCGGCAGAAAATAATAACCCTGCCAATAGCATAAAGGAAGAGATCGCTCCGTATTATTTGGATAACGATCAACTTGAAGGCAGGGATGACATTTTATTCACTAAAACCGCAAGAAATTCTCTATTGATTGTAGATGACAATGCCGATTTATTGATTTTTTTGTCCGGATTATTTAAAGAACAATACGAAGTAATTGCCGCCGTTGATGGAGAAGACGCCTTACAGCAACTCGAAAAGAAACAGCCCGATTTAATAATAAGCGATGTCATGATGCCCAAAATGGACGGATTTGAACTATGCTCACGGATAAAAAACGATATTCAAACCAGCCATATCCCCATCTTATTATTAACGGCAAAAGTAAGCGAAACCGACCAGATTCAAGGATTGGATTACGGCGCCGATGTGTATGTTGCCAAACCATTTTCTTCGGATTTCCTAAAGGCGCAGGTAAAAAGCTTGTTGTTGAACAGAAAACGAATCAGAGATAACTTTATGCAAGAGCCATTGGTAGCGCTATCAACAGTAGCCAACACCAATATCGACAAGATTTTTCTGGATAAAATGTCTCGGATTATAGAAGAGAACATAGCGGAGCCCTATCTAACCGTTGACTTTTTAGCACAAGAACTCTGTATGGGACGCTCCAATTTCTTTGCGAAAGTAAAAGGAATATCCGGAGTAACACCGAATGATTTCATACGGATCATACGGCTAAAAAAAGCTGCCGGATTACTCAGCTCCGAAGACATTACCATAAGAGAAACCTGCTTCCGGGTTGGTTTCACTTCACCATCCTACTTTACCAAATGCTTTCAAACACAGTTTGGCATTACACCGTCGGACTTCCTGAAAAAGGTAAGGCAATAACATTTATGACAGCTTATTTTTCCGGTACCAATGGCGCCAAACGGTCATCATCAGGTTCCAATGGTGCAAGCGCTTCACCGGTGTCGGCGCTTAAATTAATGTTGATCGAAACGGTGGTTGTCATTTCGTAATAACTATTTTTATCATAGACGGGGGTTGCCATACCGGAAAAACTATAGGCACGCCATGGATTAAGCAAAAAAGCATCGAATCCTTTTATATCCTGAATCAGTACTGGATTATCCGTGATTTGGAAAGGAATACCCAAGCCTACAGGTTCATCAACTGGTATTAATTGTCCCGCGAGATCATTCCAAACTAGATTTTCTCCGCTTGTTTCGGGACGGTCTGAATTTTTCAACCATCTCCCTCCGGTAATGTAGATCGCATATGGTGGCGCTTGTTGCACTAATGGCGCAAGTTGTTCATCATCACCCTCTTCTGCCGGCTGGTAGGGTTTTATTTGAATTTTTATAGCTTCTATTTCGTTGCTTCCGTTAGCAGACGATTTTGCCGTTACAACATATTGTTCTTCTTTACCCACCTGTTTCCAATCTTGATTAATACTCTGAACGGCTACCTGCAAAGGGTAATCTTTGGATTCAATAATTTTCATTGTGGCAGGGTCTCGTTTCAGTGCAAACTTGCTACTGCCCTCAAAAACGGGACAATTATCGCACGTCAGGCGTTCAGAAGGTTTTATCATATACATTTTCACCCTGTATTGGTTGGATCTTCCATAAAAGCCGGATGTGATTACTGTTTGCTCTTGTTCGCAACGCCGTTTGCCGTTTTTAGGTGGATTATGATAGGTTATTCTATTAATAGTAATAGTGATACACCCTGTCAAAAATTCATTACCCGAACTTTTGATGGCTTGCTCAGCCTTTAGTATTTTTTCTATCTCTTTCAGTTTCTTCGTTTGGCCAATGGCTATTCCGTTTGTAAACAGAAAGATAAGGCAAAAAGCCCATTTGATTATTGTATGTGCGTGTGTGTTCATCGTTATTCGTTTTTATGATTTGACAAGAGATGTGATTATTGACATGAGTTTCAGTAATTGGTTTTAATTGAATCAACCGTGATTGTTTCAACCGATTTAAAAATTTCCATACCCGTGGTCACAGAATCGGGACATTTATCCATTTTCTTCAGGAATTCATTTCCGGCTTTGTCATACGATCTTACACGCGAAACAAGTTCATCGAGACGCGGTTTAGACGCTTTGGCCTTGACCAGAAATTCTGCCACATCCGATTTCAGGGTAGTGGAAAGCGAATCGGTGAGTTCCGAAATTTCCTGAAGGGAAAGCTGATAGTCGGTGAGTGTTGTGCTCCTGAACTTTTCAACACAATCGCCGAGGTTCTTCATTCCGATGCCCAGTTTCGAAAAATCGGCTGATTTTATTGTCAGATCTTTTGATTGGCCGCACCCGCAATCCGACGGCTCGTAAGGTAACCCGACCTGCCTGGGCGGAACGGTTGGAGGTTCGGGATCGCCAATAACCTCGTCGCCCGATTTTGGCTCTGCCGGTGTTGGTTCGGTGGGGTTAGGCTGTTCTCCGGTTGTCGGTTTTGGCTTTGGAGTTGGGGTTGAATCTTTCGACGGTGTTGGATCGGAGGATTTTGGGGTCTGGTCCGATTTCGGCTGTTCTTTGGCCTGTGGCTGTCCAGTGCCATTTTTACAAAACTGCTGCCGTTTTTCGATGCGTTTCAGATTTTCCGAGGCTGCTTCGTAACCTTTTTCCATATCTTCGAGTTCTGCTTCGTGCTTTAAAATTTCACGAATATTTTCACCAAATTTTTGTGCAGCCTGCTGCACTTCAACAATGCCTGTAGCAGCGCTTAACGACTTTCCCCAAAGGTCGCCAACCGCTTCGCCAAACTGTTTTTCCACAATTTTTTCGAACGCCTCACCCGAAGCTGTTTTGCCCACATTATTTTTAAGTTCTTCCGCGTTGGCGCTGGCAATCATCTCGGATAAAGCAGTGCCCTTATCAGCAATTTCTGCGGCGACTTTAACAGCACCCGAAGTTTTTCCGTTTGCAACAATAGTTAAACCTGCCTTCGCCAGCAATTCGATGGTTGAACTCACAAGCTCGTCCCTTGCCTTTTCAAATTCTTTTGACCCGGCGGTTTTTTGAAGCCGCTCAGTGGCATCCACCAGATTTTCGATGGCAGCTTTCCTCATTTTTTCCAACGCAGCCTTGGTTTCGTCGTCGCAGTTTACTACTTCCACTTCAACGGCAGGCCCGGTTTTTTCGTCACAATCGGTTTTGGCCTGAAGGGTGGTTTTCCCTACACGTAAACCCTAGAGCGTAACTTCGTTGCCAACACCAACTGCCGATAAAATGCCCGGATCAGCCGGTACAAATTTCACCAGTTCGGAGGCATTGGCCGGTTGCGCATCAACGGGAACAGTCTTTATACCCGATTGTTTTTTCCGTCAATGTCGTACAATGCAATCTGTGGCATGGGCTGTCCGCCGTTGTAATTTTCAACCTTTACATAAGAAGCAACTTTCGAGGCTTGCGCCGTTTTACCATTGGGAGCAGTATATTCAACATACAGCGTACCTTTCCCCGGAGTGGCTCCTGTAAGGATGGCAGACGATTCGTCATCGGCTTCCACAGTCATCATCGAAGCGGGTTCCACCCAAAACCTGTATTTTCCACCTTCAGGCTTTCCTGAAGCAAAAACATCGTACCGGTCGTTTGTGCCGAGTTCAGAACAGCCGTAAAGCGATACTTCGGGCTTGTCAGATTCCTTATAAGGAACTATGGTAATTTGCAGTGATTTTTCCTCGGTGAAAAATCCCATCCCTTTCGAATAGGTTTGTGCTTGCCAACTTCTGCTGAAATTCCAACTGGCCTGATACCCCTTGTCTGTTTTTGTAATTGAACAACCCTTTTTGGAAGACTGGTCGCAGCTTGCAATGCATTCAATGCTACGGTCGTCGATAACTGGTCCGTTATCGGTAGTCTTACCGTCATAAAAATATCGACTCTCGTGTGAGCCCTTTGCTAAGATAGCAATGCCTATTTCGGCCGATTTTTCATCACCGGTATATGTAAATTGGATTGAAGTTAGCTTTGCGGTCGATCCTCCAGAAGCCTGATCAGTACTGGCATTTTCCATAATTAGTTTACCACCGATGACTTCTTTTTCCAACTGCCATCCTTCTTCTGATCCGGATCCGGAAACCGTTGCGTTTTTGGGTTCACCTGCATCCGGGTTATAATAAAATTCAGTTTCAGGATTTTCGGCCCAATTTTCGATGATTGCAATAACCTGTCCGCTTGATGATCCTTTCCCGGTTGCATGAAATTCTCTAACCCGATCATTGCCATAGACTTCATCGGCTAGTCTATCGATGGTATCTACTTTGGAAGTATAGCTATTCGACACCTTCGCCGTGAGTTGCCACAATTGGCGGCCTTCTGCATTTTGTGCAAAAAAAACGGAGCTTTTAAAAAGCAAAATCAGAATGATTGAAAACGGAATTAGCTTCATTATATTCAGTGTTTATGTTTACAATTGGCGGAAACAGGTTGTCCTCTCCTTCAAAGTCCGGCGAATGGCTTATTTTTCCGGCACCAATGGCGCCAAACGGTCATCATCAGGTTCCAATGGCGCCAAAGGCGGTGGGGGGTTAGACGGTGGCGGAAGCGGTCCGTCGTTGATTAAAACAAGGTTGACCGAAACGTAAGTGGAGGTTTCGATAGGATATTCATTTGTATAGCGTTTTGCCGTACCTTCATAAACATAGACACGAGGATTAAGCAAAAAAGCATCGAATTCTTTTACATCTTTGATCAGCAACTGTTCATATGTATATGTGCCTTCCTCATCCTCATAGGGCATATCCGGATCATTGATAGTGTAAGGAATACCCAGGCTTACAGGCTTATCAACTGCCTCCAATTGCTTCGTTTCATCGTTCCAACGAAAATTTTCCCCGGGTGCTACCGGCTGTTCATTCATATATTTCAACTTTTTTCCGCCGGTGATCCATAACACATATTCCGGTTTCGGCGTTAACGGTACAACCTTGGGGTTCCCTGCCTCCACGTATGATTTTATTTCAATATTTATAGCTTCTAAATCGTTACCCCCTTCAGCGGACTGTTTTCCTGTTACAACATACTTCCATTGTGGAGGTTTTCCCGAAGTTTTATTGATATCCACCCAACCTTGCGATATACTTTTATAAGCTACATTCAAAGTGTACTCTTTTGTTGTTCCCCCTATTTCATCATAAGAACTGCCGCCGAGAAAAACGGGAATATGCCAGCCTTCTCCAAGCTTCCAGCGTTCAGCAGGATATTTCATATACGTTTTAACTCTGTCCGGATAAGCTCTTCCGTAAATCTCGGTTTTGATTGATGTTTGCTGTTGTGTACAACTCTCTTTATATTTATCATTAGGGTTAGGAGGATCAGATTTAGGCTTAGAATGGCTGATTTGATAGATATTAATAATGATGCGCCCCTTCAAAAGGCTCTTCAAATCTTCGTCGCCCATATTTTTAAGAACCTGGGCTCTTATTGCATCCGCCATCTCTTTCTGCCTTTTCGTTTGGCCAAAGGCTATTACGCTTATAAACAGAAAGATAAGGCAAAACACCCATTTGATTGTTGTATGTGCATGTCTGTTCATCGTTATTCGTTTTTATTTTTTGATAAGAGATGTGATTATTGCCATGAGTTTCGGTAATTGGTTTTAATTGAGTCAATTGTAATTGTTTCAACCGATTTAAAAATTTCCATGCTCGGCGAATCGCTTATTTTTCCGGTACCAAGGGCGCCAAAGGGTCATTGGGTCCGAACATGCTTTCAGGATGTTCCTGGAGATATTTTCTCAGCTTGTCAAGCACCCTTTTTCTCAGTTTTTCAGCTTCCGGATTGGGCTCATCGAACATGTCCTTTTCCTCAATCTGATTGTTATCTTCAGACTTAATTGATTTTGTGCCTTTAGGGTATAACGTCAGGTTCACTTGAGCATTCCTCCAAACGGATCTGCGCCCTCCATTGTAATCTTCGTCATAAAATGAAGTGCCTTCCAGGAAAAGGGTAATATCACCCACAGGGCCAAGCAGGTAATCTTCAAATCCGGTTGGCGGCAAGAGAGAAGCCAGGGGATCACCGACACTGTCATCAAAAGGATCAGCTTCTACCTCTTTTGGCTTTTGGTCATCGGTTCCCGTTGCCCTAATAATGATAGGCTCAGTTTTTTCGTTTTCCCCATATTCCTGGTCGGAAAATGCAGTTTTACCGGGACTGGACAGTTTGCCCGTGGAACCACAATCTACAAGCGCATCTGCGTCTTCATTCCAGCACATCACCTTCCCATACCCTTCGGCACCCTGCCCCACTCCGCTTAAAAGCAGCACATAACTGTTATCCGGAGCATTTATCGTTGCTCCGCTATTTCTCAGCTTTTCAACCGTTAGCTGCAAACCGTCATCTTTTAAGGTGCCCTCGATTTTTTCGTCAAGAGTTTTCACCCATTTTTTTTTGCCATTAGTACCCTTAACACTCACGTACCCCTCTCTGGTCTCATGCTTAGATATATGCAAAGGATGTCTTCTTGTATATCTTGATGTGTAGTCGGGACTATAAACATCTATCAGTGAACTGCCGGACAAAACGGTTAAAGGTAATTTCTTCTCGGTAGGGGTGAGAGGACGACGCAGTGATCGTAGCATCCGGATGACATCGGGACCCACCCGGCATTCAAGTGTTGTAGAATAGATACGATTATTTATATTGTCTGATGTCTTTTTCCCTTCTCCGTTAACATGCACCTCCCGGTCAAACAGACACAAGGTGATGTCGGCATATATCGAGTCTGTAGGCTTCAGTACTCTTACTATGCATTTGTCTGATATTTCCACTGAGGTACTGTCTGATGCCGTGTAGCGGTGAACAACCTTTAAGCGGTCATCCACGCCCTTGTCCGGCGCCTTGTATAAAACCCGGGCTGTGCCCGAAATATCAGGTTTAGTTTTTGAGGTGCTGAAGGAGCCGTATTGAGCGCTCAGTTCCAACGTTGCATCTGCCATTGATTTTGAATCACAACCCGACAGTTTAATAACTAACGGAACAGTTCCTTTTGCTTCAACGCCATAGTACCTGTGGTCAAACTGCACAAGACGATCTAAGGTATCTTCAATTGCGGTAAAATCGGAAGCTAATTCCGGCCTTTGCATATCCAAATCCCGGCAGGTGATTATACGCTGGCCACATTTCCGGCAATCATCTTTACCAACGGCAAAAGCGGTTGTGGTAAAAATCAGGGTTAATAATATCAGGTATTTCATAGTGTTACAATTATTTTACATCGAGCAACGCTTTCAGGGCATTGGCATCAATTTGTTTAACAAACGCGCAGTGCTTTTGGGCTTCATAGTTGTTATATTTTGAACAATTGCAATTGTCATTATATACCTCTGTGAGTGTGTGTACTGCAATTATTTGTACATCGTTGCGAGGCAACGACCGGTCGAAATATTCCGGATTAAACTGCATGTATGGATTTTCGTTTTCATTATCTGTGATGCGTGCAATAGTGCTGCTGTTGTAGTAAGCAGGAAGTTTGAGTTGTTCGGGCGAATAGGTTGCTCTATCGTTCTTTATTACATTTATTATCTCTGAAACATATTCTTCCTTGTTCAGTTTATAATTCAACTCGTAATAATCAAGTTGAAGTTTAAACAGTTCGTCAATAGTAACAGGAATCCAGTACGGAGGGCGTGTTGTACCCGCAACTACTATGATGCCGGAACTGTAAGCCGTTACACCTTCGGCCAGTTCTTTTACTACCCGGGGTTTTATAAATACTCTGTTGAGCTTATCTGCAGCCGCCGACAAATCTTCATGGTATCCGTCCGCCCCATAATTCAGATAACTTTCGGCTGTAGATTTCGGATAGTTGAAGTCAATATCGCAACTCGTAACTTCCATGCAGTGCTTCTGCACTTGTCCTGACTTGTCCTGAAAATAAGGGCAAAACAGTATTGCTATGCGGCCACCGACAAGTAATTTTGTTAGCGGTTTTGTTAACGGTGTTCGCATGAATCCTGTATTTTCATCAAATATTCTAACGTTTATCGAAGGTTCAAAACCAACAGGATTTTTCAAAACCGGATTTTGATGAAACGTTTCAACCATAGTTTCAATTTTTTGTCTATAACCGGCAACCTCACCGGGGGTAAGTTTGTAATCTCCGATTTCGCCGTATAACTGATGCTTATACGACCATTTGCCGGGTTGGTTGGGAAGCCAGTGTATTTCGTTTTGCGCATACAGGCAAACGGCAAAAGCGGTTGTGTCAAAAATCAGGACTAATAATATCAGGTAGAGTCTGGTTTTCATACGCATATTTTTTATTGTTTATTATTCTGATCCCGGCATTGATGGGAATCCCGGCTGTACAAATCCACCCGTTGCTTCAACCGAAGGGCCTCCTTCCAGCGAAACACGACCGGTAACTTCTCCTTCTATCAAACCGCCCAGGCCTGCTTTTACACTGCTGGACAACTCTGCATTTTTTATTGCACCATTTTGCCCAACAGTTACCTCAACCATAACTTTGGCTTCACCTGTTACGTTACCATTGCCATAAGTTCCTTGAGCGCCTACACCCACCCCAACTTTGGTTTCATGTTTTATAAAATCGCGGCTTACTGACCAGAGTATCCCCTCACCTCCCGAAAGTTTTACATGCTCACAATCCAGTTCGAATGATATGGCGCCTACCCCCTGGTTTATTCCTTTTCCTAACGGGCAGTCGCCTTCTTTCTTTTTCGGAAGGTTTGATTCTAGCGGCTCAACAGGGTCAGGCGGCTGGGGTACTACACATTTTAATTCGATATATTTTTCAGCCAAATCAGCCGAATTTGAGGCCAAACCCACCGAAATCCCCTCACGCCCCAGCACCTGCATTTCACGCTGCAGGTTCATCAACTCGTTGTAACTGGGTGAATAAATTTTTTCAAGAATGGGATTGGTAAATGCATAATAATCTGACACAGCCTCTTTAAAAGCAGAATACTGCAGTTTGTATGCTTTGTACTCCAGCGAATATTGGTCACCATAAAAATCTTTATGGTGCAGGCACAACTCGTACTCTTCCTGTTCCCGCTTGTATTTATTTTGATCGATTTCTGCCTGAACTTTTGCCCTACAAATGTCGTTGTCGCCGCAGGCATCGCGTTCATCTATCAGCTTCTGAAGCTCCTGCCACAATAGCTTCAATCTTTCGGTATGCGGCGGTAAAGCCTCACTATATTTTTCGGCAATTTCCGGACCCTGCCCGAATAGTTTTGTGCTTTCTTTAAGCGCCTTATGCCAATTGCTGTTAGCTCCAAAAAGCAACGCGGTCGCATCATCGAAAAGCATCCGTTCTTTCGAAAAATCACGTCTGAACACAATGGCTCCATCAGGATCTTTACCAGCTTTTTCACTCTGTTTCAGCACAACAGCAAGCGTTGAGTTGAACTCTTGAAGCAGTTGCTGCATACGGGAATTTACCTGCCCCACATAGTTTTGGATTAATTCTTTCTGAGGAGCCGCTTTCTCTATTTCTTCTACCGGCATTTCGGGCACTGACACATCGCCTGAATTTCCCTTTTCATTAGCCAGTGGCTCGTTTTGGCTGCCTTCGGGCTTTGGGGGCTGCGCTTCCTGAGCCTTTTTGTAAGCAGCAAATCCCACAGCAGAATAATTATCCGCCAATGCTTTTCGTAAATACTCAGTGGCTTTGGCGAAATTGCCTTCGCATTTGGCTATCAGTCCTAAGCCAAGGTAGGGCGACGTCATTTCGGGTGCGGCTCTCAGCGCTTTTTCAAAATATAATTTAGCATCGTTGTTGTACCCCATTTCGCGGTAAACCCAACCAATATTACACAAAACAAGCCCTATATTGGGTTTGAGCTTGTCGGCATACTTAAGTACCTGCAAGGCTTTTGTAAATTCACCCATATCTTTAAGTACCACACCAAGGTTGTTGGCGGTAAGAATGTCGTCAGGTTTCTGAATGGCGCTTGATGCAATGGTATATATTGATGCCGAGCCTGCGCCAACCATGGTGAAAAGGGCACCTACATCGGAGCCGTCGGTTGGTTTCTTTGATTTCTCCAGCAGGGATTTCAAACCGGGCAGGTCGCCTGACTTGGGTCCATATTGAGCCATAAGTCCTTTTGCCATGGTAACGTAACTATCGCGGGTGAGGTCGATAATTTTAAGTGGCGTAGTTTTTACTGCGGGACAATCCTGTTTTCCTCCGGGCTTTACACCGGGTTGGCCGACGCCCTTGTTTCTGGCAGCAGCAATCGAACTCATCTGGTCAGCCCATTTCTCTAAAGTTGCTTCTTCTTCCTCAGTAAGATCTTGTCCGGCTTGTTGCTTGGCTATGATTTGCTTAATGTCGCTGGGAATGTTGCCGGGCTGGGCAAATGTCCCAATACTAAAACTCAGGAAAAGAAAGAGTAATATCAGGTATTTCTTCATAGTGTTACAATTATTTTATGTCACGCAACACCTTCAGGGCATTGCCATTAATTTGTTTAACGAACTTGCAGTGCCTTTTGCTTTCATGGCCGTAAGCTTCTTTACATTATTCTCAAGCCGTTGTTGGCCGGAAACCAACAACGGTGGAGCATCTTCTATTGAAATTTTATATCGTCCGGCACATCGAACGTACCTGCCGGAATGGTTGGATTTTCTTCTATTTTTGTCGCTTCAAGGTTAACCTCTATCCCACTCATATCTATATTGGTTTTTAGCGGTATCCCGTTCCAAACCAGAAAAGAGCCTTTCATTTGATACCTATCATAATCGAGTGAATACTTCACACAGGACTTCCCTAAAAATGTTTCTTTGCCCAGTTCTTCAAGCTTCATCGCATTTTTCATATCCTCTGTCAGGTTTCTGAAATCAATATTAGTTACGGGAGAGGCGGGTGTTTTGGTGCCTGTCTTCTCTTTCATGTCGAAAGTATAGGTGAAGCCATCTTTTGTAAGGGTATGTTGATCTGTTTTCACACCCATCATTTCCATTTGTGTAAGTGTAACTTCCTTATTGCCATAATCATCAAATATTTGAGTTTGGACTTGTTGCATACCCATAACCGTGCCGTTATACTCAATAATGCCGGATTTGATGGCGTACTTGCCTTTGGAATTGGTTTTAACGACTGCATTTTTGTTCTCATTATCAGGGCTGTTACCTGCATTTTTACCCTGGCACGAGAAAAGGGTTACCACAGCTATCGCCACTACTAGCCGAATAAATTGTATTGATTTCATTTTGTTTTAATTTTAATGGTTGATATTCATTAAAGGTCTTTATTTTATGTAATATCTTTATTACTTACGACGGGGATGATCTGTGTCTGTCGGCACACTCGTCGCAAAACTCTTTTCGTTTCCGTATATCACGTTCCCGTTTTTCATTTTTACAAAAGCACGGACGTAATAGGTAGTTTTTGATGCCAAATCGGTCAACCACACTACTACTTGTTTTCCCCTTGCGTCTGACGGCTTTTGCAACTGGGCCGTCTGTTTGAGACCGTTTTCAATTGTTGGGTTGTGATTTGTTGAATATACAATACCCCATTCGCTGATGTTGTCGAATTCGGTAGTCTGCACATTAAGCAAGCACGCAGCCGAAGACTGATAGATACTAGAATCACTAACAGGCAGAGTTGTTACTTTGGTTTGAGCCTGCAATTGACATGCGGTACAAAACAAAATTAGCGACACAGCTAATCTTGTGATTTTGTTTGCTGTTTTCATTTTATTCAATTCATTTTTTTAGCTTACAGCACCGAAATTCCGTGACTTAATCCCATAGTAGCCAGTAATATTCTGCTTAAAACAAACCCAATTACGGCGTAAACGACAATGGTTACAACCAGCGACAGCGCAAAGTAACCGGTTTGCTTTTCGGCACTTACTTTTTTAATGGGAGGCAGGCCGATGTACAAAAGGTAAAGGCCATATAACCCCAATAAACCGCCCAATATCCCTAAGGTCGGGATAATTGCCAATAATCCGCCAATCCAGACCGGCGTGAACGAATAGGCTACAAGCTGAAACGAACGAGGCAGGTTTTTTTCAACCCCGAACTGCGGCGCCAACGCATCAATAACAAAAGCAGTAACGAGGGTGGACAACACGGCCGAAACCAGGATATTTAAGGCATAATAAATTCCCCAGTTAATACCCCCAATCCTAATACCCATAACCGATGTACCGATAAGCCCCTGCCCTATAAACGCTGCAACAGCCGACAGGCAGGCCAGCACCAGTACATAATTTACCATGATGCCTGTAATGTTGGCATCTTCGTTTGCTACAATTTCCCATTCTGTTTTAGGGGAAATAATGATGTTTTTTGCTCGTTGAATGATGTTCATTTTCTTTCTTTTGTTATGTTAAAATCTATGGTAATTATTGTTTTTCTCTTGTAAGAGACCTGACTATCCGGATATCTTACGGATGAATTCGTTTAATTTACTTTTATGAATTCAACCCTGCGGTTCAATGCTTTATTTACCGGGGTATCGTTTTTAGCTACCGGCTGTGTTTCACCCGCGCCGTCGGTCACCAACCTGTCGCCATTCACTCCAAACGATTTGACCAATTCGGCTTTTACCGACTCTGCACGACGTTTGGACAAGTCCATATTCTTGGCATCGTCTCCGTCAGAATCGGTATGCCCAACAATTTTCACTTTCATATCGGGCGCTTCGTTCAGTACAGAGGCAATATCTTTCAATGTCCCGTACGATTCGGGTTTTACCACATCTTTATTTACATCAAAATAAATTCCATAAGTAACTAATTTGCCTTCGGTCATCAGCTTGTTGCGCGTGTCGGGAGCGCCCACGGCAACGCGGATATTGCTTACCATCAGGGCGCCATACTCGAACCTGATTCGGTCGGGTTTTAAACAATCGGTTGGAAACGCCTTTGGAATGTCAAAAACTTTATTTTCGTTTTGATACAAACGAATCCTGCTTTTTTGAACCCAGATTGCAATGTGGTATTTCTGGTTCATTTTTTGTTTCAGATTATCATCGTTGGATCTTCCACTCAACTTTAATTCCTGACATTCTTTTTTGCAAAGCCAGGTGTGGTATGTGAGCGAGCCGAAGTATTCAACATCGAACTCGAAACCTCCCTCGCCGGGAGCGCTTCCTCCATCCCACGCTTTTTTATTTCTTGCCTCCATTAATTGAAAAATATAACCACTCATTCCAGGACCTTCCATCCCGCCAATAGGTATCGCATCAAATTCAATTGTGTAATTATCAGGTAGATTCAGTAGTGCATCTGTCCAGATACATTGTTTCATCACAAATTTCATCCAGTTACCCGGATAGAGATTGGTGGTAACTACTTCGGCTGAACCGTTGGTATTCCATAATGCCGGAAAGTCGCCAATAGCATCCTGACTGAAATCTTCAAAGAAAATAACTTTTTCGCCGGGAATAAAATCGTACTTGGAATAAGAAGCAAGCGATACGCCGCCATCTTTATTCTTTTTGCCGGTATTTACATCGTTATTTACGGCATCCTTTCCTTCTGTTTGAGATTTGTCCTGTTCAGCCTCTCCTTTAACCGAATCTTCGGCTTTGTCCATCGCTTGGTTAGTAACATCGTTAGCTGTTCTCTCCACTCGCCTTT
This sequence comes from Bacteroidia bacterium 43-41, assembly GCA_001898165.1. Lineage (GTDB taxonomy): Bacteria > Bacteroidota > Bacteroidia > Bacteroidales > Dysgonomonadaceae > Petrimonas. The sequence goes on from MKTD01000023.1 coordinate 39,567, forward strand.
CTACGGCATGTTTGGCCGCGTTCTCGGCAGTTTTGCCCAGTTTTTTCAGCCATGCCTGTGCATCGGCCTGCGTACTGAAAAGCATACTCACGCAGAGTATAAAAATAATTTTTTTCATAATTAATTTAATTTAATTTTGATTTTAGTTTCTTGTCATGTCCGTTTCACCGGCGTAAAATTACATCTCAAAAAAAATAGATAATACCCCCAAAAAGGGGTTTTTAATGTTTCTTCTCCTATTTAATTTTGTAACGACAACATGCAGTGTATTTGTAGAACATAGATGCGGATATTTGTAAAATATAGGATACGCCTCGGGTAAGATAATTAATAAATCAGCGCCTTATGAATGTGAAGAAAATTATTTTAATCTTTTGTTTTTTTGCCGCAGCAGGATGGTTCAATTTATCGGCACAAGATGCAAAGCAGATTGACTCGCTGCAAAACATAGTCAACAATGGCACTGTGGAGCAGCAACTGGAGGCGCTGGCGCGATTAGAAGATGAATATGAGGCCTCGGACCCCCAAAAAGCAAAGGAGGTGGCTATCCGCCTACTCAAATTAGCCGACAAACACGACAATAAAAAATGGAAGGCTTCTGCTTACAATCAATTGGGGTCAATCTGCTTTATGAAAGGAGAAATGAAGAATGCCGAAAATTATTTTAATCACTCTTTGCAAGTGGCAACGGAAGCAAAAATCCAACGTGCAATTCAAATAGCCCGTGTAAATCTGAGTTCGGTCCAACGTACAACCTATCGGTTTGATAAAGCGATGGAGAACCTGCAACTGGTGTTAACCTATTTTGAAGAGCAGCAGGATCAAGAGAAAATAACTTTGGCTCTCTCCAACATAGCAGCCACATATGCAGAAATGGGAAATTATGAAAGGCACAATGAATACGCACTGAAAGCGGTTACCATCTGTGAAAAGACAGGCGACAAAAAATCAATGGGAATACTATTGGCTAATCTCTGTACCATTACAAGCCGGCAAAAAAAGTGGGAACAATCCTTGCAATACGGGGAAAAGGCAGTCAACCTGTTTCGCGAAATAAACAATCAGTATATGGTTGGTTTGTCAACGGCAAAATTAGTTGACGCCATGCTTAAATCGGGAAAAATGGACAGCATCATCCCATATACCGACGAAATCATCAGGATCTCCGATAAGTTAGATATTTTACCATTGAAAGGAGAAGCCCTGAACCTGCAAGCCAATTACTACCTTGAAACGAAGAATTATAACGAAGCAAAAGAACTGGCATTCAAATCAGCAGCCCTGATAGACACAACCGAGAAGACAAATTTAAGCATGCTATATGAAACGCTAACGGAAACCTGTATTCAAACAAACGACCGGGAGAATGCGCTAAAATTCTTTCGGGGCTATAAAGATAATTATGAAAAAATCACATCCGAAGAGTGGAGAGGCAAAGTTGCCGAAATGGAGTTCAAGTATCAGACCGAAAAAAAGGAGATGAAAATTACCTCCCTGCAAAAATTGCAAAAGTTCGGTATCTCGCTCACTATACTGGGCGGAATTTCAGCTCTCGCTTTTATCGGGTTATTAGTCTACCGACACAGGAACCAAAAATATATAAACGAATTAGCCGAACAAAAAATCCTGAAATTGGAACAGGAAAAACAACTTTTAGCCACGCAGGCGGTACTTGATGGCGAAACTGCCGAACGTACCCGGCTGGCACGCGACCTGCACGATGGATTGGGAGGAATGCTCTCGGCTGTAAAACTAAATTTATTTGATATGAAACAGGGAGCAATAATAGATACGGAAGACATATCGCGCTTCGACAAAGTGATGGAACTGCTCGACAGCTCGATGCAGGAACTCCGGCGTGTGGCACACAACATGATGCCGGAATCGCTCTCGCGCTACGGGCTGAAAGTGTCGCTCGAAGATTTCTGCAACAGTTTTCCCCATGTGAAATTTCATTTTTACGGGAATGAGAACCGCCTTGAGCCCAAAATGGAGATGACCATCTATCGCGTCATTCACGAGTTGGTGAACAACGCCGTTAAACATGCCCGGGCAGAGAACATCAACGTACAGATGATACGGGATACGGACAGGATTTCCTTTATTGTGCAGGACGACGGTATCGGCTTCAATCCGGAAAAGATAAGTTCCGGAAGCGGGCTTCAGAACATTGAAAACCGTATCAACTCGGTTGGAGGAACAATCAACATACTTTCTTCAGCAGGTGCGGGTACCGAAATCACGATTGACATAGATTTAAACCAACCTCAAAATGAACAAAATTAAACTGTTGATAGTGGACGACCATCGGATTTTGGTGGATGGGTTGAAAAAACTGTTTGAAAATTCGGAAACAGTGCAATTGATCGGAGTGGCATATTCCGGCAAAGAGTGCCGCGCTTTCCTGCGCAACGAACAACCCGACGTTATTTTGCTCGACATAAATTTACCCGATGCCAGCGGCATTGACCTGTGCAAAGAGATAAAAAAACAAAATCCCCCAATAAAAATTGTGGCGCTGACAAGTTTTAATGAATACGCCATCGTCAGGCAGATGATAGAAAATGGCGCTTCGGGCTACGTAGTAAAAAACGCTATGCCGGAAGAAATAATTTTGAGCGTAGAAACGGTAATGGATAACGAAATTTTTCTGTGCGAAGAGATTGACCTGCTCATGCATAAACGCAACGCCGATCCGGTTTGGCTTACTCCGCGCGAAAAGGAACTGTTGAAATGGATTGTAGATGGATTGACCAATCATGAAATAGCCGAAAAAATGTTTCTCGGTGTAGAAACGATCAACAGCTACCGAAAAAATCTGCTCGTAAAACTTGGAGCAAAAAATACGGCGGTGCTTGTGCGAATGGCCCTAAAAGAAAAATTAGTGTAAAAAACAAATACCTGTATATAAACCAGTTAGACACACAATACTACTTGATGGAATTTTATCTAATATAAAAATTCAACTTTGTCCTTATAATTTACAGAATTGTTATAAAATGACAGTTTTTTGTTATTTTAATAATATTATAAGAAATAATTTTGTGAATTAAATCTTTTTAATTCTTTAAAATATGAAAAGGACATGGCATGAAAAAATTCTCTTCCCGATTGTTTTACATTTGTTTATTATCTTTCCTATGATGTCACAAACTTTAAAGATTGAAGGAAAAGTAACGGACACAAATGGAGAAACCCTTACGGGAGCAAGCGTTGTGCTGAAAGGGACTACAATTGGCACAACCACTGATATCAATGGAAACTATAGTTTTGATATTCCGATTGAGAAACAGCAAGCATTGATTTTTACCTATATTGGATATAAGACAGTAGAGGTAAATGTTTTGGAAAATCAAAGAAGATATGATGTTCAAATGGAGGAAACATCAACAGGCTTAGATGAGGTAGTTGTTGTAGCTTATGGCACCCAAAAGAAAGCAAACCTTACAGGAGCAGTATCTTCTCTGCACATTGATGATGTAAAAGATATTCCTGCATCAAACACTGCAAGTTTGTTACAGGGACGAATGAGTGGTGTTACGGTGAGTACATTCTCCGCACAACCCGGTAAAGACAACGATGTTGAGATCCGGATTCGCGGCATTGGCACTTTTGGGAACAGCAACCCGCTGGTATTGATAGACGGTGTGGAAGGCAATATGAGTAGTGTTTCTCCCAATGATATCGAAAATGTATCTGTTCTTAAAGATGCAGCATCAGCATCTATTTATGGGGTTCGTGCAGCAAATGGAGTGATCCTGATTACTACAAAAAGAGGAAAAGCCGGAGAAAACAGGCTTTCATACAACGTATCGTATGGCGTTCAGCAGGCAACAGTTTTACCCCAATTTATAGATTCGTGGCAATGGGCAACTCTTTTTAATGAACAGAGTGATGCCGAAGGAACTCCTGAAAGGAAATATACACCAGAAATGATTCAGAAGTTGAAAGATAAATCTGATCCTGACCATTTTGCCAATACGAAATGGATAAATGAGGTATTTCGGACTGCTCCGGTTCAAAATCATTATATCTCTATGACCGGTGGGAAAAACAATTCAAATTATATGGCTTCATTGGGATATATGAAACAAGATGGAATAGTTATGGGCACCAGTACGGACAGGACAAACTTCAGGTTAAATGCCGACACGAAGTACATCGACATGATAACCCTTGGAATGAATGTGGCAGGAACCTATCAAAAAGTAGATGAGCCCTTGAACGGGAGTTATTACATATTCGAGCAGGCAAGGACGTCACGCCCTTCTGTACCTGTAAAATACAAAAATGGACACTGGGGAGTCTTCGACGGAAACCCTTCATTCACCGAACCTGCAAAAAATCCTGTTTTTTCCTCCACTCAATTAGCAAACACAGACGTTTACAAATTTGATGGGAAAATATTTGCCGATATAGAACCTGTAAAAAATCTACACTTCAAAACAAACTTTGCTTATCAATTTAATCAATCGGATTATGCCGGCTTCAGTCCTGTAAATGCATATTATTCAGCCGAAGGAGTAGTGAAAGAGGGCGGCATCAATTTATTGGACGAGTCAAGCAATAAAGCCATACAATGGATAAATGAAAATCTTATCACTTACTACTTAGAGGCGGATCATCATATATTCAATTTTCTGATTGGACAATCATCACAATACAACAGTTACAAACAGTACAGAGCTCATGGTGAGGACTTCATCAACAACAATGTACGTGTGATGAATGCAGCCAAAATCACTTCAGCTTATGGAACAATGGCAGAAGCGACACTCAGATCATTGTTTGGTAGAATAAATTATGCCTATAAAAATCGTTATTTGATGGAATTGAACATCCGTCGTGACGAATCATCCAGGATTCCCAAAAAGAATAGAGTAGGATATTTTCCTTCATTATCTGCCGGATGGAACATTGCGGAAGAAAACTTCATGAAACAACAGAGTATCGTTAATATACTAAAATTAAGAGCAAGCTGGGGGCAACTTGGAAATCAAGATATCGGATATTATCCATTTGCTCAAACGTATAGAATAGGCATGAATAATTATGTTTGGGGAAACGATAAAATATCGGGGGCGGCTGCTGTTAGCGTTGCTAATCCGGATATTAAATGGGAAACGACCACCACTTCTAACATTGGATTTGATGCTGCTTTCTTTAACAATAAAATCACCTCAACTTTCGATTATTTTGATAAGACTACCTCAGATATTCTTTTACAGTTGCCTATCAGTGCAATTGTGGGAGCCGATGAAGCTCCATACGTGAATGCTGCCGAGGTGAAAAACAGAGGATGGGAAGCAAGTGTTGGATATAATGGTAACTGGGGAGATTTCACTTTTAATGCTAATGCCAACTTAAGCCACATTAACAATAAGATTACAAGCGTAAGTGGGAGAAAAGATTGGATTCAAGGCTGGACAATTAATGTAGCAGGGCAACCTATTGGAGCATACTATGGATATATAGCCGACGGGTTATATACTTCGCAGAATCAGATAGATGAAACAAAAAATTTAGTCGGTAATGTCGGTATTGGCGATATTCGCCTTGTAGATATAAACGGTGAAAACGGAGAGAAAGACAATCAGATTACCGATAAGGATAGAACAATATTGGGAAATCCATTCCCTAAATTTACTTACGGCTTGAATCTTTCCGCAGGCTATAAAGGCTTCGATTTTGCAGTGTTTTTCCAAGGTGTAGCCGGCGTTGACCGTATTGTAATGGATTATCCTATAGCCGGAGGAAGCGCAACGAATACAATGTGGAATCGTTATTCCGCTACAAATCCAAACGGAACCTATCCGCGATTTGGAAATGGGAACTACAACGGCCTTACGCCATCATCTTTCTGGATAACAGATGCATCATATATCCGATTGAAAAATATAGAATTAGGATACTCTTTTTCGAGAGATTTATTACAAAAAATTAAAATTGAACGATTGAGAATATTCCTTTCGGCACAAAACGCATTAACTTTTACAAAGATAAAAAATTACGATCCGGAAAAATACGCAAACGATGACAGGAGCTATGCTTATCCAAACGCCAAAACTTTTTCGATAGGTCTTAATTTTAGTTTATAATCTACTAAAATATTACAATCATGAAAAAAATATTATATCTAATTGGATTAGTTTTTGTACTTTCTGCCTGCTCCGATTTTTTGGATAGACAATCTCTTTCCGAATTATCATCAGATACTTTTTGGAGCTCTCAAAAAGAAGCTGAAATGGCCCTGGCAGGTTGTTTCGATGCATTGCAAGCGGAAGGGTTATATTTCGTTTGGCCCGGAAACTGGACATGCAGTCCCCGAGAATTAGATTGTGTCACCGATGATGGTTTTTACACATGGGATTATCTTCCTGCAAATGATATTGCTAAAAACACATTAACGGCATCGTCCACATTGGTCTCTACGGTTTGGAAAGCTTGTTACAGAGGCATTGCAAGATGCAACCAGGTTATACTCTATGTCCCCAAAATGGATCCTAAGGCAATAGATAAATCACAGGCAGACAGAATAGTGGGGGAAGCAAAATTTTTAAGGGCTTTTCTATACAATTACCTGACATCACTTTATCGTGACGTGCCTCTTTCACTTGAACCCACCGCAACAGGCCATATTAAAAAAAGCAGTAAAGCGGAAATAATTAAGTACATCACCGGCGAATTGGAAGAGGTTGCAGCATCCGATGCTCTACCGGTCACACTCGATGATAATGCCTTTGGGCGAATTACAAAAGGGACAGCTTACGCTTTACTTTGCCGTATCTATCTGTACAATGATATGTATGCAGAAGCGGCAGATGCAGCCAATAAAGTAATTCAGAGTGGAAAATACGGAATTGCACCAAAATATGATGTATTATTTAGCGATGCAGGGACTAGAAGCAATGAAATTATTTTCTCTGTGAGATACAGTGGCTTAATTAAAGGAGAAGAAGGATTTCTCAGTCTCGGAAATGCTTATGTATGGGGGCCGATGAACTGGTTGTTGCCCTATAAAAATTTAGTTGACGAATATTACTATATCGATGGAAAAGCGATTACAGATCCATCCTCTTCTTATAAAAATCCCACAGATTTCTCTACAAGAGATCCGAGATTAAAATTTAATATCATTACACCCGGTACCTGGTGGGGTGGCTGGGGGACTGTTGATGAAACGGGGCCTTCGAAAGGTTATTACTTCGGTAAATGGCAGCAAGATGATTGGGATTGGTATGATAGCCAGGATTATTATGTAATCCGATATGCCGATGTCCTTCTTATGCGTGCTGAAGCTCTTGCAAAATCAGGTGGTAACAAAAGTGAAATTATAAATTTGATAAATCAGGTCAGACAACGTCCGGATGTGATGATGCCGACTGTAGAAACTGCGGAAGGTACTAATCTTACGCATGACCAACTTTTTAAGGTGATTCAGCACGAAAGAAGAGTTGAATTTGCTTTTGAAGGATTCAGGTACTTGGACCTGCTTCGCTGGAAAGAACTTGATAAGGCTTTTGCAAGAGCCAGAGCTGAGGGAATGGGAGGAGCACATACATTTTTGGGTGCTAAGAATTATGTTTGGCCGATTCCTCAAGAAGAACTAGATAATAATCCTGTTTTAGATCAAGCTCCCGAATGGGGCGGAAAATAACGGAATCAGGGTTGGAGAGGCTGTTATGAAATCATTTTTATATTTTCTGATTATATTAATAGGACCAACGATTGGATTCTTTAGTTGTACAAGTCCAAATGAATTTGTGCGAAAGAGATTATTCGACGATAGTTGGAGTTTTTATTATGGGGATTTAGAAAATGATAAGATCTTCGACCCTGATACTACCGGATGGAGAAAGGTTGATTTACCTCACGACTGGAGTATAGAGATGCCTTTTGCAGAAAGGGAGGGAGGAATAGCCGTTGGACATGCCCAAGGAGGAACCGGCTGGTATCGAAAAACATTTGTTGTTCAGAAAAACGATTCAGAAAAGCGTAAGATCCTCTATTTTGAAGGGGTCTATATGGAGTCTGAAGTATGGATAAATAATAAAAAAGTATCTTTTCATCCTTATGGATATACCTCCTTTTTCTGCGATATTACCAAATTCTGCAATCCTGCAGGAAAGGAGAACATTATCGCCGTAAAAGCAAAAAATGAAGGAAGAAACAGCCGTTGGTATAGCGGATCAGGGATTTATCGCCACGTGTGGTTGATTACCAAAGACAAATTACATTTAGACGAATGGGGCGTTTTTGCCACAAGCGAGATTATTTCTCCCGAAAAAGCAATCGTAAAAATTACATTCGATGTTTTTAATGAATACAATAATCCAGTAGAAACTCAGGTTGCAATAACTATCAAAGATGATTCGGGAAATATTGTCGAAACTAAAAAGATAAATATCAGTCTGGATCCGTTAGAACCAAAGACTATAAATGAATCCATTTCAGTCTCAAACCCAACACTTTGGTCAATTGATTCGCCTACACTTTACTCAACAGAATTAAAATTAGAATCCGATGGAAGAATCAAAGATGAATTGTCCATTCCATTCGGAATTCGCTCCATCTCTTTTTCGGCAAAAGAGGGCTTCCTGTTAAATGGGAAACCGGTAAAATTAAAAGGGGGGTGTATCCACCATGATAATGGGCTTTTGGGAGCAGTTGCTTTAGACCGGGCAGAAGAACGAAAAGCTGAATTACTGAAAGTCAACGGCTTTAACGCCGTAAGATGTGCACACAATCCCCCTTCGGAGAAATTCCTTGAAGCCTGTGACCGTTTAGGATTGCTTGTCATCGACGAAGCTTTCGACCAATGGCAGAAACAGAAAAACTCCAACGACTATCACCGTTTTTTTGATGAATGGTACGAAAAAGACTTAGCTTCAATGGTGCTTCGTGACCGAAATCACCCATCTGTAATTATGTGGAGCATAGGCAATGAAATTCAGGAGCGTTCCGATTCATCGGGCATAGAAATTGCAAAAGGAATAAAGACCGTTATAAGAAAATACGATAGCACACGCCCTGTTACTGCGGCTGTAAACGATTATTGGGATAATCCACAGCTGAAATGGGAAACAGCATCGCCCTTTGCATTTGAACATTTGGATGTCTGCGGATACAACTACATGTGGTGGGAGTATGAAAATGATGCAAAACTCTATCCCGCCAGGATAATTTACGGCAGTGAAACTACAGCGATGGAACGGGCAGCAAACTGGGATTTGGTGGAAAAATATCCCCAAATAATCGGCGATTTTATTTGGACTGCCTTAGATTATTTGGGAGAATCCGGGATTGGACATGCAATAAATGTAAAAAACGGTGAAAAAGATCCGCTAATGTTCTTAGATCGTCCCTGGTTCAACGCTTGGTGTGGTGATATTGATATATGTGGAAACAAAAAACCGCAAGCTGCCCTAAGGGATATTTTGTGGAACAACAGCAAGATCGAAATGCTTGTTCACAACCCTGTTCCTGATGGATACAGAGAAAAAATAAGCTATTGGGGATGGCCTGATGAAGAGGCGAGTTGGAATTGGAAAGGCTGTGAAGGAGTAACAATGAATGTCAAGGTTTACACTCGATATCCGTTTGTAAGATTATACTTAAATGGAAAACAAATAGCCGGGAAAGAGACAGAAAAAACGGATCGGCTAAAAAGATATTCGACAAATTTTCAAGTAAGCTATGAGCCGGGCGAGTTGAAAGCCGTAGGACTTGGGCGTGATGGCGAAGAAGAATCTATAACGCTTGCAACAACAGTTGAACCTGTAAAAGTGAGGTTAACCGCAGACCGTGCCACTCTCAAAAAATCAAAAAATGATCTTTCGTATATTTCCATAGAACTGGTAGATAAGAACAGCCATATCGTAACCGACCACGATGCAATACTTGAATTGAGCGTTAGCGGAAACGGTAAACTATTAGCTGCAGGCAATGCTTGTCCTTATGATATGGAAAGTTTTCGTTCCACTACTCCAAAAACATTCAAAGGGAGAGCACTGGCAATAATACAGCCAATTGAAACAAAAGGGAGCATTCTTCTACATGTGAAAACTGAAAAATACGGAGAAGAGGATATCTCCATAACTGTAGATTGAAAAAATAGCTGAAAACCAATGGATATGTATATAATTTGGAAAAGATAAAATAATTTCACCATGACAAAAAAAAGACAACTTTTGTATCTGCTTGCCCTTTGCGTATTTTCAGTTTATATAAATGGATGTACCCGATCGCAAAAAAGCAAGACTGAATTTATTCCCGGAGAAATTTGGTATGATACAGATGGTAATCCAATCAATGCCCACGGTGGAGGAATTATGTTTTATGACGGCACATATTATTGGTATGGCGAGTTTAAAGGGGATTCCACCTATCGCCTCGAATGGGTAACAACATGGGAGTGTTGGCGGGCAGATGTCGGCGGAGTCTCCTGCTATTCTTCCAAAGACCTTCTTAATTGGAAATTCGAAGGAGTGGTCTTAGCCAGCACACCGAATGATTCAACCTCAGATTTACATCCGTCACAGGTAATTGAACGTCCAAAAGTTATTTATAACGAAAAAGTCAGGAAATTCGTGATGTGGATGCACATCGAAAGTCCCGATTACGAAAAAGCACATGCAGGCGTAGCCGTAAGTGATTCTCCAACAGGACAGTTCACTTATTTAGGTTCTTTCAAACCAAACGGGGGCGACAGCAGGGATCAGACAATTTTCAAAGACGATGATGGCCGTGCATATCATATTTACTCCTCGGAATGGAATAAAACGATGTATATAGGACTATTAAATGAAGAATATACACAACATACAGGTATTTATACACGCAATTTTATAGATATGTCGCGCGAGGCCCCGGCTGTTTTTAAGCATCACAATAAGTACTACATGATTACATCGGGGTGTACAGGATGGGATCCGAATGTTGCTGAAATTGCCGTAGCAGATTCTATGCTTGGAGAATGGAAAGTTCTTGGGAATCCGTGTGTGGGTCAAAATGCAGACAGCACTTTCTTTGCACAAGGGACTTTTGTCCTCCCTGTAGAAAATAAAAGAGACACTTACATCGCTATGTTCGACCGATGGAACAAAACAAACCTAATCGACTCCCGATATGTATGGCTTCCCCTCACTTTCAAAAAGGGGAATCCGGTAATAAAATGGCAAGATAAGTGGAAATTAGATTGATTTAAGATTTTTACAATCCTGTATATTCTGGTAGCCTATTCGTAGTTTTCATTATCCGCAGACATGAAAAAATTAATATATCTTTCTATATTGCTGTCACTGTCGCAAAGTATAGTATCGCAAAATAACTATTCCATTGAAATCCAGGACCCAACCTTTCCTCTTGAATCCGGACACTTTAAAATGGGAAATCCGGGACCTGCCAACAAAGAGATAGAGATTAACAACCAATATCTCATGTTAGGTAAAAAGCCGCTGTTGCCGATAATGGGAGAGATCCATTATACGCGTATCAGGCCTGAGCAATGGGAAGAGACCATACTCAAAATGAAGGCATGCGGCATTAATATCATATCTACATACCTTTTCTGGAATCAGCACGAAGAAATTGAAGGGCAATTTAACTGGAGCGGGGAAAAGGATCTGAGAGCTTTTGTCCAGTTATGCCAGAAACACGATCTATTTGTCTATCCACGTATTGGGCCCTGGTCACATGGTGAAGTCCGCAATGGAGGAACACCCGATTGGATACTTCGGAAAAAGTTTATTAAAGACCGTTCCAACGATCCTGTTTATCAAAATTATGTAGCACGGTATTTCAAGGAGATTGCCAAACAGTTAAATGGATTGTACTATAAAGATGGAGGAAACATCATCGGGATTCAACTTGAAAACGAGTATTGGCATGCCAAAGAGGGTGAACCTCACATCAAATGGTTAAAAGACATGGCGAGGGAGTGTGGCATTGATGTGCCGCTTTATACGGTTACAGGTTGGGGCGGAGGTTCTGTTCCTCCGTTTGAAGTTATACCTTTATGGGGCGGCTACGCTGATGAACCCTGGATTGAAAAAATAACCAAAAATCCATTGCCTTTAAATTTTCAATTTGATGCTTATCGCGACAACAAACATATTGGCAACGACCAAATTGAGAGGAAAGATAAATATATGACTTATGAACGTTATCCATTCTTCACCTGTGAAATGGGTGTGGGAATCCCAATGATGTATCATCGCAGAGTTGTACTTTCACCCATTGATGGACTCGGGATGGTCATGTCAAAACTTGGCTCCGGTAGTAATCTAATAGGATATTATATGTTTGCCGGAGGCACAAATCCAAGAGGAGAATTGCACTCCACCGAAGAAGAACAGGAAGAGACCGGATACTGGAGCAGGACACCGGTAAAATCCTATGATTTCAGGGCGGCAATCCGTGAGTCCGGCGAAATAGATCCCTCTTACAACCAGATAAAGAAACTTCACTATTTTATTCATTCTGTAGCAACTGATTTGGCTCCGATGCTATCCACGCTTGGAAAAACAAAAGCCGATGATTTGCAATTCGCTGTCCGCTCGCTTAACGGCTCAGGCTACTTATTCGGAATCAACTACTGCAGGTTTGTACCAATGCAAGTCAGAAAAAATGTACAGTTCAGCATTAAGTTCAAAAACGAAACATTAAAATTTCCTCAGAAAAATATTGAAATACCTGACAGCACCTTGTTTATATGGCCTCTCAATCTGAAAATGGATAAATCGCTGCTTAAATACGCAACAGCTCAATTGCTCACAATTATTGACAACACATATGTTTTTTTTCAGAATAAAAATATCCCTGTAGAATTCGCTTTTGATGCTTCAACAGTAGCAAACATTCAAACTGCTCAAGGTAAAGTGGTAAAAAAAGACGGTTTGATTTTGGTTTCGGATATCCGGCCGGGCAAAAACTGTTTTTTGGAAGTATCATCCATTGATGGAAATAAACAGCGGATATGGATACTTACGGAAAAAGATGCAACGGATTCATGGATTTTTGAGCGCAGCGGAAAGAAAGAATTTTATATTTCCAATGCAGGCATGTATATAAAATCAAACGAAGTTTATGCCTACTCTACGGATGAAAAAGTGAAAATATTTGAACTTGCTCAAAACGGATTTATTGAACATGATTATACAGTAACAAAAGGTGAGGAGTTAAGGGCTACGCCGCATCCAATCCTACAAGATGCACTATGGCTTGAGTCTGCCAACTTCAAAGAAATCCCCGATTATCAGGCAAGATACCACAGAATATTTCAAAAAGAATTCAGCTTGGATAATCCATCAAGCATTCGTCGGGCTACTCTTTTCATTTATCCTGAATCGGATTGTAGAATTCATGTGAATGATAAATGGATTAATCAAGAGATAAAAGCGAATATGGTAAATGCAATAGATATTACCGGATATGTGGGCAAGGGAGAAAATAACATGTACCTGTCTTTTCCGTTTATTGAGGGTAAAGCAAAATTTTCAGCAAGAGCTATAGTGGAATATGAAAATTATGATCGGGTGGAATTCTCATCAGACTTATCGTGGCTCACCATGGATATGTACACTTACCCAGCTCCGACCCGCCGACATGAAATACCCGTAAAACCGACAGTCGTGAATACTCCGGATTTTGCAACTAAGCTGACATATCCAGGATTTGGAGAATGGGAAATAAATGTTCCCCGGGATCTTTTCAAAAACCACAACACTTCTTATTTACACATCAGTTATATAGGCGACAGAGCTGAACTCTATAACGGGTACAGGCTTTCTGCAGATGATTTCAATAATAATATCTCCTGGCAGATTGGGTTGAAAAGGTTGATACCGTCTGCAAGTGGACAAAACCTCCGATTGGTAATTTATCCATTGCCTGAAAACTCTAAAATCTATTTCGATGTAAAACCGGAAACTGACAGCTTTAATAAGGTTGGGATAATCAGTATAAAAACCAATAACGAACAATTGATAAAAATTAAATAAATCATGAGAATAATTAAAATTAACCTGATAATATGTAGTCTGCTTTTTTGCGTATCCGTCTTTAGTCAGAATTTGAAATTAGGTTCCATCTTCTCCGATAATATGATATTGCAGCAACAGACAAAGGCTCCTATTTGGGGATGGGCAAAGGAAAATTCTAAAATTCATGTGACAACATCGTGGGATAACAGGTCATATAACATCACTACCGATAAAAACGGTAAATGGATGACTCTTCTTGCAACTCCCACGGCAGGCGGTCCATACAATATAACCATAAATGGTTCAGGTTCAATCAAACTGAAAAATGTTTATATCGGTGAAGTTTGGCTGGCGAGCGGACAATCAAATATGAGTATGCAGCTTAAAGGGTATCACCATCAACCGGTGATAGGAGCAACAGAAGCCATATTAAACTCAACCGGGAAAAAAATCCATTTTATCAACATCCCGACTTTGGCAGCATACAGACCTCAAGAGGAATTTAAAGATGCTAAGTGGAAAGTTGCAGCGCTTTCAACTGCCGGCGATTGCAGCGCTGTTTGTTGGTTTTTTGCAGACTTGCTTTATCAGCAGTTGAATGTTCCGATAGGCATAATAAATTCCAGTTATGGCGGCTCTAATGTAGAAGCCTGGATGACAGATGCAGCTTGTGCAGAATTCAGTGATATTACGGTGCCACCCAAAAGCGATGAGGCTTCTCCATGGGTTAACAATGTGCCAACCGTATTGTATAACGGCATGATTCATCCAATAGAAAATTATGCAATAAAAGGCATGCTTTGGTATCAGGGCGAGTCAAATATCTTCAATGTGCCACGTTATGCTCCTTCGGTTGCAGCAATGGTGAAAGAGTGGCGAAAAAAGTGGAATCGGGGAGATTTTCCGTTTTACTTTGTCCAAATAGCGCCCTATGATTACAAGGAGTGGAACTTCTTCACGCCGCAATGGCCTGAGATTTCTGCTTATCAACGCGAAGCACAGATGAAGTCGCAATCTCTGATTCCGAACAGTGCAATGGCAGTTATACTGGATGTGGGCGAAGAGTATCAGATTCATCCTCCACGAAAAAAAGAAGTCGGTCAGCGTCTTGCGATGCTTGCACTTTCAAAAACATACGATTTTTCCGGCTTTGAAGCTGAAAGTCCCGAATATGAACGAATGGAAGTTGAGGGAAATAGCGCCATCATCCATTTTTCAAAGCAATTCATGGGACTTACCAGTTACGGCAAAGAACTTCAGCTATTTGAAATAGCAGGAGAAAGCAGAGTTTTCGTGAAAGCAAAAGCCTATATTAACGAAGAAGATGGAACAGTTGTTGTCCAAAGTCATTTAGTGAAAGAACCCAAAGCGGTCCGATACGCATTCAAGGATTTTGTAAATGCCGAATTATTCGGAACAGGAGGATTACCGGTCTCATCATTTCGGACGGATGACTGGGAATAAATTAACGGTTAAAGACAAAACAAAACACGATGAAAACTTTATTAAGAACTCTTATATCAGCATCGATAATCTTATTAACAGCCTGTTCCCAATCCGTTAAAACCACTAATTACTATTTTGATGCTGTAAACGGTGATGATTCCAATTCAGGAACCAAGCCCGGAGAACCTTTGAAGAGTTTGAGCAAACTAATGGACCTGGAGATAAAACCCGGCGACAGCATCTTACTCAAATCAGGTGTCGTTTTTACTGAAAAGCTGTTTTTCTCCGGCAAAGGTAAAAAAAACAGGCCGATTACAATCGGAAAATATGGAGGAGAAGCAATGCCACACATCAAAGGAGATGCCTCCCTTTTAGAAATGGTTCATATTTTCAACAGCGAACACATCATTTTACGGGACCTTGAAATATCTAACAAAGGGGAAAAAATCCGCCCATATCTCAATGGATTGCTGGTGGAAGTTTACAACTATGGAAAAGCAGAAGACATAACCATTGACAACCTTTTCATTCACGATGTGTATGGTTCGCTGATAAAAGGTGAAGGACATGAACACGAAGATGCGGGTGGAGGCCAGGCAATGATGTTGAGAAATTACAGAGACGATAAAACAGATTCCATTCCATCGTACTTTGACGGACTGCTCGTTCAAAAATGCCTGATAAAAGATTGCCAGCGCAACGGAATCATTATGTGGGGAAATTGGGCAAGAAATATCTGGTTGCCAAATCTTAATGTTGTAATCCGAAACAATGTACTGGATGGTGTTCCCGGCGATGGAATTGTTCCTACGGCCTGCGATGGAGCAATAATTGAATACAATGTCATGAAAAACTGCCCGCCTATACTTCCCGTTACTGAAGCATGTGACGGAATTTGGCCGTTTTCAAGCGATAACACCATTATTCAATTTAATGTTGTTGACGGACATAAATCTCAGACCGACGGTTACAGCTATGATTCGGATTATAATTGCACAAATACACAAATCCGATACAATCTGAGCAGCAACAACGACGGTGGATTTCTTTTACTGTGTAACTCAGGCGGGTGGCCCCTGGATTGGAGTGTAGGAAATGTTGGAACCGTAGCTGAATATAATGTCAGCATCAATGACGGAATCAGGAAACATATAGTTACTGGAAAGAAAACAGAACATTATTCACCAATAATCCATATCACAGGCCCAACTAAAAACAGCAAAATTGAAAAAAACATCTTCTATGTCCTGAGAAAAGAACTGCCCCAAATGGACAAACGGATTGTCCGGTCTGATGATTGGCACGGATATGCTGACAGTACCTTCTTTAGGCGTAATTACATTTTCGTAGAAGAGCCAAACCTTGCTTTTGATGCCACAGCATCAACCAACAACTTTATTGAAAACAACTATTATGTTGGGCCGCTAAAATACAGTGGAGATGGTTTTACAAAACATGAAGGAGCTTTCGACAAAAATCTTTGGTACGATAAAAAAGACAAAAGGTGGAATATTTTAGTCGAGTTTCTAAAAGACAAGACAGTTTCAATAAATGATAAAAATCTGAGAGTATTGGATATTTTAGGATATAATTACTGAGTATTAGCTTATTTCAAACAAGTTCCTCCTTCGGCTGTAGTGAGGTCCCGAGTGGGAGATTTGAACACCCATTCAAAATAAATTCATAATAAATACAATTTTTTAAATTTTTAAATCGTGGTAACATTAGATTGGATTGTAATTGGTTTGTTCTTCCTTATTTTGATAGGGATTATTGTCTGGGTACTGAAACAGAAGCAAGACAACTCTGCTGATTATTTTTTAGGGGGACGGGATGCAACATGGCTCGCCATAGGAGCGTCTATTTTTGCATCAAACATTGGTTCAGAGCACTTGATTGGTCTTGCGGGAGCAGGAGCCTCGAGTGGTATGGCCATGGCACATTGGGAGATACAAGGATGGATGATTTTGATTCTTGGATGGGTTTTTGTACCATTTTATAGCCGGAGTATGGTATATACTATGCCCGAATTCTTAGAAAGGCGGTACAACCCTCAATCGCGGACTATTCTTTCTGTCATATCTTTGGTAAGTTATGTATTAACCAAGGTTGCCGTAACTGTTTATGCCGGAGGACTTGTTTTTCAACAGGTTTTTGGAATCAAGGAATTATGGGGTATAGATTTCTTTTGGATTGCCGCTGTTGGATTGGTGCTCATCACAGCCATCTATACCGTAATTGGAGGGATGAGGTCGGTGTTATACACATCCGTTCTTCAAACTCCTATTTTACTCCTTGGCTCCTTAATAATCCTTGTACTGGGATTAAGAGAATTGGGAGGATGGGATGAGATGATACGAATAACCGGCGCTGTTCCGGTAAATGATTATGGAAATACCATGACTGATCTTATTCGTAATAATAAAGATCCCCATTTCCCATGGCTCGGTGCATTAACCGGATCTGCCATTATAGGGTTCTGGTATTGGTGTACAGACCAATTTATTGTACAACGTGTTTTATCCGGCAAGAGTCAGAGAGAAGCACGCCGGGGTTCAATCTTTGGGGCTTACTTGAAGTTATTGCCTGTATTTCTATTTCTTATTCCCGGGATGATCGCTTTTGCCATTCATCAAAAAAGTATCGGTGCCGGCGGAGAAGCATTTCTCCCTATGTTGGCCAATGGCAACGTCAATGCAGATGCGGCGTTTCCCACATTAGTTACAAAGCTCCTGCCGGTCGGAGTAAAAGGATTGGTCGTTTGTGGAATATTAGCTGCTTTAATGAGCTCTCTGGCTTCCCTTTTTAACTCCTCAGCGTCTTTATTTACTATCGATTTTTACAAGCGCTTCAAACCCAAAACCTCCGAAAAGAAGTTGGTTGTGATAGGGCAAATCGCAACGGCAGTAATAGTTTTGCTGGGAATTTTATGGATACCTATCATGCGCAGTATAGGAAATGTTTTGTATGCTTATTTGCAGGATGTTCAATCTGTATTGGCCCCGGGTATTGCTGCTACATTCCTGCTTGGAATTACCTGGAAAAAAGCTACGGCTCAGGGAGGTATGTGGGGATTAATAACCGGATTAGTAATTGGACTTACACGTTTAGGAGCAAATATTTTTTATAGCAACGTGTCAAATGCAACTGAGAGTGTTTTTAAAAATGTGTTTTATGATACCAATTGGTTGTTCTTTTGCGGTTGGATGTTTTTGTTTTGTATTCTTGTTGTTGTAGGGGTAAGTTTGTTCACAAAGGCTCCCTCTCCCGAAAAAATACAAGGTCTTGTTTTTGGTACAGCCACGGCGCGACAAAGAGCCGAAACCCGTGCAAGCTGGAATCATTGGGATATTATACACACTGTTATTATTCTGGGAATTACGATTGCGTTTTATATTTATTTCTGGTAATTAATTATTGAAAAGGATGCTTGAAAAACTCAAAGAGGAGGTTTATAAAGCCAATCTCGACCTCGTAAAACATAGATTGGTAGTATTTACCTGGGGAAATGTAAGTGCTATAGACAGAGAAGAGGGCCTGATTGTAATTAAACCCTCAGGTATCTCTTACGACAACATGAGAGTCAACGATATGATTGTTGTTGATGTATGCGGAAAGGTAATTGAAGGGAAATACAAACCATCATCAGACACGCCCACTCATATTGTGCTTTATAATGCTTTTAAAACAATTGGAGGAATTGTACATACACATTCTACTTATGCCACAGCATGGGCACAAGCCGGTTTGGGTATTCCAAATATTGGGACAACGCATGCCGACTATTTTAACGATGCAATTCCCTGCACCGAAGATATGACTCAGCAGGAAGTTGAAGGCGAGTATGAAAAAGAAACCGGGAATGTTATTGTTAAAAGGTTTAAAGGGATTAATCCAGGGTTTACTCCCGGGGTTCTTGTTAAAAATCACGGACCATTCTCTTGGGGGAGGAATGCAGAGGAGGCAGTGCATAACGCTGTGGTTATGGAAGAAGTGGCTAAAATGGCCTACATTGCTTATACACTGAATCCCGATTTAACAATGAATCCGCATTTGATTAAGAAACATTTTTATAGAAAACATGGCCCGGACGCATATTACGGACAATAAAATTAATTCAGGCCATTGTGTCTTAGCAGCAACTCAAAAAACAATCAATTAAAAACGAAGAAATTATGAATTATCAAGATTACGAAGTATGGTTTGTAACGGGAGCACAGCTCCTATATGGAGGTGATGCGGTTGTGCAAGTGGACGCACACTCCACCGAAATGGTAAAAGGATTGAACGAATCAGGAAATCTTCCCGTTAAAGTTATTTATAAGGGAACGGCCAACTCGTCCCGGGAAATATCGGAAATTCTCAGAAAAGCAAATGCTGACACAAAATGTGTGGGCGTCATCACATGGATGCACACGTTCTCACCGGCCAAAATGTGGATTCACGGCTTATTGGACTACAAAAAACCATTGTTGCATCTACACACTCAATACAACGAAAAAATCCCATGGGATACCATCGACATGGATTTCATGAATCTGAATCAAAGTGCTCACGGCGACCGCGAATTTGGATTCATTACCAGCCGTTTGCGCAAACCGCGTAAAATAGTCGTGGGATATTGGAAAGATAAAAGCACGCAATCGAAAATAGCCACATGGATGCGCGTATGCGTCGGCTGGGCAGATGCTCAGGATATGCGTATTATTCGCTTTGGCGACAACATGAACAACGTAGCCGTAACCGACGGCGACAAAGTGGAAGCTGAAATTCGTTTAGGCTACCACGTGGACAATGCGCCCATCGCCAGGCTCGTGCCTTATGTAAATGCGGTAAAAGAGGAAGAGATCGACACGCTCGTGGACGAATACGAGCGACTGTATGACATTGCCGAAGATTCCCAAAAAGGAACTGAAAATCACAAACACATCCGTGCTGCAGCCGCTCAGGAAATTGGCTTGCGCCGTTTCCTGGAAGAGAAAGGAGCCAAAGCATTTACCACCAGTTTCGATGAGTTGGAAGGCATGGACCAGTTGATGGGTTTCGCTTCGCAACGGTTGATGCAGGAAGGTTACGGTTTTGGCGCCGAAGGCGATTGGAAAACAGCCGCGCTCGTTCGCACCATGTGGGTAATGAGTCAGGGGCTGGAAGGCGGATGCTCGTTCCTGGAAGATTACACGTTGAATTTCGACGGAGAAAACAGTTCCATCCTGCAGGCACATATGCTCGAAATCAATCCGTCCATCTCCAACCAAAAGCCACAATTGCAGGTGCACTTTCTGGGTATCGGCGACGCGGGCACCTGCGCTCGCCTGGTTTTCCAGGCACATGAAGGACAAGGTATTGCCAGCACGATTATTGACATGGGAAATCGTTTCCGCATGATTGTAAATGTTGTGGATGTGATAAAACCCAACGATCTGCCTAAACTGCCCGTTGCCTGTGCATTGTGGATTCCACAGCCAAACTTCGAAGTAGGCGCAGGCGCCTGGATTCAGGCAGGCGGCACACACCACTCCAGCTTCTCTTTTGCACTGACACCCGAATACATGGAAGACTTCGCCGAAATTGCCGATATGGAAATGTTACTGATTGATAAAGGCACTACGATGCGTAACTTCAAACAGGATTTGCGCAACAACGAGGTATATTATATGCTTAACAGAGCGTTACGATAACTAACCCGCATAATAGAAAAAAAATGAAATACGTTATAGGAGTAGATTACGGAAGTGATTCTGTCCGGGCATTAATTGTGAATACGGGAACAGGTGAAGAAGTAGCAACATCTGTTAAATATTATCCACGATGGGAAGAGGGGAAATACTGTAATCCTTCAAAAAATCAATATCGGCAACACCCTCTTGATTATTTAGAAGTACTGGAAGCCTCTATTAAGGAGTGTTTATCCACATCGCCTGAGGGTACAGCAGAGAATATAGTGGGCATAGCCTTTGACACAACGGGAAGCACTCCTGTTTTTACAAATGAAGCAGGAACACCCCTGTCATTATTGCCGGAATTTGCAGAAAATCCAAACGCAATGTTTGTCTTATGGAAAGATCATACAGCCATTAAAGAAGCTACGGAAATTAATGAACTTGCATCAAAATGGGAGATAGATTATACTTCGTACGAAGGAGGCGTGTACTCGTCAGAATGGTATTGGGCAAAGGCACTTCACATACTCAGGCAAGATGAATCGGTCCGTAAAGCGGCTTACTCTATTGTAGAACACTGTGAATGGATACCGGCAATTTTGACGGGAGTCACAAAATCTTCGGATATCGTAAGAAGCAGATGTGCCTGCGGCCACAAAGCCATGTGGAACGAAAAATGGGACGGGCTTCCAGGTGAGGAATTCTTAACAACGTTGGATCCGCTTTTATCGGGTTTCAGAGATCGTCTTTTCGAAAAAACGTTCACGGCAGAAAAACCTGTCGGAAAACTTACCGAAGAGTGGGCAAAACGGTTAGGGCTTACAACAAATGTTGTAGTGGCGGGAGGAGCATTTGATTGCCATATGGGAGCAGTTGGCGCCAATATTAAGCCTTATACATTTGTCCGGGTAATAGGAACTTCCACGTGCGATATTATGGTGGCATCGCGTGAAGATATCGGCGATAATCTTATTCGCGGAATATGCGGTCAGGTAGAAGGTTCGGTTATACCCGGCATGATAGGGTTGGAAGCAGGACAGTCTGCTTTTGGCGATATTTATGCATGGTTTAAGCATGTTTTGGAATTTCCGTTGAACAATATTTTATCAAAGAGTACGGTAATTGATGATGAGGCAAAACAAAAACTGATAAAAGAGACAACAGACAAAATCATTCCGGCACTGACTATTGAAGCTGAAAAAACACCAATAGACGAAAGCACTGTAATAGCTACGGATTGGATGAACGGACGCCGGACGCCGGATGCCAATCAAAAGTTAACAGGAACTATCGCCGGTTTAACTTTAGGCAGCACTGCACCTCGCATTTTCAGGGCGCTGGTAGAAGCAACTGCTTTTGGATCAAGAGCAATCGTAGAGCGTATGCGAGATGAGGGAGTTAGAATTGACAACGTGATTGGTATTGGCGGAATTGCATTAAAATCTCCGTTTGTAATGCAGACGCTTAGTGATGTCCTTAACATGCCCATAAAAGTATGTAAAACAGAACAAGCATGCGCCCTGGGAGCTGCAATGTTTGCAGCGACGGCAGCCGGAGTGTATGTCACTGTCGAAGATGCCCAGGAGGCAATGAATTCAGGTTTCGAGCATGAATACATTCCCAATCCCGAAAACGTAGAAATATATTCTTCCCTTTATGAACAATATCAGAAAATAGGAGAATTTACTGCTACCCATGCCTGAGTATGTTTTACAAATATTTTGACGGTAAGTTGTAGTTTTTATAAAATGATTTCTTAACTTGCACAATTAAATCACAAGCCGTTTTTACATACCCGACACATGAAACGATTCTTTTCCATTGTATTGGCAATTCTATTCTCTTTTTCATTGCCGTCCCAGGAATACAAGCATTTCACTACTGTTGACGGACTTTCGGGAACGGATGTGACATCTATTTGTGAAAATGAGAACTATTTGTGGATTGCAACAAATGACGGGCTTAACCGTTTCGATGGAAAAAAATTCAAAGTATATCGAAAAGAAAGTAATTCTCAAAACAGCCTTACGGAAAATAATATCGAAACACTGATGTTTGACTCTCGCGGACTGTTATGGATCGGCTTCAAAACTGGTGGAGTGGATATTTTTGATCCACGCAAAAATAAATTTACTCACATCAGTAAAATTGTAAAAGAGTATCCACAGCGGGTCATTTCCATTTATGAAGATTCACAAAAAAATATTTGGTTGGGAAGTTGGGAAGATGGCCTTTTTCAGTTGGAACCCACCAATAAGGGTGATCTATCTTATAAAGTATTAAAGCATTACCCGAAGAATATTATATCCGGTATCGTGGAAAAACCAAAGGGAAAACTATGGATTGGAACCTATTTTGGCTATTTTTTATATGATATCAATAAAAAGGAAGATATAGCTATAAACAGAACACGTTATGCTATAACACAATTTCTGGATACAGGCGAAAAAAATAGTTTGTGGTTTTCTACCTGGACAAATGGTTTGCATAAACTGGAGTGGAGTGAAAACAATTTTTCTGTTGTGGAAAGAGAAATAAATAACGAAGTGAAAGATGTATATCGTATTTTCTCTACTGCGGACAAAAAAAAATTTTATCTTGGAACCTGGGGCGATGGTGTAAAAAAAATCGATATAAATAATGGCAAATCAATTACACCGCTAAAAATAAATGCACCCGTTATTTTATCTTTCTTTCAGGACCGTTATAATACGGTGTGGATGGGTACGTATGGAACCGGATTTTATCGTCTGGATAATGAAGAGCAAGGTATTACCACTCTTTCCCCAATTAACAGGAATAACCTTTCCGCGGTTTATGCTCTCCGTTATTTTAAGGATAATTATCTGCTTGTAGGTACCCAGGGTGACGGGCTTTATCTTTATGATATTAAAAATCGGATTTTACTGCCCAGAGAAATAAAAAAATCGGATAATTTTTTTCAAAAATATATCCTGTCGCTCTATAGTGATGATGATGTTCTTATTGTTGGAAATGATGATGTTGGTATACTGTATGCTTCGATGAAGGATAAGAGTACGGACTTCTCACTTAAAAAATTTCAGACAGACAATAATTTTGGTAAAATAACTTCCATATTTCGCGACAGTAAATTTCGTTTTTGGATAGGAACAAAGCAATTTGGACTTGTTTCAGTAAACTATAACAGCGAAAAGAATACTTTTACTGATTATATCCATTATGATTCATTTGGTATGGATGAGATAACCGGATTTGCAGAAGCCTCCGACGGCCAAATTTGGGTGTCATCGCATAATGGTGTTTATCTGTTTAACCCTTTAACTCATAAAGCGCAACGATACGGAGAAGGCATATCGGACATGGTGTACAGCCTTACTGATGATGTAAAAAAACAATGTTTATGGTTAGGGACTTCAGGTGGATTGCGTAAACTCAATTACTCTACAGGCGATAACCTGGAAAGTCTATTTTCATCCGAAATGCTTCCCGAAGGTGCTATCCGTAACGTTCTATTGGATGCAAATGATAATTTGTGGTTTTCAATTTCGAACCGGATCTTTTGCTACGTCGATGAAAATCATGAGCTAAGAGAAATTAACCAGGAAACATTCAACAAACAAGTGTTTTTCTCGTCTTCATGCCTTGAAATGAATAATAAACAGTACATTGTGTTTGGAGGCACTGAAAATCTTGTTTTAATAGATCCTAAATTCGTTTTAAGCCAACCCAACCATTCAAAATTATTGTTGACGGAACTCCAAATTGATCATCAAACGGTGGATGTAGGACAAAAGATTTACGGAAAAGTCATTCTAAACGAAGATACCGAATACATAAATTCACTTGCTTTATCATACCTTTGTAAATGGATCAGCCTTAAATTTACCGAGGTGGGTTTGGGAAATTACGAAAACAGCTATCAGTATAAAATTAAAGGATTTAGTGAAAATTGGCAACATTTTGACATATCTAAACCGCTTACTTTTTCTCAATTACCGCCGGGAGATTACACTTTGCTGATTCGCTCAAACAGTGAAATCTTAACCGAAATCAATGATTCTCTTTACAGCCTGCAAATCTCTGTTTCGCCACCGTGGTGGAAGACAAAATTATTCTATTTTTTCTTTTTTGCAGCAATATTACTTTTGCTGTACAGTATCTTCCTCTATACAAAAAATTACTATAAAAAGCGTCAACTTCAACGGCTTGAAGAAATTGAAAAGAAAAAGAAGGATGAGTTGTTGAAGGAGAAGGAGAGCTTCTTTGCCGGATTGTCGCATGATCTATTAACTCCCTTCTCTTTGATTTTAGCACCTGTAAAAGATCTGATGAGGGATCAAAGTATGAATGAAGATCAGCATGAAAAATTGGAAATTATCTCCAAAAATGCGACTTTCCTGTCTGATTTATTTAATACAATACTTGATTTTAAGCGAGCTGAATTGATGGATGAGGAAATTAAGGAAAAAAGTGTGGAACTTGCCTCGTTCATCCGAATTGTTATCAATGCATTTGATTATCTCGCAAAATCGAGGGAAATTAAATTAGCGTATAACACTGACGTTGAGAAGCTTTTTGTTTCTGTTGATGCGATTAAGCTCGAGCGGATTTTGTACAATGTGATAAGCAATGCTATAAAGTTCAATAAAGAAGGTGGAAATGTAAATGTCAAACTTGAATATCCGACTTCGACCAACTTTTTTAAAATCATAATAAAAGACACCGGGGTTGGCGTAAGCGAGCAAAATCGGAACAAGGTTTTCGAAAAATATTATCGGGAAGGGAAAAATGTCAAAACACAGGGGCTTGGACTTGGGCTATACACTTCAAGAAAATTTGCACTTATGATGGGCGGTGACATTGCTTTGAACTCTGAATCTGAAAAGGGAGCCACAATCACAATAACTCTTCCGGCGAAATTAACTGAAAATTTGGAGCCTGATGGCAATGAGCGGGAAGATTTTGAAACGGACAGTGTATATTCCATCCTTTTAGTTGAAGACAATGACCAATTACGGGATTATCTGAAAAAGAAATTGTCGGCTCATTTTGAAGTTGGTGTGGTTTCCAATGGTGTTGAAGCATTAAACTTCATTAAAAATGTCCTTCCCGAAATTGTAATTTCTGATGTAATGATGCCTGAAATGGATGGGCTTACTCTTTGTTCAACAATAAAAAATACACCGTTGTATTCCGACACATTTGTCATTTTGCTTTCTGCCAAATCTTCAACGGAAGATGAAATGCAGGGCTATAAAGCCGGTGCAGATTTTTACATTAAAAAACCATTCGATTCAGATACGTTAATCAAACAGCTTGAAAATGTATTTGCTACGCTCCAACAACGTAGAAAACAATTTATTGCAGATTTACTTTCTCCCCAGGATGAATCAGGCGAAATACATTCAAAAGATAAATTCCTGCAACGTGCCATTCAGATAATCGAAGATCACCTGATGGATGAAAACTTTAAAATTGATGAATTCGCTTCTGAAATGAACTTGAGTAAAACAGTACTGCATCGGAAATTTAAATTAATTGTAGGGGAAACTCCCAATAATTTCATCCGTAATGTCCGATTGAAA
This sequence comes from Bacteroidia bacterium 43-41, assembly GCA_001898165.1. GTDB lineage: Bacteria > Bacteroidota > Bacteroidia > Bacteroidales > Dysgonomonadaceae > Petrimonas. Next base: position 66,222 of record MKTD01000023.1, read on the forward strand.
AAAGCTTCCAAGATGCTTGGAGAAACAGAACTTTCGGTGTCTGAAGTCGCCTATCTCTCGGGCTTTAATCAGGTGCATTATTTTATTAAATGTTTCAAGGAAGTTTACCAGGTTACGCCGAAAAATTACAGACTGCAAAATAATAAGAAGTCATAGCAGACAAACGCCCAATCTTTCTCAATTACAGCACAACGATACCCAAGCACACAGGGGGTACACCCATTTAGGATAATCAGGTTTATACGACTATCATTCATACATTTGCAAATAATAAATTTTAAAGTTAAGACATGAATACAATAAGTTTAGAAGCAAGAAAAAGAATGATAGCAGAGGATATTCCGAATGTGAACGATGCTTCTGCACTTGAAAAGAAGACCGTGTATTTACGACTGACGAAGTTCGAAAAAAACTTGGCTTGTGAAAACAAAGATTGTTTGGTCTGAACCTGCTCTCAATGAACTTGTATTAATATACTACCCCCCTGATATTTGCTTCCTGCGAACGGGGGGCTTTCATTATTTTTTCTACACTTTCGCGCTCACAGAATCGGTAGGCTTACTTTCCAACCCGTTTTTGTATTTGATTACTACAAAGTAATAATAGATCGTTCCTTTTTTTACCGAAGCATCATCGTAGCTCTCCGCTTTTGCATCCAAGGTTTTCAGCAGGGTTGCTTTTTCGTTTTCAGCAGCGCGATAAAGCAATACAGATTCAATATCTTCTAACAACGGCAGGGTCCATTTAAGCGTCACTTTTTGCGATGAGGCAATGGCAGAAACTTCTCCCGGAGGCAAAAGGCCGCTTGTTGGCATGTAAATGCTGTATGGCAAACTGAAACTGCTCGCGTCGCCTACATCTGCGCCTATGCTTCTGACACGATAAATATATTTTTTACCGGGTAAGACTGTATTGTCTTTAATGCTGTTTGTCATGAAATTAACCGTTTCCAGTAGTTTTTCAGGCTCTGCTTCATTCTCATTATTCACTGTTTTTCGATATACTTCATAGGCTGATAGTGCAGAGTTCAACCCGGAAACATCGTTCCAGACAAGCCTTACTTCATCGTTTTCCAACATTGCGTTCAGTTTGTCGGGAACAGGCAGTTGGCCTCCACTGAAAACCGTATTTACACGATTACTCACCGGACTGATGTTGTACGATGTATTGATTGAAGCTACCGCATAGCTATATACCGATGACCGGTTGGACAAAGGCAATGTGTCGGTATATACAACCAGACTATCGGTAGAATGAATCATCCGGGGCAGTTGATGAAGTTCGGACGAATAACCATTGGCACGATACACGTAATACCCACGAACGTCATATCCCACGCGCCTGAATTGAAGTTTTACCACATTGCTGTTTCTGGTTAGCGAAAGGTCCTGAGGAGGGATGAAGTTTTCCCTTTTCCCCTGTAAAATAGCCGGTACACGGGTGCTTGGCATACTGTTTCCCTGACCATTGTTCAGGACAAGATAATAATAGTAGGCAATGGAGGGAGCGAGGTTTTCTTCATCAAAATACTCCTTTTGAGTGGAAGGAAGCGAGACAACACGTCTGTAATCTTTTTCGTAAGAAGTTGAACGATAAACTTCAACAGAACTTACAAACCCTGCCTGGTTATAATCCCATTTCAACAGGTTCCCTCCTTTTTCGGGTTGAGGCGTAACCGTGAATTGCGTAATTAATCCAACATCGGCCTGCTTGGTAACAAAATAAACATTGACGGTTTCTGCCCTTTTCCCCATATTGCCCAACCCATCGTAAGGCACAGCCACATAGCTGTATGTCAGTCCGGTTTTTACGTCATCGTCATTAAGCACGGCCACCATCTTTCCTTTTTCATTCGTAAAGAGTGTCTTAACCCCTATCTCTTTAAATGCTGTCTTCTGATAAATACTGCGGTACAACTTCAACCCGACGGTATTTTTTATATCAGTCATATCGTAGCTGATTTCAATGTTTCCCAGATTTATTTTATAACGCAACGGGATGGCTTCTGCCTCGAACGGCTTGGCAGGAAAAACCACCTTTGTTTCACCAATCGGCGTTCGGCCCCCCGATTTGCTCAACCGGCTGATCCGATACTGATAAGTTCCGGGAGTTTTCAACCCATCGTCGAACCAGCCCACACCGACAGTATATTGAAAACGCGGATCGCCGGAATGTGCGTATAGAGAATCGAGCGAGGCGGATGATTTTTTTATTTTCTCCCAGATAAAATCGGCTGTTTCAGAATCAAAAGCAGAAACAGATGCCACAACTTTCGGTAATAATGAGAGCCTTGCCCTGCATTCCGATAGATTTACCGGAGCTTTCAGTTCCGCTACAGAAATCCAATCGCCTTTTTCGCTTTTTTTCTCAACCAGATAGGAAAAATTCTTCGGCAATTCTTTTCCGCAAAATATGAAATTTCCGGTTGCATAGGCCTTCCCCGAATACGATTGAGCTTTTGCAAATGGTATCACTGCAAACCAACTCAATAAAGCCAGGATATATATTCTTGTTCTCATATAGTTTATATTTTTCATTATTTGCAACTATCCAATTTAATTCCTCCACTTTCCAACAGGAAAGAGAATCCGCTTGTTCCTCCTTTTGCCATGGCATTCACCTCTTTTGAAGCGCTTACTGTTCCAAAGGGTGTCCACTGCGATATGCTTGCGCCAAAGCCAAGTGTAACTGTCGCATCAATAAAGGTAGGGGTGCCTACTTGAAATTCGATTTTTCCTTCACCGAGAGCATAACCGGATATGCTTGTACCTGTTACGGATGAAAGTGCGGCTTTTGCATGCAGGTGTACATATCCGCCCAATCCCACTTTCCATTCACCGCCTGTAACGTTCACATAGGTGTTTCCGCCAATTAATCCAAGTGCGTCCACGTATCCTTTTGCAAGAATAAAATCGAAACCTTCTTGAGCTTTAAACAGTTCACGGTTGAATGCAAAATAGAACCCGGAGAGCCGTTCCGTTGTTTTTTTATAACACCAGTTTTGAACTAGCGGATCAATGTAGTCGTTGGTCAAACGCCACATTTCATCGTTGAGTTGATGAGAGCCGACCATCAGTCCCGTATTGTAGTTCCCGGAAAAAATTCCGGCGGGGATAAATGCATTGCAAGCGCCAATAATGTAAAATCCTTCGGCTCCAAAGCAAGAGGCAATGGTTCCTTCGTGTATGACAAGGGACCCCAAGGTCAATTCGTAATTGAAACTCAGTGAGCCTATCAGTTCTTTTCGTTTGAAATCGAAAACTTGCGTCATGGAGCCGAATGGAGTATTTATGTTACTCATCGACAGTTTCTCAGAGTTGGCAGAAATATCGCCCAGTATTTCAAAACTCGTCTTAGTTGGGGCTATATCATCGGATTTGGATGTTTCGTTGTTGGTTAAATCACCGGAAAATTTCGTGGTTGTCCAATCATTTCCGCTAACCGTCATCCCGCCTTCGTCAATTTTCAGGCTGTATCCCGTTGCCGTTTTTTGAGGTGTTGCGATGGATTCATTCTCTTCGCTTGTCAATTGGGTAACCCAGCCTTTTTGCATCATGACTTCGTATTTCGGTGTGCCGGCGGCACGGGCAACAAATGTTGAAGGGATTGGGTTAAATGTTTTCTCGGGTTTTTCTACCACTTTTCCTTTTATGCTTATTTGGTTCTGGTCAATCATAATCTCTTTTTTCTGAGAGTAAAAATGGACAAATCCTTTGGTCTCAAAATCAACGTCAACATTTTCGAAGACAGGAGTTTTAACCGGACTCTTCCAAATAACGCTCAGCAAAATATCACTTACTCTTGGAGCGCCAACATTGAGCGTGCCGCTTAAATTCATATAATCGGGACCATTATAAATGGTTTGCGGTAAAAAGGTGGCAAGGCTGTTTCCGTTCAGCCGGGCATCAACATCCTTTTGTTTTAACTGAACAACCATTTCGTCGTTGCTCAATATTTGCAGATAATCAAAATCAACAGAGTACGGCGTTTTCAAATCGGGATGGGTCAATCCCTGCAAACCCGGTAATGATGCCACTTTATCAGTACCGTTGCTTACCAAATTAAAATTCCAGTGAGGTTTCATATCCGAGCCTATTTTCTGTTCAAAGTTCAGATGGGCTTTTGCAGGGTTAACATCCTTCAACGGAAATACTCCACCGGCCAAAGCTAATTTGTCCATTCCGAACTTGTCGATGATGAACATATCGTTGCGCAATACAAACTGATTCACGGGTATATCCACAACTTTTGTCCTTATCATTGCTTTTTCGCTGACAATTCCGCCTTCGGAAGTGCTAAAACTCCAATCTTTTACTTCCAGTGTCCATTTTTCAAGTATAAGTTTGATGGGTTCTGTACCTGAAGAAGGATTGATTTTATTTTCATCTAGAACGATTTTTGGAATATTTACCTTGAAATTCTCCGGTTTTGCATTGGCTATATTGCACGTTAAATCAACATTCAGATTAATTTTTCCGGTTTCGTCGATGTAGCTCTTCAACGGATTGGCTGTTGCAGGAAAATCTATCAACTTGAATGCAATCGGATTGGCCTCTTTATCACACAGGTAGTAAAGCGGTTTGGGGTTGGAACGGTAAATCGAACTTTGGGTTTCAACTTTCTTCCGGTAGATGCCTGTATTGAAATATGCGGATTTTGATGCTTCCGTTTCAGACAATGCACTCGACACCAAGTCCACAACATTATTGATTGAATTATTCTGATTTTTAGCCAGATAGAACTCACTTTTATCAAAATTCAGGTAACTGCTCGGATAGTTGAACGAGTTATCCACAATTTTTATCTTGCCGCTGATTTTTCCAAAATCTTTTTCCCTTTTCAGCAAAAGCGGTTGTGTATTGAAGTTATTTTGTGCTCCTGCCGATTGGATCGCCACATTGTACTTGTTCAAATATGACAATTTCAGGGTCGATACACCACGAATAGCCACCTCATCGTCGTGAGCAATGCCGACAGTTGAGCCTTCTTTGTTCACCATATCGAAGAGTATATCTTCAACACGGAGTACTTTATTTACTTCTTTCAAAGAAAAATCGGAGATGGCTTCTGTCCAATGAACCAGTCCGGTTACTTTCACCTGTTTGGAATTGACGGGGTTGATCTCTTCAACCGTCAGCGGAAAACCGTATATCTTATTGATAATAGCCTGACTGTAAGCCTTTAGATTCAAATCCAACACCGCTTTTCCTGATTTTATTACAGCGGTCTGCTTGTCGCCTGCAACAGTGAAAGTGGTATCCAGTGTAGCCCTGACAGCAACATCCTGATTGTCCACCGGCACTCCCCGTAAAATGTATTTCCCGTCCTGATTTGTAGTGGCAATCAGCAGACTGGCATCTTGCGTAATCGCAGCAGAAGAGTTCATGTTCTGCTCTGTAGAGATTTTCAGATAATTATGAACAACATATCCCTGCGATGATGTGTTCGAAACATCGAGATAAACCTTCGCATTCTTTACCGGGGTTCCGTCTAACCTGACAATTCCGCTGATTTCACTTCCTTTTTCCAACTCTACCTTCTCGGCAACATAATGGGAAGTTTCCTTGTTTTTGATATTAACCGTTTTAGGAATATAATTACTGCCATCGGCTCCGCGAATCACAAATGTGTAATTGTTGACCGACACGTTTTCGAAATTAAATTGAGCTACACCGTTAGCATCCGTAGTTTTTGTCATGTCTCCCATTTGAATTGTAGCACCGGAAATGCTTTTAGAGGGACCCGGCTGATTGTTTTTTTCAGTGATTAAAAATTGAATACGATGCCGACGACGAAAAACAGGAATATCCTGCAATCCTACCCATTCTTTTGCTTCGTCTGATGCGGTAAAAACATACGTTGTATCGAAGTAGGCAACATCTTTAGGTATGATCTTCAGCGTATCCTTTGCCATGAATGCTCCCTGAAACTCAAAATGACCGCCCGGATCGGTTTCGTAGAATTTCCCGTTCCCAATCCGTATATACGACACAACTGTAGTCGTTTGTTTTTTCTCATCGGAGCACACTACGGTACCCGAAACAGTATGTGATGGTGAAAGACTGATGTCTTTAGTGAATTGAACGCCTTGCTTCTTGAAAGATTTTTGCTCTCCGTTGGGTGAGTCCTTGTATCCGTTGGCCGATGCAAAAAAGTAAATTTTCGTGGGGGATGCTCCATCGGCAATGTATTGATCCAGCGATGAGCCTCCATTTGCCAGTATTTCTGCTTTTCCGTAATCATCTACGGGTACGGATTTGAAATTGTTGCTGCCGGAAATATGTTCTTCTTTGGACAACAGCACCTTCGCATTTTGCTGTTTTGTGATCACGGCACCCGATTTGACATCTCTGACGGTAATTAGAGCTCTGCTTATCAGCGGATTTAATACCATATCGGTATTCACAACAGGGATATCGGGATTGGTCCAGTCGTTTTCGATAGTTTGCGGAACCTGCGGTGTCTCCTGTATTGTAGCCTGATAAGTTTTATCGCTTTTATCTACAAAACTTGAAGCTTCAATAAAATAATAAGGATATTGCGACTGAACCAGACCCGGAAGCGTAACAAAACTTGTTTTATCTTTAGCGTTATACCCGGTTGGCACAGACGACCAGAGATGTTCAAATTTTTTATCGAAAACAGTGGTCGGATTTATTTTTCCGGTACTCGAAACAGCGTCCTGCGAATTGTACTGTGGGTTTATCAGTTCGGCAAAGGTGTATTTCCCATCACCCTCGCCTTGTGGCAGATTTTTCTTTTTATCCGCCAAATCTCTGAACAGGGTTACTTGCATGGCCGTAAGTGCCTGTTTTTCATTGTCGGCATTCAGTTCGTTCGTGAAAACCTTCATTTCAAACTCCCGCACAAAATGGGTAATGTTCAAGGGATTTTTGATCTCTTCGAGCGGCTGAACAGTTATTATATCGGCCGATGGATAGTAATATGAACCCGCATCACCATCGATAACTATCCGGAAAACCCGCTTGAAATTGCTGTAATGTTTGTTTTCGTATTCACTTTTCGGATCGCTCCCCAAGGGAGAAGATTCTGACGGATTCGGACCGTGGGCATAGTTTTCCGCCGGAGCAAAAAGCATCTTGGTATTTGCACCTGCTCCTCCTTTTGTGTTTTTGAGATTTTTGCTATTCAGCTCGAAAGAGTTCAGAGAATTATCAAAAGTAACCGAGAAACCTGAATTGACAGCGGACTGGCTCCCTACCGCCTCAGTATTATTGCCACCACTGCCGTCGTTCCACGGATTTGTTACCACTTGATCCATTCCTGCGAGTCCGCCTCCAATTTTTTCTCGTAATTGTTCTTTTAATCCGGCTCCGGGAGTTACTATCGGCGCCGAATGGCTTGTTTTTGAATGTTGAACAGTACCTGCGCCCAAATCTCCCTTAAAATTCATATTTACCGCTTCCACTTCAAAATCTCCATTTGAATTGGTTATCCCCGAAGCCATTGTCATGTATTGATCAAAAAGCGGAACCAAATCTTCGGGATTACCGGACTTGTCGGGAATAAAAGTATATGATTCGCTTCCGCCGGGCATTCCGGGCAGGTTAATGTAGTTTTGTTTTGTTGAGCCGATGGATACGTTTTTATCATCCACATAGTTGACCACAACCCTGAATCGGGTGTTTGCCAGCGGGCGTTTCACTTTCCCTTTATCCGACTTCCATGTATATAGCAAACGCCCGCGAATCACGGAAGTAGGCGGTTTGCAGGATACGATGTCGTAATCTGCCGATACCGTTCTGTAATAAGCATCAGGGTCGTCATTTTCAGGAAGATTTAAACCAAATTCCATCGGTTCGGCTATAAACTCATTGCCATCAATAAAATTAACGGAACTTCCCCCACTTGTAATAATATCTGCTACAACTGCTTCAAGCATTATTTTCTCTGTGGGGGTAATGGCAGTGTTGGGTTTGAATTGGTAGGTTTGCGGCGATTGCGATGTTTGAGGTTTTATTGCTTTTGTTATTTGTGAAACGGATTGATTTTGTTTGTTTATCCACTGATCTATATCTTTTACGGCTAAAATTTTATATTTGTCGGTATTGGAAGCTAACAGTCGTTCGAAGACCGCATAAGACTTGCCTCCTTCAACCGCGGTTATCCCTTTTGCCACAACGGTTATTTCTCCTCCCGAAACAGGAGTTTTCAGGTCTATATCTCCTTCGTACTTAGGAATGTATTTATTTTTATCTATCCGGTAAAGTATCACCGGAATTCCCGGCGCTACCGATGAGAAGTTTGTTGCATAATAACCGGCCTGGTTTTCATCGTTAAGCGTATTTGCGAAATCTTCGGATTTTATTTTTTCAAACTCTTTCTGTGCTTCACTTTTTTCTTTATGCTCTACGGTAACTTTCTTTCCATCCTGCGTGATGTAATAGGATGTAAAACGTTTCTTGACATTCAGGTTTAGCTTGTAAGCGTAGGTTTTAGCTGTCAGTTGTCCAAAATCAACGAATGGGGTACCCCCATTTTTATCTGCAACAACGACTTGCGGTTCAAAATCATCATCCACATAGTATTGATTACCAATAATTAACCGGCAATAAATTGTTTTATCTTTGAGATATTTGATTGGGACAGGAAGTTTACCTGTAATTTTTCCAAAATCGTCCGTCGTGAAAGCCATAGAGGCTATTTTCTTGTAACTTTTGTTGCCAATGGTGATCGTGGGGGAAAAATCTTCCGTTGAAGCCGCCAAAGCAGGTATTAATGCCTCCGCTATCACATCGGCATTGCTGACGGGATATATTTCGGGAAATCCTTTGAAACTGTATTTCAATACTACCTGAACCGAAACATCCTGATTCTGTTCGTCAGTTATTCTTTTATAAACAAAGTCAGAACTATTGACAGTACCTATCAAATTACCATTCTGACCGTACTGTTTAATGGTTGCAAAGTAAATATCTCCATCCTTAAATCCGGCATTGTTTGCATCCTGCTCGCTCACTTGCAGTTTGTTGGAAATATTTCCATTAATATCCTTCGTAAAAGTTTGTGAAAAATGAAAAGGCTGATTAGCCGCATTGTTGCTCTTCTTCTTCTCTGTGATATTTAAAATATATTTATCAATTCCCAAACTCTGAATCGATTCTGCATCCGTTAAGATAACGGAATCCGGTGTAACTTTTTTAATCCATCCCCAATTGACAAGCAAATCTTGATTATTGCTAACCGCAAGTGTATCCGGTTTGTTTTGTGGTAATTTCCGGGGAATCATAAATGCAAAATCGGAACCGGTACTTCCGGCAGAAGATTTTTTTTCTTCCATCTTGCAAGAAAAAATAGAAGGTTCACTTTTTCCCTTGTTTTTGAAAGATGTTTGGTTTGAGGGGTCAACAGCCGTAACCATAAAGGCATAGGTTTTTCCTTGATTCAATTGCGGATTGGCAATAGAATAAAGATAGGTGTTGCTCATTACCGTTGTTTCAAAAAAAGTGGGATAACCAACTGAATTGAGTTTATCCTGATAGTTGTCGTTCGGACTGTTTAATTCGATAATTTTCAGTTTGTACTGTGTGGTTACAGGCGAACCCGGAGGGCGAGTCCAGGTAAAAACTATATTTTTGGTTTCCGGTTCACTCAGCAAAGCCTGATTCACAGGGCTGATAATCATCGGCGCTTCCACCGATGAGACATTGAAAACATTGCTGCAAGCCGATGCGCCGGACAAAGGCCGTCCCGTGTCATAATCATAAATGGAGAAACAGATCTGGTAACTGTTCTCGGGAAGCCCCTGCTGTGCCGCCTGGTCGCGGGTGATCCCTTTGTATTCTAAAAATTGAGGGTTAAATATTTGGAGTATATCACTGTAAGTTAGCGTGTAAGGTGCGAATATAACTGCACCTGTAGGTGAAGGCATGCCTTTAATAAAAATGGGTGTAGCCGGTTTATAATCGTTTTTAGTATGGATAATTATGGATTCGTCCGTACTCATCAACGTTCCGTGGACATATATCCTGTATTCTGCCCTGTCATAACCGGAGCTGACGGTAATGATGCTGTTGATTTTACCGGGCGACGCCATGTAATCCGAAAGTTTATTGGAGTACGGGGGCATCACGGCGGTAGATTGCGTAAATTGTGCTTCGGCAGCCATCGTTACCGTGAAAAGACAAGTCAGGACGAACATGATCCGCCGGATATTCTGAAAGTTAAAATGTGAATACATAGCCTATATCTCCTCTTATTTCGTTAAATGATGGGACGGTTGTGGAATTTGAAAACGAGTTGTTGATCAAATTGAAATCAAGTGTTACCGAGTGTTGGGGCAGGAAACGGTAGTTGGCGTTCAGCCCGGTATTGAAAACCGTTCCGTTCTCGCTATTTATCTTATTGAACATAAAGGAATTATTCCAGTTGAGCGACAGTTTGTCTTTCAGCAACATGGAAGTAACGCCCAACGTTCCGCCTATCAGTTGATTGTGATAGTTTTGGTTGGACATATTGGTGTAATTCGTTCCCACGTTGATATTGATTTTCTGCTTCAACAATCCCAGGGCATACATCAGCATCGCCACCTTGGTGTCGGTATCGGTCATGCTTGACGTTTTGGCATTTTTATCGTTGAGCATCATCCAGTTCAGGTTGAGCATCACCGTATGCGACAGGGTTTCGGTGGTTTTCATGAACCGCGGCATCAGCATCAGGTTGTGGTTCACCTGATAGACCATCAGGCTATCGTTTTGAACGGTTTTGAATGCCCGCTGGTTGGTGGAAAAATTACTGTAGGAGGCATCCACTCCCCAATTTTGATTGATATTGTAATTCATCGACAGAGAGCCGATAACCCGTTTGGAGGTGCTGTTTTTCGTTTTGTCCAAATTGTCCCGCTGCAAACCCAGCGAACCGCGGGCATTCATTTTATTTTTCAGGAAAGAAGCCGATTGATTGAAGGTGATGAGCTCCAGGTCGTTATTGAAAAAGTAGCTTCCCATTGATTGGAATCCGGGGTCGATACGGCGGTACTCGATGCTCGTGATGACCGATGACGTAAAGCGGTAACTCAACCCGGCCTTAATGGCATTGTGGTATTCACTGGTGTTGTTTACCGTGATAAAGTTATCGGCAAAACGAAGTAAACCGTGTGGAATGGAGTCCGATTGGCCCATTTTCCGGTTATGGGTAAAAAAACTCATCGAACCGTCCAAGTTAAAAAATAACCTGGGGGTAATTTTAAATTTTGAGGTCACCCCTACCGCCAAATTTTGTGCGGGTGTGAGCTGTCCTGATTTCACCAGGCTATCCACAAAATTTCTGGGGCTGTCGCCAATGCGTAGCAGGGAGATATCCACAAAACGCTCGTCGGTTCCATACCCTACCTTTGCCGCCCAACCTGTACGTGTGAGTTTGGGGATACTGTCGGCCATTGCCAAATCGTACTCAGAATTCTGGTTGAATTTCCCATAAACCGCGCCCAAACGGAACTTGCCGGGACGAGCTTCAACGCCTACGCCCAAAAAGGTGTAGCCGTTTAACGTAAATTCGGAGAAAGAAACATTCCGGTAGCCCAAGTGCACCGTGAGCCATTTGTACGTGGGGCTGATGCCGAACTGATTGAACGGCTGTTTGAATCCCGCCTTATCATTGCTGTACCACGTAAACGAGAAAGGCATGCTGATGCCATACAGCATAAGTGTGGCATTGGCATTGACACCATACGCAAAGGGCGACTGGCGGTTGGGGATGCCCGAGGCGTTGTAAAAAGAGGTGTTTAGGCCGATACTTCCATTGACAGCAAACGGCTTTACATTCTTGATATCGGATAATTCCTGCGCCATAACCGAAAGCGGAAACACCACACAGCAAATGATGAAGAGAGGAGAAACCAATCGGTATTTCACAACTTTATTTTTCATGGTGGTGCTTTATTACCAGTTTGGGGCGATAATCGGCCCATTTACTTTTATCGCCTGAAAATATGTTCCATAAGGCCTTGCAGCCGGAGCTAATTATTATGACTCCATCAAAGGAGGCATCGGAATAAAAAGTTTTGACAGGGGTTGCTTTTACATCATCGGGGCCGCACGAAACAAAAATCAAAGAGAGAACGGTAAGTGGGAAAAAGGAAGATACGAAAGACACGATCGTTTTCATAGGATAAAGTATTTTTTATTACAAAAATACCTTTCTCAAAAAGCGTTGTCAATCCGATAAAGATATGATTTTTTCAAACCAGCCGTTCTTTGATGGCTTTGATTACGGCTTCGGATTTGGAGTTCACGGCCAATTTACGGTAAATACTATTGATGTGGCAGCGTACGGTGCCGATAGAGATAAAGCAATGGTCGGCAATCATTTTATAGCTGTCACCCTTTACCAAATGATGCAGTATTTCCATTTCCCGTTCGGAGAGGGTGTATTGGTTTTGTTTATCAAATTCAGGAGTCGTAAAAAATTCGAGCACTTTGCGGGCTATTTCGCCGGACATAGGCGAGCCGCCGTTTGCCAGATCGGTAATGGCTTCAATGATTTGAATGGCGGATGATTTTTTCAGCAAATAACCTGTAGCTCCAGCACGCAAAGCATCAAAAATTTTATCCCGGTCTTCAAATACGGTAAGCATCATCACATTTATTTCCGGAAAATGGTCTTTCACTATCTGTGTGGCTTCAATGCCCGAACAACCCGGCATTTCAATATCCATCACAATCACGTCCGGCCGGTCATTGGCACAATTTTCCAGGATATTGCGACAATCGGGATAGGCGCCCGCGAAAGTAAGCAGCCCGGAACCTTTGATCAGGTGCGAAAGCGTTTCGCGCAGCGCGTCGTTATCTTCGTATATGGCAACTTTTATATCCATCGCAAGCTTTATTCATTTTAAGAGTACAATTTTACGCATAAACATTCAGATTGTCAATCATATCTTTATATGATTTTTACCGAAAAGGTAACGGTGGTTCCTTTGCCCGGTTCTGAACTTATGGAGAAATTCCCATGAATATGCCCGGCACGGTCCTTCATATTTTGTAAACCGTTTCTATGAGGCTTAACACTCGAAATATCAAATCCTTTTCCGTCATCGACAACCGTTAAGACCAGCAACGAGCGCTGCATCGAAAATTCCACCCTTGCCTCACTACATTCCGAATACTTCACCAGGTTGTTTATAGCCTCTTTAGCTATCAGGAAAACATTACGCCGGACATCCATCGGTATAGGGAGCGAGTTCATCTCTTCGGGCGTAACGATGGAAAAACGGATGCTTTTCATTTCAAAAAGCGGAATGGCGTATTCGCGGATACGAAGCGCCAGATTTTGGAATTTATCGTTCGATGGATTAACCGACCAAATGATATCATCCATGGAATCGAGCATGGTATGGGCATTGGATCCTATTTCACGAATCATTTGTTCCGACCGGGAGGAGTTGTCTAACTGCGATTGCAGCAAATCACTCATAATGGAGATACTGCTAAGCGTTGAGCCAATATCGTCATGCAGGTCGGATGCTATTTTCACACGAAGTTTTTGGAGTTTCAATAGATTTTTAATACGCTGGAAATAAATATAATATATCACAGCGCCCGCTAAGATAGCAAGCAGGGAAATAAACCACACCGTTCTATAAAAGGGTGGAGTAACTTGAAAATGATACTCAGTTACCGGTTCGTCCTTTTCATTATTTACCATCCGTGCGCGTACTTTGAAAATGTATTTTCCTGCCGGAAGCGAGTTATAACCGGCATAACGGCGTGCAGAATATTCTGACCAGCCTTTATCTATTCCCTCCAATTTATACTGATAATCAACACCTTCGTTATCTCTCAGCCTCACTGCTCCAAAATCGAATGCAATAAAATTTTGGTAGTAGGGAATTTTATACACCTTGTTCCCTGAAGTTAACGCGGCAGAGTCAGGCTTCCCCATGATGGAGATGTTCGAAATAACCACGCGTAACGGTTTATCAATCCGGTATTTATCCAACCTATTTTCTACCGCGAAAAAACCTTCTTCGTAGCTGATATAGGTAACGCTGTCGTCCGGTAAAATTTGATATACTTTCCTCCCGAAGCCGTTTTTCTCGTTGTAATGGAGTATCTTTTCCTTCCCGTTTTTGTCGGTTACCAGCCGGTCGGCGCCATTGGACGTGGCAAACCAAAACGTACGGTCTTTTCCTTCAGCTATTTGTGCGATATCGTTGCTCGACAGTCCGTTTTTGGTAGAATAAAGCGTAGCCTTTTTCACATCCAGCACATCAATTTGAAGTTTATAAACCCCTGTATAAAGGGATGATATCCACAAATTGCCGCTGTGGTCGAGCATCATATCCTGAATCCACGCTGTAGCAAAAGCAGAATCAGGTTTGAGTGATTCATAAGATTTTACATGTTGCAGCACAAGAGCACCGTTTTCATCTTCGTCATCGGATTTAAAACGATGTAATCCAAATGTATAATCACCTATCCAATAAGAGTTGTACCGGTCTTTCAGGATAGTTTTCGGACGTAACTGCAAGGGCTTATCGGAGAGAATTTTCACCTTTTGCAACCGATTGGAACGATAAGTATATAATCCGCTCACACACCCTAACCAGAGCGTACCGTCTTCATCGTTATAATAGCATTTTAAATCCTGAATATCGTTTTCCGCAAAATCAATTTCTTTCTTCAATCCTGTCCAACGAGTCTTTTCGTAAGATGGCATGGTAAAGAGTCCCTTTTCGGTAAAGAAATAACACTTCTCCTTATCAAATGAAGAAGAAATAAGGTCTGTAAAGGGGAAAGGAGCCTGGATTATATTTTCATCACTGACATTGTCTTTTTCAATAAAATAAAGCGTGGAGCGATCAGAAAGCCATAAATGTTTGAAAGGATCTTGCGAGAAATGAGAGATATCGGTCAGTTGTTCGCCATTGTACGCATAGGAAAAATCAGTCAGAGAATAGAGGCGGCACAATCCGCTTTCGGTACCAAACCAATAATTGTTCTCGTCGTCCTGAAACACGCACATGGCACCGCTTGTAGGCAATCCGCTCTCTTGGGTTATATGACGGACTATCTTTTTGTCGCGGATTTGATACACACCGTCCGTCACACACGAAACCCAGATGTTATTTTGCCTGTCGCGGTACAAGTGGTTGATCTTTTGGTTTGCGAGTTCAGGGAACGGCTGTGTAACCGTATAGGATTTGATATTTATTTCGTAATACCCCTGACGTGTTCCGGCAAGCAACGTATTTTTGTCCCAAAAGAGGAGTTTTACCACAAAAACATCTTTCATTTCGGGTAGGAAAAAGGGCGTTTTTACCTTTTTATCACCAAAAATAACCCCTAATCCATCCAGTCCGCCAAACCAAATATCTCCTTCACCGGCATCATACTCTATGGTTTGGAACATATTCCTGTTTTCACCGCAGTCATAAATCTGGTAAATGGAATCCCCGTCAATCATATTCAGGTTGCGGCTTTCGGAAGTAATTATTTGATTGTCGGAAATCCATTTCAACGCCCGCACCACATTTTTCCCCAGTTGTTTTTTGCGCCGCAGGTATTGTTTCAGTTTGTCATTCTCTTCTTTTACAATCACGCCTTCCATAAATGTGGCAAACGCCATTTTACCCGAGGGGCTCTTGTCCACCAACTGACAAAATGCCTGTGTCTTATTCACTTGCGGCACTAACGTATTATCGAAATAAGCACCGTCGAAACGTGAAATACCGCCATCGGTAGTAATCCAAAGATATCCTTTATTGTCCTGATTGATGGAAAAGATCGTATTGTTTATCAGTCCGTCTTTTAGGGTGTAGGTGTGGAAAAGATAGCGTTTTTGCGCCAAAGAACATGGACATTGCATTAAAAACAATGCCGGGAGTAGAACATAGAAACTCAATTGAACCCTTGAAACCACTTTTTTCATATATTGAGCAGGGTTTTAAATATCCAATGAAATACAGCTATGTAAGAGAGAATACAAATTTAATAAATTACTCTGATAAAAATCAAAAGAATATCAACAAAAGTTAATGCTCCGATAAAAGAATCGTAACCAATCCCTGACTGTTACAACCAGTCCTCTGATATTTAACCAAGGCTGACAATTATGTAAGAAACGCTCCATTTCTCCGGCATCTTCACCGTGCAAATAATGCCTGATAAAATTCAAACCCTTCCATCAGATGAATCGTAACTCCGGGTAAAAAGATATTTCTGATATAAGAATAGGTCAGGTAAATGTGTTCTCCGGGAGTCGACTGAAATTCAAAAGCAGACCGATGGCTGATGACAGCTTTAGGAAACAAATGCTTCAGGATAATAAACAGATTTCTTTTTTTGCTGCTAATGACTTGTGTTAGGGAACATTGCATATTTACGAAACATTACGAATTCCATAATAAGGTGCAGTTTCAAACGAATAAAATATCCAATAATTATCATTAATTTTGTTTCATTATCGCCACTATTGATAATAGTATAAAATGAACGATAAAATCAAAATAACGACAGACGACGGAAAACCGGTTGAAGCTAAAGCACCAATAATCATCTCTGCAAGCAGAAGCACAGATATTCCGGCCTTTTATGCTAAATGGTTTGTCGATAGGCTGAAAGCGGGTTATTGTATTTGGTACAATCCGTTCAATCGGCAACCGATGTATGTCTCTTTCAAAAACTGCAAGCTTGTTGTGTTTTGGACCAAAAACCCAAAACCATTGATCCCTTATCTCAATGAATTAGAAGAAAGGGGGATTCATTACTATTTCCAATACACGCTCAATGATTATGAGAGAGAGAAGTTTGAACCTAATGTCCCCGCTTTAGCAAACAGGATAGAAACATTCAAGGAACTTTCATCCTTGATTGGAAAGGATAGGGTTATCTGGCGTTTCGATCCTCTTATTTTGACTGATGAACTCAATCAGAGAGCATTATTGACCCGTATCCGGCACATCGGGAATGCTCTAAAGGGCTATACCGATAAACTCGTTTTTAGTTTTGTTGATGTCATGGCATATCGTAAAGTTCAAAATAATCTTATCAAAGAAACGAATTTTTTCACTAAGGAGAACTTGCATAGAGCAGAACCGACCCGGGCGCAAATAAATGAAATTGTTGACGGCCTTGTGAAAATGCGCGAAGATTGGGCGCAAAGCGGATGGAATATCTCATTGGCTACCTGTGCCGAAGAGATTGATTTGGACAAATACGGCATCGAGCATAACCGTTGCATAGACGGAGCTTACCTCAATTACGGTGAGTTACCTGAAAAAACATTGTTCGGAGATGAATCAAAAGTTCCACTAAAGCCGATGATGCTAAAAGATAAAGGACAAAGAAAAGCATGTGGTTGTATGATAAGCAAAGATATAGGGATGTACAACACCTGTCCTCACTTCTGCGTTTACTGCTATGCCAATACTTCAAGAAAAGCAGTAAGAGCCGATAAAGACAATCTGTAATGTATTCATTTACATATCATCCATAGAGAGACCTTTCAGCTCGAGTTTATATTTTGTAAGTTCCTTTTTGATTGAATCGGCTTTTGACTGAAGCAAAGTCATATCAATTTTCTTTGGATTACGCTTTACTTCGGCAACAAGAGCCGTTTTATCCAAATCATTCAATTCAACGCAATTTTATATAATTATTTCACTTACCCCTCTTTAATAAATAATTCAACTTTCGCATGTTTTCTTGGTTAGTGCTTGCGGCTAAAGCAGAGACCTCTAGATGTTTTACGGGGTACCCATGGCTCACGATAAACGTAAAAAAGAGTAGTTGTCCAAAGCGAAGCGAGTTCTACTCTTTTAGTGACGTGAGCGAAGATGGGTCGTAAAATATCGTCAGACGATGATTTAGTCGCAATCATCTAACTTGCGAAAGTTCAGTAAATAATTATTTAAGCTAATCTATACTTGCACCTTGCACCTGCTTTTGATTGTTTGCGTAGTTTATACGGCTTAATCTTCGCAAAAATAGCGAAGTAAATTTGTAATGCTGCGGAAAAGCGCTATATTTGTCGCATAAAATGCGAAGATTATGTTTATACATCAATACGAAAACTGGACAAATTTTAAGTGGGATAACGATAGGTTGCTTATGCTGCTTGCCAATGTCAGGCATTTGCAAGGTCGTTTGCTGGGGCAAATGGAGAATTTAGGCTTTAAACTTCAGGAAGAAGCCGTACTTTCCACCCTGACTTTAGATGTTTTGAAATCCACCGAGATAGAGGGTGAAATCCTAAATAAAGAGCAAGTACGTTCTTCCATAGCCCGAAGATTAGGGCTTGAGGTTTCGGGGCTGGTTGATTCTCCACGCAACGTTGATGACGTGGTAGAGATGATGCTTGATGCTACACAGAATTACACCCTTCCGGTAACAACCCAACGCTTATTCGGATGGCATGCCGCACTTTTCCCGACAGGATACAGCGGAATGTACAAAATAGAGGTTGGTAAATACCGTAGTGGAGATATGCAAGTTGTATCAGGTCCGTTGGGTAAAGAGAAAGTCCATTATGAAGCCCCGAAAGCTAATGAGTTAGAACCTGAAATGGATCATTTTCTGAAATGGATCAATAACGGTGTAGAAATAGATCCTGTATTGAAGGCAGCTATTGCTCACTTCTGGTTTATCACGATACACCCATTCGATGACGGTAACGGACGTATAGCCCGTGCCATAACCGATATGCAACTTGCTCGTAGTGATAAGAGCTCGCAGCGTTTTTACAGCATGTCGAATCAGATACTTGCCGAGCGCAAAAAGTATTATGAAATACTTGAGAAAACACAACGGGGTGATGGTGACATAACAGAATGGTTGGTATGGTTTTTATCCTGCCTTGAACGGGCATTAATAAATAGCAGTGATGTACTGGAAGCAGTGCTTGTAAAA
Organism: Bacteroidia bacterium 43-41; assembly: GCA_001898165.1. Classification (GTDB taxonomy): domain Bacteria; phylum Bacteroidota; class Bacteroidia; order Bacteroidales; family Dysgonomonadaceae; genus Petrimonas. Next base: position 85,091 of record MKTD01000023.1, read on the forward strand.
GCAAGATTCTGGGAGCAACACGCTCAAACCTCATTGAACGATCGTCAACGATTAATGTTGAACAAACTACTTGATGGCTTTGTAGGTAAACTGACCTCTTCCAAATGGGCTAAAATAGCGAAATGTTCACAGGATACCGCCATAAGGGATATACAAGACCTGATTGGCAAAGGCATACTTCAGAAAGAAGCAGCCGGAGGAAGAAGTACGAATTACGAGTTGATTGTAAACTAACGATATAGATGTTTCACCGGTAAAATCATTGCCTTGTGAGGACTTTATAGTACACGAAACTTTATGTGTTCCGGGTTCAATGTCTTTCAGTTTGTATTTGACATTGTGCGGTTGCGCATTCGATTTTAAGGGTTACAGCACGGAGGTAACCTTGCGTATCTGGGCTAGGTGGTCAAGGAATGATTTTTTATCGCGGCTTGATACAGATAGATAACGAAGCCAAGAGTTAGGGAGTATCCCATGAACTGTGTAAGTTGGTAATCTGAAGGGTTCAAGTCCGGACTTGAACCCTTCAGAAATTTTTATTAACTTACCAT
>MKTD01000024.1 GCA_001898165.1 Bacteroidia bacterium 43-41
ATTGAACTTTTTAACAATGCTGAAAATAACGATTTCAAAGAACTTTTGTATAACCAACAACTGTCCTTAAATTTTTAGTGGACAGTCATGTACTAACATATTTATTCCCAAAATCATAAAACGGACATATTTAAAGTTTCATCCGCAAAATCCTTATTGCATTTAGTATTGCCAATAATGACACTCCCACGTCGGCAAATACCGCTTCCCATAAAGTAGCAACCCCTCCTGCGCCCAAAATCAACACAATAAGTTTTACGCCGAAAGCCAAACTTATATTTTGTATGACAATCCGGCGGGTTGCTTTTCCGATCCTGATTGCAGTTGCTATCCGGCTCGGTTGGTCTGTTTGTATGATAACGTCTGCTGTTTCGATAGCAACATCGCTACCCAATCCCCCCATAGCTATACCTACATCACTCATGGCAAGAACGGGAGCATCATTTATTCCGTCGCCAACAAATGCGATGTTATTTAAAGGATTAGACTTCAATTGTTCTACATACTCGACTTTCCCTTCGGGAAGTAAATCGCCATAAGCCTGACCGATGTTTAGTTCTGTTGCCAGTTTTGAAACGATAGCCTGTTTGTCGCCGGAAAGCATTACGATATTTTTGATACCTAATTCCCTTAAAGCATTTATGGCTACGGCTGCATCTTCTTTAGGTGCATCCGCCACAAGGATGTAGCCTGCATATAGCCCGTCAATGGCACAAACAACAATCGTTTCGGGTATTGTAGTAATCTCCACAGGAAATTCAATACTGTTTTTAATCAATAATTTGGGATTACCTACCAATACTATTTTCTTGTCGATTGATGCTTGAAGCCCATAGCCTGCAATTTCATTTACAATCTCCGGTTTAATAACTTCAAGATTCTGCTGATTGGCATATTCAACAATCGCTTTAGCTATCGGATGCGTACTTTGCGTTTCTATTGAAGCAACGAGACTTATTAAGTCTGTTTCAATAATATGGTTTGCAGGGACTATCTTCTGAACACTGAAAACACCTTGTGTCAGCGTTCCCGTTTTATCCATTACCACCGTATTGACTTTTGTAATTGCTTCCAGATAGTTGCTTCCCTTAAACAATATACCATTCCTCGAAGCGGCTCCTATACCGCCAAAATAGCCAAGCGGAATACTTATTACCAATGCACACGGACAAGATATTACCAAGAATACAAGCCCTCTATAAATCCAGTCATAAAAGACATAATCGAATGTGGGATTGATAGCAGAATATGCTAATGGCAACAATACAATCAGTGCTGCCAATGCGACCACTATCGGAGTATATATTCGGGCAAACTTACGAATGAACTGTTCAGCAGGTGCTTTCTTTTCGGTTGCGTTCTGAACAAGGTCAAGAATACGAGCCAAAGCACTCATGCCGAACGGTTTTGTAACCTCAATTCTTGATACATTGTCAGTAAGTATCATACCAGCAAATACTTCTTCACTTTTCCGTATCGTTCTGGGAACGCTCTCGCCAGTTAGTGCCGAAGTATTAAAAGATGCCGATTCGTTCAGTAAAATTCCGTCAAGAGGAACTCTTTCGCCTACCTTCACTTCTACTATATCACCTACATTTACATTTTCCGGCGAAACCGCTTCGGTTTTATCCATCTTAATAACTGTTGCTGTTTCGGGACGTACATCAAGCAATGCACTGATACTTCTTTTTGCTCGGTTTACTGCACTATCCTGAAACAGCTCTCCCACAGCGTAGAACAGCATCACGGCAACCCCTTCGGGGTATTCTCCAATGAAGAATGCCCCGATAGTTGCGATGCTCATTAATGTATATTCGCTGAAAATATCTTTCTGGCGAATACTTTCCCATGCTTCTATAATTACAGGTATTCCAACCGGAATATATGCTATTATATACCATGCCAACCTTATCCAATTATTTGAAAAGAAAGACAGGTCTGCGGTAGAAAAGATTATGCCTGCTATTAACATGACAAATGAAATGGCAGCCCTTATATATGCTTTCTTTTGCGAAAAATTTTCTTCTTTTCCGGTAGTGTTTACTGAACAACTACCACTACTGCAATTACTCATAATTATTATAATTTATTGTTTATACTTCTTGTACAAGTCCTCATTAAAAAACGCAAATGGCATAAGAGCAAAGAAAATCCCAAAGAATAAAACCTCTTTTAGTGGCCAATTATGAAAGAAACAATGAGGATTCCCACATCTGGTAACAAAGTACCACAGTAAAACGCCTAATATTACTCCAACGGCAATACTTGTTACTATAATCCATTTTTTAGCCTTTGAGCTTAATTTCTTTTTTTTGGCAATGCTATTGCCCTTCTTTTTATTTTGCTGCTTTTTCATGGCATCCCATTTTAGAGTTCTACGGCTGATAGTTCAGCAAAAGCCTTTTGATAATCCCTTTCGGCTTCCAATGCCTGATTAACCGTATCATAATACAAACCAATTTCAACCATGTATTCAAGCAGGGAAATTTCTCCGGCATCAAGTGCCCTTTTTAGCAAATCGGTATTATTAACATTGATGAGTGATTTTCGGTAATTATCGGCTGTCAGCTTCAATCCAAATGCCCGATTGTACAATATCTGAATTTGGCTGTAAAACTGCTGTTTACTGTCTTTTTGCCGTGATTCGGCAGCCCTGACAGCAGCTTTAGCTTGTTTTACCCTGTTTTTATTTTCCCACAATGGAATTGATACACCCAGAGAAATCCCCTGAAAGCGCTGACCGACTACTTTTTCACTCATATAACCTGCCGAAAAAGTAGGCAACCCCATAGCTTTACTCAACGATACCTGTTTTTTACTGACTTCTATTTCCTGCTTTACATAGGCGAGAACAGGATTCTTTTCTTCCGCCTGAACATACCAGTCTTCAAAATTCAAAGGGAGTTCAACCTGATTATATTGCGTATCATTCAATACTACATCAATTCCCCCGTTCAGCCTTTTCAGTTGCGATAACAAGGCATTCCGCTCAACGTCGATACGGGATATTTCGCCTTGTACAGTTGATAAATTCAGACTTACTTTGTTATATTCCAATATATTTGCATCGCCTCTATCCATACGTTCTTTATATCCCGAAGCGATTGTTTGGGCGTGTTGCAAACGTAAATCCAACTCTTTTTTCAAGGCATTGTAATATATCAATTCGGTACAATACTGTTTTGCTTCCAAAAGAATATTCATTCGGTCGGATTTATACTGCCACTCCACCAAATCATTCCTCCCATTAGCTAACCTGCCTTTCATTCCGGTTATGGTAGGAATATCAAAAGTCTGTGATACGCTCAAATCGGTACGGTTCCCAATATCTGTGGGATTTCCCCACAGATAATTGAAGCCCACTTCCGGATTATCAAGATAAATACCCGTTCTATTTTCTAACTTCTGCGCATCCGCACTTTCACGGAGCGATTTTAATGTTGTATTGTTTTCTTCTATCGAAGTCAATACAGAGTTGATATTTGTTTGAGCATTCAAGGTAATGCCCGTGAACAATATCAATATGGTTATTATGATCGTTTTCATTTGAATCTTATTTATTGTTTTCTTCATTTTCATTCTCACTCTCTTCCAAAACTTCTGTTGCAACCATTTTTCTGTTGGTCATCAGAAACATGATAGGAATTATAAAACCATTCAAAAGCGTAGATGTAAGCAATCCTCCGAGAATAACCTGCGCCATCGGGCTTTGTATTTCATTACCCGGAAGATCACCGCCTAAAGCAAGCGGAATAAGCGCAAGACCGGAAGTTAATGCTGTCATCAGGATTGGGTTCAAACGGTCTAATGAACCGTGTATTACGCTTTCCATTTTACTATAACCTTCTGCAACCAAGTCATTGTAACGAGATATTAAAAGCATTCCGTTTCGGGTGGCAATACCGAAAAGCGATATAAAACCAATAATAGCAGGAATACTCATAACCCCAGTAGTAAAGAATATGGTAAATACGCCACCAATTAAAGCTAATGGGAGATTCAGAAGAATAACGGCGGATTGGTTTATGCTCTTGAATTGCGCATACAATAACAGGAATATCACCAAAATAGAAAAGATTGATGTGATGAGCAAGGTACGGGAAGCAGCCTGTTCACTTTCAAACTGTCCGCCATACTCAATATGATAGCCTTCCGGCAAAGTTATTTCTTCATTTACCGTCTTTTGAATATCATTTACCACACCTCTTAAATCACGTCCTGCGACATTGGCTGAAATAACAATCTTCCGGGCGACATTCTCTCTGTTAATCGTATTGGGGCCTGTCGTCGAAGTTATTTCAGCAATATTACCTAATGGTATTTTACGTCCGTTGGCATCTACAATCAGGTTCTTAATCCTGTCGGCTGTTTCCCGGCTGTCATCATTCACTTTCAAGGTAAGGTCGAAAGACCTGTTTTCTTCATAGACCTGCGAAACAACTTCCCCTGCCAACATTATATTGACAATCTCTGCAAATTCGGGTAAGGTAATGCCGTATTTAGCCATTACTTCCCTTTTCGGTTCTATCTTTAATTGTGGACGCTCTATCTGCTGTTCCACATTCAAATCGGCAATGCCTTCAATGTCTTCAATAGAAGCCTTGATTTGATTTCCCAAAGCAAACATTTTATTCAGATCTGTTCCGAACAGTTTGATAGCAATATTAGCCCGTGTTCCCGATAGCATTGCATCGATACGATGTGAAATAGGTTGTCCGATTTCTATATTGACACCCGGCAATACTTTCAATTTTTCCCTTATTTCGGCTAATACTTCATCTTTGGAACGTTTGTCAAGAATGAACGGAGCTTCAATTTCTGATACGTTTACGCCCAAAGCGTGTTCATCCAGTTCTGCACGTCCAGTTTTACGTCCTACGGTTTGTATTTCAGGAACAGAAAGCAGAATATTTTCGGCTATGCGCCCCATTTTATCGGATTCTGCAAGGGATATTCCCGGCATTGTACTCACACTAATTGTAAAAGAACCTTCGTTGAATGGGGGTAAAAAACTTCTACCTAATGTAAAAAACATGATTACAGCAGCCACCAGAACACCACCTGTTATACCAAGTACCCATTTTTTATGAGTGAGTGCCCATTTTAGGGCTTTTTCATATACAATTTTCACTTTCCTGACAATATAAGGCTCACGTTCGGGTTTGTCTCCTTTTCGGGGTTTACCTAATAAATAGCTACACAATACAGGTGTAAGCGTAAGAGCAACAACCGTAGAGGCAATCAATGCCATGATAAATGCTACTCCCAGAGGAGCAAGCATACGTCCTTCCATTCCTGAAAGGAAAAACAGAGGAACAAAACTGGCAATAATGATAAGCGTTGAGTAAAGAATAGGCATACGTACCTCTTTTGACGCTTCAAAAACAATGGTCAATACCGTTTTTTGTTCTTCTTTTGGCTTCTGTCTGTTTTCCCGTAGCCGTTTAAATACATTTTCAACGTCCACAATAGCATCATCGACCAAAGAACCGATAGCAATAGCCATACCGCCTAAGCTCATGGTATTGATAGTCAAACCCATGAATTTAAGGGAAAGTATGGCAAAAACTAATGCAAGCGGAATCGTAACAAGCGAAATAACGGTTGTACGGGCGTTCATCAAAAAGATAACCAATATGATTACTACAAAAATCCCTCCTTCGTATAAAGATTTTTGCACGTTATTAATTGAATTGTCAATGAAACGGGCTTGGCGGAAAATATCGGTGGAAATTTTCACGTCAGCAGGTAATGTCTGCTGTAATTCTGCAAGGGATTCATCCAGTTTGTCTGTTAAATCCAGTGTGCTTGTCGCGGGCTGTTTGGTTATCGTCATCAACACAGCAGGTTTACCATCATTTGAAGCAATACCCAGCTTAGGTGCCTTATCTCCTATTTGTACATCTGCTATGTTTTCCAAAAGTATGGGAATATCATTAACGGTTTTGATGACTGCTTTACCTAATGCTGAAACCTTATTGGTAGAAAGTACCCCACGTATGATATACTCGTTTCCATATTCATACAAAACACCTCCGGCGGCATTCTGATTCATTTCAGTAACTACTTCTATCACTTCATTCAACCCGATTCCGTAGTGTTTCATCTTTTCAGGGTTAAGTAAAATCTGATACTCCTTAATTTCACCTCCTATTACAGTAACTTGTGCTACACCGCCTGTCGATAATAAACGGGGGCGGATTGTCCAGTCTGCTAATGTTCGTAAGTCCTGTAATGAAGTGGAATCTGCAGTAAGACCGATTATCATTAATTCTCCCAAAATGGATGACTGTGGCCCTAATGTCGGATTACCAACATTGGAGGGCAAATCATCTTTTACTACGGATAATTTTTCAGACACAATCTGTCTGGCTCGATAGATGTCCGTTCCCCAATTAAATTCAACCCATACAATGGAAAATCCTGTGGTAGAAGATGAACGCACACGGCGCACATCTGTCGCTCCGTTCAATGCTGTTTCAACAGGAAAACTTACCAAACGTTCAACTTCTTCGGGTGCCATACCCTTTGCTTCTGTCATCACAACGACTGTCGGTGCATTCAAATCCGGGAATACATCGACTTCCATATTAACGGCAGTATAAGTTCCTGCCAACATTAATAATACGGATGCCACTAAAACAACCATCCGGTTGTTTAGCGAGAATTTAATTATTTTGTTCAACATAATAATTCGTGTTAAGGGTTAATGTGAATGTCCTTCAGGCATTACTGATGAAGTGGCAGCCAGTTTTACCTGATAGACACCTTTTACAACTACTTCATCGCCTTTTTTCAGTCCTGAAAGTATTTGTACCCTTTCACCATTATTTTGACCAAGTATTACTTCCTGTTTCTTATATCCTTCTTCGTCCAGTCTTAAATAAACGAAGTTCAAGCCCTGTTCTTCCGTTACAGAAGATACGGGAACAGAGATTATATTTTCTTGTGGGCTTGATAACAGGTAAACTTCTGTAAATGCACCCGGTATAATATCGCCGATATTGTCAAATTCAAATGTTACCGGAATATAGAACGTCTGCTCTCCCGATGATTTACCATATGACAATAAACGTCCGTTCAAATCGGAAAGTTTATAAACAACATTATCATAAGCAGGCTTAAAATTGGCACTGCTTATGGTTTTCAGCATCTTGAAATTATTTTCCGATACTTCTGCTCTTAACTGCAAACGCTTATTCTGTGAAACAGTAGCTATCGGTTGACCGACAGAAACATATTCTCCCTGTGCAACCAATCTGTTTTTTATATATCCGCTGATAGGGGAGGTTACGCTTATACCTGATGCTGTAATATTGGAAGCCTGCGCTTCGTATGCAGTTTTTGCAGTTTCATAACGAAGTTTAGACTGTTCAAAATCTTTCGCCGAAATAATCTGATCTTTTACAAGACCTTCTGCCCTTTGGTATTCTTTAAGGGCAATGTCGTAGGCGATTTTTGCTTTAGCTGCCGGATCTCCCTCTAATAGTTTTTTAGCAGATATAGTAACAACCGATTGACCTGCATTTATTGCAGTACCATCAGTGATTGAGGGATTTGTAAAAGATACAATCCCATTGGACGTTGCTGCAATGACAACTTCATTCCCTTGTGATGCCTGTATCTGACCGCTTGTTTTAATTGCTTGATAAAAAGTTCCGGGAGAAACAGCTTCAGTAGTAAGCCCGACTAATTTTGCCTGCTCTTTGGAAAAGACAATTTCTTCTATGCTTCCACTTTCTTTTCCATGACCGTGCCCATCATCTTCGGAATGATTACCATCTTTGGCATGGTCATGCCCATCATCGTCCGAATGATCGTGGTCTTTTTCATTTGAATGGTCGTGTCCGTCACCATCTACATGCTCATGTTTATCCCGTGAATTTTGATTGTCTTTTTTTTGACCGGAGTTGCATCCGGTAAATATTATTGCGATAACAACAAATAAACCTATTATGTACGTTTTCATTTTGCTAATTATTTTAATTGTGGAAGTAGCAAAGTCTGACAAGCCTTACTCCCTGTGAAAAATATTGATTTGAATGAGTATTGATATATACCAATAAATCATGCTTTGAACATGTTGAACTGTACAAAGCAATCTGACTTATAAGTTATAAGCCAAATTCTTTAGCAAAATGAAAAAGGAGGTGCCCGCAAACCGTGAAATTGGTTTGCCTCTGCGGATTTATAGAATAGGATATACTCTCCGTACTTAAAGTAGGAGAGTGAAACTCCCGTGTCGAAAGTTAAGACATCCGCAGCTAAAAAGAAGATTGGGAATAAATGGGTAAAATCATGATTTTGGCAAGAAGCTATCTTGCATCTTGCTTCATCAACTTTAGGAGCAGTATACTCGGATTCAGCAATACATGATTGTTCATGTTCATCAGGTAATTCTTTGTGGTCTGTATGTTTGTCATTTACCTGATTATCCTGCTCACATATTTCCATAACGATGCACACCAATCCTTCGTGATGATGATGAGGCACTATGGCAAGTAATAGTAATACTAAACTTGACAATGCAACAAACGATATGGAAATATATTTTTTCACTAATTTTTTATTTATCTGTGCAAAGATATGACAAAAAACCATGCAGCTAAGTTGCAATTTTATCACATTTCCCGCAATAGCCTTTTATTACAAAATTTATACCTTCGATTTCCATATCATCAGGTAGTTTGATTTTAGGAGCATGAACGCTTTCCAGACAAAATGCCCGCTTACAATAATTGCAATAAAAATGTAAATGGTAATCATTCGCATCACAATCACAATTCTCTTGACAAATCGAATATTTTATCGAGCCTGATCCGTCATCAAATTTATGAATCAGTAGTTTGTCATTAAACAGGTGGATAGTGCGGGAAATGGTTGATTTATCAATACTCAACAATACCTTTTCCAAATCACCCAGACTGAATGCCCTGTCAAACTTCAACATTTCACTGAATACCAAAATACGTATGGATGTGGGTTTTATACCTCTTCCTTCTAATATTTTTACGATAGAATCATTCATAGGCTTTAAAATTACCTGTAATTTACTCCATATAATAGAAACGACATTTCTGCTATATGTATATATACCGCACAAAGGTTATTATACCCTACCAAAAAATAATCATTAGTGTCCACTAAAAATTAATTTTCGTTCTTTGAAATCGTTATAATTTAGCAAGTTATAAGCTTTTTTGTTGCGTGACGAC
>MKTD01000025.1 GCA_001898165.1 Bacteroidia bacterium 43-41
CTAACCCAACTACATTTCAAAGACCCCGTTTGAAGGCTATGCCTTCATCTTTTTACCAAATCCACCTCCTTTGGGGGTGGTGGTTTAATTTCTGCCGCCTGTATTTCAGCCATATCAAAACGGATGCCATCAGGGGCATCGTTTATTTGACAAATTTCTGTAAAAACGGATTTAATTTGTGCTATGTCATTACCTATCCGGTTGCCGGAAAAATCTATATCCACAGTAGGACGCGCATTATCTCGGTCAAAAGCGTAAAGCAAAACACCTCCTTTAAGATAAAACCGTTCCCGATAAACGCTTCGTGACAAACGGTACAACAAACGTTCGTGTGCATAACGGATAATGAGCATCTGATAACTCAATTGCTGATGTTCAGCAAGATTAAACAAGCGTGAACGAATGGATTTCTCTATATTTTTTATTGTTCTCTTTGTCATAGTTGTATTGTTACATACGTTTGCATAATGTTGCCGATACGCATGTCTTTGGCGTAACGCATCAATTTCGTCAAATCCCTGTCTTTCCGGGCAAGATAATTCTGCAAGATTTCAGCGCAAACATCCATCCCTATTTTATTGCGGAACTTTACAGCATCGCATACTGATTTTTCCAAATCGAAAATCGGGACCCGAAGATTTTCAATGATCCGATACTCTTTACCAAGCAATACATATTTTTCCTGCCAGTAATGCAATTGAACAGGCGGAAAAACGGGCAGTTTAACGCGGCGGTTTTTGACGACTGCTATATGGTATTGCTGCGGTATCTGCGTCGTCAGTCCGTAATGGAACCATGCCGAATAATAACACAATACACCCTCCGGAACAATACGTTCTACATCAATCATTATTTTTGACGCTGTTGCCTCTTCCAAAAAAAACACACCGGGCTTAATTCGTTTCACAATTTTTTCTTCTGTCAAGCGGCGCAGCTGATAAAGCTGTTTCTCCGTGCGTATCTCTTTTCGAGTGAGATAGCCACCATTTTTATGAAACCGTTCAATAATATTTGTTTCCATCGCTTTTGTCTTTACACACAAAAATAAGGCTTTTATTTTAAATAGCATTATATTTTTGTGTGTTTTTCAGTAAAAGTAACATAATAAAATTCTGCCAAGCGAAACAAATGAGACAATTTTGCTTCTGCCGGATTATTCTCTGTCCTCAAAATGGTTGCAACAGAAACATTGAGAGAATCTGCAACATACTGTTACGAAAGATTCCTTTCCAGTCGGAGAGATCGAAGTTTTTCCGCTATTCTTTTCACGATCATAAAATTATGATGCATCATGCGGAGAGTTTCTCTGTTTCATGAAATAGATTTGCATAGAATGAAAATCTCACCGCATAATACAATTGTTAAAATGAGATGAAAGTTCTATGCATTATATAATCTAACTTACCTACAATTTAGTTAGACTATGTGATTGAAAAAGAAATCATTCTTTAAGGCGCTGGTAATAAGATATTTTATTCACATAATGTGATCCGCCTTAATAGCGGCTTTTACTTTATATAAGCGGCTTCTAAGCTTATTAAGATCTAAAAAAATTGAAAAACTCTAAATCTTATTCTCTCCGATAAGTGAACTTATTCGGATCAGTACTTTTTCTCTTTAGATATCTATCCAGGATGAGACTTCCCCAACCATCGGGCAGACTGTCGCCAAACACTCCAAAACCTCCTTTGAATGGAGTACGTTTGGCTATAAAAACTTCTGATTTGGGAGGAAGATAAAACGGAGAGATTGACGTGCCGGACAGCAGGTAAGTGGAGTCGTATTCAAACGCACAAAGAGAGTCGGGAGTCGTAGCCAATCGCCCGTTCGATGACTTTTATTTCATTCATTGCGAGATCCCCTCTTTCTCTTTTTAACTTCCTGTGTCTTTAATAATTCGTCAATACTCTGATATCATTTTTTCGTGAACAGCTCTGTTTTTTTGCAACAAAAGTTGCTCAACTGATAAACTTTTTATATATTTGCAACATGAAACGCAGTATTAAGGCCTACCGTCATTATTACAAAGCGCTTTTCGATAGCCTTGATAAAGGTACTCAGGAAAAAGTTTTGTACGGAATGCTTTTACTGAAAACGCAGGACAGGCTTCCGGCAAAGTATGTAAAATTTATAGGTAGTGGCCTTTTTGAACTGCGTATAGAGTGGCAGGGAAATAATTACAGATTTTTTTTCTGTTTTGATGAGGGTAATATTGTAGTCCTTTTTAATTGTTTTCGAAAAAAGACACAGAAAACCCCAAGAAAGGAAATAGAAAAAGCATATAAATTGATGGAGGATTATTATGAAGAAAAAAGAAGAACTATTTGATGTAGATGCACAGCTTGATGCTTTATTCGGTGTAGAAGGTACTCCCAAAAGAGCGGCGGCCGAAAGCAGGGCATACGCTTTTTTCACGGGGCAGATTATAGAAGAGGCCAGGAAGAAAGCTTCTATGACACAAGCAGAACTTGCCGTAAAAATAGGGACGAATAAATCTTATATATCGCGTGTTGAAACGGGAAAAACAGAACCGAAAGTATCCACTTTCTATAAGATAGTAGATGCCCTTGGATTGTCTGTAGAACTTGTGTAACTTATTATCATAACGTGAGTTTGGCCTAATCATTATTTATTTTTGTGAACTGAACATTGAAATTAATCCAATGAATAGTTTACGAAATGGTGATGCACGGAGTGTGTTCTCACTATTCAACCCTTTTAATAACACCTCTGGCCACTTCTATCTTATACTTTTTACCCTTCATTTTTTCATCCCGGATATTCGTCAGCAGCGTTTTTACGGCAGATGTACGACAGGAAAAATAGATGGTGACCTGGAGCCCGTCTTGGAACATTATGCTGCAGTGAACCACCCGAAGGGCATTCCAGATGGTCGTTACGGTTATTAGTAGAGAAGATGGTCGAACTCGATTCGTCATGATTAAACGAGCGCGAACGAATGGATTTTTCTATATTCTTTATCGTTCTCTTGTCATAGCTGTATTGTTATACGTTTGCATAATGTTGCCGATACGCATGTCTTTGGCGTAACACATCAATTTCATCAAATCCCTGTCTTTTCGGGTGAGGTAACCACCATTTTTATGAAACCGATCAATAATACTTACCTCCATCACTTTTGTCTTTACACGCAAAAATAAGGCTTTTACATTAATTAGCATTATATTCTTGTGTGTGTTTCAGTAAGAAATTTATTATTTCATTTGAAACAGACTTAAATGGCACTATTGTCTTTCAATTGATTCAACCTCCTTAGATCCTTTAAGAAAGAGTTCGGGTTTTGTACCAAAAGATTTACTTGTGGAGAGATTCTAAATGTTTTACTTTTGTATCATGAAAACAGGCTATAAATTATTGGCAGGGCATGACGGACTACTTTGAAGTGGTAAGGTTAAAGAGTCGGTGAATAATCAAATTGATAAATTTATGAACAAGTCAAGCACACATAATCAGCGCTTCGCTGCAATAACCTTTGCCTCGGTCTATCCGATGTATCTTGCGAAAGTGGAAAAGAAGGGCCGTACAAAAGATGAACTGCACCAAGTCATCACGTGGCTAACAGGCTTCGACGATAATAAAATTGAAGAGCTAATAAAAGAAAACGTAACTTTTGAAACGTTCTTCGGGTATGCAACATTCAATCCCAATACGCATCTCATCACAGGGGTAATCTGCGGTTATCGCGTGGAAGAAATAGAAAATCCCCTGACCCGACAGGTTCGGTATTTGGATAAGTTGGTGGATGAGTTGGCAAAAGGCAAGGCAATGGAAAAGATTCTGAGAAAATAAACGGTTCTGAACTGGATAAATAGCGATGCGTCAACTCGCTGTGTAGAACAGAAATGTGGTTGAAATCCGGACAGGATTTAAGTCGCAACCAACATTTCATCAAAAAATTTGGCGAAGATAAATGTTTTTTTTACTTCAATCGATTCAATTCATCAATCGTTTCAAAGACCTTACTCTTCTTGAAACTATTTAGTCGACAGGTTAATGTTAATAAAAATCTTCTCGAATCTACCTTTTTATTAGTGTCCAGGTTTGCATTATTCTCTATAATCCAATACCGTTCTCTCCGAGTATTAAAAATATCATCCGCAGTCAGTTCAATCAATAAATTATTATTCAAAAAAGATTTTGAAAGACCAAAATTCAATGACCAATTGTTATCACCCAACACTGTTTCATAATGACCTCGTGTTCGATAATCCATGTTAAGACGAAAGAGCCAATTGTCCTTAAAGTTCAGTGCGTTTTTCCACCTAATCAAATAGATCGGATTTTCATACTCCATGAATGGGTTACCTGTTTTCAACCATTGTTTTATCATTCCTACTTCTAATCTGGGACGCCACATCTTAATTTGGGGAGAATAAGCAAATAAAACTTGTAGCTGGGAAGAATTGTCTACGTTAATTGGTTTGAAAATTAATATATCTTTATCTTCATAAGGAAGGAGACTTCTGATGATTAGATTATTATATAAATTGCATGAAATAATTGACTGAATATTTTTATAGGAAATCAAAGTAGTAAAATTATTAATCTGAATGGGTTTAAGGCTTGGATTTCCTGATTCATACAAGTATGGAGAATCGTATTGAATGTTACTTCTCATTTCAAAATAGGAGGGATAACGAACTTTCGACTCATAACTCAACGAAGATATAAATTGAGACTCTTTATTCTGATATGAAAGCATAATATTGGGAAATAATTTATTGTACCTAACGGATGATTCTTTGTCTAATATTCCATTTGTGTAATATCTTAAATCTATATATTCGTATCGAAGACCAAAGCTATAAGAATAATTCTTAAAGTAGTTTCTGTAATTAATAAATAATCCTGTCCTGTTCTGGATTGAATGATTTGAGACACTGTTAAGGTGAGTTGAAGATTCATTGTTTATTTTGTAGGATTGGTCATTTTTTGTGTTACTGAATTCTCCGCCCAACAGAACCGATCCTTTGTTAACAAGATAATTAACATTCGATTTCACATAAAATAATGAATAATCACTTTGGCTTTCAGTCAATAATGGGTTGTTAGAGTTATTAGTTGAAATCGCATTATCATTAGCAATATTTCCTAACGCATAATCAGTAGTCGTAAACCATGAGACTTTGTCATTAAATATAAAATTATGAAAAGCATTAAATCTATTGTGTCGTGTTTGGGAATCTGTCTTTCTTTTTTGATGAAGTAATTCTACTCCACCTGCAAGTGCGGTGGAAATATTATTTGCAACATTAGATATACCTTTATCGACAGTACCCATATATTTTACGCCGAAAGAGCTTCTTTTTGAAGTATAATTAATGCCAAATTCAGGGGTTAACAAATTTGACCCGGGTATAGTTGTTGTTTCATAAATATATTTGTATCCTGTGTTGTTATTTTGAAATGTTTGTGTTGAATTACTTGTAATGAATGTTTTTTCGTGATTATTGCCTATTCCTGCAGAAAAATCGAATTTCCCCATATGGTAGTTCGCTGAAATTTGTTCTTCCCCCAAATAATACTTTCCCGTTCCCTGTTTTGTTATAAAGTTAAAACTAATGCCATCGCCCTCTTTACGCATGGTGAAAATTTTAATAATAGCACCTACACTTGCGTCATACTCGGCGCCAGGATTGGTTACAAGTTCAATTTTATCAATATCTTTTGGAGACAATTGGTCCAATTCACTCCGATTACGAATCTGTCTCCCATTTATTAAGATAATAGGGGTTCCCTTTCCAAAAACCATTAATACTCCATTTTGTTCGCTTATTAGTGGTAATTCAGAAATCAAACTGCGAGTTGATGTTATATTAGTTAGATACGTGTTTTTGACATTTGCACTAATTGTGCCTCCTTCAACTTTATAAATTTTTTTTTGCGCCGATACTACAATCTCAGAAAGAACCTTTTCATCTGCATCAAGCTTAACCATTAACCTCTCAGAACTACTTGCTTTTTGATAAATTGTCTTATATCCGATATAAGAAAATTTAAGCAAATAAACATCTTGTTTGTCATAAGAGATTTCAAAATATCCATCAAGGTTGGTTGTCCCTCCGGTTAACAATAATGAATCTTTTGTCATCAAAGCTACATTAGCATAAGGCAACGGCATACTATTTTCATCATATACGATACCTTTGTAAGTTTGAGAAAAAGGTGCGACAAGAAGTCGATTAAGTAATTGTTCAGCGAGCGAGACTGAACCTATTATTCCGTTAATAGTAGCCTAAAGGAACATGCGGCAGGAGTAATCCCGTGGTGTGAAGCTTCCTTGACAAAGTCCCTGTGAACAACAGGAGAGCGAACCGTGAGGGGATACAACTACCGCCAACATCAGGCGGTTAAGGGGCAAGGCTCTGCGGTATGGACAACATATGTGAACCACTGCACTATCGTTACAAACGAAAGGCTAAAGATGTTGATAAGCCTTGACCAAAAGGTGGGCAGCCGGATAACTTTCTGTTTTTCAAGGTTACACGGACGAAGCGCTGCCGGTAGAAGGGTGGGTTCTAACCCGCGGGTTGTTATTTAACCGGAACTTGGTAAGCCCTTATTCCTCCCATGCAAACGGGAAAGCCAACCGTAAGGAAAGCCGACGGGGGTGAGGGTATGAGATTGCGGAAAAAGCGAATGCTTCCCTGTAGCGGGGAAGATAGGGATTGAAACATTATCCTGCCGTGAAAACAGGCAGACTTCCGCAGGGTGTTACGTTACAGGAAAGCCGGAGAACTTTCAGGATGAAGAAACAGCAAAGGGGCGGAGTGGAAACGAAGTGTGCATCTTCACACGCGGCAGCAGCAGGATGGACAGCCATAAACTGGAAAAAATGCGAGCGCCGGGTGAGGAAGCTCCAGGCAAGGATTGTAAAGGCTCAAAAAGAGAGACGGTGGGACAGGGTGAAAGCCCTGCAACATCTTCTGGTCACCTCTTTCGAGGCTAAGGCTTTAGCCGTGAAAAGGGTGACATCCAATAAAGGAAAACGAACCGCCGGAGTAGATAAGGTCAGATGGACTACTCCCGCTTCAAAACTGAAGGCGATAAAATCCCTTAAGCGTAGGGGATACAGACCCAAACCTCTCAAAAGAGTGTTCATTGAAAAGAGTAACGGCAAAAAACGTCCGCTGGGGATTCCAACCATGCAAGACAGGGCGATGCAGGCATTATACCTGATGGCTCTCGAACCGGTAACCGAGACAATGGCTGACGGCAACTCGTATGGTTTCCGAAAGAAACGCAGTACGGCAGATGCCATGGATGCCCTGCACAGGTTGCTGAGCAGGAAGTGCTCCCCGCAATGGATATTGGAGGGAGACATCAAGGGGTGTTTCGACCACATAAGCCATGAGTGGCTTGCAGATAATGTACAAATCGACAAGACAATACTCGGCAAGTGGCTTAAAGCGGGGGTAATATTTAACAAGATACTTACCCCGACAAGGGAAGGAACGCCACAGGGCGGTATCATCTCGCCCGCTCTGGCCAATGCGACCCTGGACGGAATGGAAAGGATGCTCGGGGAGCGGTATCAGAAACGCTACCTCGGGAAAGGGAAATTTTATGTCCCGAAAGTAAACCTGATACGATATGCGGATGACTTTGTGGTCACGGCAGAAAGCAAAGGGTTGCTCGAAGAGATAAAACCCCTTTTAACAGACTTTCTTGCACAAAGAGGGTTGTCACTCTCCGTGGAGAAAACGCTGATTACCCATATCGGGGACGGCTTCGACTTTCTGGGGTTCAATGTCCGGAAGTACAACGGGAAACTATTGATTAGACCCTCGATGAAGAGCCGCAAGAAGATAACCGGAAGGCTGCACGAAATAATCTTCAGCAACAAGGCGGCAACGCAAGGCCGGTTGATTGAAGAACTTAACCCTGTAATCACGGGATGGGGAAATTATTTCAGGCATGTGGCATCCAAAGAGGTGTTTGCCTCAATCGACCACGTGCTGTTCTTACAGTTGAAACGGTGGGCAATCAGGCGACATGCCAACAAGTCCCGCAAATGGGTAAGGGATAAATATTTCCACACGGACAAGAATCGAAAGTGGATATTTACCGAAACGGTTGAGCAGGACGGGAGCTGGAATACCTTTACATTAAGGAAACTGGCCGACATCCCAATCATCCGGCACCTGAAAATCAAAATGGACGCAAATCCGTTTGATGCGCTGTGGCATGGTTATTTTGAAGACAGGCAGTCCGCAAGGCTGCGGTTCGCTGCACGTAGTGTGTAACTTTATCGGACTTTGGCTTGCAATAGCCAACGAACCGGTTTAATTTTGTGAGAATTAAATTTTGTAACACTTGAGCCGTATGCGAGGAAACCCGCACGTACGGTTCTTAAAGGGGAAAGCGGGGGTAACCCCGCCGACCTACTTAATTATTATAACTTATAAACCCAATAAAAAATAGAACAATGATTCCTTTCATGATTTTTCTATTAAATGATTATATATTAGCTTAATACAATATTGAATACCTTATCTTCTTTGTATCTAGTATAAACAGAGAGTGGATTTTCGATAAAGGGAAAAACGATTTTCCTCACCGTCGGTTCATCACGATCCAGATATCGACTCAATAAGGAAATGGTGGTATTTAATGGCCTATTGAATGTAAAAAAACTGAATATCTTTGCATGTAAGGGATGCAAAAAACTCTCCCAATTGCGGGCACTTAAACTATTTCTCCCTAACCCGGAAAAAACAACAACCCGGCGTGGGTCGTTTTTCATTGCATATGCCGGGTTGAGGATATAGGTTCCGTTATCGTCCAATAATATTTCGTCTACAGGATTAAAACCGGTTTATGTCGTCCTGCGCCGCACTTTCGCCACGGTATTTCTTCTTGTAGTTGTTGAACATGTAGGTGAT